>CAXXWB010000014.1:0-166124 GCA_963677505.2 uncultured Acidaminobacter sp.
CAATATCTTATGGTGTTGCCTTTCAATTGTTTTTGACTGACCCATGAAATTTGAACGGTCCAAATGCTAAGGAAAAAGAGGTCCTTTTATGAAATTAAAGCAAGTCCTTAAACGTGTTGAACACGAAGTTTTACTTGGAGATATTTCTTCAGAATTGATCGATATATGTAACGATTCCAGAACTGCTCATGAAGGCAGTTTGTTTATTGCCATCAAAGGTTATCATGTAGATGCCCATGATTGTCTGCTTCAAGTGATTCAAAATGGTTGTAAAGCAATTGTGCTAGACAATCCTCAAAAAGTAGATATGAAGTGGTCAAGTCAATATGATGGACTCACAGTAATCCTAGTTAAAGACACACTTTCTGCAATGGCTCTAATTGCCAGTGATTTTTATCAACGACCTAGCGAAAAATTTAATCTTATCGGGGTAACAGGCACAAATGGAAAGACTTCAATTGCGCATTTAACGGGAAATTGTCTAGAGGCGCTCCACCATGAGACGGCGGTACTGGGAACGACGGGAAATCGTATTGGCGAACACCTATATCCCACAAGTAATACAACAGTAGAATCTATTAAACTGCAGTGGTTATTCCAAGAGATGGTTAACGAATCCATAGACACGTGTATTATGGAAGTTTCGTCCCATGCCCTTAGAACCCATCGTGTAGACGATGTACATTTTAACTACAGCATTTTTACTAATCTGACTGAAGAACATTTGGATTTTCACAAAGATATGGAAGACTACTATCAAGCTAAAAAAGTTTTATTTGGCCAAACCGAAACAGCTTCTATTATCAATATAGATGATCCTTACGGTGCTCGACTATATCGAGAGTTAAAAGCGGAAGGTAAAACGGTTTACAGTTATGGCTTAACGAATCAGGCAGACTATTTTGCCAGTGATATTATCGCACATCATAACGGTAGCGATTATGGATTGAATTATCCTTCTGGAAAGGTTTACGTCAATATTCCAATTCCGGGAAAAATATATATTTATAACACCTTGGCTGTTTTGGCACTTTTGGATCAAATGGGCTGCGACGCAGGAGAATTGCATTTGGCTATTAAGGGCATTAAAGCTGTAGACGGCCGACTTGAAGTGGTGAAAAATAATTTAGGCGCTACAGTCGTTGTAGATTATGCTCACTCACCAGATGCCCTAGACAAAGTGATTGACGTATGTCGTGAATTTACATCAGGGAAGCTCTACGTGGTATTTGGCTGTGGTGGCGACAGAGATAAGAGCAAGCGCCCTGTTATGGGGAATATAGCTTCTGCCAAGGCAGATTATGCCATCCTCACAAGCGACAATCCTAGAACAGAAGATCCAAAACAAATCATTGATGAGGTTCTGGTAGGTATACAAGAGAGCAACCGAGAAAAAGTATATATTGAAGCGGATAGACATCTTGCCATTGCTTATGGGGTTGAGAAAATACAAAAAGGTGATACCTTATTAATCACTGGAAAGGGTCATGAGACTTATCAAATCATCGGCATTACTAAAAATCATTTCGATGACCGAGAGGAAGCTGCTCTAGCTCTGAAAAACAGATAACTTAATCACAATGACATTTGAACAGTTGGAGGTAATATGATAAATACTTATGATTGGCTCAGCTTTGGTTTTGCCTGTGTCATGTCCTTAATATTAGGTAAATTTCTGATTCCCCTTTTGACAAAACTAAAGTTTGGTCAAAGTATCAGAGAGTTAGGTCCTCAAAGCCATCTAAAAAAATCGGGCACGCCAACAATGGGTGGGTTCATCTTCTTAACGGGTTTAATGTGCGCAGTTGCCTTGACTCTCAATTTTAAAATTGAAACCTGGATTTTCCTTCTAGGAACATTAGGAATGGGATTGGTAGGCTTTTTAGATGATTGGCTGATTATTCAAAAGAAAAAAAATGAAGGGCTTAAGCCTAAGCAAAAGTTAATAGGACAGTTTGTTGTAGCCTTTATGCTTACAGGGGCAGTGGCTTCCTATTTTGGGACAGCCGTAATGGTTCCCTTTACTAACATGATGTGGGATATGGGTATATTCTATTATCCTTTTATGTGTATTTTTATTGTGGCAATAGCCAATGGTGTCAATTTAACGGATGGATTGGATGGTTTGGCAGGTACAGTGACCTTCTTTAACATGGCATTCTTTGCCTTTTGTTCATGGCAGTTTGGCTTAGTGTCCTTGTCTGCAGCAGGATTTGCTTTGTGCGGTGGCCTGGTCGGTTTCGTATTTTACAACAAATACCCAGCGAAGGTATTTATGGGAGACTTAGGTTCGCTAGCTCTTGGAGGCGCAATAGCAGCTATTTCTATGATGACGGGATTAGTCCTCTTTGTACCTATTGTGGGTCTAATTTATGTGATTGAGACTTTAAGTGTAACGATACAAGTGTTGGTCTTTAAAAAGACGAAAAAGCGCGTTTTTAAAATGGCACCCATTCACCATCATTTTGAACTAAGCGGTTGGAATGAGAAAAAAATAGTAATGACATTTTCATCTGTGACAGCAGTCATGGCAATTGTGTCATACATTATGATATTCTAGGAGGTACCTTATGTTTTCTGGACAACGTGTATTGGTAGTGGGACTTGCTAAATCAGGCATTCCGGCAGTAAGGGCATTAAAGAGCCAAGGCGCCTTTGTGATTCTTCACGATGCTAAACCAGTGGAACGATTTACAGATCTTTTAGAGCAACTGAGTGGATTATACGATGAAACTTGTATTGGAAAACTCCCCGAAAATGTAAGCCAATTGGATTGCATCGTCTTAAGTCCTGGTGTGCCTACTAATTTGAATTTTATACAAGAAGCCCGAAATGCTGGCGTTAGAATAATAGGAGAATTAGAACTGGGGTACTTACTTGCAAAGGGTCATTTTTATGGCATTACAGGCACCAACGGCAAAACCACTACTACGGCATTGGTCGGTGAAATATTCAAAGCGGGGAAAAGACAAGCTTATGTTGTGGGAAACATTGGCTTGCCAGTTGTTGAGGTAGCACCAAAGAGTAGTGACGACTCTTGTTTCGTAACAGAAGTTAGCAGTTTCCAACTTGAAACGATTAAACAATTTAAATGTGAAATTGCTGCAATTTTAAATTTGACACCAGACCATTTAAATCGTCACAAGACAATGGAAAATTATATTGATGCTAAGTGTCGCATTTTTGAAAATAATGACTCGGAAAGTATCCTAGTACTTAATTATGATAATTTATTGACTCGCGAAGTGGGAAAAAGAAACTTCAAAGGGCAAGTGATTTATTTTAGCAGAATGGAAAAAATGAAAAACGGCGTTTATGCCGAGGATGGTAAAATATACGTACATGATTTCAAAAAAGACGAAGTGGTCTTTATTATGAATGTAGATGACATTTTTATTCCTGGGCCACATAACTTAGAGAATGTGTTGGCTGCAATTGCCATCAGCTATTATGCGGGCATTCCGAAAGAAATTATTAAACAGACTATAGCAGATTTTAAGGGTATTGAACACCGTGTAGAATTTGTGAAAATTCTTAAAGGTGTGACATTCTTTAATGACAGCAAAGGCACAAATCCTGACTCTTCTATTAAAGCTATCGAGGCAATGAAGCAACCAACCTATCTCATTGCTGGGGGGATGGACAAAGGCAGTACCTTTGACGAGCTACTTGCTGTTTTTGGGACTACCGTCAAGCATATGGTAGTCTTTGGAGAGACTGCACAGCTCTTGCTTGAAACAGCTAAAGTCCACGGGTTTGAAGCAGTTACAAAGGTGAATGATCTTGAAGAAGCTGTAAAATTGTGTTATGGAATGGCTAAGGAAGGGGAGACGGTATTGTTATCTCCTGCCTGTGCAAGTTGGGATATGTATCCGAGTTTTGAAGTGAGAGGCGATCATTTTAAAGCTTGTGTCAATGCGCTGGAGTAGCACGAATGAAAAAATATAAATCAGTTGACCTTACTTTGACCTTCGCCATTGTAATCCTTATATTTTTAGGGGTTATGATGGTCTTCAGTTCAAGCTATTACTACGCTATGGCTGTCTGGGATGACAAATTTCTCTTTTTAAAAAAGGAACTTTTCTGGGTTGCGTTAGGTACCGTATCGTTATTTATCACCATGAATATTGATTATCATTTTTGGCGAAAAATTTCTTGGCCTGTTTTTCTAGGAAGTATATTTTTGTTGATTTTACTTTTTACGCCTCTTGGTATGGAAATCAAAGGTGCGAGAAGATGGCTGGATATTGGTCCTACAACGTTGATGCCTTCGGAATTTGCTAAATTCGCTATTATTGTTTTTGTTCCTGATTTATTGGTTAAAAGGCGTAGATTTCTTCATCTTTTCAAAGAGGGACTAGTGCCGTTTTTAGGATTGATAGCTCTGTATGCAGGACTGATTATTCTTCAGCCGAACTTGAGTACAGCAATTACCATATCTCTTATGATAGTAACTATGGTTTTTGTAGCAGGCGTCAGAAAGTCTCATTTGCTTGGATTAGGGGCAGTCGGTATCGGTGCAATAGCACTGGCGATTTTAACCAGTGGCTATCGTATGAGGCGATTTACCACTTTCCTTGATCCCTTTAAAGATATTCAGGGCGATGGTTATCAAGTGGTTCAATCACTATATGCTTTAGGAACGGGTGGTGCTTACGGCGTAGGTCTTGGACAGAGTATTTTAAACAAGTTGTATATTCCAGAACCCCAAAATGACTTCATCTTTGCCACCATTGGAGAAGAATTAGGTTTTGTGGGTAGCGTGTTCATTATATTAGTTTTCTTGACCTTAATATACAGAGGGGTTAAAATTGCCATAAACGCACCAGACTTATACGGTTCTTTAGTGGCCACAGGTATTACTTCGCTTATTGGCATACAGGTTATGATCAACATTGCGGTAGCCACATCGTCCATGCCTGTAACGGGTTTACCACTTCCTTTTATCAGTTATGGCGGCAATTTTTTATTTTTGTTGTTGACATTGATGGGTATCTTGCTTAATATTTCTAAGCATACCATTGATCGAAAAGATCATAAAAAGGAAACAATTGAATAGGAGAATGAAAATGAAAGTTTTAGTAACCGGTGGTGGCACTGGTGGGCATATTTATCCTGCGCTTGCAATTATTGAAGAGATAAAGAGACAAGCACCCAACACAGAATTCATGTATGTGGGAACAAGAACGGGTCTTGAACATGAAATTGTAATGAAGGCGGGCATTCCTTTTGAAATTATCGACGTAAAAGGATTCAGTTCCAAAAGTCCCATTAAGCGCATAGGTACAGTAAAAAAAGCATCTGGAGCTTTGGCAGATTCAATTAAAATCATTAAAAAGTTTAAGCCTGACTTGGTCATTGGAACAGGTGGATACGTGGCAGGACCAGTAGTTTTGGCTGCGGCTATTTCCGGTAAGAAAATAAAGACCGCCATACATGAGCAAAATGTTTTTCCTGGTAAGACCAATAAAATTCTCTCTAAATTTGTTGACCGAATTTATTTGAGCTATGAAGAAAGTGGTCGTTACTTTACAGATAAAAAGAAATTAAAATTAGTGGGTAACCCAGTCAGAAATGAATTTGAGTCTTTAGAAAAGGATAGTTGCAGAGAGTCTCTCGGGATTCCAAATGATACTTTCTTTGTGGTTTCTTTTGGGGGCAGCGGCGGGGCAAAAAAAATCAATGAAACCATGCTGCTGGTTCTTAACTTTTTCAAGAATGATAAAAGCTATAAACTGATTCATGTTACTGGGAAGAGCTATTATGAGAAATTTGTTAAATGTTTAGACCAATCGGGTCTGCAACTGGGACCAAACACCACTATCAAAGATTATTTGTTCGATATACCGAGATATTTATGTGCGGCGGACTTAGTCATTGGCAGAGCTGGGGCGACGACATTGGCAGAGTTAATGGCAGTAAAAACCCCATCGATCTTGATTCCTTCGCCTAACGTGGCAGACGACCATCAAACGTTCAATGCCAAAGAAATGCAACGACTTGGCATTAGTAAGATGATTACGGAAAATGACCTAAACGACGCTAAAATATCTCAGTTTATTATCAAGTGCAAAGAAGATAAAAAAGAGTTGCAAGAAATGATTCATGGTTTCGAAAAAATATCGAGAGAAAAGGCTGCAAAAGGGATTGTTAAAGATTTAATAAAGCTTGTAAAATAGGTTGAAATGGAGTGACAGCAGTGAAACAAAGGGATGAGATCAGCTATAAAAATTTTAGAACACCATTTTTAAGTGGCGCCCTGAGTGCATTGCTTCTTTCGTCAACCCTCTTTACACCTCTTTTTAAAGTCAGTGAGGTATCACTTAACCTGAACGCCTTTACGACTCAGGAAGAATTATTGGATATTGCAGAAATTCAAAGAGGTAAAACTATCTTGCCCTTTCTAAGTGAAGGGCAGATCATTAAACGTTTAAAAACCCATCCCTATGTATTGGATGCAGACTTAAAAAAAGAGTGGCCCCAGAAGCTAAAAATAGAAATTACCTATAGACAAGATAGATTTGCCATACCGAATGCGGGATTTTACATTATTCTTGACGATGAACTTCATGTACTTCGGGTAGACAAAATGGTTTATGATGCTGCGGTGATTGAAGGTTTAACTTTTAAAGAATTTAAAATTGGAGAAAAAATCACCGTAGATCAGTCAAGAGTTTTAGAGCGCATTGTGAGTTTAAAACAGTTAATGGAAAAATCTCATATTGAGTATCTCTCCAAATTTACCTATTCTGAGGGGACCTTGCTTATCTACACAAAACGAGGACTTAAAGTTTCTTTTGGAGATTTGTCAAATTTAGAAACGAGATTCAATAGCTCCGTTGAAATTTACGATAATTTACAGTCAAAAGGCATTAAAACAGGTTTGATAGACGTGAGCAGCGATGGCTTGCCCATTTATAAGCCATTTGGCAAATAGGAGGCGAAGTAGACATGAAACTTAAAAAGGATGCAATTTGGATTGGTTCGGTCTGTATATTATTAGGCATCATCATGTCATTACAATTTAAAACCGTTCAAAAAAATTTTTTGCAGGGACAGTCACCGAGCCAAAAATCGGCACAGTTAGTAGGCGAATTAACTAAGCTAAAAAATGAAAAAGAGCTTTTAACATCAGAAATTGATTCATTGGAGAAAAAACTCAAGGAAATTGAAAGCACCGAGTCTAAGGGCAATGTAGTGATTAAAAACCTGAATGAAGACTTGTTGAAATATAAGGCCTTTGCAGGTCTGACAGATGTTTATGGACCTGGAATTGAAATTTTTATCGACAATCCAACGAAAGAAACCAACAGCACCTTTGAAACCAATCTCGTCTACGATTATGACGTTATTGTGAACTTGGTAAACGAATTAAATGCAGCTGGAGCAGAAGCCATCTCCATAAATGACCAGAGAATTTTAAGTCATACAGAAATACGTGCGGCAGGGGAGAATATCAATATTAACCAAGTGCCACAGACAACGCCTTTCGTTGTGAAAGTTATTGGTAATCCAGAAACTTTAGAAGGTGCCCTTTCTGGACGATTCGGCATTGTGTCTATCATTAGAGAAAAAAATTATCAAATAGATATTAAAAAAATGGAAAAAGTAACAGTTTCTCGTTATAAAGGCATCATCGATTACCGATATTCAACAGTAGTTGAATAAGGCATTTTGCAGGTCTTTCTGATAACGGTGTAATGAATAAATGAGGTGAAACCATGAAATTAAAAAAAGGTCAGACCATCATTGTCATACTCATGGTCATCTTGGGCATGCTGATTGCAGTGCAGTTAAGATTGTCGCAGATGGGTTATAAATACGTCCAGTTTACAGACATTAACAATCTTCAAAGCACTATTTTAAAAGAAAAAGTTGAGATTGAACAATTAAAAGAAAAACAAAAAGAACTAGAAACCAAGGAAAAAGCTTATGAAAGTGCTCAAACTGGCGGAGGCGATTTAGAATCCGTTCTTGAAGAAAACGTAAAACAATATAAGACTTTTGCAGGACTGACCAAACTTGAAGGACCAGGTATAGTGGTTATTGTCACCGATGCAGAAAGAGATCTTGATACAAACGAAAATCCGAACGACCTGATTGTACATGATTACGACATGAGGGCTTTAATCGGTGATATACGCGCAGCTGGGGCAGAGGCTATCAGCATTAACAATCAGCGTATTTTACTGTCGAAGACGGAAATGTATTGTACAGGACCAACCATTCGAATTAACGACCAAGTTTTTGCTCAGCCATTTATCATAAGGGCGATAGGCGATAAGAACAGACTATTGGAAGTTGTTGATGGTCCCAATGGTTATGCTAATATTTTAAGAGACACAGGAATATTTGTGGAGACCAATACCAGTATCAACATTGAAATTCCTGCCTATACACGAATTAAGGAACCTGTATTTTTAAAATCTGAGGAGGAAGTAAGCAAATGATTGTAGCGATATTAGGCATTGTCCTAGGGCTAGCCCTTGGGTTTTTAATTCCCCTTACCATTACCACGAGTTACTCTGTTTATTTTTCGGTGGCCATTCTAGCTGCAATCGACTCAGTCTTTGGCGCTGTACGCTCCTCAATAGACAATAAATTCGATCCTATCATTTTTTTATCAGGATTTTTCACCAATGCCATTCTCGCAGCATTTTTAGCTTATATTGGTGATAACTTAGGTGTGCCAATTTATTATGCTGCCGTATTTGCTTTTGGCGTACGTTTATTTAACAACTTGGCCATTATTAGACGGCAATTTATCGAAGAATATCGAAAAAACAGAAAAAAAACCGACGAAACGGTGTAATTTGTGTAAAAATCTTGAATATTACTATTTCTAAGCACTATCAGAATATGGTATTATAGAGTAAGGTACTTGTAGAAAATTAGGTTTTTTTAGAACGAATATTATTCGCTAAGATACAAAGTCATACTAAGGGGGTCACACTCGTGTTAGAATTCGATATGGATACAGAACAGTTTGCACAAATTAAGGTTGTCGGTGTCGGCGGCGGCGGTAATAACGCGGTCAATAGAATGATTGAAGCAAGCTTAAAAGGCATCCAATTTATTGCAATCAATACTGACAAACAGGCATTATATAACTCAAAAGCAGAGTATAAGATCCAAATTGGAGAAAAATTAACGCGTGGATTAGGCGCAGGGGCAAATCCTGAAATTGGCAGTAAGGCTGCAGAAGAAAGCAGAGACGACGTTTATCAAGCACTTCAAGGTGCTGATATGGTCTTCGTAACAGCTGGAATGGGCGGTGGTACTGGTACAGGTGCTGCACCAATCGTTGCTCAAATTGCTAAGGAAATGGGAATTTTAACAGTAGGTGTTGTCACAAAGCCTTTTACTTTTGAAGGTAGAAGAAGAATGATGCACGCCGATAAAGGTATAGAAGAGTTAAGAAAAAGAGTAGATACATTGGTCACAATTCCTAATGATCGACTCTTGCAAGTTGTTGAAAAGCGAACTTCGATTGTAGATGCTTTCAAAATTGCAGACGATGTTTTACGTCAAGGCGTACAAGGTATTTCAGATTTGATTGCCATTCCAGGCCTTGTCAACCTCGACTTTGCAGATGTTAAAACGATCATGCATGAAAGAGGATTGGCTCATATGGGTGTTGGGCATGCTAGCGGTGAAAACCGCGCCATTGACGCAGCGAAGCAAGCCATACATTCACCGCTTTTAGAAACGACCATTAACGGCGCTAAAGGCGTACTTTTAAATATTACAGGTGGACCAAGTCTTGGTCTTTACGAAATTAACGAGGCAGCCGCTATTGTACAAGAAGCAGCTGACATGGAAGCTAACATCATTTTCGGCGCAGTGATTGATGAATCCCTTAAAGACGAAATCAGAATCACAGTTATTGCGACAGGATTTGAAGACCACCCGGAAGCAGCATCAGTAGCTTCTCCGACAAGCCAAACGGTTCCAGTAGCTGGACAACCAGCGGTACAAACGGCTGAGCCAGTAGCGACACCGGAAGTTGAAACCCCTGAAGTAGTAGCTGAACCAGTTGCGGAAGCAACAGACCATTCAGATGCTGCTGAATATGACATTCCGACATTTTTAAGAAAGAAAAGATAGGCAAATTCAACCACCTGTTTCAGGTGGTTTTTTGTCAGTTAAAGGGAGGCGATTAATTTGCATTGTCCATTTTGCCATTTTGAAGAGTCAAAAGTTATCGACACTCGTTCTACAGAAGAAGGTAGCGCAATCAGACGCAGAAGAGAATGCATTTCTTGTAAGAATAGGTTTACAACTTATGAAAAAATTGAAGAAATCCCTCTGATCGTAGTTAAGAAAGACGGTACTCGCGAATCCTTTAATCGCAACAAGGTACTCAATGGTTTAATCAGAGCTTGCGAAAAGAGACCTGTTTCTTTGGAACAGATTGAGCAGCTTGTGGACCGCATTGAAACCTATTTGAACAATAATTTAGAAAAAGAAGTGCCATCACAAATGATTGGTGAGATGATTATGGATGCTCTTAAAGAGTTAGATGAAGTAGCCTACGTCAGGTTTGCATCGGTTTACCGTCAGTTTAAAGACATTGACTCATTCATAGACGAGCTTACCAAACTCTTAGCAGAGAAGCACCGGTAGAAGCCTATGTCATTTAAAACATTTGAGAGTTTCAACGTATTTACAGATTTGATTCAAGGCTTTACCTATCGAAATGGCGGCGTTGTGGAGTTACCTTTTGGTAACCAGCATATGGGTATATTGTCCTGTCACTATAGAGACGAGGCATGGGAAAATGTCAAACATCTCATAGGGAGTCTATCACTTAAGAGAAATATTGAGGCATTTGTCTGTACCGAACAGGTTCACAAAGATGACTTAGTAAATTTCAAGGTAGCCAGTCAGTCGCCAGTGATGAGAGATGGTTTGCCCCTATATGTTCAATCGGAAACTGATGGTGTTTTTACAAGTGAGAGGAATACCCTGCTGATGACTTTCTATGCAGATTGTACGCCTGTCTATTTTTATGATCCAAAGAAAAAAGCTTGTGGAATGGTTCATAGCGGCTGGAAGGGTACTGCCCTAAAAATAGCCGTTAAAGGTGTGAAATTCATGGAAGCGGAATTTGACAGCGCCATTGAGGACTTAGTTGTGGTCCTTGGTCCAGCAGCAGGGAAGTGTTGCTATGAAGTAGACCGTCTTGTGTACAATGCTTTTCCAGACCACGCGGATTGCTTTGAGCCAACTGTTCCTGATCACTATTTAATGGATTTAAAGAGGATTATTCAAAAAGATTTACTAAGGTCAGGTCTGACGGAGAGTCAAATAGAAGTATCGCCAGATTGTACTTTATGTCAAAGGGAAGACTATTTTTCCTATAGAAAAGAAAATGGCAATACAGGCCGAATGGCGGCTTTTATGATGCTTGTTTGACGGAATGGAACTTTGACACATTGTCACTACTGTTGTAATATAGTCAAGGATGTGCCTTCGGGCACATGATTTATTTTAGTGTAAAGGTATGGTGCCCAATGGAAGTTTGCTTGAAAAGAGAAGTCAAAAATAGAATATCCACAGTGTCGGAAGGCTCTATTGCTGAGACTTTGAACATTTGTGTAGGAGACGAGCTGGTGTCTATTAACGGCAGAGCAGTCGAGGATATTATTGACTTTATCTTCCTCACTGCAGATGAACAGATTGAATTGGTCATTAAGAAGCCAGATGGCAGTATCCTAGCCCATACTATTCAAAAAGAATTTTATGACGATATAGGACTGGAATTTGAAAATCCCATAATGGATGAAGCCAAATCCTGCCGAAATAAGTGCAGTTTTTGTTTTATAGATCAATTGCCAGAAAACATGCGAGAGACCTTATACTTTAAAGATGATGATTCACGGCTTTCATTTTTACAAGGCAATTTTGTTACCCTTACCAATGTAACGGAAGATGATCTTAAACGCATGATTGAATACCGCATCAGCCCTATCAATGTATCGGTACATACCACTAACCCTGAACTTAGAGTTAAAATGTTAGGGAATCGGTTTGCGGGGTCCATCATGGAGCGGTTGAAGCTTTTAGCAGAACATCGAATTGAAGTTAATGCTCAGATTGTGCTTTGTCCTAATGAGAATGATGGTGTAGAACTTGAACGCACCCTCGCAGATCTTTCAAGTCTTTACCCGAGCTTGGCAAGTGTTGCCATAGTGCCAGTAGGTCTTACAAAATACAGAGAGGGTCTAGCGCCTTTAAGAGGATTCACAGAAGAAGAATCAGCAGAGGTCATTGCTCAAGTGCACAAACTACAAACACAATTTTTAGAGACATTAGATACCCGTTTTGCATTTTTATCAGATGAATTTTATGTCATGGCCAATCAAGAAGTCCCTGATTATGACGATTATGAAGGGTTTATACAATTGGAAAACGGTGTTGGACTAATGCGTAAATTCAGCTCAGAGCTAGAAGACGCATTAGAGGATTTAGGTGGCAATATAAAAGATTTGCCTTCAAAGACCGCAACCCTATTTACAGGCCATTCTGCCTGCGCTTTCATGAAAGAAATGGTACAAAAGGTCAACGAGAGACTTCCTTTAACAACCGAAGTCATCAAAATAGACAATCACTTTTTTGGTACATCCATTACCGTGTCTGGACTTATAGTTGGACAGGATATCTTAGAGCAAAGCAAAAACGTGACATTGGGCGATTTTGTGATTATTCCTAGATCCATGATGAAAGCAGATGAAGATATCTTTTTAGATGACACGACGGTAACGTCGCTGTCTGAACAATTGGGTAAAAAGGTACTGATTGCTGAAGTAGAGGGTTACATCTACCTCAAGCAGATGATCAAAGCGCTCAAAGATCAAGGTTAATGGCTCAAGTTATTTTACCGTATAGGAGGAACACGTTATGAGAAAACCAGTAGTAGCAGTTGTAGGAAGACCAAATGTAGGTAAATCTACATTTTTCAATAAAATTGCAGGGGAAAGAATTTCAATTGTTGAAGATACACCAGGGGTTACAAGAGACCGAATTTATGTAGACTGTGAATGGCTTAACTATAAGTTCACATTAATTGACACAGGTGGTATTGAACCCTCTAATGGCGATATCATTATGACAAAGATGCGTGAACAGGCTCAAATTGCCATTGACACGGCAGATGTCATCATCTTTATGTTAGATGGTAAAACAAGCTATACTTCAGGAGATGAAGAAATTGCCCTTATGCTTATGAAATCTAAAAAGCCGGTAATTTTGACCCTCAACAAAATAGATCATTTCAAAATGCCAGACCATTTCTATGACTATTACAATTTAGGTCTTGGAGAACCAGTTATGATTTCTTCAGTTAATGGTTTGAATTTAGGAGATCTTTTAGATGAAGTTGTTAAAAACTTCCCAGATAACTTAGAAAATGATTACGATGAAGATATTATCAAAATCGCGGTTATTGGAAAGCCAAATGCAGGTAAATCTTCTATTATCAATGCCATCTTAGGTGAACAGCGGGTTATTGTAAGTGAAATTGCCGGGACTACCAGAGATGCCATCGATACGCCGTTTACGTATCAGGGCGATAATTACGTTCTGATTGATACGGCTGGACTTAGAAGAAAAAGTAAAATTGACGATAATATTGAAAAATATAGTATGATTCGTACTTTGGCGGCGATTGACCGTTCAGATGTATGTCTGATGATCATTGATGCTGAAAGTGGCGTAACAGAGCAGGACAAACGTGTTGCTGGCTATGCTCACGAAGCTGGAAAAGCGGTTATTATTGTTGTCAACAAATGGGACTTACTCAGCAAAGACAACCATACTTATACAGAATACGAAAAAGTGATCAGAGAAGAACTTGCTTATTTAAGCTACGCGCCTGTTATGTTCGTATCGGCTGTAACGAAACAAAGACTTTTCAAAATGATAGAAGAGTCAAAATTTGTGGCCTCTGAAGCCTCTAAGCGCGTACCAACAGGTACTTTAAATGATGTCCTCAATGAAGCCATTATGCTTAATCAACCGCCGACTGACAAAGGAAAGCGCCTTAAAATTTACTACATGACACAAGCGTCGGTTAAGCCGCCAACCTTTGTCATCTTTGTAAATGATAAAGAACTGGCTCACTTCTCTTATATTCGCTATTTAGAGAATCATCTTAGAAGAAACTTTGATTTTAAAGGAACACCTTTGAGATTCATTATCAGAGAGAAGAAAGAGAAAAATTTATAATTGACTTTAAACGCATTTGTCATGAATGAAAGGGAAGTGAACTTATGAAAATTGCAGTCTTGGGTGCAGGCAGCTGGGGAACCGCCTTGGCTAGAGTATTGTCTGAAAATAATCATCAGGTTAGACTTTGGGGAAGAAATGAAGCTCAGATGGCAGAAATGGCGGCCACCGGAATCAATCAGAAATATCTTCCAAGTATTACTTTGAATGATCAAGTCCTCATGACTTCAAATTTTGAAACCGCCGTTTCAGATGCAGATGTTTATGTTTTAGCAGTTGCCTCACAATCGGTGAGAGAAATTGTCAATCGGTTAAAACAATATTCTGGCGTTCGTCCTCTTATAGTCAACGTGACCAAAGGGGTGGAAGTGGAAACTTTAAAACGCATTTCTGAAGTGGTTCTTGAAATTATTCCAGATGCTAATTTTGTAGCCCTTTCTGGACCTTCTCATGCAGAAGAAGTGTCTAAAGGTATTCCAACAACATTGGTTTCGTCATCAGTGGACAAGGAAGCCGCAGAGCTTATTCAGGACTTGTTTGGCAATGAGAACCTAAGAATCTATACCAATCCAGATGTGGTTGGTGTAGAACTAGGGGGCGCCCTTAAGAACATTATCGCTCTAGGTGCAGGTATCAGTGATGGTCTTGGTTTTGGAGACAATTCAAAGGCTGCGTTAATGACCAGAGGCATTTCTGAAATTGGGAGACTGGGTAAAGTCATGGGGGCCAATGTAGATACCTTTAAGGGATTATCAGGCATCGGAGATCTTATTGTAACGTGTACCAGTATGCATAGCCGTAACAGACGCTTTGGCATGTTGATTGGAGAAGGTAAGTCTGTCGAAGAATCTCTAAAGGAAATTGGAATGGTAGTAGAAGGCTATTACACTATTAAGTCAGCCTATTACCTTGCACAGAAATTTGACGTAGATATGCCGATTACAAGAGAACTCTATAGGGTATTATATGAAGGAAAAGATGCTAGAACATCTGTAAGGAATTTGATGCTTCGCAGTCTCAAACACGAAATGGAAGAGACGGTGGATAAAGTCCATCATTGGGAAGAAATAAAAATGTAAAATATCATTTCGTTTACAGATGATAGCCCTTGCCTTATAATAGTAGATATAAGGAAGTATGGTGATTGACATGGATTTTTATAATATTGAAAAACTATTGTTGATGGCGTTAACACTGTGTTTCGTTGGTTATTTTCTTGCGTTTATCAAAGAAAAACTAGATTTTAATCAACTCAAGGTACCCATCAAATCAGAAAAAGTAACTCAAAACCTCATAGATAGTCTGGACTACAAAGTATTTAAACTTGGAAAGACGCGATTGAATATAGGCGACGAAATCAAAGTTTATTTAAAAGACAATAAAATGATTAAAGGAACCGTACTCGGTGCCAAAAGAAAAATTGGCGCTTTGTGTATGATTACTGAAATGGACGAGGTTGTTGAACTCAAGGTTGTGCAAATCAAAAAGTTGAAAGTAGTTGCTAAATATGGGAGACTATTTTAACGAATCAACTAAGACTACCTAAGGTAGTCTTTTTTTTTAGGAGAACCTATGCGGATAAAAAGCTATAAGCGACTCACTTTTTCGGTATTAATTATGATTGGCATTGGGCTATCTAATTGTCTTAGGGGTCATGCGAGTTTTGGCAGGAGAAAAGACCTATAAAGCCATATATGATACTTTGGATGTGGAAAAAGCTTGTAGAGCTGTGGTGCTCAGACAAGAGACTATTGTTAACTCCAATGTATCTGGTCAGGTGGAATGGTTTGTTAAAGAAGGAGACAAAGTTGAAAAGACCAATCGTCTTGCTTCGATTTTAGTGGAGGACAATAAAGCTTCAGAGACCGTAGATGCTACAAAAGTCACCTCCCAAGCTGCTCATGAAATGGTCAGAGTGGATCTGACAAAGGTTAATCAGGAAATTGAAGTTTTAAGAAAAGAAGTCTACGCTGCCTCAGCCCAATCCAATTTCAAAAGGCTAAAAGAACTTCAAAATGATTTACAGCTTAAAATGGAACGCAAGAAAAAATTAATTGAGTCCCAAGACGTATTGGAACACAGTGTATCTTCATTTAAAAAGACCTATTTAAATGCCAATGATATTCAGATAGGCAAGAATATTGACTTAAGCAGTCCTGAATCGGGCCTTGTCACATTCCAAACCGATGGCTTTGAGGATACCATAACACTGGATAATTTATATAATATCGATTATGAATTGGTATTCGCAAGTAAAGATAATCCTGGGAAATGGGGACAGACAACGGTTCAAGCGGGAAACCCCATGGTTAAGATTGTGGACAACAGCACTTGGTTTCTCTTGTGTCTGGTAGAAAGAGATGACATGGACTCTTATGAAAAAAACAAGGAAATCGGCGTTGAAATCAACGAAAAAATATATTCTGGGAAAGTAACAGACGTTTTTGAGAACAACAAAAAAGGGGTTCTCGTTTTAAAAATGACCGATTTATACGATGGGTTCTATCAAAATCGCTTTTTAGATGTGAGAGTTATTAGAGAAAATTATCAAGGACTGAAAATTCAAAACAGCTCTACCATTACATACAATGGGATACAAGGCGTTTATGTAGTAGGACTTGATAAAAAAGCAGTTTTTAGACCTATAAAAATTTTGGGAAATGATGATAAACATGCTATTATTAAACCAGGCTATATTACAGTTATAGAGAATGGCGAAACTAAGCGGATTAAGACCGTGGACGTCAATAGCCAGGTGGTCATCGATCCTGTAGGCATTCGCCCAGGCGATTCCATTCGATAGGAGGCAGAAAAAGAGTGTACACATATATTAAAGATAATCTTAACGAGGTGAAAGACCGAATTGCTACAGCTGCGATTAAGAGTGGTCGTCAACCAGAAGAGATTACATTGATTGCCGTAACGAAAACCCTTTCCTTAGATGTTATCAATGCGGCTATGGCCTTAGGTGTTACGGATATTGGAGAAAATAAAGTACAAGAAGTCATGGACAAATACGACCATGTACTCAACGAACCTAAGTGGCATTTGATTGGTCATTTACAAACCAATAAAGTGAAATACATTGTGGACAAAGTTTCCTTAATTCACTCTGTAGACAGTTTCAGATTGGCTGAAGAGATTTCTAAACGATGTGAAAAAGCAGAGAAAATCATGGATATTTTGATTCAAATCAATGTAGCGGAAGAAGCGACTAAATTCGGAATTTCTAGAGAAGAGATATTTGAACTGTTGAACAAGTTTCTCAGCTTCCTAATATACGTATTAAAGGCTTAATGACCATAGCACCAAATACTGAGAATACAGAAGCGCTAAGAAATTATTTTTCAGAAATGAAGGATATTTTTGAAACATTAAAGAAAACCATGTATAATAAAACAGATATGACGTTTTTATCAATGGGAATGACAAATGATTTTGAGATAGCAATAGAAGAAGGCGCAAATATGGTTAGAGTAGGAACGGGCATTTTTTGGCGCTAGAGATTATTCAAAATAGTGGGGGTTGTATATGGCGGAGAAGTTTCTTGATAAGGTAAAAAATATGATGGGTTTAGAAACCGATCAAAAATACGATGAAGATTATGATTATGAAGATGCTGAAGACTTTGATGACTATAACAATTACAACAATCAAAGCCACATCTCAAGCCCTTTATGGCAGTCCTCAAAGTAAAGTGGTTAACATTGGAAAAACGACTACACAAGCAGGGTCCAGCACCTATGGCACCTACTGCAAGTGTCATGCCTAGAATGAATTATGACATGGAAGTTGTTCTTTATCAACCGAAAGAGTTTGAAGATTCGAAACCATTGTCGACAGCTTGAAAAGTAAAAAACCTGTCATATTGAATATTGAAGACTTAGACAATGAACTTGGCAAAAAGATCTTTGATTTTTGTAGCGGTGCTCTTTACGCGCTGGATGGTCATATTCAAAAAAATTTCAAGAGGTATTTTTATCTTAGCCCCATACAATGTTGAAATTGTGGCGATATAAAAAGTGCATTAGAGAGCAAAGGTATTTTTGCTTGGACTTCTAGAAGGGAATAATTCAATGAACTTAATTCAACAATCACTTTATCAATTTTTAAATATTATCATTATCTGGTATTGATCAGAGCTGTTTTATCATGGTTTGTAAGAGATCTTAGCAACCCATTGGTGCGATTCTTGTTTGAAGTTACTGAGCCGCTTCTAGCGCCGTTTAAAGGAGCTTCAGCACAAAATCGGCATAACAGGTGGATTGGATTTTTCACCGATTCTCTTATTTATGGTCATTGAGTTTCTTAAGAGAATGGTAATTACTTACCTATGATTAAGAGAGAACTGCTATCATCTATTATTGATCCAGAAATTAGGGTTGTAGCAGCGAAATTTTTAGACAAAGTCATGCAAAGCGGTAAATACCATGAAAAGGTCTTTACCGCTTTTTTAAGTCCTTTGGAGCGTGACATTTGTGAAAAACTGTTCTGGAAATGTCATGAAGATATTCACATCAGCTCATTCGGCGGCTATGAGGATGCAGAATATCAAATGATAGGTTTGTCCCCTAGCTATACGCCTCTTGAGCAGGAAGATTTTCCTCTGAAGCTGATTATGGCCCACGTCACTGCAAAAACCTTTGAGCTGAGCCATCGTGATATTCTAGGGGCATTGATGGCCTTAGGGTTTAAACGCAATCGGATTGGCGATTTATCTATTGTTGAGAATGAAATTCAAATTATTTGTGACTTAGAATTGGCAGACTATATCAGTTCACAACTTGAAAAGATTGGCAGATATAGTGTGACGACTATGATGGCACCTTTAAATGCTTATAAAATCCCAGCCGTTGAAACGGAAGAAC
This sequence comes from uncultured Acidaminobacter sp., assembly GCA_963677505.2. Classification (GTDB taxonomy): domain Bacteria; phylum Bacillota; class Clostridia; order Peptostreptococcales; family Acidaminobacteraceae; genus JBGSUZ01. Next base: position 19,098 of record CAXXWB010000014.1, read on the forward strand.
AGTTTAAGACTGTTCCAAGTTTAAGACTAGACGCCGTTCTTGCGGCGGGTTTAACCTTTCAAGAAGCCTTGCTATGGATTTTATTCAGGGGATAAAGTAAAAATCAACCATTTACCTGAGAATAGACCCTCCCATTTGCTCTCTGAAGGAGATTTGATTGCTTGCAGAGGCAAAGGACGACTTATTTTGTCTGCCATTGAAGGCACTTCTAAAAAGGACCGCATTAAAATTAGAATTCAGAAAATGTGTTGACGGCTATTATAAAATCCGCTATAATTTGGGTTAATTGAAATTGTCCATACCTTCATTGTGTTGGATAAGTAAAAGCTGTGATGGGAAGAGTAGCATGTAAAGCGGTTTCAGAGAGTTGGCGAAAGGGTGCGAGCCAATAGAAGCAATATGTGTGAAGATCAGCCTGGAGCTTTCGAGGTGAAACAAAGTAGTCTCGAACGGTTGACGCCGTTATAGTCTTTGAGTGGTATGACAGTAAGCTATCAACAGTTGTCATGCAAGTCGGGTGGTACCGCGGAAATATATTTTCGTCCCTGAGCTATTTTAAGCTCAGGGATTTTTGTTTTTTGAAATCAACCTATGAGCTAAATCTGTGAAACAAGTAAAATAAAAGGAGTGATTGTATGAGTTACAAAGAGCTAAATAAAGGCACAATGCCTGTCATTGAAGAAGCAGTCAGAAATCACTGGGATCAAATTGACTTATTAAACGCAAGCATCGAGTCGAGAGAAGGAAAACCAAGTTTTATTTTCTACGATGGCCCTCCAACAGCCAATGGCCGTCCAGGAATTCACCACGTTATTGCAAGAGCTTTAAAAGATGGTGTTTGCCGATATAAATCTATGCAAGGCTACCAAGTTAAGCGTAAAGCAGGCTGGGACACTCATGGTCTTCCCGTTGAAATTGAGGTGGAAAAACGCCTTAACTTAGACAGCAAGCAAGCTATCGAAAGCTACGGTATTGAAGCTTTCAATGACCAATGCAGAAGTTCTGTCTTTGAATATGAAGGCGTATGGCGTGAACAAACAAAGCGTATGGCCTATTTGATCGATTTGGATAATCCGTACATCACATTAGATAATAACTACATTGAATCCGTTTGGTGGATTCTCAATAAATTCTTTAAAGAAGGTTACATCTATGAAGGGCATAAGATTCTTCCTTACTGCACACGTTGTGGTACAGGTCTTGCCTCTCATGAAGTTGCTCAAGGCTATCAAGAAATTAAAACAGCTACGGTCTTTGTGAAATTTAAACGTAAAGATGTAGACGAGTACTTCCTTGTTTGGACAACTACACCTTGGACATTGGCTTCTAACGTAGCTTTAACGGTCAATCCTAAGGAAACTTACATCAAGGTTAGAGAAAATGATGAAGTGTACTACTTAGAGAAGAACTTAGCGCCGAGAGTTCTTGGAAAAGAATATGAAGTTCTTGAAGAGATGACGGGTAAAGATTTAGAATTTATGGAATATGAACAGCTTATGCCTTTCGTAAAAGCAGAGAAAAAAGCATTCATCGTCACTTGTGCAGACTACGTTACTACCGATGATGGTACCGGGATTGTTCATACAGCCCCAGCTTTCGGTGAAGACGATTACAATACAGGCATGAGATACAATCTTCCTGTCCTTCAGCCTGTAGATGAAATGGGTAAATACACCACAACCCCATGGGAAGGCAAATTCGTTATGGATGCGGACCCAGAAATCATCGACTGGTTAAAAGAAAATGGCAAGCTTTACAGAAAACAGTCAATGGAGCATAACTACCCACACTGTTGGAGATGTAAAACACCGCTTTTATACTATGCTAAACCGAGCTGGTATATTGAAATGACAAAGCTAAAAGACCAATTGGTTGCCAATAACAACGAAGTTAACTGGTTCCCACCTTATGTTGGGGAAAAACGTTTTGGTAACTGGCTTGAAAATGTTAACGATTGGGCCATTTCAAGAAGCCGTTACTGGGGAACACCTCTTAACATTTGGCGTTGTGACTGTGGTCATATGGATACGGTGGCTTCTAAGCAAGAATTGGCTGACCGTGCTATTGAAAAAATTGACCCAGCAACCGTAGAGCTTCACAGACCTTATGTGGATGATATTCATTTAAAATGTGACAAGTGCAGTGGGACAATGACACGTGTACTTGACGTTATCGACTGTTGGTTTGACAGTGGGGCAATGCCATTTGCGCAACACCACTATCCGTTTGAAAACAAAGAAACCTTTGATCAATTATTCCCAGCTGACTTTATCTGTGAAGGGATTGACCAAACAAGAGGCTGGTTCTATTCATTGCTTGCTATTTCAACCTTTGTTATGGGTAAAGCACCATACAAAAATGTCTTAGTAAACGACTTGATCCTAGATAAAGAAGGCAAGAAAATGTCTAAGTCTAGAGGCAATACAGTAGATTCCTTTGCGATGTTTGACCAATATGGCGCAGATGTTGTCAGATGGTATTTATACTACGTATCGCCAGCCTGGATGCCAACTAAATTTGATGAAGAAGGCCTAAAAGAAGTAGACAGCAAATTCTTCAGAACCTTTAAGAACGTCTATAATTTCTTCACGCTCTATGCCAACACGGATCAAATTAAAGCGACAGACTTCTTTGTTAAACCAGAAGATAGACCTGAACTTGATCGTTGGATGCTTTCTAAATTAAACGTTCTAATTAGAGATGTTACTACGGAAATGGATGTCTACGACACCATGAAAGCCGTTCGCAAAATTCAAGAATTCGTCAATGAAGATTTATCTAACTGGTACATCAGACGTTCTAGAAGAAGATTCTGGGGCAATGAATTGACTGAAGATAAAAAAGCAGTTTACAACACCACGTATGAAGTATTGGTGACCGTTTGTAAATTAGCGGCACCATTTGCACCATACATGACAGAGGAAATCTTCAGAAATCTTACTGAAGAAGAATCGGTGCACTTGGCAGACTATCCAAAAGCTAATATGGACTTGGTAGACAGCCGCGTCGAAGAGCGAATGGACTTGATTCGTGATTTGGTAACCCTTGGCCGTGGCGCAAGAGAAACTGTTAAAATTAAGGTTAGACAACCCATTCACCAAGTGGTTATCGACGGGAAATACGAGTCGCTAATTTCTGATTTAGTGGACCTGATTGAAGAAGAATTGAATGTTAAAAAAGTGGTCTTTACTAAGGACTTAGGGGAGTACATGAACTTCTCACTCAAACCGAACTTTAAAGTCCTCGGTCCAGTTCTTGGTCAAAAAATGGGTCTTTTCGGCAAGAAGCTTGCTGAACTCGATCCAGCGGTTGCTGCTCCAAAATTAGACAACGGTGAAGTATTAAGTGTTGATATTGACGGTGAAACGATTGAAATCAATAAAGAAAACGTATTGGTAAATATTTCAGCTAAAGAAGGTTTTACAGTAAGCCTTGAAAACAACGTTTTTGTAATTTTAGATACAACTCTTACAGAAGAATTGATACTAGAGGGCTATGCAAGAGAAATGATCTCTAGAATTCAGCAAATGAGAAAAGCTGCTGACTTCCAAGTTTTAGATGAAATCAATGTTTACTATGAGTGTGAACCAGCCTTTGAAAAGGGTATTGAAGCCCACAGAGACTACATCATGGGAGAAACTTTGACGGTGTCTTTAACAACAGGATCAGATAAGCCTTATGAAGAATTTGAACTCAACGGATGCAATGTAAAACTTTTCGTTGAAAAAAGAGCTTAAGGTTCGTAAAATAGAAGTGAAGAGGATTATCCTCTTCACTTTGCTTTTTGATTGAAAATGAGCAAACGCTCTTGAAAATGAGTAAAACGGCGGTAAAACCATAAACAAATTGCCCTAGGAGGTCAATAGTGAACCCGGAAAATGATAATGAACTAAAAGAGGAAACTATTGAATTCCTTTATGACGATGCCCCTGGAACCCGACTTGATGTATATTTAAGTCAGATTGTAGAGGGACTCTCTAGAAGTTATATACAGAAACTCATTAAAGAAGGCCGTGTCAGCGTGAACGGCAAGACCAACGATGTCAAAAAACATCAGCTCAAAGAAAATGATCAAGTGATATTGACCATTCCTAAGCCTGAAAGATTGTCGGCAGAGGCAGAAAATATACCTTTAGAAATAATCTATGAAGATGATCAAGTTATTGTGGTCAACAAACCTCAAGGAATGGTTGTTCATCCTGCACCGGGAAATTATTCAGGAACCTTAGTCAATGCCTTGATGTATCACTGTAAAGATCAGCTTTCTACTATAAATGGCATTATACGCCCTGGTATCGTCCACAGAATTGACAAAGACACTTCGGGACTACTAATGATTGCCAAGACAGACTTGGCTCACAGAACCCTTGCTGAGGAGCTTAAGGCCTACAAGTCCGAGCGGATTTATTATGCCTTAGTTTGTGGTGAAATGAAAAATGAAAGTGGTACTATAAAAACATTTATGGCACGCTCAACTAAGAATCGATTGAAAATGGCGGTTTCGAGAGAAGGACGTGAAGCCATTACCCACTACGAAATTATGAAACGTTACCACGATTATACATTGGTAAAATGTCAGTTGGAAACAGGAAGAACCCATCAAATACGTGTTCACTTACAGCACATCGGTTACCCCATCGTTGGAGATCCGTTATACGGAAATCCTAGTGCTAAACTCAAACACGATGGTCAATTACTTCATGCGGCCAGTTTAGGTTTCACACATCCTATTACAGGAGAATTTATGAGATTTACCAGTGAAGTACCTGGATATTTTCAAAGAATATTGGACAAGTTGGAAGGAGCCTTGTAATGGATTTTAAAGCTAAAATATTAGACGACAAAGCAATTGGACGTTCAATCACTCGTTTGGCCCATGAAATCATTGAAAAAAATAAAGGGGTAGACGACATTGTCTTAGTGGGTATTTTGTCCAGAGGCTATCCAATAGCAAACCGCATTGCAGATAAAATCTGTGAGATTGAGGGGAAAAGTGTCAGAGTCGGACAAATTGACATTACTATGTACCGTGATGATTTAAGTACTGTAGGGGATAATCCCATTGTTAATGGCAGCGAGATTCCCTTTGATTTATCCGATCAACACGTTATTTTAGTAGATGATGTAATTTATACAGGTAGAACGGTTAGAGCGGCTTTAGATGCAGTCATGGATTTTGGTAGACCGAAAACCATACAGTTGGCAGTTTTAGTAGATAGAGGCCACAGAGAACTGCCTATTCGCGCAGATTATGTGGGTAAAAATGTGCCAACTTCAACAAAAGAAATTGTTAAGGTGAGAATATCGGAAATAGATGGCATCGATGAAGTTTGCATCTACGACAAGTAGAGGAGCATAAAATGGGACTCTTTGACACATACAAAGGCTTACCAAAAACCATTTACATCTTATTTTTTGTACAAATCGTTAATCGCTTTGGAGATTTTGTGGTGCCCTTTTTAACCATGTTGTTGGTTAATAAACTGGGGTTTTCTATGACGCAAGCGGGGTTCGTTGTGACTCTGTGTGCCTTAGCCATTATTCCTGGGGCTATGACGGGTGGGAAACTTTCTGATCATTTTGGTAGAAAGAATATATATTTAATCTTTCAAACCAGTTCGGCGGTACTGCTCTTAACCTGTGGCTTTATACCAACATCCAAACTTATGGTTGTGTTGATTATCCTGTCAGCTTTCTTTAGCGGAGGAATACGTCCTATTCTCAGTGCGATTATTACAGATGTACTGCCGCCTGAGAGAAGACAAGCGGGATTTTCACTTTCCTATTTGGGCATCAATTTAGGTGTGGCTTTTGGTCCCTTGGTAGCAGGTTTTTTGTTTAATCACTTTCTGCCGCTCTTGTTTATAGGTGACGCACTGACCTCTTTTGCGGCTGTGGGATTAGTTTTAACTCAAATCAAGGAATCAAAACCTGAAATCAAAAAGGATTCCGAGAGAACTTCTAAATCTGGAAGTTATGATACTGGTGAACTGGAAAAAGCGGAGCAGGGGAGTTTATTCAGTGTGTTGATAAAGCGACCTGAAATCCTCATTTTTTTACTAATTAATGTGCTTTTCAGTATTGCCTATGGTCAGCATACTTTTGGATTGCCAGTTCAGCTAGGCAAACAGTTTGGTAGTATAGGTTCGAGTTACTTCGGCGTGTTAATGAGTATCAATGCTTTAACGGTTGTTCTGCTTACATTGCCCTTAAACCATTTCATGCGACATGTAAAGCCTATCAAAACCATTGCCCTTAGCGGTGTTCTTTATGCTATAGGATTCGGTATGATTGGCATGATTCATCATATGACTTGGTACGTAATTTCCACACTGATCTGGTCTATCGGTGAAATTATGCTCTCTACAAGCTTTGGCGTTTATTTGGCAAATAGATCCCCTGAAAACTTTAGGGCGAGAATCAACGCTGTGACCACCTTCTTCTTTGCTTCAGGAACGGTGATTGCAACCTCAGGGATGGGTATTTATACAGACATCTTTGGACTGCCAATGTTATGGCCGCTACTGTTTGTTTTATGTATGATAGGTGCTTTTGGAATGAACTTACTGAAAGAATAATTTAAATGCTTAATTTAAATTGGAATATGAATATGAAATAAAAATATAACGCACCTGTCAGAAGGAAAATCTGATAGGTGCGTTTTTTTGTAAATTCAGTAGGAACTACTAGTTTTCTAAGCGTTGTCAGGCCCTGAAGACAAAACTATTTAACTTTAATTTTTTCAATAAGAGAAAGTTCAGGGGTTACGTACAGGGTCTTATTAGTTTGATAAATTACCATGCCCGGTTTTGCCCCACTTGGTTTAGAAACGTTTTTGACCAAAGTATAATCAATGGGAACTTGTCCTGAAAGTCTCCCTTTTGAGTGGTATGCAGCTAGTAAAGCGGCTTCCATAAGGGTTGCGTCAGGCACTTCTTCACCATTGGTTCTTACAATAACGTGAGAGCCTGGTATGAGCTTGGTATGAAGCCATAAATCTTTATTAGAGGCCAATTTTAGAGTCAAATAGTCGTTCTGATAGTTGTTTTTGCCCACCAGAATGTCGAAGCCATCTGAACTGAGGAATTGCAAATACTTAAGCTTCATTTTTTTTGATTTATAGGCGGCAACTTTACGTTTTAAATAACCTTGATCTGCCAGTTCTGATCGAATTTCATCTAGGGTATCCGTATCGCTGCTGTTGTCGATTGCCGTCAAAACTTGTTCTAAATAATCTACTTCATGCTGTGTTTCTTCAAGCTGTTTCAAAATTTCAATTTGCCCCGTTTTGGCTTTGTTGTATTTTTTAAAATAGCGCTGTGCATTTTCAGAAGGACTTAATCTTAAATCCAATTCAATAATCTGAGTGCTGATGGGGTCAGTATAATAATTTTCAACTTCTGCCCGAGACATACCTTTTTCTATTCGATAGAGGTTGGCAAGAATCAATTCGCCTAAAACTTTATACTGCTCACTATGTTCGGCATTTTCAAAGTCTTCCTGCAACTTACTTTGCTTGAGCCAAGCTTTTTCCAGACGCTGAGAAACGGATTTTCTCATGTGAGCGCCTTTTTGATCAATTCGATTGGAATGGTCTTTTGAACCAAAGAAGGTATTGGTCAACTGGACGGCAGAATCAAAATAAGTAATTCTCGAGTCATTTTTCATTGCTACTGGAACAAAACAAAGGACTTCACGAGGTTTTTCCTTATGAGCATCTTCATAAAACATGGCATGTTCATAGGTATTACTCAGTAGCTTAGATTGAAAATCTTTTAACAAAGACAATAAATCTTCTAATTGATGTGTGTGCCAATCACATAAACATAAATCGGTTGGCAAGTTTTCGTTGGAAAGGAGCCACTGAGCGCTGGAGGGGCTAAAACCCTGCCATTCCTTAACAAGGTACTTATGGGGTAATAATTCTGAATCTCGAAGCATTTCTAATGTTGGCAGATTTTCTAGGAGATTTTTTTTATCAAAGGGTGGCGGGGTGTAAGGAATACCCGGAAAAATCTGACGTGTACGACTCACTGCAGCTGAAATTCGTTTAATGGACTCTAATATTTTAAGATTTGATTGCTGATATAAAATAATATTAGAATGCTTGCCCATGATTTCAATACAAAGGATTTTAGTGCTTAAATCCCCAAGCTCATCCCGAGATTCAATTTCTACTTCGATTACCCGTTCAAGGCCCATTTGACGAATGGCTTGAATGCGACCACCTGAAAGGTGTTTTCTTAGTAGCATACAGAACATTGGCGCCTGCATAGGATTTTCTTTTTTTTCTTCTGAAAGGGAAAGATAAGGGATGGAAGCATCCGCTGAAATTTTAAGTTTATAATTATGGGCATCTGCTCTAATGTGTATAAGCAATTCATCTTTTTCAGGTTGGTGGATTTTATCTATTTTACCGCCAACCAGTGTCGTGCTTAGCTCGTTGACTAAGCTTCTAAAAAACAGGCCATCATATGCCATGGAGAACACCTCCTAATAACAGTTGCTAATGCTAGTGTTTCAAGTCAGTATAGCACTAAAATAGGTCTTTTAAAAGAAATATATCCTATAGGGAGTCTTAATATATGGTATGATAGTAGGGATTGGAAATATAGCAAGAGAAGCGTCATCGCTTATGCAGAGTTCCAATTGATAATAATCCCATAAGGCAGGTGAACAACAAATGAAATTTATGAAATGGCATGGTGCAGGCAATGATTTTATATTGATGAACCATAAAGAACTTCAAAACCATAGTCATGAATATTTATCAAATTTAGCAGCAAAAATGTGTCACAGGCGGTTTGGTATTGGTGCGGACGGACTTATGATTGCTTATCCTTCTGATATAGCAGATGCAAAAATGGTCTACTATAATTCCGATGGTTCTTATGCGGCCATGTGTGGCAATGGCATTAGGTGTTTTGGTGCTTTCTGTCTAGAGACGGGTATCGTTCAAAAGAATCCATTCACCGTTGAGACAGGTGACGGGGTCAAAACCCTTTCTGCAAACACAGAAAAGGGCTATCAGCTCACAGTGAACATGGGAAGTTCAGAGCTTAGCCCAGAGAAAATTCCAAGCACCCTCAGTGAAGAAGCTGTTAAAGGCACAGAAATATCAGTAGAAGATGAAACCTTTATGATTCACGTATTAAAAGTTGGTGTACCTCATACGGTGGTTCAGTTAGGACAGCGCCAATTTGACGATAAGGAATTTATTAAATATGGTAGTGTGATTGAAAAATTGCCTATTTTCCCTGAAAGAACCAATGTTAATTTTGTCAAATGGATTGACAGGAACCATTTACGGGTAGATACATGGGAGAGGGGCGCAGGTCTTACCTTGGCATGTGGCACAGGGGTTTGCTCAAGTGCGTATACCTTTCATCGTTTAGGTCTTGTGGACTTGCCAGTAATGGTAAATGTTGCAGGTGGAGAACTTTCTATTGATATCAAAGAAGGTCAAATTGAAATGACGGGTCCTGCAGAGGCTATTGCAACGGGAGAATTCTTACTTTAAAAATCAAGGAAGAATAGACCATCAATCATTTAATTAAAGTAGTTCATCAAATGATAAATAATGAAATTTAAATATTAATCTTGGAGGCACATTATGATTTTTAGCATGACAGGTTACGGCAGAGGCGAAGTGGAAACACAAACCCACAAAGTGGTTATTGAAATGAAATCGGTCAATCACCGATACAGTGAAGTTTTGGTCAAAATGCCGAAAAAACTCAATATGTTTGAAGACCGTATCAAAAATATGGTTAAGAATAGTATTTCAAGAGGTCGCTTAGAAATTTTCATCAACTTTGAAGAACAAGTGGGCGAAGATTATATGATCAAACCGAACTTTGCGGTTTTAGATCAGTACGTTAGTACACTTAGCGCGATGAAAGAGCGTTATCAATTAAAAGAAGAAATTGGATTAGGTCTCTTGGCAAGGTATCCTGATGCCTTGTCTGTAGAATATAAAGAAGCAGATGAAGAAACCATTTGGAGCTTGTTATCAGAAGCCATGGACAAAGCTTTGGCAGCTATGATGGATATGCGTAAAAAAGAAGGGGACAAGTTAGCAGAAGATATTTTAGGCAGAGTAGAGGGCATCAAAGGGACACTTGAGAAGATTGAAGCTCAATCACCACAACTTGTTGAAATGTATGAAACTCGTTTAACCGATCGCATCAAGGAACTTCTCAGTGACTTTGCAGAGTTAGATGAGTCAAAAATCATACACGAAGTTGCTATTTTTGCGGATAAAACTAATATTGCAGAAGAAGTGGTCAGATTGAGAAGTCACTTTGTTCAAATTGAAGAGATCTTCAAATCGGGCGGCGCCATAGGCAGAAAGCTTGACTTCCTCATTCAAGAGATGAACCGAGAAATCAATACAATAGGCTCGAAATCACCTGACCTAAATATTGCCAATTCAGTCATTGAAGTTAAGAGTGAAATTGAAAAAATTAGGGAACAAGTCCAGAATATTGAATAATTGCATTGCTGAATTTCAATAATCTATGAATAATATCAATTATCTCTTGATATTCTCTGCGAAGATGGTTAAAATTGATGGGTCAGGTAAAGAATGATGATTTGTTCATGACAGCGAAATTCTCGCGAACGATCAAAAAGGAGTTTGAATATGAAGAGAAGAGGTCTGCTCATTGTGGTCTCAGGGCCGTCAGGTGTCGGCAAGGGAACTATATGCAAAGAACTTTTCAAGAGCAGTGATGACATTCACTTATCCGTTTCTGTAACGACTCGGGCAGCTAGAGAAGGAGAAGTTCACGGAAAGAACTATTTCTTCATTAGCAAAGAAGCGTTTCAAAGCATGATTGAAAACGATGAGCTCTTGGAATACGCACAAGTGTATGATAATTACTACGGCACTCCAAAAGGATTTGTCATGGATCAGCTCGAACAAGGCAGAGATATTCTCCTTGAAATTGATATTCAAGGTGCTTTACAAGTGAAGGACAGATACCCTGAGGGTGTGTTTGTGTTCATTGTACCACCTTCAATGGAAGAACTTAGAAACCGAATCGTAGGGAGAGGTACAGAAACTCTTGAAGCCATCAATAAGCGTTTTTCCAGCGCCTATGATGAGATTGACTTGATGAGTAACTACGATTATTATATTATTAATGATACTGTTCAAAATGCTACAAAGCGTCTTCAATATATTCTTGAAGCTGAACGCTATAGAATTTTACCTGAGAACGTAACAGAGCTCATCCAAGAGCTGAAGGAGGAAAAAAATAATGTTGAATCCACCTATTAACGAACTAATCGAGATTGCAGGAAGCCGTTATTCTTTAGTAATTGCAGCTTCAAAGCGTGCAAGACAAATCATCGATGGTGACGAAGTTTACGTATATGCAAAATCTTTACACAAACCTGTATCAATTGCTACACAAGAAATTTATGAAGGCAAGATCGAGTGTGTTAAAAGCACAGATCAAGACTAAACAGACAAAGTGCTTTTCTCCTTTGAATTAACAAAGGGGAGAAGCCTTTTCCATAAAAGGATGGTGTTGACATCATGTTAACCGGAAAAAATATTGTCCTTGGGGTTACTGGCGGTATTGCAGTTTACAAAGCAGTAGACTTAGTCAGTCGTCTTAGGAAACTTAATGCCAATGTATACGTGGTCATGACAGAACATGCAAAAGCTTTTGTAACGCCTCTCACTTTCCAGTCTATGTCTCAGAACTATGTTGTACACGACATGTTTGAAGAACCAAAGACTTGGGATGTAGAACATATTGCTCTGGCTAAGAGAGCGGATTTATTTGTTGTGGCACCAGCGACAGCAAATGTTATTGGAAAGGTGTGTCACGGCATAGCAGATGACTTCCTTACAACGACAATTATGGCAACTCCTGCAAAAGTAGTGTTTGCCCCTGCTATGAATACGAATATGTATATTAACCCCATTACGCAGGGTAACATTGAAAGCTTAAAAACTTTAGGTTATGATTTTATAGAACCAGGTTCAGGTAGACTTGCCTGTGGAGATATTGGTGCTGGCAAAATGGCAGAACCAGAAGATATTGTAAATTATATTGTTGATTACTTTACACCTAAAGCCCTTCCAATGGCAGGTGTAAAGGTTCTTGTCAGCGCAGGGCCAACAATTGAAAAAATAGATCCTATACGTTTTATCACAAATCGCTCTACAGGGAAAATGGGTTATGCCATTGCCAAGAAAGCGACTGAACTTGGAGCAGAAGTTACTTTGGTTTCAGGACCTACCCAGTTGGAACCACCAAAGGGTGTAACGTTTGTCCCTATAGAAACAGCCCTAGAAATGTATGAAGCCATTATGAGAGTTGTTGAAGCACAGGATATTATCATTAAGACAGCAGCCGTTGCAGACTATCGTCCAAAAGAAGTGGCAACGGAGAAAATTAAAAAAGCAGATGGCGAATTGGCGATGGCCTTTACCCGCAACCCAGATATATTGAAATCTATTGGTGAAAGAAAGACCCATCAAGTATTGGTTGGCTTTGCGGCAGAGACTATGAATGTCCTTGCTTATGCCAAACGCAAAATTGAACAAAAACACTTAGATTTTATTGTTGCTAATGATGTTTCTCAAACAGGTGCAGGTTTTGGAACGGACACGAATATTGTTACCATCATAGATAAAGAAGGTAATGCAGTGGATTATGATCAGCGTTCAAAAGAAGCTGTGGCTGAAATTGTCCTTGAAAAGGCCATGCATTATCATCAAAACAAATAGATTTCGCATTGAATTTATGATTTTCACCGCGAAGGAAAAAATAAAGGAGTAGGGAAACCTACTCCTTCTAACATGCCCTAGGTCAAAAACCTTATGGGGTATAATGGTTTTAAAGGAGGTGTCAGAGATGGTCCATTCAATCAAATATGTAGAAGTGGTTTTGCTAAGGCAGACCAAACGAATAGACCGCCTGTTTTCTTACGCCGTTCCTGAACATTTAGCAGAGGCTACAAGACCTGGAATGAAAGTGCAAGTCCCTTTTGGGAAAGCTAATCAAACCCATGAGGCTATAGTGGTCTCTGAAATCAGCGAAAGTGACTTGGCAGAGCAGGTAGCCCTATCTAAGATTAAACCGATCGCTGCTGTTTGCGACGATGTACCTTGGATCGATCACAGTGCTGTTCAATTGGCATTATGGCTCCGTGAGCAATATATTTGTACTTACAGCGAGGCTTTCAGCTTGTTTATGCCTGCGGGTACTAAGCTGAAGCGTGACTATGCTTTATCCTGGTTAGAAAAACCAAGTCCTGAAAGTTTAGATGTGGACGGTCTGTCCTGTTTTGTAAAAATAGAATCAAAAAATAAGCCTTTACTCAGCTATTTTGAAGGCACTAAAGAAGACAAGAAGATTCAACAATGGCTCAAACAAGGGATTTTAGAAAAAGAAGAACATCTTTATACCGATGTAGATGACGCCGAAAAGTTTTACATCGACTTGAAAATGGATTTGAAGCATGCTGAAAAACTATATGCGGAACTACCAGACCGATTTGCTGCCCAAAAGCGGCTTCTTAAGCACGTGATGGTTTATGGCAGGACCGATGAGTCGACCCTCAGACAAGTGACGGGATCAACTACCGCAGGTATTGTAAAATTTGTGGAAAAAGGTTATTTTACGAGAGAAGCTGAAGTGGTATTAACCCTTCCAGACCATCATGTTTTTTCAGAAGAGCACACTTATTTGGGTCTTTCAGAAGAACAACAAGGGGCCTTTGATACCGTAGCGCCCTTTATTGCAGATCAAATCCATCAAACCTTTTTACTTCACGGTGTAACGGGCAGTGGTAAAACGGAAGTCTACATGGAATGGGTGGATATGGCTCTTCAAATGGGGAAACAAGCTTTGATGATGGTCCCTGAAATCTCACTTACCCCCCAAATGGTGGATCGTTTTAGACGCCGTTTTGGAGATCAAGTGGGGGTATTTCACAGTCGCCTCAATTTAAGACAGCGATATGACCAGTGGCAGGCGGTTAAAAAAGGTCAATTACCTATTGTTATTGGTGCCAGATCGGCTATTTTCTCGCCACTTTTTAAACCGGGCATTATTATTGTAGATGAAGCTCACGAAAGTTCATATAAATCAGAGACAACCCCAAAATACCAAGGGGTTGAAGTGGCCATACGCATGGGAGAACTTCACAATGCCCCAGTCATATTGGGGTCAGCTACTCCTGGAATTGAACATTTTTATCAAACGGCTGTAGGCTCAATCGACAAAATTGTCATGAAGAAGCGGTTCAATGAAACAGAACTGCCCTCTGTAGATTTAATTGATATGCGCGAAGAACTGGTTTCAGGGAATCGCAGTATCTTTAGCAGACGACTTCATGAACAGATTGGTCTTGCACTCAGAAGTCATAAACAGATTATGTTGCTCATGAATCGTAAGGGCTTCAGTACTCATGTTGCCTGTCGTGCCTGTGGATTTAGCATGAAATGTCCTGATTGTGAAGTCGGACTGACCTATCATAAAGGCGCTTCACATTTAAGATGCAGTTATTGCCAGTACAGAATCAGCATACCTAAAAAGTGTCCATCCTGTGGGAGTCCGTATTTTAAACATTTTGGTACGGGGACAGAAAAAGTTTTGGAAGAAACGCTGAAGCTATTCCCTCAGGCAGTTGTAGACAGACTGGATTCAGAGACCACTTCAAAAAAAGGTGATTTGGAATCTATTTTAGACCGTTTTGAGTCAGGAGAAACGGATATTCTAATTGGAACCCAAATGATTTCTAAAGGACTAGATTTTAAAAATGTAGGGCTGGTAGGGGTTATTGCCGCAGATTTGACTTTGAATCTACCGGATTTTCATGCTTCTGAAAGAACTTTCCAACTGCTGACTCAAGTTGCTGGAAGATCTGGGAGAGGTGAGGACAGAGGTCATGTGGTCATTCAAACTTATGAACCAGATCACTACGCCATTCAGGCCACTATGAAACACGATTTCGAAAAATTCTATGCCGATGAGATTCGTATTCGTGAAGCATTTAAATATCCGCCATTTTTCCAAATGGCAAGCATATTGATTACTTCACCTGAAAATATTGAAGCTCAAAAAGCAGGGGACAGCATATTAAGACAGTTAAAAGACCTGCTTCAACCCGTGGGCAAAGAGCAGTACGAATTGTTCGGTCCAAGTCCAGCGGTCTATGCAAAAATAAAGAATAGATATAGATGGCAAATTGTTATAAAATATAAAGAAGAACAAAAAAGCATGATCAATGAAATCATTCGGGCGGCTTGCTATGAAAAGCTTGATTCTAAAGCTTTCTCTGAGTATTTAAGAGTCATTGTAGATCCAAGAGCCCAGAGTATATTATAATTGTAAATTAAATAATAATCGTATTGAAGGAGGATGCCCCTTTATGGCAATCAGAACCATTAGAACAGAGGAAGATCCAATACTCAGAAAAAAAAGTAGAGTCATTGAGGTGATTGACGATAAACTTAAGACAATCATAGAAGATATGATTGACACTATGTATGACGCTGACGGCGTTGGTCTTGCCGCGCCACAAATTGGTATTTTGAAAAGAGTTGTAGTCATTGATGTTTATGACGAGACGGGAGTTAAAATTTTAATAAACCCTGAAATTATTGCAACAGAAGGGGAACAATGTGAATTAGAGGGCTGTTTAAGTCTCCCTGGAAAAAGTGGTTTGGTTAAAAGACCGACAAAGACAGTTGTAAAAGCGCAGGATCTTAGCGGTAGAACCATTGAAATTACTGGAGAAGGTTTACTGGCAGTTGCTCTTTGTCACGAAATTGATCATCTTGATGGTATTCTCTATTCAGACAAAATCGTTGAGGAAGAGGCATAGTCATGAAAATAGTATTTATGGGAACACCTGATTTTGCCGTACCTTGTTTAGATGTGTGCCAGGCTATGGGAGAAGTAGTCATGGTTGTGACACAACCCGATAGACAAAAAGGAAGGGGTAAGAAATTGGCCCCACCGCCTGTCAAAGAAAAAGCCCTCGAACTTGGACTTGAAGTCTTTCAACCTGAAAGAATTAAGCAAGAAGACGCCACGGCTGTGATTGAAGCCCTTAAGCCGGATTTGATTATTGTGGTAGCTTATGGTCAAATTTTATCCAAGCGGTTATTGGATATTCCGCCGCTAGGCTGCATCAATGTACATGCTTCACTTCTTCCAAAGCTGAGAGGCGCTTCACCAATTAACTGGTCCATTGTATCTGGAGAGAAAGAAACAGGCGTGACCACCATGTTCATGTCGGAAGGTCTAGATGAAGGCGATATGATTGATAAAAAGGTTATGGCAATCTCAGAGACCACAACGGCTGGAGAACTTCACGACGGGCTTATGGCAATGGGTGGAGAAGTACTTAAAGACACACTGGTTAAATGTCAAAAGGGCACAGTTCAAAGAACACCACAAGTGGGTAGTCTTTCCACCTATGCGCCTATTTTGAAAAAAGAAATGGCAAGAGTTGATTGGAACAAAACCGCTGAAAGTATCAGTTGTCTCATTCGTGGATTTGATCCTTGGCCAACAGCCTTTACGCATTATGAAAATCAAGTTATGAAGCTATATGCGCCATCAATTGAAGACAATAATCAGCAAGTTGCATCTGGGACGATCCTAGAGGTTGGGAAAAATGGCATGCTTGTAAAAACAGGAGATCAGGCCATTCGAATTCAATGGATTCAAATGCCTAATGGCAAAAAAATGAAAGTTTCAGATTATATTTTAGGTCATGAATTGGTGGCGGGTTCCGTTCTAGAATAAGTATACATTTAGAATGGCGTACATGGCTGAACATCATTATTTGGCAATTTGGAGGCTTTATTATGAATCATTTTTATCTTAGTCCTTTTGGCACAATGGGGTTGGTGTTTTTACTACCACTTTACATTTTTGCTATGTTTACACAATTCAATGTTAAGCACACCTTTAATAAATTTGCCACAGTTAGGTCTTATAAAGGTATGACAGGTGCAGAAGTTGCACGGAGTATATTGGACCGAAATGGGTTGACACATATTCGTATTGAGCATATAGCGGGTGCGTTGTCAGATCATTACGATCCTAAAAACAATGTGATTCGCCTATCAGATTCAGTATACGCCAGTCAAAGTATAGCTGCGATTTCTGTTGCAGCTCATGAAGTCGGACATGCACTACAATATGCGAATGGTTACACACCTATCAAAATCAGAAATTCGATTTTACCCCTTGCCAATATTGGTTCTCAGTCCATTGGGTTTTTAATTATGGCGGCGTTTATTTTTAGAGCGACTTTTATGATTGATATAGGTATTTTGTTCTATACATTTGCGATTGTTTTCCAGATTGTCACTTTACCTGTAGAGTTCAATGCCAGTCGACGTGCCATTGGCGAGTTAACAGATGGCTATTATATAGACAATCAGGAAGAAAGAGTGGCTAAAAAAGTACTAGGGGCTGCTGCCATGACCTATGTTGCTGCAGCTGCTGTAGCCCTTGGGGAACTGGTTAGATTATTGCTTTACAGATTTTTGTTAAGAGATGATGATTGATTATTTCAAGCCCGACTCATTTGAATCGGGCTTGTCTCATGTTAAGCCCAAAAAGGAGACTTTAGAATGAATACAAACCCAAGGCAAGTGGCCTGTGATTTGTTACATCAAGTAATGAACGAAGGCGGGTTTTCCAATAAATTAATACAGACAAAAGTTGACCAGAGCCAAATGTCAGATTTAGATAAGCGCTTTGTCAGAAGTTTGGTTTATGGCATTATAGAAAAATCAATGACCTTAGACTTTTGGATTGAACAGCTTTCAAGTGTTAAACTTAAAAAGATAGAGTCGAAGACTTTGATTATTCTTAAAATGGCTCTTTATCAAATTGCTTTTATGGAAAAAATACCTGAGTCTGCCGCAGTCAATGAGGCGGTTAAGTTAACAAAAAAAGCAAACTTTAGGAGCACAGGTTTCGTCAATGGTATTTTGAGAAGCTTTCTTAGATTGGAAGGAAAATGGCCTTACCCAGATGAAAAAAAAGATCCTGTGAGGTTTTTAAGTGTGTCCTATTCCCATCCTATTTGGTTAGTGGAAAGATGGATTACCCTTTATGGCAAGGAAGCTGCAGAAAATCTTATGGCAGCTGACAATGAAGTGCCATTGATTAGTCTTAGGTGCAACACCCTAAGAACTACAATAGATGAATTGGTTGAGGCATTAACTGAGGCAGGCTATACAGCTAAAAAACATGAAGTTATATCTGACGCAGTCCTTCTTCATAAAATGGGAACGACGCCTATTCACCTACTTGAAGCTTTTGAAAAAGGTCATTTTTTTGTACAGGATCTTAGCGCAATGTTGGTGGGTCATGTAGCAGCCCCTTCAAAAGGCGATATTATTTTGGATATGTGTGCTGCGCCAGGAGGTAAGTCAACACACTTGGCTCAACTTATGGAGGACCAAGGTGAGATTATTGCCAGAGACGTAAACCTATTTAAAACCAAGCAAGTTGAGGAGAATCTTCAGAGATTGGGTATCTCATGTATAACAACGGAAGTTGCAGATGCACTAATTTTTAATGAAAATGACATAGAAAAGTATGATAAAATAATACTAGATGCACCCTGTTCTGGTTTAGGGATCATTCGCAGAAAACCAGAAATCAGATACAATCGGGTGTTGAGTGACATTTATCAGTTGTCGGAAATTCAAAAAAATATGCTTGAACATGCTTCGAAGTATGTTAAACCAGGTGGCAGCTTGATTTATAGCACATGTACCATCGATCCAATTGAGAACGACGAGATTCTTGGGTGGTTTCTCGAAACCCATCCATCCTATTATTTAGCTGAGTTGCCTGAAAGCCTAAAGGCGTTATCACAAGATGGCAAAGTGCTAAAGATGTATCAATCTATTGATGGATTTGACGGATTTTACATCGCAAAATTAATTTATAATAAATAGAGGTGTTTTTCATGGAGATGGCAGCGATTACCCACAGGGGTAACGTCAGAGAAAATAATGAAGACGCATATTACATCGACGTGACCGACGGAAAACTCTTGGCGGTTGCTGACGGCATGGGTGGTCACAAAGCAGGTGAAGTTGCCAGTAAAATGGCAATAGAAAAGGTTTTGGAAGTCTTCAAAAAAGAGAAATTTGATTCAGAACACATCGTTTCTGCTATTTTGAAGACCTTTGAAGAGGCCAGTGCTGAAATTGATGCTAAATCGAATGAAAATGAAAATTATGAAGGCATGGGAACCACTTTGACCCTTGCTTATTTGGAAGATGGCGTTTTATATATTGGCCATATTGGAGACAGCCGTGCCTATTTGATTGATTCAAGAGGTATTCGCAGAGTCACACAAGATCATACCTTAGTCTCAGAGCTGGTTCGTAAAGGCACTATTTCTGAGCAGGAGGCAAAAAATCATCCTCAGAGGAATGTAATTATGAAAGCTTTAGGTTCTGGTTCTAAGGGCCTACCTGAAATTAAGGAAATTGAAATTTGTGAACCAACAGTTGCAGTGATTTGTTCTGACGGGTTAACGGACTTAGTTAGCGACGAAGAAATTCACAAGGAAATAAGTGCTCATCGAGATGAATTGGCCGAAGCACTTGTGGCACTGAAAGATATTGCATTACATCGCGGTGGCATAGACAATGTAACTATTGTTGCTGCTAGCATCCCATTGGCGTAAGAGGTGAATTGAATGGATAGACTATTAGGAAAAGTATTAGGGAATCGTTACGAAATCGTAGAAAAAGTCGGAGAAGGCGGCATGGCGTTGGTCTACAAAGCTCAATGCAGACTCTTAAACCGTTTTGTGGCCGTTAAAATTTTAAGACCAGAATATATTGAAGACGACGAATTTATTCAAAAATTTGATAAAGAGTCAAAGGCTGCGGCGAGCTTGTCCCATCCTGCTATTGTGAATGTTTATGATGTTGGTGCAGATGGAGAAGTGCGCTATATTGTCATGGAATATGTCAACGGCGTCACGCTGAAAAAGTATATTAAAGACTACCCAGGTTTCCTCAGCAATCGTGAAATCATTAGTATTGCCAAGCAAATTGCCCTTGCTTTAGACCATGCCCATCAAAACCATATCATTCATAGAGATATTAAGCCTCACAATATTCTCATTTCAGAAGAGGGAATCGTTAAAGTTGCTGACTTTGGTATTGCTAGAGCCATTACGACCTCTACTATCATCAACACAACAGACATGATGGGTTCTGTTCATTATTCTTCGCCAGAGCAAGCTAGAGGCGGGTTTGTTGACGAACGTTCTGATTTATATTCTCTTGGCATCCTACTCTATGAGTTGGCAACTAAGCGGGTACCTTTTGACGGAGATTCTCCTGTGGCAGTTGCAATGAAACATTTAAAAGAAGATGTCATTTTGCCAAGCGCCATCAATGAAAATATCAGCTATGGCTTAGAGAGCATTATCATGAAGTCCATACAAAAGACCCCAGACAAACGTTATCAATCAGCTCTTCAATTAATTGAAGATTTAGAAGATGTTTTAATAAATCCAGACTTGGAAATCTTCATGGACATGGCAGAAGAAAGTTCGCCAACTATGGTGATGCCTAATCTAGGTGACTTAGAACCTTTAGATGAGGCATTCAACGAGAGAACGAGAAGTATTACCAAAAGGTCTCCGGATACAAATCCTAACCATATGAGAACCTCAAGAGAGATGGGTAAAAATGGTAACTTTAAACCTGAAAAGAAAAAGCTTGGGTTGACCATTGCATTAGCTTTGTTGTCAGTTCTCTTAGTCTTTGGCGCAGGTTTTGCCATCAAGAAGATGATTGCACCTGGAAAATCAGTTGAAATGATTGATGTTGTTGGTATGGACTATAAAGAAGCAACCACAAAAGTGGAAGCTCTAGGTCTTAAAGTAGACATTAGTGAAAGAGTGGAAAGTACAGGGTACGCTGTAGATCAAGTTGTTAGCCAATCGCAAGTAGCTGGGACAAAGCTTAAGGAAGGCTATACAGTTGCCTTGGTTATCAGTACTGGCTCAGAACAGATTTTAGTGCCTAATTTGGTTCAAAAAGATTTAAAAGAAGTTCAATATATGATTGAAAATCAAGGATTAAAACTTGGAACTATTGAATACGTTCAAAATGATTTGCCAGAAGGTACTGTTATTTCCCAGACACCATTTGCAGGTCAACAAATTGGGATCGGTGGTTCAGTAGATTTATTTGTCAGTAAAGGGACAGATCCTTCTAAAGTAAATATGCCTAAATTGGTAGGTCTTTCATTGACTGCGGCCAACAAGAAGTTAGCTGAATATAAAATTTCTGTTAATAACTTGTCTTATAATTTCTCTGACGAATATGCTAAAGATGCAGTTATGATTCAAAGTGTTGAAGCGGGCAAAGAAATTTTAGAAGGCGAATCCGTCAATCTTGTAGTCAGCAAAGGAAAGAGTAGTAATGCTACAACTACTACAGGAACTAGCACTACTGGTGAAACAGGTAGTACGGGAACGACAGGAGGCACTACTGGCGGAACCACAACCACAACGCCAGTCAAACCTAAATTCTATTCTGAAACAATGGATTTAGGTACTTCGGCAGACCAAATTAACGTAAGAATTGTCAAACAACAAAATGGTGCTGAATCAGTGGTCTATGACAAAGTTCATCAAAGTTCTGAAGGGACATTTACTTTCTCTCTTGAGGGTACGGGTGAAGCAACAATATATATTTATTTCAATGATACACTTATGATTAGTAAAAAAGTCGTATTTGAGTAATAACTTGTGTAATCTAAAAATGGAGGGTCATCATGGTAAAAGGAATCATCCTTAAGGGGATTGCTGGATTTTACTATGTCAAAACAGATGACAGCCTATTTGAATGTAAAGCTAGGGGTAAGTTTAAGAACCAAAAACTTACCCCTCTTGTTGGAGATAGGGTTCTGATTTTGCCAGAAAATGAAGAAAAGGCAACAATAGAAGAAATTGAAGAACGTAAGACCGAATTAATAAGACCAGCCGTTGCCAACGTGGATCATTCGGTAATTGTATTTGCTGTACAAAATCCGGATCCCAATCGCATATTGTTGGATAAAATGACGGTACTTTCCATTGCCGCAGGAGTGGTCCCCATTATTTGTTTTAATAAAATAGACGGGGACCAAAAAGGCGTGGGTAAAGAACTTAAAAAGATCTACGAGTCTGCAGGTTTTAAAGTGATTTTAACCTCTTGGAAAACAGGAGAGGGTCTTGAAGAGCTGAAAGCGGCAATTCAAGACAAAGTAACTGTATTTGCAGGTCCGTCAGGGGTTGGAAAATCATCACTTCTCAACAAACTGCAAAAAGGTTTGAGCCTAAAAACAGGTGAGCTTAGTGAAAAAATAAAAAGAGGAAAGCATACTACTCGGCATACAGAATTAATGCCTTTGGATCATGGCGGCTGGGTTGTTGACACCCCAGGTTTTACAAGCCTTGATCTTGAGTTCATTGAATTAAGTGAGCTCAAGGACTTTTTCCCTGAATTTGAAGAACAAGAAGAGTTTTGTCGTTTCGATGACTGCGTCCATATTAACGAACCGGGGTGCGGGGTCATTGCAGCTGTAGACAGTTTTAAAATATCAGGACAAAGATACGAATCTTATCGTTATTTATATCAAGAAATTAAGAATACAAGGAGGCAGTACTAATGAAATTAGCACCTTCGATTCTTTCTGCAGATTTTGGTAATTTGCTTGAAGATGTAAAAAAAGTAGAAGCAGCAGGATGTGAGTATTTGCATGTGGATGTTATGGATGGTCATTTTGTCCCTAATATTTCTTTTGGCGCTGTTGTATTACAAGCTGTTGCAAAGAAAACCAGCATGGTTAAAGATGTACATCTCATGATAGAAAATCCTGATAATTATATTGAAACCTTTGTGAAAGCAGGTGCAGACTTAATTACTGTCCATCAAGAAGCTTGTGTTCACTTGCACAGAACCATTCAAAATATTAAATCTTATGGGATTAAAGCGGCTGTTTCTCTAAATCCTGCAACGCCCCTTAGCACGATAGAAGAAATTTTACCTGAGTTGGATATGGTTTTAATCATGTCTGTGAACCCAGGTTTTGGGGGTCAAAGCTATATCCATACGTGTACAGATAAAATAAGACGCCTCAGAAAAATGATTGAGGATAGAGGGCTTCAAATCGACATACAAGTGGACGGCGGCATTAAAGCTGACAATGTTGGAATGGTCCTTGAAGCCGGTGCAAATATTATAGTGGCAGGTTCGGCACTCTTTGCTGGAGAAGGCATTGAGAAAGAGGTCTTGAAATTCAGAGAGGAAGCGAAAAAACTTGGCAAATAAAAAGCAGGTTCTGATTGTAACTGGCGGCAACCCCGTAAGGGAAGCGTTGATCAGGCAACAGGTTGCTGTCAGTATGTTTGTCATTGTAGCCGATGGTGGCATTAAAAATTTTATGAAAATAGAAGATATTGAACCTGATATGATTGTAGGTGATTTTGATTCAGCACCATTAGCTGAATGGGAAGAACGCTTTTCTGAAATCCCCAAGGTGACTTTTCCTAAAGAAAAGGACTATACAGATACAGAGTTGGCCATTCTAGAAGCCTTAAAGCAACCAGCAGAACAAGTTTGCATACTTGGAGCTACGGGTAGTCGTTTGGACCATACCTTGGCCAATATGATGCTTCTCAGGCGAATTGAAAGGGCGGGGAAAACAGGCGTTATTCTTGACGACCACAATGAGATCCGTCAGATTGTGGCAGGGACGACAAAAGTCAACAGAGGCAATTGGTCCTTCATGAGTTTGATACCCATTTCTGAACGCCTTTGTGTGACGCTCAAAGGGTTTAAGTACCCCCTTGATAGAGCTGTTATTGACCAAGCCAGTACGGTAACTATCAGTAATGAGCTTGTGGAAGATGAAGGCGAAATTCAACTTCATGAAGGTATGGCATTTTTAATAGGTTCAAGAGATTAAACAGCAAAAAACCCCATCCTTAACTTCTAACGTGAGAAGTCATGGATGGGGTTTCTTAGTTATAGGTTCCAACCTAAAGAAATTCATAAACTACATAAAAAGTCTGCTTTTAGATGCTAAAAGCAGACTTTTACTCAAAAGATTATCTCTTTGAGTTAGATAGCTCTTTGAACACTTCCTGAACGAAGGCATCTTGTGCACACCATAAGTCTCTTTGGTGATCCATTGACAACCGCCTTAACTCTTCTAAGGTTAGGAGCCCAAGTTCTTCTTGTATGGTTGTTCGCGTGAGACACGTTGTTACCAGACACTTTGCCTTTACCACACACTTCACATACTCTAGCCATTTTAAATACACCTCCCTTGAGCAAATAACAAACATAAGCAGTATTAATTATAGCAGTTATTACTATGAAAGACAAGTTTTAAATAAAAAATATGAGGTATAAATTTTTTAAACGATTGAATAAAGCTGGTGTATACGATACAATTATGAATAAGAATGTTTTTATTATAATTTTATTCTATTCTTTTTAAGAAACATCAGGCAAGAAGCTTGAGACAATAGACTCAAGTTCTTTAGATTTATAATGGGGAGGAATTACTTATGACCATAAAAGTAGATAACAATTACGGAGCTATTTATATAAATAACGAAGTGATTGCTACAATCGCAGGTGCTGCAGCAATTGAATGTTACGGACTTGTTGGTATGGCTTCAAGATCTGCCAGCAATGGGATTGTTAGCTTATTAAAAAAAGAAAATTTAAGCAAGGGTGTCAAAATAAACGCGGACGAGAATGGTATAGTTATTGATTTGTTCGTCATTATCCAATTCGGCACTAAAATTTCAGTTGTAGCTCAAAATATTATAGAGCGCGTTAGATACAGTGTCGAAAATCAGACCGGCCTAAAGGTACTCAAGGTTAACTTGAATATTGAAGGTGTCAGAGTTCAAGGTTAATTGGGAGGCGAAGCAGTTGGATATTAAACATATAGATGGAGATTTGCTTGCGAAAATGTTTAAGCAAGCAGCATATACACTTAATCAAAACAGAGCATTGGTAGATTCGCTAAACGTTTTCCCAGTGCCAGATGGTGATACAGGGACAAATATGTCTCTCACCATGAATGCAGCAATTACTGAAATTGACAAGACGCCAACTGACCATGCTGGCAATGTGGCAAAAGCCATGTCAAAAGGGTCATTAATGGGGGCAAGAGGAAATTCAGGGGTTATTCTTTCACAGATTTTTAGAGGATTTTCAAAGGGATGTCATGAAAAAGCTCAATTAACATCTGTTGACCTTGCAATGGCTATCAGAGAATCATCTGATACAGCTTATAAAGCAGTTATGAAACCTGTAGAAGGGACTATTCTTACAGTTATTAGAAAAACAGGAGAACTTGCAGTTGAGTATACAGAATTAGAAATGCCAATTCATGAGCTTCTGGCTGTTTTGATTAGCAGAGCAGAAGAAACCCTTGAAACAACACCAGACTACTTACCTGTATTAAAACAGGCGGGTGTTGTGGATGCAGGCGGTAAGGGCCTTGTTCTAATCTTAAGAGGTTTTATGGACGCTGTGTTAGGTGTGGAATCTCACTATGCCATTGAAGAAAGCAAAGTAGGACACGCTCAAACTCAAATTTCTGCAGAAGATATTAATTTTACTTACTGTACAGAGTTTATTTTAAAAACACGAATTGAAGACGTGACCTATCTTAGGAATAATGTAGAAAAAATGGGAGATAGCATGGTATTTGTTCAAGACGAAGATCTTGTAAAAGTCCATGTTCATACCAATAACCCTGGGGTTGCTTTAGAAGAAGCCCTTAAGTTTGGGGATTTGATGACCATTAAAATTGAAAATATGAGACAGCAACATTCTTCTATTGTAGACGCAAAAGAAACTGAGGCGATATTAAGCCCCGCAGTAGGGACTCAGCCCGAGAAAACAGTTGAAGAAGCTGTTTTAGAAGAAAAAACAGAAGTTCCCGCTAGCAACATAGCTGAGCCACTAGCCACCCATGGTATTGTTTCCATTGCTATGGGTGAAGGTCTTGCTAGAATTTTAAAAGACCTTGGTGTTAACGTCATTATTGAGGGCGGTCAGACCATGAACCCTAGCACAGAAGACATTGTAAAGGCAATTGAAGCTTGCAATGCTGAGAATGTTTTCGTATTGCCAAACAACAGCAATATTATCTTAGCGGCCAATCAAGCCAAAGATATTCTTTCTGATAAAAATGTTTTTGTACTTCCTACAAAAACTGTACCTCAAGGTATTGCTGCATTGATTCAATTTAACGCTGAGCGTACAGCAGAAGTTAATTTTGAAAATATGAAAGCGGCTATTGAGACTGTTAAGACTTTACAAGTAACGTTCTCAGTTAGAGACACAGTATTCAATGGCATGGATATAGCGAAAGACGATATTCTTGGCGTTGCCGATGGCACCATCATAGAAGTAGGTAAAGATGTTGAACAAGTTACATTAAAAGCTTTAGAGCAGTTAATCGATGAAAATTCTGAAATTGTCACTTTGTATTATGGTGAGAATCTTACAGCAGAAATGGCTCAAGCTTTGGCAGACCATTTAACTGAAAAATATAATCATATCGATGTAGATGTTCAAGAAGGCGGACAACCACTTTACTACTATATTGCCTCTGTGGAATAAAGATATTTAATTCTAATAATTTTTAGCATATGACATTTATACAACACATGGCTAGCCTTTGCGCTAGCCATTGCTGTTGGTTCTGCTAATTTTGACTATTTTGGGAGAGATTCACATGAATATGAGTTTAACTGAATTGAAAGGCGTCGGGCCTAAAACTGAAAAGAAACTCAATCGTTTAGGGCTGTTTTCTGTAGAGGACCTTTTAGAAAACTATCCGAGAACCTATGTAAACAAAGGCAATATTGTTAAAATAGGTGATTTTAATGATGGAGATTTTGTCACAGTAAAGGCTAGAATTGCAGGGGTTCAGTCTCAAATGACTAAATTTAAAAAATCGATGTTAAAGCTTAAGATTACAGATGGTTTTGGCTATTTACAATTAATATATTTTAATGCGCCCTATCTACAAAAGAAATTTCAAGTGGGAGAGTCTTTTTATTTTTTTGGTCAAATTAAAAAAGATGGGCTTTTGCCAGTCATGTTTCAACCAGAATATTTTCCTGTGAATGAGAACAATGACCCTGAAAAGATCCTTGGGATTTCGCCGATTTATGCCTTAACCGATGGTTTAACTCAAAATGAACTATGTGAGTTTCAAAAAACGGCCCTCTCTATGTTGTTACCAAAATTGAGAGATACTATGCCTTTGTGGCTTACCCAGTCGTATCGACTCTGTCAAAGACCTTTTGCAGTGGAACAGATTCATTTCCCTAAAGATAAGAGTAGTTATAAAATAGCGAAGTATAGACTGATTTTTGAAGAATTATTTCAACTACAAGCAGGTCTCTTTGCCCTAAAACGAGATTTAGGGCATCAACATGGCTTTGTACATGCATTGGGAAGTGTGAAAGAAAGTATTCAGTCTAAACTCCCTTTCCAGCTAACCGAAAGCCAAGTGGAAGTCGTAGACGAAATTTTTAAAGATATGTCAAATAATCGTGCTATGAACAGACTTGTTCAAGGCGATGTAGGTTCTGGTAAGACCATTGTGGCTTTTATGTCCATGTTTCTAGCTTATGAAAATGGTCATCAATCGGTACTTATGGTACCTACGGAAATATTGGCAGAACAGCATTATCGATCCTTTAAAGAACTGTTTGGAGAAGACTTTCCAATTGCCTTGCTGACGGGAAGTACAAAGCAAAAACCAAAAATAAAAGAGAAAATCACTTCAGGCGAAATTAAGTTTGTCATTGGGACCCATGCTGTGCTTCAAGATGATTTGTCCTTTGACAGTTTGTCTTTGGTCATTACAGATGAACAACATCGATTTGGAGTAGGACAAAGACTAAACCTTAAAACCAAGGGTTTCAATCCTCATGTGTTGGTAATGTCTGCGACACCCATTCCGCGAACTTTATCCTTAGTTCTTTATGGGGATGTGGATATTTCAATTATTCGACAGATGCCATCAGGTAGAAAGTCGATACTAACAGAATATGTACCTTCAAAACACTTTGAGCAGGTTCATAGGGCAATAACTGAAGCAGTGGGTCGAAATGAGCAGGTATATGTGGTTTGCCCTCTGGTTGAAGAATCAGAAACATTAACGCTAAATTCTGCAGAAAAAACATGGGAATCATTAAAGGCTGTATATCCAAATTTAGAAATCGGTCTCATACATGGAAAGATGAAGAGCAAGGAAAAAGAACAAATTATGCACGCTTTTGAGGAAAAGGCATTAAAAGTATTAGTGGCAACAACAGTTATAGAAGTGGGAATAAACGTACCCAGCGCTACGGTAATGGTTATCATGGATTCGGACCGCTTTGGATTAAGCCAACTCCATCAGCTAAGGGGAAGGGTAGGTCGTGGTGGCGCTCAATCTTACTGCTATCTTGTTTCGGATCAACCTGGAAGGGTTGCAAAGGAACGTATAAAGGTCATGGTTGATTCTACTGATGGGTTCTATATTGCAGATAAAGACTTAACGTTACGAGGGCCAGGGGAATTTTTTGGAACGAGACAACATGGGTTGCCTCAACTGAAGCTAGCAGACCTTTCCAAACATTTGGATATTCTCCAAGTAGCTCAACAGGCTGTGAGAGAATTATTTGAACGTATTGAAATTGAAGAGGAATCTCAGATTTATTTAGCAGCGCTTAAGGGAAGTTTAATGGAAAAGTTTGCATTGTGATAAATAGTTGGATAATATAGAAGCAGATATTGTATAATGAGGGTAATCTATGAGAATAATTTCAGGTAGAGCAAGAGGAACTAAATTAATGACCTTAGAAGGTTTAGATACTAGACCAACTACTGATAGAGTCAAGGAATCACTTTTTAATTTACTGCAATATGATTTTTATAATAAGCAAGTTTTGGACTTGTTTGCAGGATCTGGAGCACTTGGGCTAGAAGCTATTAGTAGAGGTGCTCAATCGGCCATATTTGTAGATATGAACAAGGCTTGTATAGAGATTATTCGCAAAAATGCAGAGAAGACAAGGTTCTTAGAAGAAGTTAAGTTGGTTCAAGGAGAATGTGTTTCAGCCATTCACAGATTGGAACGAGATTCTATAGACCTGATCTTTATGGATCCACCTTATTCAAAAGACTATGTAGAGCCTATTTTGCAGACTATTATAAATGACGGCATCCTTAAAATAGAGGGTATTGTTGTCATCGAACATGCTAAGAATGATGTTTGGAACCTACCTGTCGCATTGGAATTAGTAAAAACACGAACTTATGGCATAACATCTTTGACAATTTACAGGAGGGTATCATGAAACGTGTGTTGTATCCAGGGAGCTTCGACCCTATTACCAATGGGCACTTAGATATTGTCAGAAGAGCCTCGAAAATGTTTGACGAAGTCATCGTTGGTGTATTGGTCAATGCTCAAAAGAGTCCTATGTTTGATGAAGACGAAAGGGTAAAGCTCATAAATGAAGCCATCAAAGATTTGAATAACGTGAAAGTTATTAAATTTAGCGGATTATTGGTTGATTATGTTGCAAAAGAAAATATTACAGCAATCGTCAAAGGTTTAAGAGCTATATCTGATTTTGAAATGGAGTTGCAAATGGCTTCAATGAATAAAAAGTTAAATGATGACGCAGAAACCATCTTTATGATGACAGCGACTGAATATTCCTATTTAAGCTCAAGCTTAGTAAAAGAAGTATTTAGATTTGGCGGGGAAATAGCGGGTCTTGTTCCCGATAACGTATACAAATACATGCATGAAAAAAATAAACCATAGGAGTTGAATGCTTTGAGACAATCGTCTGATATGAATTTAAAGGTTCTTGATTTGCTAGATGAATTTGAAAATAAGCTTGAGGGCTTGTCGGCAATTCCTTTAACGGGAAAGGTCATGATTGACCGAGAAGAATTTTTGGAAATTTTGAGAGAGATTCACATTTTGTTGCCTGAAGAATATCAACATGTTAAATGGCTAAAAGACCAGAAGAAGCAAATAGTTGAAGAAGCTCAAAAACAAGCTGAAGTCATTATGCAAACTGCTCATAGTGATGAAAGAAGAATTGTTGAACACGCTCAATTAGAAGAACGCAGAATTTTAGACAGCGCTCGAGATGAAGAAGTGCGCATCATGGAGCAAGTGGAAGAACGTGTTAATCAATTAGTTGAAGAACATGAGATTGTCATTCGTGCAAAAGAGCGCGGAGAGCAAATTTATAGAGAAGCTGAAGAGTTTGCTGAGGAAATCAAGGGTGGCGCTTACGAGTATGCAGAAGATACTTTGATGCAAGTAACCACTAATGTAGAAGATATTTTAACAACCTTAAGACAGAATGTAAGAGAACTTAACAATTATAAATAGGTCCATTTTAGACAATAGAATTATAGATAATATAAAAGACTTTGAAGAGCCGTTGGGTTCATCAAAGTCTTTTTGTTTAATTCATAATAGAAGGGACTAAATGTTAACAAAGGCTAGCACATCCGAAAGCCTTATTTAATATAAAGGGGTGTTTGCCTAAACATATGTCCACCTCTACGCACATTGCCCTTTAAAAGCAGGTGATATAGATCTGAGGCAGTACAGTCAATTTCCCACTGCCTATTGGCTGAAGGCGTTGCTGGTCTAAAGTGCTTAGCATTAGTAATGACAGGCAGACTGGAATCCATTTCACTTAGCAATTGGCGCCCCTTCTCGTTAAAAGCCAAAATACGAATATACTCGGGTTGTGTTAAAAAGTCGTTCTTTAAATCTTGTTTGGTAATGCCAAGAAGCAACTTAGCCATAACTCTTTTTAGCCTGCCCGTGGTATAAATCTTGGTCTTCAGTGCGTTTTCAAAATTGTGGTATTCTTCGTGTTCTATTGCTTTTGACTTCATTCTTTGAGGCAGACCTTCAGCCATATCATGTATAGAGCTGAGTTGTGACACCGTAGAACGTCTGAGTTCAAATAAAACCCATTCCTGCCAAAGCGATAAGTCGGGCATTAAAACTGTACCCTCTTTTGAAAAAAGATCACGTGCCACATGGCTAGGAACAGTTTCGCTTAATGAGTTAAGGTCGCCTAATGGGTCAAAATCTTTAGAATTTCCAATGGCAGAGCGTATAGCCGTTGCACTAGAAATTGAACCGGTTAGGGAAGTAGCTTTATAGTCTGCCTGAACACGTTGAATAGTTAAGGGGACTATAGTACTGTTTAGGCGATGTAGTGCATCCATGTAGCCAAGTCCTAATATATCATTTGAACCAGAAAGGTCAGTGGACTCATTCTGTATTTTTATAAATTTATCCCTATGATTTTGAAATGAAAGAGAAGGGTCTTCTCGTTGAGCCATTTGAAATTCAGATTGTGCTAGTAACATTTGTTTCTGAATACTTTTAAGATGTTCTATATCACCAGATTCACTGCCGAAACAGAGCGAATCTACAATGCCGAGCGCATTTAAAATAGATACGGCCCCATAGGAAAAATAACCTGCGCTGGCTGTTGAAAAAAGAGTAGGAAGAGCAATGACTAAATCGACTCCAGAGCCTATAGCCCATTTTGCCCGAGTGTGTGGGTCTGCTATGGCAGGTTCACCTCTCTGGGTAAAGTGAGGACTCATGACTGCTACGACAAAATCCGCACCGGCTAAAGATTTAGATGCTTCTATATGATAGGCATGACCATTATGAAAAGGGTTATATTCAGTTACGATACCTAGTATTTTTTGAGAATTTTCTAAGGACATACCCAACTCCTTATAACATTGATATGTATATTATACTATAGTTATGTATTTAAATAAATTCATAGGAAGAATATTGTATACTTTCCTTGAAAAAATTCATATTTATTTTATAATGAAAAGGAGGCATATGCCACTGAACAAAAACTCAAGGGGGTAAATCATGAACGTATTAGTTATAAACTGCGGTAGTTCATCATTAAAATACCAATTAATGAACATGAAAGACGAATCTGTATTGGCAAAAGGCTTAGTTGAAAGAATTGGCATCGAAGGTTCACAACTTACGCATGAAGTTCCAGGCAGAGATAAAGAAAAAATTAAAGTGCCAATGGAAAACCACAAAGATGCATTAAAGCACGTTTTAGACGCGCTTGTAGACGAAAAGATTGGCGCAGTCAAAAGCCTTTCTGAAATCCAAGCAGTAGGTCACCGTGTTGTTCACGCAGGTGAATACTATAGTGCTTCTGTTGTTATTGATAACGATGTCATGAAACGTCTTAACGAGTGTATTCAATTAGCACCACTTCACAATCCACCGAACATTATCGGTATTGAGGCGCTTCAAGAATTAATTCCTGGCGTTCCAAATGTAGCTGTATTCGACACAGCATTCCATCAAACAATGCCACCAAGTGCTTACATTTACCCATTACCATATGAATTGTATGAAAACCATAGAATTAGAAGATACGGCTTCCACGGAACAAGCCACAGATATGTTTCGCAAAGAGCTGCAGAGATTCTTGGCAAAGACATTAAAGACCTTAAACTCATCTGCTGTCACCTTGGTAACGGCGCATCTGTAGCTGCAATTCAAGGCGGAAAATCAGTTGCAACATCAATGGGATTCACACCGCTTGAAGGTCTTGTAATGGGTACTAGATGTGGTGATATCGACCCTGCAATCGTTACTTTCATCATGGAAAAAGAAAATCTTTCTATGGATCAAGTGAACGACCTTCTTAATAAGAAATCAGGCGTATTAGGTATTTCAGGCGTTTCAAGTGACTTCAGAGACATTGAAGAAGCTGCAGCAGCTGGTAACAAAAGAGCTGAATTAGCCCTTGAAGTATTCGATGATCGTGTAAAACAATACATTGCAGCTTACGCAGCAACTATGGACGGCGTTGATGCAGTTATCTTCACAGCTGGTCTTGGCGAAAACTCTATAGTAAACAGAAAGCACATCTGCGATGGTATGGACTGGATGGGTATTGAAATTTCTGACGAAAGAAACAACGTTAGAGGCAAAGATCAAATCATCAGCTCTGACAATTCAAAAGTTAAAGTTTTAGTTGTTCCTACAAACGAAGAGCTTATGATTGCAAGAGATACAGTAGAATTAACAAAATAATAAATTGTCATTTGTATATTTATCCATCAAGTAAAATTGCTTGACAAATATATGTGTGCTTTGTATAATAATCATGTTGTAAACATGAGGTGAAACATGATTCTCAATTTAACAGAAGTCACAAGCGGAAAACTTAGCAAAATACCATTCTCTCATCGATTTATTCCTGAGATCGAGGAGAAGATTAATTTTGGAATCATTGCTATTAGCGAATTTGATATAAATGGCGAAGTATCTAAAAGTGGTAATACCATAGTAATTGATTTCACTATTAAAGGTGAAATTGAGTATGAGTGTGCCCGTTGTTTAGATTCAGTTTTTCGAAATTTCGAGAAACAGCTTCACAAAACGGTTATTCGAACGTCACCAATGGATTCGGAAGATGAAGACTGGTACTTAAGCGAAGACCACTTGTTGAATCTTGACCAAATCGTCGTAGACGAAATTGTAATGGATTTGCCATATCAAACCGTATGTAGCAAGGACTGTAAAGGGCTATGTCCTAATTGTGGTGTCGATTTGAACCATGAGACATGTTCTTGTAAAGACGAGAAAATCGATCCAAGATTAGAGATTTTGAAAAACTTTTTCACGCAGGAATAAGGAGGTGTGTACGGATGGCAGTACCTAAGAGAAGATCATCTAAAGCTAGAAGAGATAAAAGAAGATCTGCGAACATCAAAATGACAGCACCAAATATCATTGAGTGTCCGCAATGCCATGAACCAAATGTGTCGCATAGAGTTTGCGGTAGCTGTGGTTTCTACAAAGGCAAGGAAGTTATTTCTGTAAACTAGTATTGCAGTTTTTAACAAGCGGTAAAGGCGAGTGATTAGTCACTCGTCTTTTTCTCTTTTTTGACTGCTTAGATAATCTGTCAAAAGAGTCTTAACAAGGGTGCAATCATGTAGGTACAAATGACCATAAGTCATTAATGAATAAATGGTTTTTATATGATATAATAGGACGTAGTCTTAAAAAGAAGATAGGAGTGATTCCGTGCCGAAGTTAAAAAAGCAGGAAAGACTGGAACAACTGTCTAAAATCATAGAGGAAGATCCGTTCTTAACCGATGAAGAACTAAGTGATTCTCTTGGAGTCAGCATACAAACCATTCGTTTGGATCGCCTGACTTTAAATATTCCAGAACTCAGAGAACGTATGAAGCATGTTGCTACTGAGAATTATGATAAGGTTAAAACCATTGGGCAGAGTGAGATCGTAGGAGAATTGTTGGATTTAGAACTCAACAATAGAGCTATATCTATTTTAGAAACAGAAGAGAGCATGGTTTTTGAAAAAACAAAAATTGTTAAGGGACATTATATTTTTGCAATGGCTGAGTCTTTAGCCATGGCTGTTATAGATGCAAATGTGGCTCTTACTGGGGTTGCGAATGTTAAATACCGAGTACCTGTTATAGCGGGTCAAAAACTAGTTGCAAAGGCTCAAGTTACAAGAATCAGAGGCAGTGAGTATTTTATACATGTCATGATCAATGCCAATAACGATCAGGTATTTAGAGGCAAATTTATATTGGTTGCCATGGCAACTAACAAGTAGGAGGCAAACACATGAAAATTGCAATAGACGCAATGGGTGGCGATCTTGCCCCTAAAGAGCCTGTACTGGGCGCTCTTGCCGCACTTGAAAGCATTCAAGGGGATATTGTTCTCATCGGCGATGAAGTAAAAATCAAAGAAATATTGAGTACGCAAACTTATGATACCTCAAGAGTATCTATCTATTGTTCATACCACAGAAGTGATCGAAAATGAAGACAAGCCTGTTAAAGCTATTAAGACGAAGAAAGATTCTTCTATGGTAGTAGGTTTTAAAATGCTTAAAGAAAAAGAAGTAGAGGCTTTTCTTTCTGCAGGCAATACAGGGGCACTTCTTGCAGGGGGTCTGCTCAAAGTGGGTAGAATCAAAGGCATAGATAGACCTGCTCTTTGTAGTGTTTACCCGACCACAAAAGGCATTGCAGTATTAACAGATGCAGGGGCAAATGCCGACTGTAAACCTAGAAATTTATACGAATTTGCGGTTATGGGAAGTATTTATGCCAATCGTGTTTTAGGAATAGAAAACCCGAGAGTTGGTCTTGCCAATATTGGTGTTGAAGAAGGTAAAGGCAATAGCTTGGTTATTGAGTCCTATGGCGTTTTAAAAGAGTCTGAGCTTAACTTTATTGGCAATGCTGAAGTAAGGGATGTTCCTGCTGGTGTTTGCGATGTTATTGTCTGCGACGGATTTACAGGGAACGTCATATTAAAGGTATCTGAAGGTGTTGCTAAGAGCTTTAGTAGTATGTTAAAGGAACAAATTATGTCCAGTAAAGTCATGTCGGTAGCAGCCTTGCTCTTAAAACCTGCTTTTGCAGGTTTAAAGAAAAAAATGGACTCAGACGAATATGGTGGTGCTCCATTCTTAGGGGTAGATGGCATATTGGTTAAGGCTCATGGCAGTTCAAATGCGAAAGCTTTTATGAATGGCATCAAGTATGCTCAAAAGTGTATTGATGAAGATATTGTCAACATCATTAAAGCAGAGCTTGGAAAAACTATAATAGAAACTGAATCAGAAGAAGCACAAGAAGTGGAAAAGTAAATCAAGTATTCGATTAAATCATATTTTTATACACGGCCAGATAACGGATGATTACCGTATTCTAGCCGTGTTTTTATTTTTTGAGCCTAGGACAAAGGCAATAAATTAGAAATTAGTACTTGATAACAATTCAATTATGCCTTATTATTAGTATCAGATAATAAAAACAAATACTAAGAACAAAATTTAAGATCATATACAATTAATCTGAATGAGGTGAATAAGTTCTATGCGAAAGAGCAGAATCTTAGGTACAGGTAGCGCTATTGCTGAAAAGAAAATAACCAATCATGACTTAGAAAGTATGGTAGACACCAACGATGAGTGGATTCGAACCAGAACAGGTATTGAAAATAGATATTTTGCAGATGAAGATACTTGTACATCTCATTTGGCATCGAGGGCATCGCTTAAAGCCTTAGAAGCCGCAGGACTCAAAGCAGAAGATATAGACATGATTATTGTTGCGACAATAACACCAGACATGGCATTGCCAGCGACGGCCTGTTTAGTCCAAGAACAGATTGGTGCTACAAAGGCGTCGGCTTTTGATTTAGAAGCAGCCTGTTCGGGATTTTTATACGGCATGGCAGTTGCGGATCAGTTTATTGCCACCGGTTTCTATGAACATGTTTTAGTCATCGGCGCTGAGGTCCTCAGCAGAATATTAGATATGGAAGATAGAAACACTTGTGTCCTCTTTGGCGATGGTGCAGGTGCAGTGGTTATGGGTCCTTCTAAAGATGATAAAGGGATACTCTCCTTTGAGCTTGGCGCAGATGGCTCTGGCGGAAAATTCTTACACATGCCAGCGGGCGGTTCTAAAATTCCTGCCTCTAAGGAAAGTGTGGAAAATAGACTGCACTATGTAAAAATGGAAGGATCTGATGTTTTCAAGTTTGCTGTAAGAGCAATGGAGAGTTCGTCAATCGCATCTATCAATAAAGCTGGTCTTAAAATTGAAGATGTGAACTATATGGTGCCTCATCAAGCGAATATCAGAATCATTCAATCGGCAGCTAAAAAACTGAATTTGCCGATGGAACAAGTAAAAGTAAATTTAAATCAGTACGGCAATATGTCCGCAGCTTCTATTCCGGTTGCTTTAGATGAAGCTGTACGTGAAAATAATATTAAATCAGGCGACAACGTAGTTATGGTTGGTTTTGGCGGAGGTCTTACTTGGGCTTCTTGCGTGATGAAATGGTAGAGGTGAAAATATGAGTAAAATTGCAGTTGTATTTCCAGGACAAGGTGCACAGCATATAGGCATGGGAAGAACGTTTTACGATTATAATCAGGCAGGCAAGTCTATCTTTGAATCGGCTAGTAAAGCCTTGGGTAAAGACATGGCAGAATTGTGTTTCTTTGGCGACGAAGAAACTCTCAGAATGACTGAAAATACTCAACCTAGTATTTTGACTGTAAGCTACATGATTTATCAATGTCTTGTAGACTCAGGTCTTAAAGCGGAGGGCTTCTCAGGTCTTTCTCTTGGAGAATTCACAGCACTTGTGGCTGGCGGTGCCCTTAAATTTGAAGATGCAGTACAAATCGTTAGAGAACGTGGCAGACTCATGCAAGAAGAAGTGCCAGCAGGCAAAGGTGCTATGGCGGCTATTTTAGGCATGGACAGAGAGCCTATTGAAGAAGTTTGTAAAGAATTGTCTTCTGAAGGTATTGTTTCTGTAGCTAATTACAATTGTCCTCAACAAATTGTAATTGCAGGGGAAGCCCTTCTGGTTGCTAAAGCAATTGAAAAGCTAAAAGAACGCGGTGCGAAGAAAGCAGTTTTACTGCCTGTTTCAGCTCCTTTCCATACAAAAATGCTCACAGGAGCAGGTGAAAAGTTAAGAGATGTAATGGCTAAGTATCCAATAAATGTACTAGAAAAAACTGTTTATACCAATGTGACTGCAAAAGCTTACACAGAAGAAGATAACATCGCTGAAATGTTGGTAAAACAAGTCAGTGAGTCGGTTCGTTTTGAAGATCAGATTAGAGAGATGATTCAAGATGGTTTTGACACTTTCATTGAAGTGGGTCCAGGAAGTACTTTAACAAAATTCATTAAAAAAATATCAAAAGAAGTAAAATTATACAGCATTGAATCGATAGAAGATGTGGTATCCATCGCTTCTCTGATTGTTGAGGAGGAACAGACAGCATGATATTTGCAGGAAAAACAGTATTAGTCACAGGTGGAAGCCGAGGGATTGGAAAATCAGTCGCATTAGCTTATGGCGCAAATGGTGCAAATGTAGTGGTTAACTACACGTCTAACCCACAAAAAGCGGAAGAAGTAGTTGCCGAAATTAAAGCCCTTGGGGTGGAAGCTATGGCTATTGCATGCGATGTTTCTGATGACGCTGCAGTAGAAGCTATGGTGGATACCATTGAAAAAGATTTTCATACCATTGATATATTGGTCAACAATGCTGGTGTTACCCGAGACGGTCTTTTGATTCGTATGAAGGACAGCGATTGGGATCAAGTGATGGATATTAACTTAAAAGGCACTTATCTCTGTACCAAGCATGTAGGCAAGAAAATGCTAAAAAGAAAAGCAGGCAATATTGTCAACATCACCTCTGTTGTAGGACTTACAGGCAATGCAGGTCAATCTAATTACAGTGCTTCAAAGGCAGGGGTTATAGGTTTTACTAAGTCTATTGCTAAAGAATTTGCCGGAAGACAAATTCGGGTCAATGCAGTTGCGCCAGGGTTTATTGCAACAGATATGACTGAAAAGCTTTCTCAAGAAGTTATTGAAACTTATAAAAAAGCGATCCCTCTTGGCAGAATGGGTGACCCAGAAGATGTTGCTAAAGCGGTAATCTTCTTAAGTTCAGACCAGTCTAACTATATGACAGGTCAAATTATTACGGTTGATGGGGGCATGACGCTCTAAGCGAAATAACCCTTAACAAGCTGACGATCCCCCAAAGACGACAGCCAATATAAAAAACAATAAAACTAAAAAAGGAATGGTGACTAAGATGTTTGATAAAGTGAAGGAAATTGTTATTGATCAATTAGGTTTGGAAGCAGATGTTGTAATTACAGAGCAAACTTCATTAATGGGAGATTTAGAAGCAGATTCATTAGATGCTGTTGAAATCATCATGGCATTTGAAGATGAATTCAAAATCGAAATTCCAGATGAAGATGCAGAAAACTTCAAAAATATCGGCGACATTTATAATTATATCAAGAGCAGAGTGGAAAATAACTAGTTTATTCTAGTCATTGAAGTGGAGGTATCGACGTGAAAAAGAGAGTAGTTATAACGGGCATTGGCGCTGTAACGCCTATTGGTATTGGCAAGGATGCATTCTGGGACGCGTTAAAAAAAGGCGTTGTAGGTGTAGATTTAATCACGAGCTTTGATACGACAGATTATGTGACGAAAATCGCAGCAGAAGTGAAAGATTTTGTACCTGACCAGTTTATGGCCAAAAAAGAAGCGAAGCGTATGGATCGCTACACTCAATTTGCGGTAGCAGCCTCACAACTGGCTATTGAAGATTCTAAATTAGATCTTGAAAAAATAGATGCAGACCGTTTTGGTGTTGTCATCGGTTCAGGTATTGGTGGACTCTTGACTTTAGAAGAAGAGCATAAAAAACTTCTTGAAAAAGGTCCTGGAAGAGTTAGTCCTTTTATGATTCCAATGATGATCTCTAATATGGCAACAGGTGTGGTCTCGATGACATTCAATGCGAAAGGACCAAATTATTCTGTTGTGACCGCTTGTGCTACTGGTACGAACGCAATCGGCGAAGCGTTTAAACTCATTCAACGAGGCGATGCAGATCTTATGCTGGCAGGTGGAACGGAAGCTTCAATCACACCACTTGGCGTTGCTGGTTTCTGTAGCATGAAAGCCATGAGTACAAGAAACGACGATCCAAAGACAGCGTCACGTCCTTTTGACAAAGACAGAGATGGCTTTATCATGGGCGAAGGTTCAGGCGTATTAATCCTTGAATCTCTTGAACATGCTTTAGAGCGTGGTGCAACGATTTACGGTGAAGTGGTTGGGTTTGGATCGACTGCAGATGCTTATCACATCACTAGCCCTGCTCCAGATGGAGAAGGTGCAGCGAGATCAATGAAGATGGCTATTAGAGAAGCTGGTATTGATGTAAACAAAATCGGTTATGTCAATGCACATGGCACCTCAACATCTTACAACGATAAATTTGAGACCATGGCGATTAAATCAGTATTTGGTGAACATGCAAGTGATTTGATGGTATCTTCAACGAAGTCCATGACAGGTCATTTACTTGGTGCTTCAGGTGCAGTTGAGGCTATAGCTTGTCTATTGGCTCTTCACCAAGGTTTTGTACACGGTACGATGAGTATTCAAACCGTAGATCCGGAGCTAGATCTTAATTATTTACCAAACAAAGGTGTTGAAGCTAACATTGACTATGCTATGTCTAACTCTCTTGGTTTTGGCGGACATAATGCAACTTTGGTTTTGGCAAAATACAAGTAGATCGTCTTTGTAAGTCTGTAAAAATAAATACAAATAGGTACATGATTACTTTTTGCAAAAAGAGTCATGTACCTTTTCTTTTGGAATAAGCTTTAAAAGCAAGTATGGTATACCGAAAAACTCAATTCTCTTGTATTGTAGACGAAAAAAAGATAAAATGTTTTAGTGAAGGGTTTTCTAAATATATTAGAAAATTGATGTATTTATAAAGCCTTTCTTAGTCTTGTTGCTAGGAGGTTGACTGTTTTGGAATCTATCAATAACTTTGAGAAAAATATTAATTACAATTTCAAAAATCCGGCGCTACTTAAAGAAGCGCTTACCCATAGTTCTTTTTCAAATGAACGCAAAGAAAATGCCGTTCACAATAATGAGAGACTTGAGTTTTTAGGTGATGCGGTACTGAGTATTGTCATCAGCGATTATTTGTTTAAAAATCACACAGACTTGCCCGAGGGGGAGTTGACTAAAATTCGTTCGAAAATCGTATGCGAATCTACCTTAGGGGAGTGTTCGAGACGGATTGACCTTGGAGAGTACATGTTCTTTGGAAAAGGCGAAGAAATGACAGGTGGTCGTAAAAGAACTTCTATTTTGGCAGATGCCTTTGAGGCACTTATTGCTTCAATCTACCTAGATGGTGGTATTGACAACGCAACCCGATTTATTATGACCTTTATGAAAGACTTTATCCATAACGCCATTAACGGAAAAGTATTCCTAGATTATAAAACACATCTACAAGAAATTGTCCAAATTCGCAAAGACAATAAGATTAAATATGAAATTATTGGAGAAGAAGGCCCTGATCACTGCAAACTTTTCTATACTCAAGTTAAGCTCAATGATATTGTCATTGGCTATGGTAAGGGTAGAAGTAAAAAAGAAGCAGAACAGGAAGCTGCAAAAATGGCAATTGCAAAGTTGGAAAGTAACGAAAGAAACAACGATAAAAGGATTGCTCATGCCTAATCAAAAAGACTTTAAACAAATGACCATACCCATTTTCATTCCACATATGGGTTGTGGTCATTCTTGTACATTCTGCAATCAGCGAATGATTAGCGGTATTCAGCGGGAGCCTAAGTGGTCAGAAGACCAAGTAAGAGAAATTATTGATACATGGCTATTACGATCTGAACAATATGACCGAGTGGAAATAGGTTTTTTTGGTGGCAGCTTTACAGGTATACCTGCAGATTTACAAGAAAAGTATTTGTCTATGGCCGAAACCTATGTAAGGCAGAATTTTGTCCATGGCATTCGCTTGTCAACTAGACCTGATTATTTAGAATCAGATGTCATTGAAAGACTTAAACGGTATAAAGTAACCATTGTTGAAATAGGCGTACAGTCTTATTCAGACCAAGTATTGAAGGCGGCTAAAAGAGGTCATGATGCTCTTTGTATACAAAATGCCATTAAGCGGCTTAAAGAAGCCAATTTGGGTTATGGGATTCAATTAATGATTGGTCTTCCAGAGGATACTCGGGATTCTTGGTGCAAAACAGTGAGACAAGCAATTAAAGATAAACCTGCTTGCATTAGAATTTACCCGACTTTGGTTTTGTCTGACACGGAACTTGCCGATTGGTATAGAGAAGGTCGTTATGAACCCATTGAATTAAGTACTGCAGTGACCTATGCTGCGGATGCCTATTGGGAGTTTATGAAAGTAGATATACCAATTATTCGCATGGGATTACAGGCAAGTGAAGAACTCTCAAATGACGGTAATGTTTTAGCAGGACCCCATCACGATGCTTTTAGGTCTCTTGTTGAAACAGAAATATATAAGAGAATAATCAAACGTGAATTGGAAAAGGGACTCGTTGGTAATAGACACTATGTCCGAGTATACTCCAAACACGTTTCGTTTTTTTCAGGGTACAAAAGAAGCAACTTAGAATGGCTAAAATCCGTAGGAATTCAAATCCTTAAGATTGAAGGAGATTCTGAAATTGCCCCTTATCAAATCAAGTGGGTGCAAGAATTAAAATAGGCAGAGGTGGAGTAATGTACCTTAAACGATTGGAACTTAAAGGCTTTAAATCATTTGCAGATAGAACCATCTTGGATTTTAACCAAGGTGTTGCCTGTGTTGTCGGTCCAAATGGCAGTGGTAAAAGTAATATTACAGACGCAGTGCGCTGGGTTCTAGGGGAACAAAAAGTAAAAACCCTTAGAGGCTCAAAAATGGAAGACATTATTTTTAATGGAACCACACACCGTTCGGCTCTTGGGATGGCTGAAGTCAGCCTACACTTTGATAATAGCAACCGCTTTTTTCCTGTGGATTTTGCAGATGTGATTGTGACCAGAAGAATTTACAAATCTGGAGAAAGCGAATACTTGCTCAATAATACGGCCTGCAGGCTGAAAGATGTCAGAGAATTATTTATGGATACGGGCATTGGAACAGACGGCTATTCTATTATTGGACAAGGTAAAATTGAAAGTATTTTAAGTGGTAATGGAGATGACCGCAGACAGGTTTTTGAGGAAGCGGCAGGCATTGTAAAATATAAAGCAAAGAAAAAGGAAGCGGTTAGAAAACTTGAAAATACAGAACTTAACTTAGTTCGTGTAGAAGATATTGCAGGAGAACTGAAAGGCAGAATAGAACCACTTAGAAAAGAAAGTGAAAAGGCAAAAGAACATGTAGCCTTATCCGACGAACTTAAAGACATTGAGATCAATCTGTTTTTAAACGACCTTGACAGAGTTGAAGGGAAACTAAAAAAAACAGAGGAAGATTATACCCAACAGTCTGAAATTCATAAAGAAGCCAAAAGTAAACATGACCGATCTCATGATCAGATTAAAATCATTGAAAATCAAATCTTTGATTTTGAAAATACTCAAAATCAGCATAAAGAAACTTATAGGGAATTTAGTGAATCTTTTAGAGAAACCGATGGCGAAATCGGCGTCATAGATGAACGTATTCGTTCTTTTAACAATGAATTGGTTCGTTTGGACATGGAAATTAAGAATTTAAGTGAGCTCTTTTCTAAAAACACCTCTGACGTGACGGTACAAAAAGAAACCCACGAAGGAATGCGTGCTCAACTAAAAATATCAGAAGAAGCCTATGAAAAGGCAGAAGCAGAGCATTTGCGTTTGTCGGAAGCCCTTAAAGCCTTGACTGAAAAACATGAAGATGCGCGTAATGAAATTATTGCCCTTCTCAATGAAATGGAACGCAATAAAAGCGACCGCAAAAACCTGATGGAAAATGCCCAACGTTTTGAGTCTCAACGCATTGCCTATATGGAAGAACTTGAAAAAATTCAAGTGCGCCTATCTGACCATGCTGAGCAGTTAAAGGCTCATCAGGTAGAGATTGACGAACTGGAAACGGAGACCCTTGAATTAAAAGAGGAAATTAATACTTTAGAGAAAGCCCACAAGCAGACGAAAGAACAGGCAGATACCCTTTCTCAAAATAAGCAGACTGCCCATGTTTCTTATGAAAAATGTAAAACCGAGCATAGACTTCTAAAAAACATGGAAGAAAATATGGAAGGTTTTGATTACAGTGTCAAGAATTTAGTCGGACACCTTAAAAAAACCAATGACCTTAAAGGCTATATTGGCGTTGTAGCTGATTTAATTAAAATTCCAGATGAATTAGAAACGGCCATTGATATTGCACTCGGTAAGGGTCTGCAAAATATTGTCTGTGAAGATGAGTCTGTGGTTAAACGTATGATTGAAGTTTTAAAACAACAGAAATTTGGAAGGGTTACGTTTCTCCCTGTTTCAAATTTACAGGGTAACGCCAATAGTGTTGTGAATGAAATTAAAAATTCAGAAGGATTTTTAGGTCTTGCATCAGATTTAATTAACTACCCTGAAACGGTACGTCCCGCCATTGAATATCTTTTGGCGAGAACTTTAATCTACAAAGATTATGACTGTGCCGCCAAGGCTTTAAAAATTAAACAAAATAGGCTGAGAATTGTCACTTTAGACGGCGAACTTCTCATTCCAGGTGGGGCAATTACAGGTGGTTCCATCAAACAAAAGACAACAGGGGTTCTCAACCGAAAAGC
The DNA here is from genome assembly GCA_963677505.2 of uncultured Acidaminobacter sp. Taxonomy (GTDB): domain Bacteria; phylum Bacillota; class Clostridia; order Peptostreptococcales; family Acidaminobacteraceae; genus JBGSUZ01. The sequence goes on from CAXXWB010000014.1 coordinate 63,458, forward strand.
TAAAATTGAGCAATTGGAAAAAGATATGCTGACCATTCAAAACAAAATTACAGAAATGGAAGCGTCCAATGAACTCATTCAAAAGGAAATGACTCAAACTCGAATCAAACGTGAAAGTCTGAACATGGATCTTTCTGCTGCAGATAAAAAACTCCAAGAAGCGTCTATGCGCTGGAAATCAGAAAAGTTGCATACAGAGCAGGCTGAGGTTGGTGTAAAGCGTATTCAAAAGGACTGTGATGGCCTTGAAGAAGAAATCGCTAAAATTGGTGAGCGGATTAAAGCTATTGATACACATATTGAAGAAAAATTAGCTCAGGTTGAAATTTTAGAAGTTCGGATGAAGGAAGGTTCCGAGGCTCAAGAGAACTTGACGGCAACCTATACTGAAGTCAGCAACGCCAGGACGGATTTAGCGGTTAAGCTGGCAGGAGACAGAGAAAAATATGAATCCTACAGCAGAGAAATTGAGCGATTAGAGTTGTTGATTCGTGAAGAAAAAGAAGGCATAGAAGAAAAACGCACACAAATTGAGAAGACAGATTCTAAAAAGAATACAGCTCTTAATGAAAAAGAAAAAGCCCTTTTAAAGAAAATAGAACTTTCAGAGGAAATTGAAGAAATTAAAGCTTCAATTACTAACTTAAGTGAAGAAAAGGACAAGCTGCGCCAAGATATGTTGGCACAGGAAGGTGAGCTTTCTCAATTGGCGTTAGATTTAGAAGCGGCGAGTCATCGAATGCATGCTTTGGAAATTGAAATGACCAAATGGACTGTTGAAAGAGAAAATGTGGTCAAAAGCATTGAAACTATGTACGAAATGACTGTAGAAGAAGCTTCAACCCTAAGAAAACCATTGGATGAAAAAACAGTTTCTCAGCGTGCCAAGCAAATTAAGTCTAGACTGAAAGAGCTTGGAGATGTAAACACAGGCTCTATTAGAGAATATGAAGAAGTTAGCGAACGTTATTGCTTCTTAAAAGAGCAAATGGATGACTTGATTAAAGGACAAACTGTTCTCAAAAAAATGATTAAAGAACTGGATACTACCATGCAAGTTCAGTTCGTAGAAACCTTCGAAGCTATTCGTCTTAATTTTAGTGAAGTCTTTAGATCTCTCTTTAGCGGTGGAACAGCAGACCTTCGCATTGTAGATGAAGAAAATGTTTTAGAGTCAGATATTGAAATTTTCGCACAGCCTCCAGGCAAGAAGCTTCAAAGCTTAAATTTGCTTTCAGGTGGCGAAAAATCCCTTACCGCCATTGCACTGTTGTTCTCAACTTTAAAATACAAGCCGGCGCCTTTCTGTATGTTAGATGAAATAGAAGCGGCATTAGATGATGTTAATGTGTATCGCTTTGCAGAGTTTCTAAGAGACTTTTCAACAGATTCTCAATTTGTTGTCATAACTCATCGTAAGGGGACCATGGAAATTGCAGATATTCTCTATGGGGTGACCATGGAAGAGTATGGGGTGTCAAAAATCGTTTCAGTTAAACTGGAAGATGTTGCAATATAGGAGGTATCATCATGTTAAAAAAATGGTTTGGTATTGGTAAATCAAAAGAAGAGAAAGAAGAAGCCATTGTCGAAGAAGTAACTGTACAAGATGAAACAGAGGAAATGGCAACTGTGGTTGAAACCGAAGCCGAAGCCGAAGCTGTAGCTGAAGCTGAAGAGCCTTATACAGATGCTGAAATTCTTGAAGAAGCTTTAGAAGAGCAAAAAATGGAAGTTGCCATTGAGGCGATGATTGAGGAAGTAGAAGAATCAGACCCTGAAGAGGAATATTCCATATTAGAGTCTTATGCTGAAACGCCAGAGATTGAACCTGAAAAAAAAGCGTCTTTCTTCTCCCGATTGAAAGAAGGGCTTACTAAAACCACGAAGGCCTTTACAGATACCATCGACAACCTATTCAATCAATACGACAAGATTGACGAAGACCTTTACGAAGAATTAGAAGAAATTCTAATAATGGCAGATATCGGCATGGAAACTACGCTTAAAATAGTAGAAAGATTAAAAACTGAACTTGTTAAGCGAAAAGTATCAGAGCCTTCATTGGTAAAACCCGTCTTGAAAGATGTTATCGCGGATTTACTTTTAGAAAAAAATAATCCTAAACTGAATATTGACAAAAGTCCTTCAATACTCTTTGTCATTGGCGTTAACGGTGCAGGTAAAACCACAACCATCGGTAAAATTGCTAGAAGTTTGAAAATGCAAAATAAAGAAGTGATTCTTGCAGCGGCAGATACGTTTAGAGCTGCAGCGATTGATCAGTTAAAAGTATGGGGAGAACGTGCAGGTGTACCTGTAATTGCTCAACAAGAGGGTTCAGACCCTGCAGCAGTAGTTTATGACAGTATTAGAGCTGCAAAGGCGCGTAAAACCGATGTGTTGATTATTGACACCGCAGGGAGACTACACAACAAAGTTAATTTAATGAATGAACTGACTAAAATATTCAAAGTCATCGAAAGAGAATACCCTGAGGCTGAAAAAGAAGTGCTACTTGTATTAGACGCTACAACAGGTCAAAATGGCTTACAACAAGCCAAATTGTTTAAGGAATCAGCCAATATTACAGGTATTGTCTTGACCAAGTTAGATGGAACGGCAAAAGGTGGTATTGTTCTCGCTATTAACAATGAATTAGGTATTCCAATTAAGCTAATTGGGGTTGGAGAAGGAATAAATGACCTCCAAGTCTTTGATGCGAAAAGCTTTGCCGACGCATTAATCGGTTAGCAAGTAAAAATACTTGACGAAGTGCCAAAAATGACTTGACACAGCTTGTATTCTCGATTAAAATCTATCTGTAAAGCAAAAAACCTTTACAAACGAAGGTGAGCGTACTATGGAAAAAAAACTGCGAATAGGTGATCTCTACGAGTTTTACGGACAATTGCTCACAGAGAAGCAAAGAGAAATATTAGACTTTTACTGTATTCACGATTTGTCTTTTGGTGAAATTGCCGAAGAGCTTGGAATTAGCCGCCAAGGTGTCTACGATACCATCAAGCGTGCTGAAAAAATATTAGATGAATACGAAAGTAAGTTAGAATTACGCCAAAGGTTTAATAATAGAGAAACCATCATTAATCACATCATCAGTGAACTAGACACACTTGGCTCAAAAGCTGGTCAGCCTAGTCAAAGCGGTGATTTGAAAAATGCGTTGGAACAGCTTAGACAAGAAATTATGGAAATGCTTGAATAAGAAAGCTGTCAGGAGGTAACAGATTGGTTTTTGAAAGTTTAGCAGACAAACTGCAAAATACCTTTAAAAATCTTCGTGGTAAAGGCAAGCTGACAGAAGCAGATGTCAAAGAGGCAATGAGAGAAGTCAAATTGGCTTTGCTCGAAGCAGACGTCAACTTTAAAATCGTAAAGGACTTTGTAGCAAAAGTCACAGAGCGTGCTATAGGCGAAGAAGTACTTGGCAGTTTGACGCCAGGACAACAAGTGGTTAAAATTGTCAACGAAGAATTGACAGCCCTTATGGGAACCACTCAGAGCAAACTGAAATTTTCACCGAACCCACCTACAATTGTTATGTTAGTTGGCCTGCAAGGGGCTGGGAAAACGACAATGTGTGGTAAGTTAGGTAATCTTCAAAAGAAAACCAACAGCAAAAAACCATTACTGGTAGCTTGTGATATTTATAGACCTGCTGCAATTAAACAACTTCAAGTTGTTGGAGAAAGTTTAGATATTCCTGTATTTTCAATGGGAGATCAAGTAAGTCCTGTTGAAATAGCAAAAGCTGGAATAGAGCATGCAAAACATTATCAAAATGATTTAGTTATTGTGGATACGGCAGGCCGTTTGCACATTGACGAAAATTTAATGGATGAATTGGTCAACATTAAAAATGCTATCAAACCTACTGAAATAATTTTAGTAGTGGATGCTATGACAGGTCAAGATGCAGTCAATGTAGCTGAAAGCTTTAACGAAAAGCTTGGCATAGATGGTTTAATTCTTAATAAATTAGATGGTGACACTCGTGGTGGTGCAGCTCTCTCTGTTAGAGCAGTCACTGGGCAACCCATTAAATTTATTGGGGTTGGCGAAAAGATGGATGCCATTGAAGAATTTTATCCAGACCGTATGGCCTCGAGAATTCTTGGAATGGGAGACGTACTCAGCTTAATCGAGAAGGCTCAAGCAGCTTTCGATGAAGATACTGTTAAAAAGATGGAGAAGAAAGTCAAAAAAGGCGATATGGACCTTGAAGATTTCCTTGACCAACTTCAACAAATGAAAAAATTAGGTTCATTTACGGACATTTTAAAAATGATTCCGGGAATGAACTCTAAAGCCCTCAAAGACGTTCAGGTAGATGACAAGCAGTTTGTTAGACTTGAATCAATTATTCAGTCAATGACGGTTAAAGAACGAAGAGATCCAAGTCTTTTAAATGCAAGCCGAAGAAGAAGAATTGCTACTGGCAGTGGAACTACGGTTGCAGATGTGAACAAGCTGATCAAACAATTCGAAGAAATGAAGAAGATGATGAAGCAGTTCAGTGGCATGGAGAAAAAAATGAAACGTGGCGGCTTAGGCGGTATGAAGTTCCCGTTTTAAATTCACTTAGATATGATTGAATGCTCATCATTCAATAAATATATCAATTTTTAAATAACACGAGGAGGTGTACGTTATGGCAGTAAAAATTAGAATGACAAGAATGGGTGCGAAGAAGAAACCTTTTTATAGATTGGTTGTAGCTGATTCTAGAGCACCTAGAGATGGCAAATTTATCGAAATCATTGGTTTCTACAATCCACTTACAGAACCAGTTCAAATCAAAATTGATGAAGAAAAAGCTACTAAATGGTTAGCTACTGGTGCACAACCAACTGATACAGTTAAAGCACTTTTCAAAAAACATGGCATCTACGAAAAATTAGGCAAATAATTTTGCTTAATCACGTCAGGGGGAAATTTCAATGGGTGAATTAGTAAAAGTAATTGCTCAGGCTTTAGTTGACTATCCTGAACTTGTAGAAGTAAAAGAGATTGAAGGATCTCAGTCAATTATTATTGAACTGAAGGTATCCCCAGACGATATGGGTAAAGTGATCGGCAAACAAGGTCGTATCGCTAAGGCGCTCAGAACCGTCGTGAAAGCGGCAGCAACACGAGAAAACAAACGGGTGGTTGTCGAGATCATTCAATAAACATGGCAGACTCACCCTTTAGGTGGGTCTTTGTTTTTGAGTCCCAGCCCTTAAGAATTTTCTTCAAGTAGATAGGGTGAGAATTTTTAAGGGGCAAAGCAAGTGATAAATTTGCTTTGACGAGTTGTGCTCGAGGGACTCCGTAAATTAATAAATACCTTCAAGATAGACTTACAAAAGTTGATAGGAGATCACATGAAAAAAGATCGTTTCACAGTTGGTAAAATTGCAAATACTCATGGCCTTAAAGGTGAGTTAAAGGTTCAATATTACACAGATAATATCGAGGATTTTGAAGACTTTGATTATCTTATTATTGAAGGCGAAGGCGAGAAAAAATTTAGCATCGACAGCATTAGAACGGTTAAAAATACTGTATTGGTTCAATTTGAAGAATTTAGTGACATCAACCAAGTTGAAAGATTTAAAAATAAAGAAGTATATTACTTAAGAGAGGACTATGATGCCTTAGAAGAAGGTCAATATTTCATCGTAGATTTAATTGGCTTAGATGTAGTGGATCATATCAACGGCAAAGTAGGTATTCTTAAAGAAGTTCTAAAAAATACAGCTCAAGACATTTACGTGATAGAAAAATCTGATGGTTCAGGCGTGTTTTACATGCCAGCAGTAGAAGCCTTTTTAGATCGAATTGATATTCAAGAAGGCAAAATTTACGTTAAACTGATTGAAGGACTGATGTAGATGCGCTTTACTGTATTAACACTTTTTCCCGAAATGTTTGACAGCTTTAAAGGAACCAGCATGATTGGACGTGCCATTGCGGAAAAACGATTGGAAATTGAAACCGTCAACTTTAGGGAGTTTGCCAACAATAAGCACAAGCAAGTAGATGATGCGCCTTTTGGCGGAGGTGCAGGCATGGTGATTCAGGCTCAGCCTTTAGCAAGTGCGCTAGAAAGTCTTACATTAAAACCGGATGCCCGTGTGATTTATATGACACCTAAGGGTAGGGGTTTTTAATCAACAAATGGCCATAGATCTTGCTCAAAGCGAGGAATTGGTTTTTGTGTGTGGTCATTATGAAGGTGTTGACCAACGCTTTATTGATCAACATGTGACAGACGAAATATCTATTGGTGATTTTGTACTCACAGGTGGAGAGATACCTACAATGGTGGTCATTGATGCTGTCGCCCGTATGATTGGTGGCGTCCTTGGCAAACAAGTCTCCTATGAAGAGGAAAGCCACTATAATGCCCTTCTTGAGTATCCTCACTATACCAGACCTGCCGAGTTAGAGGGTGATAAAGTGCCAGATGTACTTTTGTCGGGGAATCATGCTAAAATTGCAGATTGGCGGTTTGAAGCGTCTTTAAAAATCACTGGTGAAAGAAGACCGGATTTACTTTTGAAATATGACTACAGCCACTTAACCAAGAAGAAGAGACAGTTGGTTGAAAAATATATCAAACAATATTGCAATAAAAAATAATAAATGATATAATACCCAAGTGTATGTAAAACGGATGTTCCGCTGGCACAAATGTGGTGTTAAGAAACTTCTAGTGAATAGGGAGGTCATACCAATGAACATGGAAATCATTAAGCAAATCGAAGCAGAACAACTCAAAACTGAGATCACACCCTTTTAACGTTGGCGACACTGTTAAGGTTCACCTTAGAGTTGTCGAAGGTAAAAGAGAAAGAATCCAAATTTTTGAAGGCGTTGTTCTTAAAAAACAAAACGGCGGCATTAACGCTAACTTCACAGTAAGAAAAATTTCTTCTGGCGTAGGCGTTTGAAAAAACATTACCTTTACATTCTCCACTTGTTGAGAAAATCGAAGAGTAACAAGAAGAGGTAAAGTAAGAAGAGCTAAACTTAACTACCTCAGAAATAGAGTTGGTAAAGCGGCTAAAGTTAAAGAATTATTATAATATAGAATTTGAAGACATTGACTTCAGTTCTTCCCAAGTTTTCGCTAAGCGAGACGAGGTTAATAATGGCTTAATAAAGGGACTGTTTAACAGTCCCTTTTTACTTTGGAGTTTCTAGCCATCTAATTGGTTTGCCCAATAGAGCAAGTCTTAGCCAGACATTCTGTAATAATGGCGACCATAACGTGGTATAATACAAAGAGGGGGTGTTCTTATGAGCCAACATATCAACTGGTATCCAGGACACATGAAAAAAACAAAGGATTTAATAACTGAAAATATAAAATTGGTCGATGTGGTTGTTGAGGTTTTGGATGGAAGAATTCCAATCAGTAGCAGAAACCCACAATTTGACGATCTTATTTCTACAAAACCACGTGTTGTGGCACTCAATAAATTTGACTTAGCAGACCCTAAAAATTTGGATTCTTGGATTGCCTACTATAAATCTGTAGGTATAAGCGCAATACCCGTGAATTCATTGACAGGTGAAGGCTTAGACCGCTTACTCCATGAAATAAAATACCTTTGTCAAGCCAAACAAGACAAATTGGCTGGTAAAGGAAGAAATCTCGGTGCGGTTAGAGTTATGATTGTAGGAATTCCAAATGCAGGAAAATCAAGTTTGATTAACAAACTGGTTGGCAAGAAAACTGCCAAAACAGGTAATAGACCAGGTGTTACTCGAGGGAAACAATGGATTCGTATCAGAAAAGACCTTGAACTCTTTGACACACCAGGGATTCTATGGCCTAAAATAGACGATCCTATCGTTGGCATGAATTTAGCTTATACTGGAGCTATCAAAGATGAAATATTAAACATTGAAGACATAGCTATAAATCTGTTAGAATTCTTAATGAAGCATTATCCTGGTTTACTAATGAATCGTTATAAACTGGAAGAAATGCCTGAAGATCGACTTGAATTGATGGAGTTTATTGCACGTAAACGAGGCTGTATAAGATCTGGCAATGAAGTCGATTACAATAAAGTCTCAAATTTGATATTAGATGAATTCAGAAAGGGAGTTATTGGTAAAATCAGTTTAGAATCTCCTGTAATAGAACCACCAGTTGACATAGAGGAGTAATTTTTACCAGGGTGTAGATATGTTAGTAAAAGACTTAAAAATTACCGAATTAAGAAAAATGATTCAAGAAACAGATTCATTAGATTGTCTCGTAAGATTAAGCTATGAAATGGAGCAAGATAGAAGAGAGTCCGTAAAGAAGTTGATTGATTCTGTCGATAAAAAGATTGAGAAGATTAACAGTTTCAGATGGAAGTTCTGTGAAATGCAAGCCTACGAAAAAAGGCTTAAAATCAATGGTTGTCATGTAATAGCTGGATTAGATGAGGCTGGACGAGGACCTCTTGCGGGTCCTGTAGTAGCCGCCGCCGTAGTGTTGGGTGATGAATTTGATGTTTTGGGAATTGATGATTCTAAAAAACTATCTCAGAATCAGAGAGAAGTTCTTTATAAAGAAATTGTCAGCCATTCTGCAGCCTATGGCATAGGTACGGCTAGTGTTGAAGAGATAGATGAACTCAACATCCTCAATGCGTACAAAATTAGCTATGAAGCGAGCTATTACCAACCTTGGGGTAAGTCCTGATCATCTTTTAATTGATGCATTAGAGTTAGATGGCATTAACGCTGGTCAAACTGCTATTATTAAAGGAGATCAAAAGAGTTTATCCATTGCTGCAGCATCAATTTTAGCCAAAGTTACCCGTGACAAAATGGTAATGGAGATCTCTGAAACTTATCCAATGTATGGTTTTGAGCATCATAAAGGCTACGGCACAAAAGAGCATTGCAAAGCAATCCTCCAATACGGACCAACTAAATTACATCGAAAGGCCTTTATCCGAAATCTAATGGCTGGTGATAAAAATGAGGGTAACAAGTAATGCATTGGTAAGCCTAAGTATGGAAAAACCCCTCACAGCTGAGGGAAAAAGTAACTCTATTGGGGCGGGAAATTTAATGGAGCTTCTTCGTGGTGCAAATAATGGCGAAGTTGTTTTAGAAGCGGCTCTCAAGGGGTATTTTCGAAGGCAAAGGCAAGTTTTTGTTAAATAATGTCGGTAATGTTGAAATACCCTTGCCTGCCAACGTAAATCTTCCTGAATCGGGGAATGTGAACATCAAGTTTTCGCTTCAAAACGACGTCATTTCTGCAACTTTCTTGCTAGAGGATACGGCTGAGACAGGTCAAACTCAACTTAAAGCGGAAGAGGCTCTCGGCCAACTAAAGCAAATGGGCTTACCTCAAACAGAACAAAATATTAAAGCAATTCAATTGCTAAATGAATATCATATTGAGCCCAGCGCTGACAGAATCAAGCAGCTTGCTGAAGGCTCTTTTTTAGCTTCTAAAGCTACTGAAATTTCCGAAGGAGAAGGCTTCGCGTCTAGCGTACTGAATCATGATCAAAAAATTGATATGAGTAAAACCTTAAAGACGCTGGTAGTTCAGTGGCTTAGTCAGCATTCTGAGGCAACCGAAAGCGCTTCTGTACCAACGATTAAGTCAGAGGAGGGTCTACAGGAAGCGGCGTCTAAAGTGGTTCTAACACAGATGGCTGAAGGGATAGAAATCGCAAAAGCCAATCCACAAGTTATAAAAAATTTAACTGCAGTGGAACCTGAAGGGTTCTCTAGCTCTGAAACAGATACATTAGAGCTTGGCTTAACAGGAAAAGAAAAAGAACTGAACAAAGGAGAAGTAGCACAAACCTTATCGGACTTAAAGACACTTTTAAAAAGCTTAGGTCCAAAACAACTTTTACCGTTAATTGCTTCAGATTCTAAACTTAATTTGGAAAATTTGCTCTTAAGCGATCAGGTCTTTTCCGGTAGTAAAAATATCGGGCAGCTTAAAGAAGCACTGGTCAGTAAATTATCTCAGGTCTTTAGTTCATTGGAACCTAGTAAAGCATTGGTAAAAGATATTATCAAGTGGGTAGAGGATGACCCGGCTGCATTAACCTTTAAGAAACAGTTGGAGCAGCTTGAAACTATTATTGGCAAACATAGCCCAGAAGCTGCTGCTGAAATGAAGGACAGTTTTGAACAAATTAATAAGGCTATGAACTTTGTAGATCAAATGCAAAATCAAATAATGGCCTTTCATATTCCCATGCAACTGGGTGATCATGACACTCAAGTGGAATTGTATATGAACAAAAGAAAAGGCAGACAAAGTCAAGATGAGTTTAGGATGTTTCTAGCTTTAAATACCAATACAATTGGACAAGTACAGGTATTGATTACAGATCAAAAAACGGGTGTTGAGTTACAATTCAAACTGGAAACAGATGATTTGAAAGAAACTTTTGAAAACGAACGCGAAGGGCTTCAGGAAACATTGGAAATCTATTCAGATAAACCAATTCGCCTTAAGTTTGCCACTCATTTAAATGAACCAGCAATTTTAGAAGCATTTAAGACACTGAAAGAAGATCAGGACAACTTCAATAGATATGAGGATTTGATCATGACTAAACTGAAAAAGGCGACAGCTTTAAAGTATAATAGTGAAGTTGAAAGTGCCCCTAAGGTAGTTGCCAAGGGCAAGGGTTATGTGGCTGATGCTATTATAAAACAGGGTGAAGAGTTCAATGTACCTATATATAAAGATCAGAAACTCGCAGATCAGTTAGAACATTTGGACATAGGTACAGAGATTCCGGCTTATCTCTATGATTTGGTAGCTCAAGTGCTTGTATTTATAGCAAAAATGGACAAGAAGAAGTGAGGGCAGTCGATAATGCTTCAGAAAAAGGGTCGACTTGGAGAGGATCTTGCAGTAAAATATTTAATAGAAAAAGGCTTTCAAATTCTTGAGAGAAATAAACGCGTCAATCGATACGAGATTGATATCATAGGCGCGAAAGAAGGCATTTTGTACTTTTTTGAAGTGAAGTCAAATTTTTGTAATGATGGCGCGTCGCCGCTAATCCGCATTGATAAGGTTAAACAGAGACATATCTATCAAGGTGCTTTTGGTTATGCGAAGGAAAAACATTATTTAGGAGAATTTGAAATTATGGCAATTGCTGTAAATGTTGATCTTAAAAGAAAAAGGGCTATTATTGAACTTGTATCTTGCGGACTTGTTTAGGGGGAAAATATGAATTATACGTACAAAATGAATCACATTTACTTACAGGGTGTATTTGCAATAGTGTTCTTTTTAATGTCATTGGTCTTTGGTCAGTGGATAGTTGCTTTAATAGGAGCTTTTATAGCATTTATTCTGATTAGAGATTGTTTGAAGCTAAAAGAGACCCATTATGAAATAAAAAAAGATCGCATAGAAATGTATTTGGGCAAAACGCTAAAGAAATCTATTCGATTTAATGATTTTGAGTATGTGACCAGAACGAAGAAGAATATTAAATGGGTAGTTATTGGACACATGAAGGAACAGATTATTCTTAAGCCTAGCATGACTGATTTTGAAGTTTTGGTAAAGGAAGTACTTACACATCTAAAAGATAATAAAGAAGTCTATATTCACCATACAATCGAAGGAAAATACTAAAACTGCGAAAGCAGTTTTCTTTACGCTTATTATATGGTATAATTTGACATATTAATAAAAATACACCACATAGGAGGCAATCGTGATTGATGTCGTCAGTACCGCTGTTGTCCATGGCTTCGCCACTCAGTTGGTCAGTGTAGAAGCGCACATGAGTAGTGGCATTCCTCAAATTAACGTAATTGGTCTAGCGGATCAAACCATTAGAGAGGCAAAAGAAAGATTGGTCATTGCTTTATCTGAACAAGGTATTAAGCTTGGAAATCGAAAATATATTGTCAGTCTTAACCCTACAGATATAAAAAAGCAAGGTGGCCATTTAGATTTACCTATTGCAATTGCACTGCTAAAAGCCTCTAATCTATTACCTAAGAGTAATTATAAAATTGGTGCACTTGCAGGAATGAATTTGTCAGGGCAATTGACAGAGACTAATGAAATATTTTCTCTTCTAAATGTTCTTGTAGAAGAAGGCTGTGATTATATCATAATCCCTAAGTCGGCAAACTGCATAAATAAATTTTTTAAGAATGTGCCACTTTTAGGATTGAATCATCTCTCCGAGGTGATTGAGTTTCTTTCTAATGAGGATTCCAATTTACCAATGGCGTATGCCAAATGGGTCAGGGAATCTGAAAAAGAGGAAGGGTTTTTAACTGAATTGAATTTGAGCCATGAGTCGAAAAAGGATCATGATCAAGTCGAACTTGATTTTGCACATGTTAAAGGACAGGAGCTAGCAAAACGAGCCATTATGATTGCATTAGCGGGTCATCATCATCTGCTGATGTACGGACCACCAGGAACTGGTAAATCTATGTTAGCTTCTCGTATTCCATCGGTACAACAGGCACTTGGAGACAAAGGACATTATGAGTATTTGAGTATGCGCTCTCGAGCAGGTTATCCTTTAAATTTCAGTGATAAAGTGAAAGAGCCTTTCAGAATGCCTCACTCGGGGGTAAGTTCATCTGCCATGTTAGGCGGAATGCAAGCAAATATGCTTGGAGAAGCGCCTTTGGCTCATAGAGGCGTTCTTTTTTTAGATGAAATGCCTGAATTCAAAAGAGATGTAATCGAAGGATTGAGAGGACCTCTTGAGACAGGACGCATATTTTTATCAAAAACCCATTATAAAGGAGAAATACCTGCAAACTTTATTTTGGTTGCAACCGCAAATCCTTGTCCCTGCGGCTATCATGGTTTTTCGGAAAAATGCAATTGTAGTGAGCGAGACATACGAAGATATTTTTCCAAATTGTCTGGTCCTATTTTGGACCGATTCGACTTAAAAATTGAGGTAGCTTTTAAAGAAGATGCCTTAGAAGAACGCTATGAGCGAGGAGAAAAACAAAATATTCAAGTAGACAATCCCTCTCATGTGTCGTCTAGTAATTTAAGTTCAAATGAAATATTACAGGCAATTTCAAGGGTTAGGAAAATTCAAAAAGACCGCTATGGCGATGAAGAAATTCATAACGGAAACTTTAGAGTCAAAAGACTTGGCCTTGTGGTGTAAATTAGACGAAAAGTCTTTAGACTGGATGAATGCAAACATACGCACCAAGTCTGGTGAAGACTCAATGCGCTTTTACAATAAAATTGTAAAAGTGTCTCGAACAATAGCTGATTTAGAGGGTTCTAAGGATATTGATAGAAAACATTTGATAGAAGCCTTCTATTATAATAGGAGAAAAATAATATGAATTCAGGTAAGGTCGTTTCAAATCAAATTTATATCTATGTCGCCGTCAAATGGCTAATGAGCATCAAGGGTATTGGCAGGATTAGTACGATGAAAATACTGGAAGATATCAATGACTTTCAGCGGGTATCCACAGGGTCTTATGAAGATTTGAAAGAGATAGAAGCTTCATTTGGGAAACCACTAAGAGCAATTTTGCCTTTTCGCGATATTGATAAGTTTAAGCAACAATATGTTGAGAATCAATTTATCGACGAAGACGGTAAGAAAAATGGAATTATTACCTATTGGGATAAGGGGTATCCAGAAGCGCTAAAACAAATTCATGATCCTCCACTGATTTTGTATTACAAAGGAAATGTGAACTTGTTATCTGATGATATCTCTAAAGTTGCCATTGTAGGAACTCGGGTTCCCAGTGAGTACGGCAGAAAATATGGGAGTATAATTAGTCAAAAGCTGTCAAACTGTGGATATGCCATTGTAAGCGGTATGGCAATGGGAATAGATGCAATTGCCCACAAGGCTGCAATCGACGGCGACAACCTTAGCATAGGGGTCCTAGGCTGTGGTATTGACCAAATTTACCCAAAACAAAACGAAAAATTGTATCAGCGAATATTAGATAAGGGATTGATAATCAGTGAATATGAAAAAGGCGTACAGCCACATCCGATACATTTTCCTGAGAGAAACAGAATTATTGCTGGACTTTCAGAATCTTGTATTGTCATAGAAGCGGCAAAAAAAAGCGGTTCACTCATTACGGCGGAGATGACTTTAGATTTAGGCCGTGATGTCTATGCCATGCCTGGACCAATTTATTCAAGCAAGAGCATAGGCTGTCATGAATTGATTAAAAATGGGGCCATCCCCATCGTATCTGTTGAAGATTTGGAAATCAGTTTTTCAAAAGAAGATCGGTGGAATAATAGTCAAAATGAGCCTAAAACAAATCCTCAAAATCATTTAAATCACCCCATAGTGAAGTACTTAGAAGTTAAAGGTGACGCGACCTTAGAAGATATCATCTCAGCCTTGAAGTTACCTTTGTCAGAGGCCTTTGAAACTTTGGATGAACTCGTCTCAGAAAATGCAATTCAAATGAAGGGTTTTATATACCATCTAGAATATAGGGCTTGATTTTAAAGGTCATATCGTATATACTTACAAACTGCATCGATAAACAGAGCTGCCTACCCAATGCAGCTTTTTGTTTTGTTTACAAAAAAGTTAATCCATGGATTATTGCTTGACAAAAGGTTCATTCTGTAATAAATATAGATATGGCGATTTTTGATAAGACAAATAATTCAAACTATCCAGACTATTTTAAATATTCTTGCAAAACGGAGGTGTTGAATGTCTAAGTATCTTGTAATAGTAGAATCACCTGCAAAGGCTAAGACTATAGAGAAATTTCTAGGCAAAAACTACAAAGTACTGGCATCCATTGGCCATATCAGGGATCTACCAAAAAGTAAACTAGGCGTTAATATAGAAGAAGACTACAACCCAGAATATATCAATATCAGAGGAAAAGGTCCGGTTATAAAAGACTTGAAAACTGCTGCAAAAAAAGCAGAAAAAGTTTATTTAGCGACTGACCCCGACCGCCGAAGGCGAAGCAATTGCTTGGCATTTGTGTCATATATTGAATTTAAATACTGAGGATTTGGTCCGAGTGACTTTCCACGAAATCACAAAAGATGCCATTACATTTGCGGTGAAACACCCTAGGTCAATTAATCTGGACTTGGTAGATGCACAGCAAGCTAGACGTGTTTTAGACCGTTTAGTAGGGTACAGCATCAGCCCAATCCTGTGGCGAAAAGTCAAAAAAGGCTTAAGCGCAGGCAGAGTACAATCGGTTTCTACAAAGCTCATCTGTGATAGGGAAGCATTAATCAACGCTTTCGAGCCACAAGAGTATTGGACTGTAGATGCTGACTTTAAACATATTGCATCGGGTAAAACAATACCTTCTGAATTGTCGCATGTCAGTGGAGAAAAGGTAGACCTCAGGAACGAAGCCCAAGTGAATCAAGTGATGGATTCGTTAAAGAATCAATCTCCAATCATTGCGGATGTTATTAAAAAGGTGAAGAACCGGGCACCATCTCCTTGTTTTATCACAAGCAGTTTGCAACAAGAGTCATCTAATCGATTTGGGTTTTCAACCAGCAAAACCATGATGATTGCACAGCAGCTTTATGAAGGTATCTCAGTACCGGGTAAAGGGACCATCGGTTTGATTACTTATATGAGAACTGACTCAACCCGTATCTCGGACGAGGCTAAAAATGCCCTTAAAGACTTTGTTCAAACCCATTACGGTGAAGATTATCTCAATGATAAAACTCGTAAAAAGTTAAAAGCAAAATCAGCTCAAGATGCCCATGAAGCGATTAGACCTACTTATGTTGATTTGATACCTGAAGAACTGGAGTCTGCACTTAATAAAGATCAATGGAAGCTCTATTCATTGATTTGGCAACGTTTTGTAGCCAGTGAAATGAGTGACGCGAAGTTTGACTCCACAACAATTGATATTCGATTAGGCAGTTGCAATTTCAGAACCAACGGTTTGAAAATGAAGTTTGATGGATTCTTAAAGGTTTATACCTATACGAGTGTTTCTGAAAATCTATTACCAGATATTCAAAAAACTGACGAAATGAAGTTGATTGATCTTAAGCAGGAACAACATTTCACTCAGCCACCAGCAAGATATACGGAAGCAACCTTGGTAAAAGAAATGGAAGAAAAAGGCATAGGTCGTCCATCTACTTACGCACCTACAATATCAACAATTATTCAAAGAGGTTATGTTGAACGCGACAAAAAATCTTTGAAGCCAACTGAACTAGGATTCATTATCAATGAAATTATGGCCAACTATTTTACAAATGTAGTAGATGTAGACTTTACTGCAGGCATGGAAAATAGACTGGATAATGTGGAAGCTGGTGAGTTGGAATGGAAAGAAATCATTCGGACCTTCTACGGACCATTTAAGATAATGTTAGATCATGCGGATGAAGAATTAGGAAAAGCTTGATTTTACTGAAAAAACGGACATCCCTTGTATAAAGTGCGGAAATCTGATGAACATCAAACACGGCAAATATGGAAAATTCTTAGCCTGTTCAGACTACCCAACTTGTGACTACACAAAAGCCATTTTAAATGAAATTGGCGTAAAATGTCCAATTTGTGAAATCGGGGAAGTTGTAGAGCGCAAATCAAAGAAGTTTAAAACTTTCTTCGGTTGCAGCCGTTTCCCTGAGTGTAATTTTGTAACTTGGAATAGACCTATAGGTAGATTGTGTCCTGACTGTGGACAAGCTCTTGTAGAAAAAATAACAAAGAAAAGTCACACCATCGCATGTTCAAATAAAGACTGTAAACATAAGGAAACTGTATAAACCAGGAGGTAATCAAAGTGCCACTTTCGTTATTAGAAAAAGCAAGAAAGCTCAATGCCATATTACAACAAACTGGTAGCATGCCAGTATCATTTGAAGAATTGTGTAAAATTCTCATGGAAGTATTGGATTCAAACGTATACGTCGTCAGCAAAAAATCAAAAGTTTTAGGTGTTGGCTTATATGACCATGAAGATAGTTCTTTAATTACCACGGATGGTGGTAATGACAAGATGTTTCCTCAAAACTATAATGACTCATTGCTTAAAATCAATGAAACAAAGTACAATATCACTGAAGATGATCTTCTTGAAATCTTCATCAACGATATAGATAGCTATTCTAAATTTGTTGCAATTATTCCTATCAATGGCAATGGCATTCGTTTAGGTACTTTAGTTATTGCTAGAAGAGAAGGCTTATTTAACGAAGAAGATGTAATTTTAGCAGAATATGCCGCAACTGTAGTTGCAATGGAAATCATTCGTGCTAAAAGTGAAGAATATGAAGAAGAATCAAGAAAGAAAGCTGTTGTTCAAATGGCGATCGGTACACTTTCCTTCTCGGAACTTGAAGCTATTGAACATATTTTTAACGAACTTGATGGCAATGAAGGTTTACTTGTTGCAAGTAAAATTGCAGATCGCGTTGGAATTACTCGTAGCGTTATTGTCAATGCCCTTAGAAAATTTGAGAGTGCTGGTGTTATCGAATCTCGTTCCCTCGGAATGAAAGGGACTTACATTAGAATTTTAAATGACAAGTTGACTCCAGAATTAGAAAAACTAAAAAAATAGTAAGCATATTAAGGTCTTAGGAAGAATATTTCTAAGACCTTTTTTTATATTTCAGTACTATTTCAGCATTATTTCAAATATATTTCAAAAAAAGAGTAAAAAATGAAAAAATACTGTAAACTTGGTTTACAGCTTGTGGTATAATAACACTGTTATCATAGTTTTCACCAAAATTACTATTAGAATAAATAGATAAAAATACCGATATAGATGAGGAGGGGATAAAATGCTTAAGGATTCCTTTGGAAGTATAGATTTGTTTAAAAAAGTTTTAGATGCCTCATGGCTTAAAAATACAACTATTTCGGATAATATAGCGAATGTCAACACGCCAGGATACAAGCGTAAGGTTGTTGAGTTTGATTCTTTGTTAAAAAATTATCTTGAACAAGGTAATAATAGCATGGCTGTTACCAATGAAAAACACTTTCGAGTTCATAATCAGTCCAATGCTTTAGAACCGACAGTCAATACGGTACAAGATACTAGCTTTAGAAAAGATGAGAATAATGTCAATGTAGATGTTGAAATGACTGAGTTTTCAAAAAATCTTATCAAATACAATGCAATGTCTCAACAAGTTACAGGTGAGCTTAAACGTTTAAGAATGGCAATTAGAGATGGGAGGTAGTGTAAATGAGTAATTTCTTTGATTCTTTTAATATCAGTGCAAGCGGTTTGACTGCTGAACGACTAAGAATGGATATTATTTCTAGGAATATTGCAAATGTCAACACAACACGCACAGCGTCAGGCTCCCCATACAGAAGACAAATGCCTATATTTAAAGAGATGGAAAGTACAAAATTCACCGAGATATTTGACAGAGTATCGGGACAGAATACATCGAAGAATGGGGTAGAAGTCGTTCAAATTGCAGAAGATCAATCTCCATTTAATAAAGAATACAACCCTACACATCCTGACGCCGACAAAGATGGCTACGTGTTGTTGCCTAATGTTGAGGTGGTTTCTGAAATGATTAACCTTATTTCTGCAAATAGAGCCTACGATGCAAATGTGACTATTATGAACGGCGCAAAATCGATGGCCCTTAAAGCTATGGAAATAGGAAGATAGGAGTATATAAATGAAAATAGATAGTATACAAAATTTAGCTACCAATAATATTCAAATGGCTCGAGATGGCGCTAAAGTTACGGATAAATCTTTTGGTGAAGTTCTCAATAACGCTATTAATGAGGTAGACGCTGCGGAAAAGAATTCCGTTGATATGATTGAAAAATTAGCTACTGGCGAAGTGGACAACACATCATGAGGTTTTTATAGCATCCCAGAAAGCAGAATTAACATTGAATATGGCAATTGAAGTTAAAAACAGAGTAATTGATGCCTATAAAGAAATCATGAGATTGCAGTTCTAATTACAGCGAGGTGTGCTAAATGGGGGAATTCATAGAAAAAATTAGAAGGCAGGTAATGGACTTTATCACGGGGTTATCAACCCGAATGAAAATCATTGTTGCTGCTGGAAGTGCTGCACTGGTTATTACAATGGCAGTACTTGTTATTATGTTCACAAGAGTGGAGTATGTGCCCTTGGCTCAGAATGTCACTTTGGAACAGGCTTCTAATATAACTACAAAGTTAGATGAACTAGGTATCAAATGGAAAGATGAAAAAGATACTTCACAAATTTTTGTTGAAAAGAGTCAACTCTCAAAAGCAAGAATGTCTTTAGCTGTTGATGGATTAATGACAGAAAAGGATTTTAATTGGACCGATGTATTTGCTTCAAATTCCCTTACAATGACCAGCGAAGAAAAAAACAAGATGTACTTAATTGCTCAAGCATCTACCTTATCTTCATCTTTGGAAAGTATTAACGGTATTGATAATGCAATTGTAAATCTTTATATTCCTAACGATAGCAATTATTTAATTACAGATGGCGTTGAATCCAAGGCCTCTGTTATTCTAAAACTTGAAGATGGCAAGAAACTTACAGAGAAGCAAGTTAATGGCATAGTTATGGTTTTGGTGAATTCAGTAAAAGGACTGGTTCCTGAACGTGTATCAATAGTTGATAACGATGGCAACGAGTTAAATAAGAGTGGCCAAGACACAGAAGATTTTGCCATGGAAACTCAATTTGAAATGAAAACCACTGTTGAAGATCGCCTTAATACCCGTTTACATGAAATGTTAGCTACCTTGTACGGTAAAAACAACGTTAAGGTTATGACTTCGGTGAAACTGGACTTCGACGCAATGACTACAGTTTCAAAAGCTTTCAGTCCTCCAATTGAAGGCGAAGCCAATGGTATGCTTCGATCGGTAACTGAACTGACAGAAGACGTTGTCAACGGGTCGACTGCATCAGGTGCTCCTGGAACAGACACCAATACAAATACCACAAACTATAATGAAGCAGTCCAAAATACTGCAAACAGTATAAAAAATGCATCGAAAACCTTAAATTATGAGTTAAATGAAATTAATACCCAAGTGACAAAAGCAAAAGGGCAAATTTCAGAGGTTACAGTAGGTATTATTGTTAATACAGATGCACTTGTAGACAATGTGTTGACTGACCAGCATAAAACTGAGTTGACCGCATTGATTAACTCTTCTGTAGGACTTGAAACAAAAAATGTTAGCGTGACAGCAATGAAATTTGCTGATCCTAATGCAGACATGGCTGTGATTTCTAACCTTGATAAAGTTAGTTCTGGACTTCCAATATGGGTATTCGCAGTTATTGCAGCAGTTATTGCATTATTAGCTGGTGGTTTATTTATGGTTAGAGCTAATCGTAAAAAGGCAGCACAAGCAGCAGCAGATGAAGCAGCAAGAGCGGCGGCCTTTGCACAAGAGCAAAAAGAACTTGAAGAGATTCAATTGGAACTTGAAGATAAATCCAGTCCGAAATATCAAATTGAAAAATTCATCGACACCAATCCAGAAGCAGTTGCACAGCTTCTTAGAACTTGGATCAATGAAGAGTAGGAGAGTGTGTCATGTCTAAAAAAAGTGGACTATCCGGTAAACAGAAGTCAGCGATCCTATTAATTTCACTTGGACCGGAGAAGTCAGCAAAAATTTTCTCGCAACTCCATGATGATGAAGTAGAAGAGTTAACTTTAGAAATTGCAAATATGAGAAAAATATCCTCAGAGGATAGAGAGAAAGTACTTGAAGAATTCTATCAAGTTTGTTTAGCACAAGAGTTTATTTCAGAAGGCGGTATTTCATATGCCAAAGAAGTACTCGAAAAAGCCATGGGTTCTCAGAAAGCATTGGAAATCATCAATAAACTTACAGCTTCCTTACAAGTACGACCTTTCGACTTTGTAAGAAAAGCAGATGCTTCTCAGCTTCTGAACTTTATACAAAATGAGCATCCTCAAACTTTAGCATTAATTCTTTCTTATCTTAGTGCGGGTCAAGCTGCAACTATTCTTGCAGCCCTTCCGCAAGACAAACAAGCAGATGTTGCTCAAAGAATTGCAACCATGGATAGTACTTCGCCAGAAGTTATCAAAGAAGTTGAATTGGTACTCGAGAGAAAACTTTCTTCCATGGTTACTCAAGACTACGCAAGCACAGGTGGGATTCAGTCAATTGTTGATATTCTCCTTGCGGTTGACCGTGGTACTGAAAAATTCATTATGGAAACATTGGAAATTCAAAATGCAGAGCTTGCAGACGATATTCGAAAAAGAATGTTTGTTTTCGAAGATATTATCAATCTGGACAGTGTTTCAATACAAAGATTTATCAGAGAAATCGAAAACAACGAGTTGGCAGTGGCGCTCAAAGGATCTACAGAAGAAGTGCGAGAAGTTATTTTTGCCAACATGTCAAAACGTATGGCAGAGATGCTGCGTGAAGACATGGAATTCATGGGTCCTGTACGTTTAAGAGATGTTGAAGAAGCGCAACAAAAAATTGTTAATGTTATCAGAAAACTTGAAGAAGCTGGAGAAATTATAATTTCAAGAGGCGGAGGAGATGAAATCATTGTCTAGTATTGTCAGATCCTCTCATGTCATCTTGGATAACAAGAAATTTGTCCTCAGCACAAAAATCACAGTGCCTGAGATACCTGCTGATGAGCTTTTGGCACAAGATAAGGACCATCCGAGAAAGCAATCGGCAGATGAGCTTATCAAAGAGGCAAATGATGAAGCGAGAAGAATTATTGAACGTGCTATGGAAGAGGCCAGAGCCCATCTTCAAGAGGCTAGTCAAGAGTCTGAACGTATTATCAGTGATGGCATGGATCAAGTCTTGGAAATAAAGGACAAAGCTAAGAATGACGGGTTTTTAGAGGGACAAAAAGAAGGCTTTGACGAAGGTCGCCAAGTGGCTCAGGCACTTATTGAAGAAGCCTTGAAAGTGAAGTCAGAAGCCCTTGAAAAATATAACAAGTTACTCGAGGATTCAGAGTCAGAGGTTATGACTTTGATAGCGGACATATGTTCTAAGGTGCTGAATCAAAAGATTCTTGAAGATGATTACATCGTAGGTCTTATAAAAATGGCCATTGATAAATGTACATATACTACAGATATCGTTCTTAGAATTTCTGAAGATGATTACGATTACGTCATTATGGAAAAAGATAAAATTTTGGCACTGTGTGAAAACGTTGAAGATATTAACGTCAAAATGGATCGATCCATGGAGAGAGGTGCTTGTATTGTGGAATCGCCTTCGGGCACCGTCGATTCAAGTGTTCAGGTTCAGTTAGATTACGTAGTCAATCGGATAAAAGACATTTTGGTTAGTGAGTGATGAAATGAAATTAGATAAATATAGCCATATGGTCCATAGTGAAAATTTCATCAGGTTTACTGGAAAAGTTTCTAAACTGATTGGTTTGACCATTGAATCCATTGGTCCTGCTGTAGAGGTTGGTGAAGTTTGTCTGATTTATCCTCTTAAAGGAACTGAGCCGATTGTATCGGAAGTCATTGGATTTAAAGGGGAAATTGTTCTGTTGATGCCCTTAGGGGAAATGACAGGCATTGGTCCAGGGAGCAAAGTCGTTGCATCTGGGCATGCTCTTCAGGTTAACGTAGGCGAAAGTTTACTCGGAAGAATTATTGACGGACTAGGCGAGCCTATCGACGATCGACCAAGACCAAGTGCCAAGAAAAAATATCCAGCCAATAATACGCCACCTAATCCACTCACAAGAGATCGAATAGACAGACCTTTAAGTCTAGGTATAAAAGCTATTGACGGTCTCCTTACAGTAGGCAAAGGTCAAAGAATCGGTATCTTTGCAGGTACAGGGGTAGGTAAAAGTACTTTGCTTGGCATGATAGCAAAAAATACTTCGGCAGATATTAATGTCATTGCTCTAGTCGGCGAAAGAGGTAGAGAGGTCCGTGAGTTTATTGAGAAAGACTTACAAGAAGAAGGACTCAGCCGTTCTGTAGTAGTAGTAGCCACTTCGGATAAACCAGCTTTAGTCCGGGTAAAAGCGGCACTGATGGCAACTGCCATAGCAGAGTATTTTAGGGACCAAGGAAAAGATGTACTGCTAATGATGGACTCTGTTACCCGATTCTCCATGGCACAAAGAGAAATTGGGCTAGCTTCTGGAGAACCACCTGTTATGAGAGGTTATACCCCATCGGTATTTTCTATGTTGCCAAAGCTACTTGAGCGTGCGGGAAACTCGGATAAGGGCTCAATTACAGGCTTGTATACCGTCTTGGTAGATGGTGATGACTTTAATGAACCAATCTCCGATGCGGTAAGAGGGATATTAGATGGTCATATTCTATTGTCTAGAAGATTAGCAGGTCTAGGCCATTATCCTGCAATAGATGTACTGAACAGTATTAGTCGGGTTATGCCTATGGTCGTTTCAGAAGAGCAAGTTGAGAATGCCAGAAGGTTTAAAGAAATCATGGCGGAATACAACGAAGTTGAAGATTTGATTAACATCGGCGCATACAAAGCGGGGAGTAATCCTAAAATTGATGAAGCAATTAGGAAGATGCCACAAATGAAAAGTTTTTTAACCCAAAAAGTGGATGATTCTTTTGATTTTGATTATTCTGTGGAAGAAATTGCAGCCATAGTGAAAGCGTAGTGGTTAAATGAAAAAATTTAGATTTCGCTACGAAAATATTTTGAAGATGCGTCTGGATGTTGAAAATGAAATAAAAAGTAAACTAAAGAAGCTGAATCAAGAACTGCATCTTCTAGAAGCTGAAAAAGAAGTTTTGGAAAGCAATTATAGGCAATATAAAATTGAAGTTGAACATATGCTTGAAGGTGGAATAAAAGGCTATGAAGTCCAGCGGATCAATAGTTTTCAATCCTACTTTAGAAAAAAAATTGAAGAAACCGAGCAAGCAATTTTAAATATGCAAAATCGCATCGAAGATGTGAAGATTGAGTTGATGGAAGCAATCAAAGAACGAAAAATTATGGAAAAGATCAAAGAAAAAGACTTTACGCTTTATTTAGAGGCAGTCAATGCAATGGAAGGAAAGACAACTGAAGAAGTTGTTAACTTCCAAAATTCCAGGAAAAGTGGTGGTTAGATGTCTGAGAAAAAGAAAAAAGGCGGTGGGGGAAAAATAATTGCCACATTGCTAATCATATTGATTGTAGTGCCACTGCTTTCATCTGCTGTTTTATATTTTCTATTTCCATCATTTAAGGCATCCGCAAATAGCATTTTATCGGTTTTGCCAGGGCCTGTAGGAAGTTATTTCAGCAATATACCTACGGAGCAAGAAGTAAATGAAAAAATAAATGGGATTGCGGAATACTTATTGAAAGTTGATGTAAGTCGAGCGGTAGATAAGTTAGCGCTTATAAAAAAAGACGATAGCAATATGTATGATTCCATTGTGAGAACCATGTTGAGAATTAACCCAAATGAAACCAAGACAATTATTGAAGCGCTTAGAACAAGTAGCCTTTCGAAAGATGTAGCTACTTCAACACTTGAGCAAATTCAAAAAGACCAAGAAGCAGATTATTCGAAAAAAGCTAAGTTTTTAGAGGGTTTAAGCGTGAATACGGCAGTGGAAGAGATTAATTTCTTAGTAGGAAATTCTGTCAACGGATATAGGGATGTTGCAAAGACACTTGAATATATGGACCCCATATTAGCTGCTAAAGTCATGGAAAAAGTTGATTCTGATATATTCAAAAAGATAATCAATGCCATGAATGAAGAAAAAGCCGCTTTGATTCGAACAGAAATAACCAATAGAAAAACAAATCTTTTGTCTCTTGGCAATACAGCACAGATTTTATCGAGTCAGGATATGAAAAAATTAGTAGATGTTCTTGGAAATACTAACACATATAAAATTGAAGAACTCGCTGTTATTTTTATTAACTTAGGTCCAGTTAAATCAGGAAAAGTTCTTTCTGGCGTGCAAGATGATAAATTTGTTAACGAAGTCATCTCTGCTATAAAAACTAAACGGATAGAAGACACTGGGAAAGATGAAATTACTAAGGATATTCTCAAAACTCTAAAGATTTATAAGGAGTTTGACGATAATGTTAATGAGCTAGTAACTATTTATGAGAAGATGAAAACAGACAAGGTTGCTGCTAACATTCAACTCATGATGAAGAACAACTCAAGCCCAAAGACATACACTTTGGACAATGGTGAGAATATTGTCATTACAGATGAAGATTTGGCACTTAATATTTTATCAAAATTCTCTAATAAGAAAATTGGAGATATTTTATCAACAGTGGACAATGCATTATCATCTGAATTGACAAGGAAGCTTGCCTTACCAAAGAATTAACACTGGAGGTGAGCACGTGAGCCAAAACATTTCAAACAATTGGTTTCAAAAGCTTAACACAGACTCAAATTTTCTTGATAAGCAGACCAATACGAAATCAGTTGGGACAGCTGACAGCAATTTTCAAAGTTTTTTAAGCCAGCAAATCAAGAAAGCGAGTCCAAGCAGCACACAGGTTAAGACAGAAAATACTTCAACAGCAGGAACGGATATCAAACCATTCAAAAAAATGAGTACAACAGCTTCAAAACTTTCTGTTAAGTCACCTGAAAAGCCTGTAGCAAAAGAAGTCAGCGAGAAATCAGATTTCAGTACTGAAAGAAACAACAAGGTACAAGGAACAGAACAATCAGCTGACGAAAGCAAAAAAACAATTGATACAAAGACAGAAGAAAGTAAAGATGTAAAGTCAACAGAACCAAATCAGGAGGATCAGAAAACTACTGATTTAGCAGAAGTGTCTCCAGAATTGCTTCAACAGCTTCAATCTTTACCAGAAGAAATAGTTACTCAATTACCTGAAGAGCTTCAATCTCTACTAGCAGAAGTTACTGAAAAACTGCAAGGTTTGACAAAACAAGCAGGCGGCAGTACTGAAAAGAGTACAGATACAAGTGCTATCACTGAGTTGACAGCAGATACAGCGCAAATGAATACTCAAGGAAGTGCTGTAAAGTCAGAAACTGTAGAATCTTTAAAACAACTGATTGACCAACTAAAATCTTCTGAGACTGTTAAACCTGAGCAAGCAAAATCATTTGAAAAGGTTTTAAATCAACTAAGTTCAGATGTGTCCCAGACAGAACTTGCAAAACCAGCATTAAAAACTGATACGCTTTCAGAGGGAAAAATAAGTTTAGAAAGTGCAAAAAATACTTCTGAAAACCCAATCAGCCCTACAAATAATACTGGCAAAAGCAATAGTGAATCGAACTCGAATTTAAACAGCAATGTACCAAATCAAAGTCCTGCTACAGATAACAAGACTGGCAAAGATGTAAAAGTTGAAGTCCAAACAGAGACAAAAATTGATTCAGATACAACAGTACACAACTTCTCAGCTAAAGCGGAAGCTTCAAGTATTGCTTTCGGAAAGCAAGAGGTTACCACACAAAACGTTAAAAACGTCATGCACACCAATATTATGGACCAAATCATGAACAGTCCTAAGCTTCAAATTAAGCAAACTGAACAAGGTGCAATGATGACGTTGAAACTGAATCCTGAAGTTCTAGGAAATGTTGAAATCAAAATGGAAATTGTCAAAGGCGTTTTACAGGCAGAAATAAGTGTAGAAAACATGATCGTCAAAGGTGCTATTGAATCTAACTTATCGGATTTAAGAAATGCTTTATCTGACAAAGGTTATCAAGTTGAATCGCTTAATGTTTCAGTTGGTCAAGAAGGCGGACAATCTCAAGAGCAACAACATCAGCAACAAGCAAATGAAAGAGCCGTCAACTTTACTGCTGAAGAAATGGAAGCAATTAATAGCAGTTATGGATTTGAAACTGTCGTAAATGATACCAGAATTGACTATTTAGGATAGGGGTGAATAAGAATGGCTACAGTAACTTCAACGACATCAACACCATTAACATCTACATTAACGGATGCCAATTTAAAAAGATTAGACGCATTAGAAAAAGATACCGATTCCAATACGCTTAAAGCTAAACAACAAATGGGTAAAGAACAATTTCTTAACCTTATTACAAAACAGTTAAGCAATCAAGATCCGTTATCACCACAGGAAGATTCTCAGTTTATATCTCAAATGGCACAGTTACAATCTTTAGACACCAACAATTCTTTACTCACATATGCTAAGAACACTTATACAACTACAACAGCGATGGCAACTAGTTTAGAAACTATGAGTACTAATATAAAAGCTTTGGTAGACAAAATGTCTGCATTATCTTCTACAAGTTCATCAGAGACTTTAAGTACAGATGCAACATCAATTGTCAATGAACTTACTAAAATCAATAAGGCTATTGAAGCTTATTTCACAAAGTAGTATGGCATTGATTTAAGACAGAGGGAGTGTCGCTTATGAATGAAGTGAAAAATCAATATCTCATTCGCAGACAACAAATCGTTAATCAAACACCTGCTATTGACAATACTAATCGTTCAAAAAACACTACACCTAATTCAAGTATAAGCTTCAATGATGTACTTAAGCAAATCAGCGAGAAGGACAGTGTAAAGTTTTCAAAACATGCCATGTCAAGGCTAAACGAAAGAGACATTACCCTTACTTCAGAAGAAATCACTAAGATCAACAAGGCGGTTGATCAGGCTGAAGGCAAAGGCATTAGAGATGCCTTGATACTCATGGATGATAAAGTATTTATAGCAAATGTTAAGAGCAGAACAATCGTTACTGCTGCGGATGAAAAGAATTTAAAGGACAACGTATTTACAAATATCGATGGAGCAGTTATTGTATAGGCTGGACCGTATGGAGGCCTCGACTTCTGACCGACTGATGAAGTCAAACTGCTCTCTTTTAATAAGAGGGAGGAAACTATTATGATGAAATCCTTGTATTCTGGTGTGTCAGGTTTAAAATCACATCAAACTAGAATGGACGTTATTGGTAATAACATTGCAAACGTTAACACTGTTGGTTATAAAAGTTCAAGACTTACTTTTTCTGAAATTTACAGCCAAACCGTTAGAGGTGCTGGTGGTTCATCGTCAAATCTCGGTGGTACAAATCCTCAACAAATCGGTCTTGGTGTTACAGTTGGCGCAATCGACGTCAACCATTCAAAAGGTTCTATTCAGAGAACAGACTCAGCTACAGATATGATGGTTGATGGTAACGGCTTCTTCATCGTTTCAGACAGCGATGCGGGCTTAAACAGATTTTATACAAGAGCTGGTAACTTTACAGTAGACGAATCAGGCTACTTGGTTACTTCAAACGGCTTTAAAGTTTTGGGAATGGACAACAAACCTGTTCAAATTAATAAGTCTGAAGTAACACCTGCTACAGCAACGTCTAAAGTTTTACTAAAAGGGAATATTAGTTTTAATGAAGCTAAGTATGCTACGACTGTAGATGTATATGATAGCTTAGGGGATACCCATACACTTACAGTAAATTACGGAGAATTAAAAACCAAAGGCACAAATTCCTACAGACAGGTTTACTTTGCAGATGAAAGTGGTGCTGTAACACCAGCATTAGGTAACGTATATGTGAAATTTGACTCATCGGGAAATCCTTTGGGATTAGTAACATTGTCAGGCGGAACTGGTGAGGTTCTTGCAAAGCAAATTTCTACTGGTCCACCAGCAGTTACCGCTTACCAACCTTATCAAGCGGGTGACATATCAGGTGTCACTGATGCTCCATACGCAGGCGGAAATATTACTCTAACTATTCCTGGAGCAGCTAACTTAGTGATTCCAATCAACAATGCGATGCTGTATGAAAACGGCGACCTGACTAGCGGCAAAACCGTATTAAGCCAAACTGCTCAATCTACAGATGCTAAATCCGTAGAAGTAGGTGGTAATGCATCAGGTTCTTTAAACTCCTTCTCAATCTCAGCAAACGGCGAAGTGGTTGGGGTATTCACAAATGGTGAAAAAGAAACATTGTCTACCATTCAATTAGCAGACTTTGATAACCCTGCAGGCCTTATGAAAATTGGTAGCAACTTATTTAGTGAAACCAACAACTCAGGTGCTGCTAAAACTGGACAACCAGGTTCAGGTAGTATTGGGGCATTGGCACCAGGTGCTCTTGAAATGTCTAACGTTGACTTATCGCAAGAGTTTACAGACATGATTACAACACAAAGAGGTTTCCAAGCGAACTCGAGAATTATTACAACTACAGACTCCATGCTTGAAGAGCTTGTAAATCTTAAGAGATAATGGTAAATAATTAAAAAAATGATACCCGGGCTTTAAGCCCGGGTATATATTGAGGAGTTAATATGATTAGTCTAACGAAGATGAACCATCATATCATTATCGTCAATGCAGACCAAATCGAGGTCATTGAAAGCACACCAGATACGGTAATTACGTTGCTGACAGGCCATAAATACATCGTTGTGGATACGGCAGAAGAAGTGGTCGAAAAAGTAATTCAATATAAGCAGCGCATCTATGGTGTAGAGGTATAATGATTTTGAGCATTGTATGGCCTGTATTAAGGGCTTGGGAATAAATTATTAAGCAGAGGTGACGGTTGTGGATTTATCATCAGTGTTAGGTCTTGTTGTAGGGATTGTCGTTGTTATAGGCAGTATTATGTATGCAGGTCCAATCAAGTATTTTTGGGATTTACCCTCTTTCTTGATTGTATTTTTCGGCGGTATTTGTGCCTTTGTTGTATCTTTTCCACTAACATATGTAACAAGCATAGGCTCGGTGCTATCAAAAGTATTTGCAGATAAAAAGCTTGATTTAGAAAGCATCATAAAGAAAATTATTGATTTGGCAAACATTGCCAGAAGAGAAGGTCTTTTAGCTCTTGAAGAAGCCGTAAGTGAAATTCAAGATGAGTTTTTACAAAAAGGTGTTATGTTAATTGTGGATGGAACTGATCCAGAGTTAGTTAAAAACATTTTAGAAACAGATGCTGCAAACATGGAAGAGAGACATAAGACGAATAAAGCAATGTTTGAAGTTTTGGGGTCGGTTACGCCAGCCTTTGGTATGATTGGAACCCTTATAGGGCTTGTACTCATGCTCTATAATATGGCGGATCCTAGTTCCATTGGACCGTCAATGGCGGTAGCTTTAATTACGACATTTTATGGTTCTTTCGCCGCTAACTTAATTTACGTACCGTTTGCAACAAAGTTAGGCATAAAAAGTGCTGAAGAATTATTGGTAAGACAGGTAATGATTGAAGGTTTATTATCTATACAAGCAGGGGAAAATCCTAGAATTATTGAAGAAAAACTTAAATCATTTATGTCCCCAGCACAAAGGAAGAAAATGACGCCACAAGGAAGTGAAGCTGAGAATGGATAAGAAGTGTCCAGAATGTAAAGCTGGTGCGCCAGAATATATGTTAACTTATGGCGACTTGGTTACATTGTTGATGTGTTTCTTCGTACTTCTGTTTGCAATGTCAAGTACAGATGCTCAGAAGTTTGAAGCGTTAATGGTATCTTTCCAAGGGTCTGCAGGGATACTTCCTGGTGGGACATCAATGTCGCAGTCTACAATGCAATTTGAAGGTATGCCTGAAAAAAATCAATCAACTTCGCAAACAGTGCAGTTGGATTCTATGGAAAAGCTTAAGGAAGAGCTTCAAAAGGAAGTTGGTAAAGGCAAGCTTTCAAAAGATGTGCAGATGAATGTTGAAGTAAGAGGTTTGGTAATCAGACTACCGGACAATGTCCTTTTTGATTCAGGCAGTGCTGAAATCAAGGCAGAAGCTTTGTTATCACTAAAGACTATTGGTCAGGTATTGAATAAAAAAGAATATGGGAATAGTATGGTAAGAGTCGAAGGTCATACAGACAATATGCCAATTAACTCATTCAAATATCCTTCAAACTGGGAACTTTCAACCGCTAGGTCTACAAACGTGATTAAGTACCTCATAGCAAGCATCAAAATGAATTCTGAACGACTGTCGGCTTCAGGATATGGTGAATTCCATCCAATAGCAAGTAATGCAGATGCTAGTGGAAGGTCAAAAAATCGAAGAGTAGATATTGTTGTGCTCAGTTCTATTGAACAAGCAAATAGTCCTCAGGGCAGTTCAGATGGAAATTAACAGAAGGGGTGTTTAATATGAAAAAGAAACTTATCATTATCATTGCAGTTGTAGTCGTCGTCTTAATAGGCATTGGTATTGCAGCCTTTTTATTATTAAGTGGTGGAGAAAAGAAAGCACCTGAGATTGTCTATTCAGAGTACCAAATGGAAGAGATGTATACTAACATAAAAGATCCAGGAAAAATACTTAAATTACAGATTAGTATTGAATATACTAATGCTGAGTTAATTACAGAATTTGAAAAAAATAAATCAAGACTTGTAAATAACATTTATGAATATTTCAGAAATACAGATTATGAAACACTTAGCAAAACAAATGGTCAAGAACGCGCTCGTGATGATTTAAAAGATATATTTATTGAAACTTTGGGCACAGATGCTGAGACGATTACTAATGTTTATTTTATTCAATTTATCGTTCAAGGCTAGTCCTTTGAATATATTTAATACTGAAAGGAGGTGACGTAAGTGTCTGATGTATTATCGCAAAATGAGATAGACGACCTGCTGGCCGCCCTGAGTACTGGTGAAGTTAATGTAAAAGAAATTGAAGATGAATCCAGTGAGAAGAAAGTACGGAAATACGACTTTACAAGACCAGACAAATTTGCAAAAGATCAATTGAGAACCCTTGAAATCATACATGAAAATTTTTCAAGACTCATGAACAACTTCTTGTCAGGTTATCTTAGAACTTTTGTTGAAGTAGAAGTGCTTTCTGTTCAAAGTTTGATTTATAATGAGTTTAGCAACTCAATTTCCAACCCGTGTATTTTGGGTATTGTAGATTTTGCGCCATTAGATGGACAAATTATCATCGATGTGGCAACAGATATGGCATACACGATGATCGAACGAATTTTAGGTGGGTCAGGCATTCAGCAAGGGAAAAAAGAGCATCGGTCTCTCACTGAAATAGAGCTTACGTTACTTAAAAATATATTGGTTAAGTTCATAAACTTACTCAAAGAACCATGGGGTAATATTATTGAAATTAAACCTAAATTAGAGAGGATTGAAACCAATTCTCAATTTGCTCAAATTGTATCACCGAGCGAATCGATTGCACTTATTACTTTAAGTTTGAAAATTGGCGAAACTGAAGGTATGGTCAATATATGTATACCTCATGTAGTTATTGAACCGATTTTAGCAAGCTTAAGTTCAAGATTGTGGTTCTCAACCAGTGGGAAAAAAGAAATTTCTGAAGTTGAGAAGAAAGCTCTCGAAAAAAATATTTCCAAGTCAAAAGTTTCAATTAATGCAGTTATTGGCAGATCCGTCATTACAGTTGGGGAGTTATTAACACTTCGACCAGGGGATGTAGTAATTTTAGATAAGCTAGTAGAAGACCCATTTGAATTATACGTAGGAAATGAATTGAAGTTTTATGGGAAACCTGGTATAAAAAACAAGAAAATCGCATTGAGAATAACAGATACCGTATCGGAAGGAGAGGATTAATATGGCAGACATGCTTTCGCAAGAAGAAATAGATGCGCTACTAAATGGATCGCCATCTGATTCGGCGTCTACAAGCGAACCACAAAATCACCTTAGTGATGAAGAAAAAGACGCGATAGGCGAAATTGGCAATATTAGTATGGGTACAGCCGCCACAACGCTCTTTACATTATTGGGACAAAAGGTAACAATAACGACCCCAAGAGTTTTTGAAACAAATCTTAAAACTTTATCTGAAGATTTTATTGACCCATGCGTACTAATAAATATAAAATATAGGTATGGCATTGAGGGCAGTAATATATTAATTCTTAAAGAGCATGACGTTAAGGTCATCACCGATTTGATGATGGGTGGCGACGGGACAAATACGGCTGACTCTGAATTAACAGATTTGCACCTTAGTGCAATCAGTGAAGCAATGAATCAAATGATTGGTTCTTCCTCCACTTCGCTTTCTGAAATGTTAGGTGATAAAATTGATATTTCACCACCAGAAGCATTTTATGAGAGTATCACCAATATTGATTTGAGTGTGTTTGAAATCGATTTGGGAGAACCATTGGTAAAGATTGCATTTAAAATGACTGTCGGTGATTTAATCGATAGTGAAATTATGCAAGTAATACCTGTTAGATTTGCAAAACAAATGGTATCTAGTTTAATGAGACAAAGTATGCAACAACTAGAATCCACAGTTGAAGCACCAAGTCACACTGAGAAAGCAAGTGCTCCGGTTAGCGCACCAACACCTGCCCAAGCACCGAAGCAATCAGCTCCGAGTCAGGCGCCAGATGTAGAGCACTATGCATCTACAGGCGTGCAACAGACTAGACAGAATCCTGTCAATGCAATGCCTTTAGCTTTCGAAAGCTTCGACGAAACGCCTGCAACAGTTGTATATGCTACAGATATCGACTTGATCAAAGATGTACCTATGGAGATTACTGTGGAACTCGGTAGAGCATCTAAACGTATCAGCGAGATTTTAGATTTTGGCATTGGATCTGTTGTAGAACTAGACAAACTAGTTGGCGAGTCGCTAGATGTGCTAGCGAATGGTAAAATCATTGCAAAAGGTGAAGTTGTTGTAGTTGATGAAAATTATGGTATAAGAATAACAGAAATATTAACAAATCAAAGAAAAGCAAATGGCTAGTGTTTAGCTATTCTAACTAAGGAGGAGCCAACATGGCAAATGGAATTTTAATCGTGGACGATGCAGCATTTATGAGAATGATGATTAGGGATGTATTGACTAAAAACGGCTATGACGTATTAGGGGAAGCTGAAAATGGTCAAAAGGCAATTGAAAAATTCAAAGAATTAAAGCCTGACCTAGTAATCATGGACATTACGATGCCAGAGGTTGACGGGATTCAAGCAGTTAAGGAAATTAAAAAGCAAGATCCTGGCGCAAAAATCATCATGTGCTCCGCTATGGGACAACAAGCAATGGTAATTGAATCTATTCAGGCTGGTGCTAGAGACTTTATTGTTAAGCCATTCCAGGCTGATCGTGTTATTGAAGCTGTTAAAAAAGTATTAGGATAGAGTAGGGGAGTTGTTGTCATGTACATGTACAACCCCATACCAATAAACGGGGCAAATCAAGCAAGTTGGTTTGCCTTGTTTTACAAGGTAAATTATGGAACGGTTATTAATTTATTTCTTTTTATAGGAATTATGGTAGGCGCTTATTATTTATCAAAATACTTATTGGCTAAAAGCCCTTATCGCGCACCTTTTCGTACAGGGAAAGTTAAAGAGCGCCTTTATATCAATCAGCAATCAGCTATGATAATTGTTGATGTACAAGGCGTTTATTACATTTTAGTCAATGACAAAGGCAGAACAACATTAGTGGATCGGCGCGAGGATTTAATTTATCCAGATGAGGAAATTCTAAATCCCGTGCCAGAATTTCAAAATTTATTGACTAAGATGATTCGTAAAAACGAAGAGAAAAAATAAAGTGATCAGGTTAGGGATATAATATGGGCAAAAAGCTTAAATGGGTATTCTTATTAATAATAGTACTACTGATTGGTTTTTCAATACCAGCATTCGCTTCTTCAACAGTACCAACTGTACAATTTTAGCGTATCGCCATCAGGTACAAACCAACAGACCGCAAGCAATATTCAAATTGTTATAATGCTTACAATTCTTACAATAGCGCCTTCTATTTTACTCATGACAACATGTTTTACGCGTTTTATTATTGTATTCTCGTTTGTCAGGAAAGCATTGTCACTCCCAAACAGTACCGCCCAACCAGGTATTGATAGGATTGGCTTTATTTCTGACTTTTTTTTGTTATGGCCCCTGTTTTTACAGAAATAAAAACAGAAGCCTACGAACCATTTGCCAATGGAGAAATCAAGCAAGAAGAAGCATTTAAAAGGGCAATGGATCCACTTCGTGAGTTCATGTTAAAACAAGTCAGAACGAAAGATTTAGCTCTTTTTGTGGACATGAGCAAAATAGAAGACGTGGACAAATATGATGAAATACCAACGACTGCTTTAATTCCAGCTTTTATTTTGAGTGAAATCAAAACAGGATTTGAAATTGGTTTTTTATTGTTTTTACCATTCATCGTTATTGATATGGTCGTCTCTTCTGTTTTGATGTCCTTAGGCATGATGATGTTGCCGCCAGTTATGATTTCCATGCCTTTTAAAATACTATTATTCATAATGGTAGATGGATGGAATTTACTGGTTCAAAAATTAATTTTGACTGTGAGGTGATTCTGATGGATGAGACCATGATTATTGAAGCATTTAACGAGTCTATCAGAATGATTCTACTCCTGTCAGCGCCACTTTTGCTAATGTCATTAGTCGTTGGTCTGCTCATATCAATCTTTCAGGCCACAACACAAATTCAAGAGCAAACACTAACTTACGTGCCAAAAATTATGTTGATATTTTTTATGCTGATTTTAATTGGTCCGTGGATGTTGTCGCAATTAAATGAATATACCATATTCATTTTTAATATGATTGACAAAGTCCCTCTATAAATGGAGGTGACATAATTGGAGTTATTTTCAGATGCTGGTTTACTGGCAACCATACTAATTTTTTTTAGAATTGGTGGTATTTTTTTGCCTGTTCCGATTTTTAGCAGCGCCAATATTCCTTCTCAAGTAAAAGTAGGTTTTATTGTTATGTTAAGTTTGGTAATGGTACCTATCACTTTTGAACAATTTCACCCAGATTTGATAAATACCTTTGGGGCGTTGGTTTATTATTGTGTTTCAGAATTTATGATAGGCCTTTCCTACGGATTAATCTCATCTGTATTTATGAATGCGGTCTATGTGGCGGGTGCAATTATTGATATGAATATTGGTTTATCCATCATATCGGTAATCAGTCCACAAGATGAACAGGAAATACCTGTATCGGCCAACTTACTTTACCTACTTGGCGTTATGATATTTTTAGGTACAAACATGCACCACGCATTAATAAGAGGCATCATGGATTCCTTTAAAATTCTGCCAATCGGAACTGGCATTTTTGATTTTTCAGGTGCTCTGTTGTTTAATGATTACATTCAAACTTCTTTAATCATTGGGTTTCAGCTTTCTGCGCCTTTTATATTGACAATGTTAGTACTGGATGTAATTTTAGGACTCCTTTCAAAAGCAATGCCTTCAATGAATATATTCGTTTTAGGTATGCCTTTAAAAATATTAATAGGACTTATACTCTATTTGGTACTAATGCCTTACTATGGCATTCAAATGAAAGAATTATTTTTAAATATGTTCCAAATGATGAACGAGTACATGAGAGGAATGGGTTCGTGAGACAGTTTAAATTCAATCTACAACTTTTTGGAGAGAAAACTGAAACAGCAACAGGTAAGAAGCGTTCCGATGCTCGAAAAAAAGGTCAGGTTGTATTCAGTAAAGACTTTAATATGGCCCTCACTTTTCTCGCAACCATGATACTCCTTAACAGTTTTGGTGGATATATTGTTTCCAAACTACAACAGAACTATTTATATTTTTCTAATTATTCAGGAACGATGGATGATATGTTCAATGCGACAGACGTAGGTATTCTCCTTGGTAGAATGATTTCTGATATTATGGTGATTACGGCTCCGATACTATTAATCTCAATGGTTATTGGAGTAATACTTAATTATTTACAAATTGGTTTTTTACTAACTGGAGAGCCTATAAAATTTAAATTAAGCAAGCTTAACCCAATCAATGGACTTAAGCAAATGTTTTCCATTCGCTCATTGGTTGAATTGGGAAAAAATTTAGTTAAGATTATGATTCTATCCTACGTGGCGTATGCCTACTTGAAAGATAAAATGGCATTGATTGTCGAACTGATGAAAATGGATGCCTTGCATATTGGACTGAATATCTGGAATTTAGTGTATAATCTTTCAATCCGAATCTCGTTAATATTGGTCATCATTGGTATCGTAGATTATATCTATAAGAGATGGCAAAACGAGAAAGATTTAAAAATGAGTAAGGAAGAAGTAAAAGAAGAGTATAAAATGATGGAGGGAAACCCTCAAGTAAAAGCCAAGATACGTGAAAAACAACGTATGATGGCAATGTCCCGAATGATGCAAGATGTACCTAAAGCTGATGTTATTATAACAAACCCGACACATTTTGCAGTTGCCATCAAATACGATATGACTAAATATGCAGCGCCATATGTTCTTGCAAAGGGTCAAGACTTGATTGCAAAAAACATTCGTAAAGTTGCAGAAGAAAATAAAGTACCAATTGTTGAAAATAAGCCATTGGCAAGAGAACTGTATGCGTCGGTTGAAATTGGAAAAGACAATTCCTGAAAACTTATATCATGCAGTCGCAGAAATATTGGCATTCGTTTTATAAGATTAAAAAAGTAAGCAGGATTGGAGATTTGGATTATGAAGTACGGAGAAGTTTCAATTGCAATAGATGGTTGTAATGCTGATTCTGATGATCATCATTCCGGGTACCATTACCAATTCTGGACTTTTTATTAAGTTTAAATATAGCGTTATCGGTTATGATTTTGATTATATCTATGTTCAATACAGAGCCATTACAATTTTCAATATTTCCATCGCTCTTATTGATTACAACACTATTTCGCTTATCTCTAAATATATCAACTTCCAGAAATATTTTATCGAAAGGCTATGGTGGTCAAGTTATACAAGCCTTTGGTGACTTTGTAATTGCTGGTGACCCTATTGTAGGGATTATTATCTTCTTAATTATTGTTATCATTCAGTTCATGGTTATCACCAAAGGTGCCGAGCGTGTTTCAGAAGTTGCGGCGAGATTTACTTTGGATGCAATGCCAGGTAAACAAATGGCGATTGATTGCCGATTTAAATTCGGGACTTATTACAGAAATGGATGCAAAGGCCAGAAGAATTAAAATCCAAAGGGAAGCTGATTTCTTTATTGAGCTATGGATGGTGCCAGTGAAGTTTGTTAAAGGGGATGGCTATTGCAGCCATATTGATTACAATGAGTTAATATTATTGCAGGTTTTGCGATTGGAGCTACTCGACTTTGGACTTGGAATTGCAGAATCGATGTCTCGTTTTACCTTATTGACGGTCGGCGATGGACTTGTTGTGACAAATTCCAGCACTTATGATTTCAAACAGCAACGGGTATCATTGTAACAAGAGCTGCTTCTGAATCAAGTTTAGGTATAGACGTTATTAATCAGCTTTTTAAAACAGCCGAAAGTCCTATATTATAGTAGGCGGGCCTTTTATTTGCACTAGGTGGATTAACACCACTTCCCAATATTCCATTTTTCTCCCTTGGAATTATGCTAGTACTATTTGGTCTTAGAATGTACAATGAAGTAAAGAGAGCTGTGGATGAAATACCAGAGACTCAGGAAGAGCCAGATGTGGAATCTTTAAGAAAACCAGAAAATATTATCCCACTCTTGCAAGTTGATCCTATTGAGTTAGAATTTGGCTATGGCATTATTCCCTTGGCAGATCCAAACCAGGGGGGAGATTTATTTGACCGTCTGATTATGATCAGAAGACAAATTGCTTTAGAATATGGTATTGTAGTGCCTATGATTCGTCTCAGAGATAATATTCAACTGAATTCAAATGCATACATCATTAAAATTAAAGGGGCTGTAGTAGCCCAAGGAACGGTCATGTTTGATCATTTCCTTGCTATGAATCCAGGCACTGTAGAAGGAGAAATTACTGGAGTGGATACCAGTGAGGCCTGCATTCGGTCTACCTGCTAAGTGGATTATTGCAGAGGAACGTGAAAAGGCTGAAATATTTGGCTACAACAGTGGTGGATCCGTCTTCGATAATATCTACCCATTTGACAGAAGTGATTAAGCGTCATGCCCATGAATTAATCGGCAGACAGGAAGTCAAACAGTTGATAGATAATATTAAAGAGAGCAATGCCACTTTAGTAGATGAACTTATTCCTATTTATATGGGAATTGGTGATGTACAAAAGGTGTTATCAAATCTACTGAAGGAGGGCATATCAGTCCGAGATTTAATTTCAATATTAGAAGCTTTGGCTGACTATGCACCATCGACAAAAAGATCTTAACATACTAACAGAATATGTAAGGCAGAAATTAAGCAGAATGATTACATCCACTTACATTCAGGGAAAATCGGCAAAGGTCGTTACACTGGATCAAGATTTGGAAAATCTATTAATGGATTCAGTTCAACAAAATGGGACTAGTTCATATTTATCTTTGGATCCTGTGAATAGTCAATCGATTCTTAACAACATAGCTATACAAATTCAAAATCTACTACAGATTGGCGAACAGCCAATTGTTGTAACCGCTCCAATTGTAAGATTTTATCTTAAAAGATTAACCGATCAATATATACCAGATTTGATTGTTTTATCATATAATGAAATAGAGGCAGATATTGATATTCAGTCTATAGGGGTGGTGACACTTTAGTGAAAGTTAAACGTTATTTAGTCAATGACATGAATGAAGCAATGATCATGATCAAAAATGAACTTGGTAAAGATGCCATCATACTAAGCAGCCCGAAAAGTTAAAGCAAATGTTTTTTTTGGCATATTTGGAAAATCAAAATTTGAAGTACTTGCGGCTATTGAAGAACAAGTTCAGTTGAAAGCCTCAGAAGCTCAATTTCAGTCATCGGGTAGAGACAAATCTGTTATAGATACCTATATGCAGGTTAAGACTGGAGGCAATAACACTCAAAAGCAAACTGAATTAAATCAGTTGAATCAAGACTTAAATGAACTAAAGCAAATGGTAACTCAGCTTGTTATGAAAAATGTTACTTGCTCCAGAAGAAACGACTACACCAAATAATGAGCAGAACAAAGAAAATTTTGGGTATCCAAATTATTCAAATGGGAATACGGCTTCTGTTAATGAACCATCTGAGTTGACACCAATGGAACAAGTCAAACAATGGTTAATAGATAGAGATGTAGATAAAATTCATGCTGATAAAATCACTGAAATTTTGTTTTACAATGGAGAAGTGCCAGAGGATATTACAAAATCCCTTAGACAGGTTATTCAAAAACTTTTAGGAAAGCCGTTCACTATTGAAAAAACAGACTCAAAACCGAAAGTATGCTTTTTTGTAGGGCCTACTGGTGTTGGTAAAACCACAACACTTGCTAAGTTGGCAGCAAAATTATCATTGATGGAAAACAAGAAAATTGGCTTAATCACTTCTGATACTTATAGGATTGCCGCTGTAGATCAATTGAAAACCTATAGTGAAATTTTAGAGCATACCTTTAACAGTTATCTATGAAGCAGATGAGTTGCCCAAGTACTTTAAATAAGTATATGGATAGGGATTATATTTTGATAGATACAGCCGGAAGAAGTCAAAATTCTAAAGAATTTGTCTCAGATGTGGCTGCGTTGCTCGAATATGTTGAAGATCCTGAAATATTTTTAGTAATCAGCCTAACAACAGGGTATAAAGAAATTAGCAAAATATTGGAGGCTTATAGTTTTTTAGCGGATTACAAGCTTCTGTTTACAAAATTGGATGAATCAAGTTCTTTAGGTAACGTCCTCAACGCCAGAATGATGACCAATAAATCCCTTTCGTATTTCACAATAGGGCAAAGTGTGCCCGATGACATTGAAATTGCCAATCTCGAGAAGATTGTCAATTATATAGTGGGTGATTAGAATGGATCAAGCGCAGAACTTAAGAAAATACATTAATCTGGCTCATGTTAACCCTAAAGAATCGGTTCCAAGTGCTAAAGACGCTAAAATCATTACCATCTCTAGTGGCAAGGGTGGTGTAGGAAAAACCAATTTCAGTGTGAATTTAGCCATTGCATTGGCGAAACTTGGCAGAAGAGTTTCTTTAATTGATGCTGATTTAGGCCTTGCTAATGTAGATGTTCTCATGGATCTGGTTCCCAAATACAATCTAAACCATGTTTTGAGATTAGAAAAGACAATTGAAGAAATAATTGTTGAAGGGCCATATGGCTTAAATATTATTTCTGGGGGTTCAGGCCTTCTGGAAATGGCAAATCTAACAAAAGAAAAACTTAATAGATTAATTGAAGGCTTACAAGTCCTCAACGAACGTTCAGACTACATTTTAATTGATACAGGTGCGGGTCTTAGCGATTCGGTTATTTCCTTTGTAGAAGCTGCTCACGATGTTATTTTGATCGTAACACCTGACCCAACGTCCATAACAGATGCCTACGCTTTAATTAAGAATATTCATCAAATGGACAAAAATCTTAGAATTGTAGTAAATCGTGTAGATTCCAATAAAGAAGGGTATGAAGTATTTAATAAAATCTATTTGGCAGCTAAACGATTTTTTAAATTCAGAAATTGAGCAATTGGGCTTTATTTATGAAGACAGTAGCGTTAAGAAATCAGTAAAGATACAGACCCCGGTTATGTTGGCATATCCTAATTCATTTAGCAAGCAAAGGCATTGAAATGATTGCTTACAACATTGAAAACAACGGGGTATTCAGTCCAGAACCAAACACCTTCAAGAACTTCATCAACAAATTATTTGCAAATGTATAGGTAGGTGATCGTTTTGGGAAAAACTGCCGAAAGATATAGAGGCGGGATTGCCAATAGATTTGGCGATTATGACAAAGGCTCAAATGATGTTAACATTAAAATCTAATGTTCATCAAAGAATTTCTGACAATGAAATTCAAATTTTGATGCCAATTTATAATGGAA
The DNA here is from genome assembly GCA_963677505.2 of uncultured Acidaminobacter sp. Classification (GTDB taxonomy): domain Bacteria; phylum Bacillota; class Clostridia; order Peptostreptococcales; family Acidaminobacteraceae; genus JBGSUZ01. Next base: position 105,285 of record CAXXWB010000014.1, read on the forward strand.
AGTTATTACCACTGGAAAAGGATTTGCGGTTGGTCATTGTTTATACAATCAAAGAAGTAGGGCGATTTGAATTTGAAGCACTTATTACCAATCGCCATGTTTGATAATAATGTTCATGTTTTAACAGTGGTTCAAGTTTCAGACATTAAAAAGTCTCAGAGAAGGAATTATTACCGAGTTCCTTTCTTTGAAACAATTAAACTCAGTAGGTTGAACAAACCATTACCTGATGATGTTGTTGAAAAACTTCTTAGTGAATTTGAAGCTCAAAATGAAAAGTATAAGCATAACAAAGATATCATCGTGGTAGACCCACCTGATATATATCATTTTTAAAAATTGATTGCAGAGATGTTAGTGGCGGAGGCCTCAGAGGTTTTTCAAAGGAGCCGATGGATCTCTTTGAAATGGTTAGAGGCGAATTGTATGTAGAAGATTTTCACGTTGAATTTGTAGGAGAAATCATTCGAGTATCAGCAAGTTTTGACAGCGTAATGCCATATGAAATTGGTGTCAGATTTACCGAAATGGATGAAAATTCTAGAACAAGACTCATTGGGTATATTTTCAAAAAGCAAAGAAATCTAATGAAAAAGGGTTGATCAATTATGAAAATTCGAATACTAGTTGTTGACGACTCAGCGTTTATGAGGAAAGTCATCACAGATATGATTCATTTGCAAAAGAACATTGAAGTTGTTGATACTGCAAAGAATGGTCAAGAGGCAATCGAAAAAATCAAAATCCTCAAACCTGACGTAGTCACGTTGGATATTGAAATGCCAATCATGGATGGTCTTACAGCCCTTGAAAAATCATGGACAGTAATCCGTTGCCTGTCATTATGCTTAGTAGTTTAACTAAGGAAGGGGCCGATGCTACTATAAGGTCTTTAGAGTTAGGCGCCGTAGATTTTATCACAAAACCTTCAAGCGTTTTTAAAATCAATACGGATGATGTAAAGAATGAATTAATTAGTAAAATAGAAATGGCGTCTAAAATTTCAATGAAAACTAAGAATATTACAAAAAAAATACCAGAGCATAAGAAGGAAAAAGAGGACTATACGACGAAATCTAATACTAGACCAATGACAGAGACAAGTTCTTTCCGTTCTGATATGGAAATTAAACGTAGTGTAGGTGGTAACCGAATTGATAAAATTGTGGCTATTGGCACCTCTACAGGTGGTCCAAGGGCCCTTCAATCGGTGATTCCAAAGATTCCTGGAAACGTTAATGCAAGCTTCATCGTTGTTCAGCACATGCCACCTGGTTTTACCAAGTCCTTGGCTGAAAGAATGAACACATTGTCAGAACTTAGTGTTAAAGAAGCAGAACATGGAGATGTTCTAAAACCTGGATGGGCTTATATTGCTCCAGGAGATTATCACTTAAAGCTCAAGAAAAGCGGACAAGATTATGTCATACAACTTTCACAAGACGACTTAGTGTCAGGACATCGACCATCAGTTGATGCCATGATGAATTCCATAGCCGACTTGAAAATCAATAACGTTGTTGGTGTCATAATGACAGGCATGGGTGCAGATGGTGCAAAAGGGTTAGCCCGAGTCAAAAACGAAAATAAAGGATTTGTCATTGCACAAGATGAAGAATCCTGTGTCGTCTTTGGGATGCCAAAATCGACAATCCAATTGGGTTGTGTTGATCGAGTGGTTACATTAACAGATATAGCAAACGAAATAGTCAGAGCCGTGGGGGTGTAGTTTTATGGATATGAGTCAATATTTAGAAATATTCATGGATGAGTCAAAAGAACATTTGCAACACATGAACCAAATTTTATTGGAGTTAGAAAAGACACCTGAAGATCTTAACTTAATTAATGAAATCTTCAGAATTGCCCATACAATTAAGGGTATGTCTGGAACAATGGGTTTCACAAAAGTAGCTACCTTGACCCATGAAATGGAAAATGTTTTGCATTTAGTTAGAAACAAAGAGTTTCCAGTCACATCGGTCATTATAGATGTTATTTTTGAGTGTTTTGATACCCTTGATAATCAAATTACAGCTATTGAAAACAGTGGTGCAGAAAACTCAAGTGATTCATCAGCCCTCGTTAATAAATTAATTCAAATTATCAACACAAAAGGGGTGTCATCTGGAGGCGAACCTGTTGTAGAAACTCCGAAAGCAGCTGCAAAAGTTGAAGCAGTAGCAACAGGCGGTGCAGGTGATTTCAATATCGAAATTGGGCAAGCGCAAGAGCATGTCATTCAAAAAGCAAACGAACAAGGCCTTAATGCTATTAAGGTAAAAATTGTACTGAGCAACAGTTGTATGCTCAAAGCTGCTAGAGCGTTTATTGTTTTCAATACATTAGAACAGTTTGGTGAAGTTATTGGTTCTTATCCAATAGCAGAAGAAATCGAAGATGAAAAATTCGATGAGTCATTTGAAGTACTTTATGTAACTAAGTTAGATGAAAAGACTACTGAAAATGAGATTATGAATATTTCTGAAATTGATGCTGTTATTACCGAATTAGTTGTACTTGGTGATAAGGTAATAGAAGATAAAGAAGTATCCTTAGAAGAGGTACTTGATATCGTTTCAGAACGCACTGTAGATGTTCCTCAAGTAGCGGCTAAAACCGAGAAAAAGAAGAAAAAGGAAAAACCGCTAAAACTGTTAGAGTTGATATTGATCGCTTAGATAATTTAATGAATTTGGTAAGTGAGCTTATCATTATCAAAACAAGATTAGAAGACAATGGCAGCACAAGTTCAAAACAAAATATGGGTGAGGCAATTGAATACTTAGAAAGAATTACAACTAGTCTTCATGATGCCGTTATGAAAGTCAGAATGGTTCCTGTAGAGAGAACCTTTAACAGATTCCCGAGAATGGTAAGAGACCTTTCCAAAGATTTAGGGAAGAGCATTAAACTTCTCATGTCAGGCGAAGAGACAGAAGTCGATAGAACGGTTATCGATGAAATTGGAGATCCGCTCATTCACTTAATCCGTAACTCTATTGATCACGGAATCGAATCACCTGAAATAAGATTAGCAGCTGGAAAACCTGAGCACGGAACAGTAGCTCTTCGTGCATATCCAGATGGTAACACTGTTGTCATTGAAGTTGAAGATGACGGCGCTGGAATTAATGCTGAACGAGTTCTTGCAAAAGCTATTTCTAAAGGTGTAATTACTCAGAAAGAATCTGAAACAATGCCTACTCAAGAAGTAGTTAACTTGCTATTCAGACCGGGCTTTAGTACAGCTGATGTTATTACTGACTTATCAGGCAGAGGCGTTGGACTAGACGTTGTAAAAACTAAAATCGAGTCATTAAATGGCACAGTTGAAGTTAAAACAACCCTTGGTCATGGTAGTAAGTTTACTATTAGATTGCCACTTACTCTTGCAATCATCCAAGCACTCATGGTCAATTTAGATCGTGAAAAATATGCGTTGCCACTAAATAACATTAAAGAAATCACTACGATTAATTCCAAATCTATTAGTTTGGTTCAAAATCAAGAAGTGGTACTTTATAGAAATAAAACATTGCCACTCATTCGCTTAAACGATGTGTTGCAAGTTCCTAGTCACCCAAGTGAAGTAAGTGACAAAGAAGACCTAATTGTCGTAGTTGTTAAAAAAGGCGATACTGAAGCTGGCCTCGTCGTGGATAGCTTAATCGGACAACAGGAAATAGTTATTAAATCCCTAGGCAAGTATCTTACTGGCGTTAGGGTCATTGCAGGTGCAACTATCCTTGGTAATGGCGGTGTAGCATTGATTGTTGATCCAAATCAGCTATTCTAAGCAATAAGACAGAGGAGGAAGCGATATGAGTCTTAGTAACGAATATGTAATTTTTAAATTAAACGGAGAACACTATGGCATCGATATTAAAAATGTTGAAAACATTGAAAAGTTGATTCCAATTACCCGTGTTCCTTATTCTGAGAATTTTGTTGAAGGCGTAGTCAATCTTCGTGGCGTCATTATACCAGTAGTTGACTTAAGAAAACGCTTTGGTATCGAAGCTAGTGAAGTGAGCGATGAGTCAAGAATTATTATCGTTAATATCTCTGAATTAAAAGTTGGTATGATAGTAGATACATCTTCTGAAGTCCTCAAGTTGGATCGTGAAGATATTGATGCTGCTCCTTCGGTCAGAGGCAATGCAGATGTTGACTATATCAGAGAAATCGGAAAAAATGACGGTCGAATTATTATGTTAATTGACCTTCACAAAGTACTCGGAATTGAGGAAACAGTTCAAGAATAATCTTTAGGAGTGTTAAAATGGGCGAGTATTTTGATCACATGAATGGCATAGTTCTAGATGTTCTAAAAGAAATTGGCAACATCGGGGCTGGCAACGCTGCTACAGCTTTGGCGAAAATGATTGACAAAAAAGTGGATATGAAAGTACCTAAAGTATCAATTCTTGAGTTTAAAGAGGTGCCAGAGCTTCTTGGGGGTGAAGAAACCCAAGTATGTGGAATTTTCTTTAAAATTGAAGGGGATATTAACGGGAGTATTATGTTCCTGTTGGAAATGGACAGTGCTTTCCATCTAATTGATTTATTAATGCCAAGGGATGAGCACACAATGGATGAATTCACTTATAGTGCCCTTAGAGAAATAGGTAATATTCTGTCAGGCAGCTATGTATCTTCACTTTCAGGTCTTACAGGATTAAATATGCATATTTCAGTTCCTTCCTTGTGTATCGACATGGCAGGCGCAATTCTAAGTGTACCGGCAATTCATTTTGGACAAATTGGTGATCGTATTTTAATCATCGAAAATCAATTTATAGAACCAGAAGAAAATGAGGCGGTTAGAGGCTTCTTCTTCCTGATTCCTGATGTTGAGTCGTATGATATTCTATTTAAAAGTTTGGGTGTGAGTATATGAGCCTAGTGCACAAGGTTGGAATGGCTGATCTCAAAATTTGCAGCTCTCCGGATGTCTTGTCGACTTTAGGACTGGGTTCGTGTATCGGAATTTGTCTTTATGACCCAGGTACGAAAGTATCTGGGTTAGCCCATATCATGCTCCCATCAAGTGAATCGATTAAGAATAATTCTAATACTGCAAAATTTGCTGATACAGCAATCGTCAAACTTATTGACGATATGATAAAAGCAGGGGCAAATCGAAGAAGGTTTGTTGCCAAAATAGCTGGAGGCGCTCAGATGTTCGCCTTCACATCACAAAGTGACTCTATGAAAGTAGGTCAGCGTAACGCTGAGTCTGTACGCAAGATACTTAAGGAAATGAGTATTCCTATCCTAGCAGATGATACTGGTGGTAACTATGGTAGAACCATAGAGTTTTATTCTACAACAGGTGTTTTGCTTATTAAGACCATCGGGCATGGAACAAAGGAAGTATAAAGTCAATAATTGAGGTATTAAGTATGGTGGCTATTGATCAGCTTTGGAAAAACTACAAGGAAAAACAAGACGCTCAAGCAAAAGAAGCGTTGATAGTCCACTATGTAGAACTTGTTAAAATAGTAGCTGGCCGACTGTATAACTCCAAAAGCAGAGAATTGGAATATGATGATCTTGTTAGCTTTGGGATTATTGGCCTTATCGACGCAATTGAAAAGTTTGACGTAGAAAAAAATGTAAAATTCGAAACCTATGCCAATATCAGAATTAGAGGCGCCATTATAGATCAAATAAGGTCATTAGACTGGATACCTAGAAGTGCCAGACAAAAGTATAAAGATATGGAAGAGGCAATTGCAACACTTCAATCTAATACGGAAGGCGATATTACCGATGAGATGATTGCAGGTCGTATGCAAATTACCTTGAGCGAATTTAATCGCATGTTAGGTGAATTTACTACCTTTTCAATTGTTTCTCTAGAAGAGAAATTAACTGAAAACACAGGGTTTAATCCTATCTCAGAAAATGAAGAGTTTAACCCCGAAGACGCAATGATGAGTCAAGATTTAAAAGATGTACTTAGAAATGCAATAGATCAGCTACCAGAGAGAGAAAGGCTGATTGTTGGGCTTTACTATTATTCTGAACTTACTTATAAAGAGATTGCAGAGGTACTTGAAATTTCTGAATCCAGAATTTCTCAACTTCACAGTAAAGCAATCCTTAAGCTTAAGTCTTCTTTGAACCATATATATGATTAATTCTCATGGGGGGTGGAAATGTGGCAGATCATGACAAGCCATATGATTTTGAACTAAAGATTTCAAGTGATTACTATGAAGCTAGACTAACGGTTGTTATTTATGAGGGTGAAGAAATTAAAATTTCACCTGAAGCAGTCATCGATTTTCTAAAGAGTAAGAATGTAGTCTTTGGCATTGATTTAGATGCAATTGATACGGTATGTCAAAATCCATCATTGGCTAATAATTTGCTTATAGCAACGGGTATTCCTCATGTCAATGGTGAAAATGGAGAAGTTACGCTGTATATAGATAGTGAGAACACAACGAAGCCAACCATGTTGGCAAATGGAAATGTAGATTTCAAAAACTTAAATCTTGTTCATATTGCTAAGCAAGGTGAGTTACTTGCTGAGAAGAGCCTTCCTACTGACGGTACTTCAGGTACAACAGTTACGGGTAAGATCATTAAACAAAAACCAGGGAAACCAGTGAATTTTAAAATCGGAAAGAATGTAACCGTTAGTGAAGATGGTTTAAAGCTTTTCTCTGGAGTTACAGGGACCATTAAGTTAGATGGGGATAAAATTAGTGTCATTGAAGTGTTAGAAATACGAGATGACGTTGGCGTTAAGACTGGGAATATTTCTTTCACAGGAAAAGTTATTGTCTTTGGCAATGTAACAACTGGTTATTCAATTGAATGTGAAGAACTTGAAATCAATGGAATTGTTGAGTCTGCAACCATTAGAAGCAATGGGAACGTGACCATTTCAATTGGTGTACAAGGGAATGATGCTGCCAATATTTACTGTGGCGGCAATTTAAAAGCACAAACCCTCAATAACTGTCATTTGACTGTAAAAGGGGATATTTCATGCGATACTTTAATGCACAGTTTGGTTATATGTGATGGAGAAATCCGTGCAGCTGGCAGAAAAGGCATGATAGTGGGTGGAGAAATTTCCGCAAGAAGAGCCATTCGTGCCAATATTATCGGTAGTGAAATGGGTACAACCACTTCCTTAAAATTAGGTATGGATAGCGCTCTTTTAGATGAATATAAAGCTTTAACAGAGCAATTAAAGGAAGCCAAAGATCAATGCACAAAGTTAGATCAATTGGTTAGACTTCTAACAAAAAATGTTCAAGCAGCACCTGAAAATACTGAGATGAAAGACAAACTCAATCAAATGATTCCTGCAAGGGACAATAGTTATACTCAAATGTCTGCCTTGTCGGAGAAAAACAATCAAATGCTTGAATTGTTTAATAAAATGAATGATTCTTTTGTAACAGCGTCAACTCTTTATCCTGGGGTGAAGATTAAAATTGGCAGTAATTTCTTCAATGCAAAAGATGAGCTTAAGAATGTTAAGTTGATTAAAGACGGCGCACAAATAGTAACTATACCAAATTAAGGGTGATGTTTTATGTCGATTAGACCTATTGATTTACAGGTAATCGTTCCAAAATCACTAAGTAACCCTAACACGAGAGAACATATTGTGAATAAGGAAGCGATGCAGCTTCAACAAACCCAGATGGAGAATAAACGAGAGAGCACCATTAGAGACCACCGGGTTAATGAACTTGACCAAAAAGACAGTGGCAGAGTTGAAGAAAAAAAAGAAGAAGAATTGACAAAGGAAAAAAAGAAAAAAAAATTAGTTGCTAAAAAAGAAAAAGAAGCCGCAGATTCTAATCAAAGTAATGTGAAAAAACCTGTTGCTAAGGATTGGAATTTCCATCGCTTTGATATGAAGGTTTAGAGGTGTTAAATGCTCTCATTTATAATTATGTGCTTGGGACTGGGTCTGATGATCTGGTCTCTTTATTCAATAAGAAAAGACATCGAAAGAGGCAACTTAGAACTGTCAAAAGGTCTTAGCGGTGTAAGTGATCAAAATTTAGGTAGAATCGTTAAGTACCTTGACGATATGGAAGTTCAAATCAATGGCATGAATGAAGCTTTCTATGATTTGATTTCAGACTTGGAAGGTAGCTATAGTATTCATGAAAAAGAAATTTCCCTAATGGCAGATCGTCTACAAAAGATTGAGAAACAAATGACAATGCTAACCTCAGAGGTAAGAATTGAGACACCATTAGCAGAATTAAAAAACACTCAGAAGGTAAAAGAATATCAAAAGCCTAATTATAAGCCAATAGCGCCTCGCGAAGGTGCAGGTGCGACTCAGGGTAGCATAGAACATTCGGAGATATCAGAGGCACATAAAATGCTTGGTTTATCCCCACCTGAAGCTATGGCAATGAAGCAAAAAATATTGGAGCTTCGAAAAGAAGGCAAAAATTTATCTCAGATTGCTAAGGTTCTAAATGTAGGCATTGGAGAATTGCAGTTATTTATTAAACTCAATACAAAATAAACAAAAAATAAGAAATAAGCTCTTGAATTAGAATGTTATTAATGGTATACTATACGAGGTAAAACGCACCCGTGGTGACGTTAAGAGTGTGCCTAATGGTCTCTTGGCGGTTGAAGTACGGGGAGGATAAAAACAATATGGAGGTGCACAAAATGTCAGTAATTTCAATGAAACAATTACTCGAAGCCGGTGTCCACTTTGGTCACCAAACAAGAAGATGGAATCCTAAAATGAAGGAATACATCTTCACAGAAAGAAACGGAATCTACATCATCGATCTTCAAAAAACAGTTAAATGTATTGACGATGCTTACGATTTCATCAAAACTGTTGCTGCTGAAGGCGGTAGCGTATTATTCGTAGGTACTAAGAAACAAGCTCAAGAAGCTATTGAATCAGAAGCAAAAAGATCTGGTCAATTCTTTGTTAACCAAAGATGGTTGGGCGGTATGCTTACTAACTACAAAACAATCAAGAAGAGAATAGATCTTCTTGCAAAACTCGAAAAAATGGAAAAAGACGGTACTTTCGATGTGCTTCCTAAAAAAGAAGTTATCCAATTGAAAGCTAAAAAAGAAAAACTCGAAAAATACCTTGGTGGTATTAAAGATATGCCACAAGTACCATCTATCATGTTTGTGGTTGATCCTAAGAAAGAAAAAATTGCAATCCAAGAAGCTAAAAACCTTGGTATTCCTGTAGTTGCAATTGTTGATACTAACTGTGATCCAGATGAAGTTGATTATGTTATTCCTGGTAATGATGACGCTATCAGAGCCGTTAAATTGATTGCTGGTAGAATGGCTGACGCTATCATCGAAGGCAAACAAGGCGAGCAGTTAGAACAAGCATAATTCTGAATGGGAAGGGTAAGACAGAATTATGTCTTACCCTTTTTAATAATAAAAAAAGAATGTACTGCGAAATTGAGTACAGCCTAAAATGAATATAATCCCTTAACATAGAACTCTAGGAGGAATGAACATGGCAGCAATTACTGCTTCAATGGTTAAAGAATTAAGAGAAATGACTAGCGCGGGTATGCTTGATTGTAAAAAAGCACTTGAAGAAAAAGATGGCAACATGGACGAAGCTGTAAAATTATTAAGAGAAAAAGGTCTTGCTAAAGCTGCTAAGAAATCTGATCGTATTGCTGCAGAAGGTATTGTTGCATCTTACGTTCATGGTGGTAGAGTTGGCGTTATCGTTGAAATCAACTCAGAAACAGATTTCGTTGCTAAGAATGCAGAATTCCAAGAATTCGCTAAAGATGTTGCAATGCAAATTGCTGCTTCTAATCCAAAATTTGTTGCTAGAGAAGAAGTTCCTACTGCAGATTTAGAAGCAGAACAAGAAATTCTTAGAAATCAAGCTCTTAACGAAGGCAAACCAGCTAATATCGTTGATAAAATGGTTGTTGGCCGCGTTGAAAAATACTACAAAGAAGTTTGTTTATTAGAACAATCATTCATTAAGAACCCAGATATTACAATTCAAGATCTTTTGAATGAAAAAATGTCTAAAATTGGCGAAAAACTTTCAATCAGAAGATTCTCTAGATTTGAAGTTGGCGAAGGCATCGAGAAAAAGACTGAAAACTTTGCTGAAGAAGTAGCTAAACAAATCAAAGGTTAATTTAATTCAATCATTTAAAGAGAACACACCGTGTTCTCTTTTTTAAAGTATTTTTATGATTTATGAAGGAATTTTTAGATTAATGTAGAACATTACTAGGATTGGGGGGAATTGATTTGAAAGCAGCATATAAGAGAGTTATTCTAAAACTTAGCGGTGAAGCACTTGCAGGTGAAAAAGGTAATGGCATTGATGATCAAACCCTATTAAACGTAGCAGAGCAAGTCAAACATTTAACCGAATTAGGTGTAGAAGTTGGCGTTGTAGTTGGTGGCGGCAATTTTTGGAGAGGCAGAACCAGTGGCAGTATGGATCGTACAACAGCGGACTATATGGGCATGATGGCAACGGTTATTAATGCCCTTGCTATGCAAGATGCGATTGAAAGCCTTGGGGTATCTACTCGTGTAATGTCTGCAATTGAAATGAGACAAATATCGGAACCTTATATCAGAAGAAGAGCAGTCAGACATTTGGAAAAGGGTCGTGTCGTAATCTTTGCTGCAGGAACAGGCAATCCATATTTTTCAACAGATACGACAGCAGCTCTTAGAGCAGCAGAAATCGAAGCAGAAGTAATTTTACTGGCTAAAAAAGTAGATGGCGTTTACGATTGTGATCCAATGTTACACCCAGAAGCAAAGAAATTTGATGAGTTGAATTATCTTGAAGTCATCAGCAGAAGATTACAAGTTATGGACTCTACAGCTATTACAATGTGTATGGACAATAACATTCCAATCTATGTATTCGGTTTAGACAAGCCTGAAAATATAGTCAAAGTTTGTTGTGGTGAAATGATTGGAACTATTGTAAAATAAACAAATTTAAAAATTAAAATAGGTTTGGAGGCATTTTAAATGATCAAAGACGTTGTTAAAGAGTTAGAAGAAAAAATGAATAAAACCGTAAGTGTCCTCAAAGAGGAATTTCATAGCATCAGAGCAGGTAAAGCTAATCCTCAATTGCTTGACCGTGTAACTGTAGACTATTACGGTACACCAACTCCAATCAAATCTATGGCAAGTGTTTCTGCACCAGAGCCAAGAATGCTAGTGGTTCAACCTTATGATACTTCTGTCATTAAAGAGATTGAAAAAGCAATAATGATTGCAGATTTAGGTTTTAACCCAAGCAATGATGGTAAAGTAATCAGAATTATGGTGCCAGCACCTACTGAAGAAAGAAGAAAAGAACTTTCAAAAACAGCTAAAAAATCTGGAGAAGATGCAAAAATTGCTTTGCGCAACGAAAGAAGAACGGCTAATGAGTTGATCAAAAAACTCAATAAGTCAGGGGATGTTACTGAAGATGATGTGAAATCAGGCGAAGCTGACGTACAGAAGTTGACTGATAAGTACGTGAAGTTGGTTGACGAATTGATTGAACAAAAAGAAAAAGAAATATTAGAGGTTTAGTATGAACTTTGAAGACTGTATTGGTTTAAATACAGATGAAGCTCTCGCTAGACTTCATCGCGAAAATCCTAACCTAAAAATTGTCGTTCACCCAACCATGGCGCCTAGATTTAATGGCAAGATATGCATTTCGGAGGCTGTGGTGGTCCGTCAAGTTTTTACTGATGGCGTTTTAGAACTTACGGTCGTAATGGTAGATTAGCCCTCCTTCGGAGGGTTTCTTTGTCAGGAGGTGAACTATGGCAAACGAATTTGAAAAAATTCCAACCCATATTGGGATTATCATGGATGGTAATGGCCGATGGGCTAAGAAAAGATTCATGCCTAGGATATTTGGGCATAAATATGGTGTTGAAGCATTGAGATCGGTTATTAAAAGATGTAGTTCTCTTGGTGTGGGCTATTTAACAGTCTATGCTTTTTCTACGGAAAATTGGAATCGACCACAGGACGAAGTTAGTGGACTCATGGAACTTCTTGTGAACTATCTTAGATCAGAAGTGGACGAACTTCATGAGAACAAAGTCCGCATTATGTGTATAGGTGATATAGAGGCACTGCCAGAAACGGCGAAGCGTGAAATTGCAAATGCCTTTGAAAAGACAAAAGACAACACAGGAATGACTTTAAATCTAGCTCTTAACTACGGTGGCAGAGACGAAATCAGAAGAGGCATTATTAAATTAGCAGAAGCGGTTAAAAAGGGCGATATAGAACCTGAGCAAATCACGGAAGAAATGATTGGAGAAAGTCTTTATACAAGGGGACAGCCTGATCCTGATTTAATGATTCGCACCAGTGGAGAAATTCGAATCAGCAACTTTTTACTTTGGCAACTGGCGTATACAGAATTTTACTTCACTGATGTCTTATGGCCGGATTTTGATGCTAGAGAACTGGACCAAGCCTTATTCGTATACAACCAGCGCAATAGAAGATACGGCAAAGTATAGTGGGGGATGGAATGGGCAAGAGAATTTTAACAAGCGTAATCTTATTACCGCTTTTAATGGCAATCATTTATGTAAGGGGCGTGGTGTTAGACATTAGCGTTGCTCTGATTTCCATCATCGCATTGTTCGAATTGTTTAGAGGTTTTGAACATATAGGCGTTCGCCCGATGTGGAAGCTTTCGGCAGTAACTGTGGTATTGTATTATCTTGGCCTTGGTATTGGCTATATTATTCCCGGCTATACAATGCCCTCTGTGTATTATTTATTTGTCACTTCATTCTTTACCTTGGTATTAATGCTCATTTCCTTATTTGGAAAATCTGAAAACCTACAGGATGTGGCCATAACGGCATTTGGATTTTTGTACGTGGTTATACCTTTCGTACATATTTCATTAGTCAGCCGTCTTAACAGCGTGTTTCTCTTAGTTTTTGTCTTTATATTAGCTTGGGTTTCGGACACCTGTGCATATTTTATTGGTAAGACCTTTGGAAAGAAAAAATTGTTGCCCCAAATAAGTCCCAACAAAACAATTGCGGGTTCGGTTGCTGGAATTATTGGCACTTCAATTGTTTCTTTAGGATTTGCATACTTCTTTGCACCTGATTTTCTACCTTATGCAGTGCCTCTTGGTGCATTAGGCTCAGTGGCAGGGCAAATTGGTGACTTAATTGCATCTAAAATCAAAAGACATGTGGACATTAAAGACTATGGGAAACTCATACCAGGACATGGTGGTATATTAGACCGTTTTGACAGCATTATGCTGACAGCACCTATTGTTTATTACATCGGTTACATGTACTTGGCGCTTAGTAAATAACAAAAGAGATAGAATATTTGTTTCAGAGCGTTAGAGCTTATGGACATACCATCAAGCTACGTTACTGGACCTAAAAGAAGCGCCGGGAGATTATCGCTCCCTGCGCTTTTCTTTGTTACCCATTATAGGTGTAATTAAGGTATAATAATAAGATATAAGTATACCTATTGATATGGATTTTTTCACACAAGGAAGGTCTTCATTTTATGAAAAATATAGCAATTTTAGGATCTACAGGCTCAATTGGCACTCAGACATTAGCCGTCGTAGATGAATTTTCAAAAGATTTTAATGTGGTTGCCATCAGTTGCAACAAAGATGTTAAAAAATTAGAAGAGCAAATTATAAAATATAAGCCTGACTACGCTGTCATTACAGATGAAAAGGCATTTAGGGCGACATCTTATTTTAATAGTCTTTATCCCAAAACAAAAATATTATTTGGTCAAGAGAGTCTTTTACAGATAGCTTCCTTAGAAGAAGTGGATACTGTAGTGGTTGCCATTGTTGGTAATGATGCGCTCCTGCCAACAATAGAAGCTATAAAATCTAAAAAGCGGGTTTGTATAGCTAACAAAGAAGTATTGGTAACATCTGGTCATCTGATTATGCCATTGGTGAAAGAATATGGCGTTCAGTTGATTCCAGTAGACAGTGAGCACAGTGCCTTATTTCAAGCTTTACAAGGAAATAAAAAGAGTGAAATTGAGAAAGTAATTTTAACTGCATCGGGGGGACCTTTTAGAGGGCGGTCTAAAGAAAGTCTTAGCTTTGTCAGTGCAGCAGAGGCCTTAAAACATCCTAAATGGGATATGGGTAGGAAAATCAGTATAGACTCTGCAACCCTTATGAATAAAGGATTAGAGGTCATAGAAGCTAAGTGGCTCTTTGATCTAGAACCGAGTCAGATTGATGTAGTGGTTCATCCCCAAAGTATTATCCATTCATTGATTCAGTATAAAGACAGTTCAGTAATGGCGCAAATGGGGCTGCCAGATATGCGCCTTCCCATTGCGTATGCGCTAAATTATCCTAATCGACGTGAAACTCTTTTAGAACGAATGGATTTAGCGGAGCTTATGACATTGACCTTCGAAAAGCCCAATCGTGAAACATTCCCGTGTTTGGATTTAGCCTACCACGTTCTTGAAAAAGGGGGCATTTACCCAACGGTTCTCAATGCGGCCAATGAAATTCTTGTAGAGCGGTATTTGGAAGATGAAATCGATTTTTATGATATTCCAAGAGGTATAGAATGGGCCATTGGACAATATAGCAATTTAGAGTCTCCCACTTTGGAAGATGTTCTGATGTACGACCAAGATGTAAGAGGAATAATGTCACGCTGGAAAAATCAATGTGCTACAGAATAATGACAGAAAAACTCAAGTAGTTAACTGCATAATGGAGGAACTATTTAATGTATTCAACCTTTATAACAATCATTAGCTTCATACTAGTCTTTGGCATCATTGTATTTGTTCACGAATTGGGTCACTTTATGGTGGCAAAATATCATAATATAAGAGTAGAAGAATTCGCTATGGGAATGGGAAAACGGTTATGGGGCTTCCAAAAAGGAGAAACATACTACGCTCTTAATGTCTTTCCAATAGGTGGATATTGCAGAATGGAAGGGGAAGATGAAGCTTCGGAAGATCCAAGAGCTTTTTCAAATGCGAAAGCTTTCCATCAGTTTCAAGTTTTAATTGCAGGCGCTACGATGAACTTTGTTTTAGGCTGGGTAGCTCTGACTATTCTTTTCTTTAACCAAGGCATACCAGTAAATATTATTGGTTCAACAATAGAAAACCTACCAGCTGCAGCTGCAGGACTTCTTGCAGGCGATGAAATCAAAGCAATCAATGGATCGGAAATCAACTCTTGGGACGATGTGACAAAAGGTATTAAAGCTTCAGGGGACACCGTGGAGATGAAAGTCCTTAGAAAAGATCAAATGGTTGATTTACAAATTAAAATTGCCATCGACCCATCTAGTAATAAAAAAGTCATTGGTATTATGCCAGCATATGAAAAAAATATTGGCAGCGCAGCTTCTTATGCCACTGTTGAATTTGGGCATATATCCGTAGCTATTTTAGATTTCTTCAAGCAAATACCAAGCAAGGGTATCAATAAAGATGATGTAGCAGGGCCCCTTGGTATGGCTCAAATTGTAGGAGATGCAGCTAAGGCAGGCATCAATCCTCTATTGGGTCTAACCGCTTTGTTCTCAATTAACTTAGGCATATTCAATCTGCTACCTTTTCCTGCTTTGGACGGAGGACGCTTGATTTTTGTCATTATGAAAATGGTCACTGGTAAAAGACCTCCAAAAGAATTTGAAGGCTATGTTCATGGTATTGGTATGCTGATTTTACTGGGACTAATGGTACTTGTCCTCTTTAATGACTTTGCTAAAATATTGTTTAAGTAAGGAGTGGCAAAAGATGAGCCAATTACAAGGATTAACACACTTTAGAAGAAAAACAAGAAATGTTATGGTCGGCAGTGTTGGCATTGGTAGCAATTTTCCAATTAGTATTCAATCTATGACCAATACAGATACCCGAAATGTTCAGGCGACGGTAAATCAAATTATAGCCTTAACCGATGCAGGTTGCGAAATTATTAGACTTGCTGTACCTGATCAAGAAGCAGCAGAAGCATTAAAAAAAATAATTCCACAGTCACCAATCCCCGTGGTAGCAGATATACACTTTGATTACCGCCTTGCCCTTGCAGCAATTAGTAGCGGCGTTAGCAAGGTGAGAATCAATCCTGGAAATATTGGCAGTGAAGCCAGAATTGCAGAAGTGGTTGCAGCTGCAAAATACAGCAATGTCCCTATTCGAATTGGTGTCAACGGTGGCTCTTTAGAAAAAGAGATTCTTCAAAAATATGGTGGTGTGACTGGGCAGGGTATTGTTGAAAGTGCAATGACGCATATTGCCATGCTGGAAGCCCATCAATTTGAAAATACCATAGTTGCCCTTAAATCTTCTGACATTCGTTTGACCTATGAAGCTTATAATATATTGGCAAAAGAATGTGACTATCCTTTCCATATTGGACTAACTGAGGCTGGTACCGTTTTTAGAGGAACCATTAAATCCTCTATGGCCATGGGCGCTTTACTCCTTAATGGTTATGGGGACACCATGCGTATCTCATTGACAGGGGACCCTATAAACGAGATTAAAGTAGGTAAAGAAATATTAAAATCTTTAGATTTAAGAGATTTTGGTATTAAATTTGTTTCTTGTCCGACTTGTGGCAGGTGTCAACTTAATTTAGAAAAAATAGCCAATGCCTTAGAAGGGAAACTGGAAGGCGTAAATAAGAACATCACTGTAGCCGTTATGGGTTGCGCAGTTAACGGTCCTGGCGAAGCAAAGGAAGCAGATATTGGCATTGCAGGTGGGAAAGACAGCGCACTCTTATTTAAAAAAGGTGAAATAGTAGGAAAGTATTCAGAAGAAGAAATTGTAGATGTACTTTACGAAGAAATCATGAAGTTATAAAGATAGAGGATGGGAAAAATGGCTTTAAAAGACTTAATTGCAGAATGTTTGTCCGAACAGCACATTAAAGTGACAAACATTCAGTATTTCATAGAAAAAAAAGAAATCATTTTTTCCTTTGAGGCCGATACCCTTGTCGTCTTGGAACAATATTTGGCATTTGAAGAGAAGGTTAAAGATGCATTCAGTCCCTTCGGAGAGGCTCAAATTCGTTTTAAGATGTCAATGAACAGCGATGGAGATGAATGGACTTCAGGAGTGAAAAAATGGTTTATACACGCATGTGTGCAGTTGATGCCCTCTATAACACCCTGGCTCAATGAAGAAGTTATCACCTTAACCGATAAGCAAATACAGGCGACGCTTATGGACTCTATATCCTGTGAACGCATTGTGCAGCAGCGCATGGATCTCAAAATTGGAGATTTATTAAGAGACATGACAGGTCTCAATTATAAAGTCAGCTTCCTATACGATGAGAAGAATTGTGTGAAGCAAACAGAAGCTTTAAATGAGCAAAAAGAAGCAGCACTTATGCAAATGATTAAAACCGTTGCCACTGAGGGCAATAATGAAGGCAGAAGTTCAAGTGCGCCTCAAAAGTCTCAAAACGGCGGCGGATTTAATGCTGGAGGATATGGTGGTGGTAATAATGCTAGTGGTAGCGGTGGATTTACCAAACCCAACAGAAGACAAGCCAATGAAGTGGATGAAACTTGTTTATATAGAAATAAAATAAAAAGAGAAGTGACAAAAATTAATGAGGGAATGGAAGAAGAAGGGATATTCTGTTTTGAAGCCCAAGTCTTTGAAGCAGATTCAAGAGATTTGAGAAGTGGAAAGTGCTTAGTAAGCTTTTCAATTTCAGATGGAAGCAATTCCATCGGCGTTAAGCTCTTTGTTAAAGATGGCGCAGAACGTGACGATTTATTAGGAAAAGTTAAAAAAGGCGAATGGTATAAGTTTGAAGGTTCTGTTCGATTTGACACCTTTGAAAAAGAACTCGCCCTTTATGCCATGAACATTAACACGGGAAGAGGTCCCATCAAGCGAAAAGACGAAGCTGAAGTTAAGCGAGTAGAGCTTCATTGTCATACGACGATGTCTGACATGGATGGTATGTCTTCTGCCAAGTCCCTTGTAAAAAGAGCTATGAGCTGGGGGCATAAGGCTATTGCTATTACAGATCACGGTGTGTTACAGGCCTTTCCTGAAGCCATGGAAACTGCCAGAGGATCTGACATGAAAATCCTTTATGGGCTGGAAGGTTATTTAATGGATGACAGTTCCGAAGCTGTCATTAGTCCTAAAGGTCAAAATTTAAACGATACTTACGTGGTTTTTGACCTTGAAACCACAGGACTATCTTTTAAGAATCACAAAATCACCGAAATAGGTGCTGTTAAAATTCAAGGGGGACAGGTCATAGACCATTTCTCAAGCCTTGTAAACCCACAGGTATCTTTAGAGCCTAAAATCACTGAACTGACAGGCATTACAGATGACATGTTAGTGGATCAGCCTTTGATTAGTGAAGTGTTACCCAAGTTTATGGCCTTTATTGGAGATGCGGCTTTGGTTGCTCATAATGCGGCGTTTGATACAGCCTTCATAAAGGAGAATTGTCGTCAAATTGGACTGCCATTTGATTTTACCATATTAGATACCTTAATACTCAGTCGACTCCTTCTTAAAGATGTAAAGCGTCATAAGCTCAATAATATTGCTAAACATTTAGGTGTAAGCCTAGAGAACCATCACAGAGCAGTAGATGATGCTAAGGCCACTGCTGAAATATTCCTTAAATTTGTAGCCATGCTTCAAGAACAAGAATGTGTCACCATTGATGATATCAATCAGTATTCTTCTAATCATATGGATTACCAAATGATGGATACCAATCACGTCATCATACTGGTTAAAAACTATGTGGGACTAAAAAACCTTTATCAATTAGTATCCCACTCGAATATTAATACCTTCTACAAAAAGCCAAGAATCCCAAAATCCATGTTAAACAATATGCGAGAGGGCCTAATCATTGGTTCAGCTTGTGAGGCGGGGGAACTTTTTAGCGCCTTGGCAGACAATAAGTCAACGGATGAAATTGAAGCTATTGTAGATTTTTATGATTATTTAGAAATTCAACCCATTGGCAACAATCAATTTTTGGTTGAAAAGGGTCTTGTTAAAGACCAAGAAGAGCTTCGAGAACTTAATCGAAAAGTAGTAAATTTAGGCGATCAATTTGGAAAACCTGTCGTTGCGACTTGTGACGTTCACTTTCTAGACCCGGAAGATGAAGTCTATAGAAGGATTCTTATGGCGGGTAAAGGTTTCACAGACGCCGATAATCAAGCCCCTTTGTATCTCAGAACTACAGAAGAAATGCTACAAGAATTTGATTATCTAGGATATGAACGTGCTTATGAAGTCGTTGTTCGAAATACCAACTTAATAGCGGATCAAATCGAGAATATCCTACCAATTCCAGACGATACTTATCCACCTAGGATAGAGGGTTCGGAAGAGGACTTGCGAAACATGTGTATGGAAAAGGCAGAATCTATTTATGGAAAACCCCTTCCTGAACTGGTGGAAACCCGCTTGGTCCGTGAACTGAATTCCATTATCAGCAATGGTTATTCGGTTATGTACATTATCGCTCAAAAATTGGTTAAGAAATCTCTGGAAGATGGGTATTTGGTAGGTTCGCGGGGATCTGTAGGATCGTCTTTGGCGGCTACTATGAGTGGCATTACAGAGGTTAATCCTTTGCCACCTCACTACATTTGCAAAAACTGTAAAAACAGTGAATTTATATTAGATGGTTCTATTGGTAGTGGTGCCGACCTTGTAGACAAGGACTGTCCTGTCTGCGGTAAGGCCTATACCAAAGACGGCCATGACATTCCCTTCGAAACCTTTCTTGGCTTTGAAGGGGACAAGGAGCCCGATATCGACCTTAACTTTGCAGGGGTCTATCAGGCCAATGCCCATCGATATACAGAAGAACTCTTTGGCAAGGGTTATACCTTTAAAGCGGGGACTATCGGTACCATTGCTGACAAAACAGCCTATGGCTATGTGAGAAAGTATTTTGAAGAGAAGGGCATTACCGTCAACTCAAAAGAAATCGCTAGACTTTCACAAGGCTGTACAGGCATAAAAAGAACCAGTGGACAGCATCCTGGTGGTATTATGGTCGTTCCTGACTATAAGGACATTCACGACTTCTGTCCGATTCAATACCCAGCCAATGATTCAAAATCAGGGGTTATCACAACCCACTTTGACTATCATTCCATCAGTGGACGGCTCCTGAAATTGGATATACTCGGACACGACGTTCCGACCATCATCAAAGCCTTAGAAGATATGACTGGGGTGACGGTCGAAGATATTCCACTGGACGACAAAGAGACTGTAGCAATTTTTACCACGGTAGACACGCTCAACATTAAAGACCCAAGTTATAAATTGAAAATTGGATCTCTTGGTATTCCAGAGTTTGGCACTAAGTTTGTTAGACAAATGTTAGATGATACCCAACCGAGTACCTTTGCGGAATTAGTTCGAATCTCAGGTCTTTCCCATGGTACAGATGTTTGGATTAACAATGCTCAAGACTTGGTTAGAAACGGGACGGCGGTCTTAAAAGAAGTTATCTCCACTCGTGATGATATTATGACTTACCTGATCTATCAGGGATTGCCGCCAAAATCGGCCTTTAATATTATGGAACGGGTCAGAAAAGGGAAAGGTCTTACCGACGAAAACGTGGAGCTTATGAAGGAATATAAAGTGCCTGACTGGTATATCAGTTCGTGTAATACCATTAAGTACATGTTCCCAAAAGCCCATGCTGTAGCTTATGTTATGATGTCATTCAGAATTGCATACTTTAAAGTACACTACCCGTTGGCATTCTATGCTTCCTTCTTCTCAATTAAAGTTGAAGATTTTGACGCCCAGCTGGTTTGCCAAGGGAAGGAAGCGGTTCGGTCAACCATGAGGCAATATGAACAGACCTGGGACGCTCTTTCCAAGAAGGAGCAAGACCTCTACAATATTCTTGAAGTCGTAGATGAATACTACAGCCGAGGTTTTGAGTTCCACCGCGTCAGCTTAGAGAACTCTCACGCAGATGAATTTATAATTAAAGAAGATAAACTCTTGCCGCCACTTCGATCCCTTCAAGGGGTAGGCGAAACGGCCGCAAGAAAAATCATCGAAGAGCGTGAACTTGGAGAGTTTATCTCTATTGCAGAACTACGCAGACGCGCCAAAGCGACTAAAACCGTTATTGAAGCTCTGGAGGTACATGGCTGTTTGAAGGGAATGCCTGAAAACAACCAGTTGGACTTGTTCTCTCTGGCATAATCATTTGCACAATATTGTAAACTATGATATACTGAAAAGGAAATAGATAAAAGACGTCGAAGAGTGGGTTTAGCCCACTCTTCGTTTGTTGTTAGGACCTGTAGCACATAGTTTTACACAATTTAATAGGGTTAGGAGGTATGCAAAATGAAAAAGAGAAGAGTTGTCGATATCGTCAGAGATATCGTAGAGCCTCATTGCAAAAACGAGGGTCTTGAACTGGTTGACGTTGAGTTTGTCAAAGAAGGCCCATTCAGATATTTGAGAGTTATCATTGATAAGGAAGATGGCGTATCACTAGATGATTGTTCATTAGTGAGCAGATTCTTGAATGTTAAATTGGACGAAATTGATCCAATTGAGGAAAATTATTTCCTTGAGGTCACATCGCCAGGTATTGAAAGAGAACTTAAGAGACCAGAAGACTTTAAACGATTTGCTGGTAAAACAGTTCAGTTAAAACTATTTACACCAGTAGATGGTCAAAAAGTATTTAAAGGAACTTTGATCGGTCTTGAAGATCAAATGGTAAAAATCGGCGTTGAAGATAAGACGATTGATATTCCAAAAGAGAAAATTTCAAGTGTTAAATTAGTTGTCAATTTTGACCATGAGGAGGAAGAATAAGGTGAAGCAAGAATTGCTTGAGGCTCTCGACGCGCTGGAAAAAGAAAAAGGGATTTCTAAAGAGTTGTTAATTGAAACGATTGAAGCAGCTCTCATTACAGCGTATAAGAAAAATTTCGGATCAGCACAGAATGTCAAGGTCACTATTGATCAAGGGACAGGTGATGTGAGAGTCTACTCTAGAAGAGAAGTCGTAGAAGAATCTACGGACGATTTCTTTGAAATCACCTTGGAAGATGCGAAAAAAATCGATGCCAATTATGAATATGGTGATTTTATCGACTCTGAAGTAACGCCTAAAGATTTTGGTCGTATTGCAGCGCAAACAGCTAAACAAGTTGTTGTACAACGTATTCGTGAAGCAGAGCGTTCAATTATTTTCGATGAATTTTCAGATAGAGAAAGTGAAATTGTTACAGGTGTGATTCAAAGAATTTCAAAAGGCACCATCTTCATCAATTTAGGCAAAACAGAAGCTGTTCTTTTACCAACAGAGCAAATTCCTGGTGAAGAATATCCTCAAGGTGGCAGAATCAAGACTTTCATTGTGGAAGTCAGCAAAACTTCAAAAGGTCCACAGGTGGTTGTATCTAGAACCCATCCTGGTCTTGTAAAAAGACTCTTTGAGTTAGAAGTACCTGAAATTTACAACGGCGAAGTTGAAATCAGAGGTATTTCTAGAGAAGCGGGATCAAGAACGAAAATTGCTGTATTCGCGCCAAATCCTGACATTGATCCTGTAGGTTCATGTGTTGGTCCTAAAGGTGCAAGGGTACAAAACATAGTGACAGAACTTCGTGGCGAAAAAATTGATATTATCAAATGGAACGAAGATCCAGCTGAATTTATTTCTAATGCCCTCAGCCCATCAAAAGTTGATTTGGTTGAAGTTCATGAAGGCGATAAATCAGCCCTCGTTGTTGTTCCAGATTATCAGTTGTCACTCGCTATCGGTAAAGAAGGCCAAAATGCAAGATTGGCTGCTAAATTGACTGGATGGAAAATTGATATTAAGAGTGCCAGCCAATACGAGAAAGCCAAAGAAGCTGCCGCTGAGTAGAGGAGGTAGGTTTGATGAAGGTCAAAAAAGTGCCCATGAGAACCTGCGTCGGATGTGGAGAGCAGAAGACTAAACGCGAACTCATCAGAGTCGTAAAAAATAATGAAAATCAAGTTTCTGTGGATTTTAAGGGCAAGGCAAATGGAAGAGGCGCATACATATGCCCATCTCTAGAATGCTTAAAAAAAGCTCAAAAAAGGGATGCGCTTAGTAGATCACTTATGATTAAAATTGATCAAGAAATCTACGAGCGCTTAGCTGAGGAACTCGCTGCGGGTGACCAAGACGAGGAATCTACCATTCAAGTAAAGGACGAGTGATATGCAAAAGTTTTTAACCATGCTTGGCTTTGCCATGAAGTCTGGCAAAATCATTACAGGGGACGATACTTGCGAAATGTTTATGAAAAAACGCAAGATTAAACTCTTAATAGTGGCTGCTGACGCTTCTGAGAACACAAAAGACAAGTTTAGGTTTTTAACTAAGCAAGCAGAAGTCCAAATCATAGAGATTTCCACAAAAGAGGAACTGTCCCAAGCAATTGGTAAATACAATCGGGCTGTAATCGGCATTACAGATCGAAAGTTTTCCAAAGCTTTACTCAAGTTAGTTGAACCGACTGTCGAATAAATACGGGGGTGACTCAATTGTCTAAAATTAGAGTGCATGAGCTCGCAAAAGAGCTTGGAATATCTAGCAAAGAATGTATTGAAAAGCTTCAAGAACTTGGTCTTGAAGTTAAAAATCACATGAGCAGCATTGAAGGCGCAGACTATGAACTTGTCAATGAATTGCTCAGAACTGCAGGAAGTGGTGCAGTTTCAGAGAAAGAGGTAACTATGGTAGAAAACGAAGAAATTTTGCAAGATGATAATGAAGAAATGATAATAGATGAATACGACGATTTAGATGAAATGGAAGAAATGGAAGCCTTAGATCGCATTAAGAACAAGGGCACCAATAAAAAAGGAAAAGCAAAGAAGAAAAACTTTAAGCATGGGGTAGACAGCAATCCTTACAAACCTCAAGAAGTTGCTTACGAAAATGATATTGTTATTGGCGCTACCATTACAGTTGGCGACCTTACAAAGCTTCTAAAAAAAGGTCTTAATGACATCATCATGAAATTGATGAACATTGGTATCATGGCGACAATCAATCAAGAGTTGGACTTTGAAACAGCTGAACTTATTGCTGCTGAATACAATGTCTCCGTTTCAAAAGAATTGACAGAAGAAGAAATGGAAGATATCCGTTTCAATTTCGATGATGATCCAGCAGATCTTGTTAAGAGAGCTCCAGTTGTTACTGTAATGGGTCACGTTGACCACGGTAAAACTTCTCTTCTTGACGCAATTAGAAAAACAAGTGTTACAACGGGTGAAGCCGGCGGTATTACGCAACATATCGGTGCTTCTGAAGTTAGACATAATGGCGAGAAAATTGTATTCTTAGATACACCAGGACATGAAGCGTTTACATCTCTCAGAGCTAGAGGGGCTAAAGTTACAGATATTGCTATTTTAGTTGTTGCAGCCGATGATGGTGTTATGCCACAAACAAAAGAAGCCATTGACCATGCTAAAGCGGCTGGCGTTCCAATTATTGTTGCTATTAACAAAATTGATAAAGCCAATGCCAACCAAGATCGTGTTAAGCAAGAATTGGCAGATCATGGTCTCTTGATTGAAGAATGGGGCGGAGAAGTTATTTCGGTACCAGTTTCAGCTATCAAAGGCGAAGGTATTGACCAACTTCTTGAAATGGTTCTTCTCGTTTCAGAAATGTTGGAATTAAAAGCAAATCCAAATAGACCTGCAATTGGTACTATTTTAGAAGCTAAAGTAGATAAAGGTCGTGGGACAGTTGCAACAGCTCTTATTGAAACAGGTATCATTCAAGTTGGGGACCCTGTTATTGCAGGTACAACTTATGGTCGTGTCAGAGCGATGTTCAACCATTTAGGCAAGAAAATTAAAATTGCTGGTCCTGCAACTTGTGTAGAAATCACTGGTTTAAATGAAGTGCCACAAGCTGGAGATAAATTCTACGTTGCAGTAGATGAAAAACAAGCAAGAATCCTTGCTGAGAGAAGACAATTAGAACTTAGAAACTCAAGCCTTAAAAAGAACCCACATGTATCTCTTGAAGACCTCTTTAGCCAAATTCAAGAGGGTCAAATCAAGGATCTTAACATTATTATTAAGGCAGACGTTCACGGCTCTATAGAAGCTCTTAAAGGATCACTTCTTAAACTTACAAATGAGGAAGTTCGTGTCAATGTCATTCATACAAACGTTGGGACTATTTCTGAAAATGATATTCTTTTGGCATCTGCATCTAATGCCATCATCATTGGTTTTAATGTAAGACCGTCTACAACGGTTCAAGACATTGCCAATCGTGAAGGCGTATACCTTAAAACTTACAGAATCATCTATGAAGCAATTGATGATGTTGCTCAAGCTATGAAGGGTATGTTAGATCCTATTTATAAAGAAGTTGTCATTGGTAGAATCCAAGTTCGTGAACTCTTCAAAGTACCAAACATTGGTGTTATTGCAGGGGCATACGTTCTTACGGGTAAAGTTGTGAGAAATGCACAAATTCGATTAATCAGAGAAGGTATCATCATTCATGAAGGCAAGATTTCTTCCCTCAGACGTTTCAAAGACGATGCGAAAGAAGTTGCTGCTGGATACGAATGTGGTATTGGTTTCGATAATTATAACGATCTTAAAGTTGATGATGAGATTGAAGCATTCCTCATCGAAGAAGTTAAAAGAAGCTAGAGCGTAATAGAGAAATGCGCAGAAAGCAGGTGAAATAAATGAGCAAGCAAAGAACAAAAAGAATTTCAGAAGAAATCAAAAAAATTGTCAGTCACTTAATTATGTTTAACATGAAAGACCCTCGCGTTTCCAAAATGACAAGCATCGTACATGTAGACACAACAAATGATTTGTCTTTTACCAATATTTACATCAGCGTATATGATCCGAAAGCAGATCCTCAAAAAACCCTTGAAGGTCTAAACAGTGCTAAAGGTTTTATTCGCAAAGAAATTGGTAGAGAGTTAAAGCTTCGTATCACGCCAGAACCCGTTTTTGTCCTAGACAAATCTATTGAAAATGGCATGCATATCAATCAACTGCTTAAAGATGTTGGCGCAGATAAGCTTTTAGAAGCTGAAAAGCGTGAAATGGAAGAAGCTAAGGCCCGTCAACTTGATGGCGATAACGATTTCGAAGACGAAGATGATGAAGATGACTTAGAATACGATGACGAAGACGAAGTTGATTACGACGAAGATGACGAAGATGATTTTGACGAAGACGACGATGAGGATTACGATGAAGATCGCAATACCGATGAAGACGGCGACTTTGATGAAGATCGCAATGCAGATGAAGACGAGGAGGAATAGGGCCGTGACTAAGTTACCCCTTTCCCAGCCTTATGATTTTAAAAAGTGGGAGCGCATGATTGTGCTCCCACATATTCATCCGGATGGGGATACAATTGGTTCCTGCATCGCACTTAATCTGTTTTTTAAATCCTTAGGACTGGTAAGTTACGTTGTAAACAACGATACTTTGCCGGTCAGTTTGCGTTTTTTGAACACAGAGAATTTTATCACCTCAGAGGCATTTGAACACCTAGGTTGGGAAAATGGTTCATACGCAGTGATAGTTGTAGATAGCAGTGATTTAGACCGTATCGGTGATCGTAAGAACATTTATGAAGGAGCTGTGATGCGCCTAAATATTGATCATCACATCACCAATGAAATATTTGCAGATATAACATGGATTGATCATACAGCCTCTTCTACGGGAGAATTGGTTTATGAGCTTGTCAGAACCAATGGCGGCGTTATCGATAAAGAAATGGCAGAACCTCTTTATGTTGCCATTACTACAGATACGGGCAGTTTTAAATATGACAATACATCGCCAAGAACTCACCGCGTTGTGGCAAGTCTTTTAGAAACAGGATTTGATGCACAAAAATCAATTGTTGAAGTTTATCAAAACAAGGATTTTGACCAAGTGAAATTAATGCAGATTGCACTAAATCATTTGGAACTTCACAATAGCGGGAGAATTGGCATTACCTATATTAAATTAGAAGACGTTGAGAGTGCTCAAATTGTCAATTACGATACAGATGGCATTTGTGAATCAATCAGAGATATTTCAGGCTTAGAGGTTGCTGTTTTTTTAAGAGAAACAAAACCAAATCTATTTAAAGTCAGTACCCGTTCTAAATATGATTTTGACGTAGCGGCATTCAGCCTGAAATTTGGTGGCGGCGGCCACAAAAAAGCTGCGGGATTTTCAATGGAAATGACGTTAGAAGTAGCAATGAATGAGATTCTAAACGCCTTAAAAAGTCAGGTGAATTAATGAACGGCATAATAAACGTCCTTAAACCTACAGACATGACTTCTAATGATGTGGTCTGTTTATTGAGAAGGATTTTACACTTTAAGAAAATTGGTCATACAGGTACACTAGACCCTATGGCGGTTGGTGTTTTACCCATATGCGTAGGAAGAGCCACAAAGGTCGTCGAACATTTGACTAACGATCAGAAAACTTATCGTTGTGAACTGAAATTTGGAGCTTCTACAGACACCCAAGATCGCTGGGGAACAGTCCTTGAATCTTCTGATTTTCTACCAACGCAAGAAGCAATAGATGAGGTTCTTTCTCAGTTCATTGGTGAAATCGATCAAATACCGCCCATGTACAGTGCTTTGAAAATTGATGGCAAAAAACTTGTGGATCTTGCCAGAGAAGGCATTGTCGTAGAGAGAAAAGCCAGAAAACAGACCATTCATGAGTTAAAGGTCGTGAGGCGTTATGAAGACGGTCTATGTCTGGATATAACCTGTTCTAAAGGGACTTATGTCAGAACCATTTGTCATGATATTGGCGAAAAATTAGGTTGTTATGCTCATATGACCAGCTTAATTCGTCTGAAAAGTGGTGTGTTTGAAATTGCTTCTTCATTGACCCTCGAAGAAGTCAGCAACTATGTTGAAACAGGGCGCATCAATGAAATACTTCAGGGACTTGACAAGCCCTTTGAAAATTTAGAAGTTTGTAATATTTCAAAATTTGCTTTGGCAAAACTCCTAAACGGGATTAAAATAGACTTGAGCGGTTTTTTAAGTGAAAAACCAAAGGAAAACCGCCAGTATAGACTTTATTGTGAAAATGACTTTATTGGAATTGGCGCATACGAAGCATCTGAGCAAAAGTTGATGCTGGAAAAACGCCTCTACAGTGGTGATGAATCGTGAAACTCTTATATGATTTAACTGAATTATCGAGTTCAAAAGAACCTATTGGAATTGCTCTAGGCACCTTTGATGGTCTACACATTGGACATCAGGAAGTGATTGGACAAATGGTTGCCCATTGTCATGAAAAGGGGTATAAGAGTGTTGTGTATACCTTCAGCAATCATCCGAGAGAGCTTACCAGAAATGGTCATAAGGTTCAAAAACTTGCAAGTAACAGGGACAAGGTCAAATTAATTGAGGCAACGGGAGCAGATTATCTCTTAATGGTTCCCTTTGATGAAACCTTTATGAAGACGGAACCAGAGCTATTTGTGAAAAACTTTTTAATAGACGGCATGAATGTAAAGAGTCTTGCAGTTGGTTTTGATTACAGATTTGGAAAGGGCGCAGAAGGGGATGTAGACCTGCTTAAGCAGCTTTCGGCAAGATATGGCTATGAGTTAATGGTGATTTCACCTGTTGCTCTCAATGGTCATAAAATCAGCAGTTCTGAAATTAGGGACCGAATTAAGCATGGAGATATGGTAACCGCAAGAGCCATGTTAGGCAGACCTTATAGCGTTGTGGGACCAGTGATTAAAGGCAAACAAGTCGGTAGAAAACTTGGTTTTCCAACCGCGAACATTTTACCTGAGGCACATATGAGTCTTATTCGACCAGGGGTATATGTCAGCTATACAGAAGTCGGAAATGTACTTTACCCAAGTCTTAGCAACGTGGGCTACAATCCTACATTTGATCAGACGGAACTCAATTTAGAAAGTTTCTTATTGGACTTTGATGAAGATATTTACGGTGAAACTATTCGTATTTTCTTCATTGACCATATTAGAGATGAACAAAAATTTAAGTCGTTAGACGCTTTGATTGCTCAAATGAATGAGGATTTGCTCTTTGCAAAAACCAATTATTTCAGCAAAATAAGTCCTGAAGATTGTCAAATTAAATTGACTGTGTAAGCGCTATAGTATATAATTGTTATGCTAACCCTACGCTATGTTTATCGACACACCGACGATTTACTTGGAGTAGGGGGATAATTTATGGAGGTGTAAAACACATGACTAAAGAACAAAAAATTCAAATCATCAACGAGTACAAAACTCACGAAGGCGACACTGGTTCTCCTGAAGTGCAAGTTGCGTTATTGACTTTCAGAATCAACGAACTCAATGACCATCTTAAAATGCACAAAAAGGATCATCACTCAAGAAGAGGTCTTTTGAAAATGGTCGGCGCAAGAAGAAGCTTGATCGGCTACTTAAGAGATAAAGATATTGAGAGATACAGAACGCTTATCGGCAGATTAGGCTTAAGAAAATAATATGAGCGGGCTTTGCCCGCTTTATTACTTTTTGTTGAAACAGGAAAAGGATTAATCGACAAATGATTAAAATGGGATGGTCAATTACAATCGGAGTTTATTATCTTGTCCTACTTTCTGTAATGTCTAGGTTCATGGAAATTTAGACATTAGAGCAAGTAGGATAAATTTCGACTGATATGACCACCCAACTAAAGAAGGAGGTTTTTATATGGAAGGCGAAAGAATAATTAGAAATTTTGAAATGGAACTTGCTGGCAGAACGCTTAAAGTAGAAACAGGTAAAGTTGCTAATCTTGCTAACGGTTCGTGTATGGTTAGCTATGGCGACACTTATGTTCTATGTGCGGTTGTTGGCAGTAAAAAACCTAAAGAGGGCATTGACTTTTTCCCACTGAGTGTTGAATATGAAGAAAAAATGTACTCAGTTGGTAAAATACCTGGTGGATATATTAAAAGAGAAGGTAGACCTTCAGAAAAAGCTGTTTTAACAGCACGTTTGATTGATAGACCAATCAGACCACTTTTCCCAGAAGGCTTCAAGAACGAAGTTCAAATCACTGCAACTGTTTTCTCAGTTGACCAAGACAATCAACCTGATATCGTTGCCATGATTGGTTCATCCATTGCATTATCAATTTCAGATGTACCATTTGACGGACCAACAGGTTCTGTAACGGTAGGTTACATTGATGGACAATATATCATCAACCCTACATCAGAGCAAAGAGAAATTTCAAAACTCAATTTAGTTGTTTCTGGTACTAAAGACGCTGTGACAATGGTTGAAGCAGGAGCAGACATTCTTTCTGAAGAAGTTATGCTTGGCGCAATTCTTAGAGGCCACGACGAAATTAAGAAAATCGTTGCTTTTATCGAAAGTATTGCAGCAGAAATGGACAAACCTAAAATGGCAGTTGTTCCAGAAGTTATAAATGAAGAGCTCGTTGCTGATCTTAGAGCTTTCTTAACAGATAAGATCAATGTCGCGGTAAGAGTTGAAGATAAAGCTGGCAGAAGTGCTGCTCTTGGCGAAGTAAAAGACGCTATGATTGAAGCGCTCGGCGAAAAATATCCAAACGATAAGGCTTTTATGTCTGGCATGTTTAAAGAAATCGAAAAAGAAATCGTTAGAAAAATGATTACAGTTGAAGCAGTCAGACCTGACGGTAGAAAAATCGATGAAATCAGACCAATCAGCTGTGAAGTAAGCCTTCTTCCAAGAACCCACGGTTCAGGACTCTTTACAAGAGGTTTAACACAAGCCCTTACTATTACGACTTTAGGTGCATTAGGTGAAGCTCAACGTTTAGACGGTATTGGCACTGAAGATACAAAACGTTACATGCATCACTATAATTTCCCTCCATTCTCAGTAGGTGAGACGGGTATGAACAGAACCAACAGACGTGCTGTAGGTCATGGTGCCCTTGGTGAAAGAGCTTTACTTCCAGTTCTTCCAAGTGAAGATGATTTCCCATATGCAATTCGTTTGGTTTCTGAAGTATTGACTTGTAACGGTTCAAGCTCACAAGCTTCAATCTGCGGTTCAACACTTTCATTGTTAGATGCAGGTGTTCCACTTAAAGATATGGTTGCAGGTATTGCAATGGGTCTTATCAAAGAAGATAGCATTGCTATTCTCTCAGATATCCAAGGTTTAGAAGATGCTCTTGGTGACATGGACTTTAAAGTTGCTGGCACAAAAGATGGTATCACAGCCCTTCAAATGGATATTAAAGTTAAAGGCCTTAGCAGAGAAATTATGGAGAAGGCACTTGAGCAAGCTAGAATTGGCAGACTTTATATCTTAGGCGAAATGAAAAAATGCATTGATGTTCCAAGAAAAGATATGTCTGTTTACGCACCACGGGTTTACAAAATCAATATCAATCCTGATAAAATCAGAGAAGTTATTGGACAAGGTGGTAAAGTTATTACAAGACTTTGTTCAGAACATAATGTTAAAATTGACATTGAAGACACAGGTCGTGTGTTAATCACTGCAAATGATGGTATAGGTGGCGCTAATGCCCTAAAAGAAATTCAAGGGATTGTCAAAGAAATCGAAGTTGGAGAAATCTACAACGCTAAAGTTGTTAGAATTATGACTTTCGGTGCCTTTGTTGAGTTACTCCCAGGTAAAGAAGCCCTTTGCCACATTTCACAACTTTCAAAAGAGAGACTTAAAACTGTTGAAGAAGCCTTCAAAGTTGGAGATGAACTCATGGTTAAGGTTATTGAAATTGATGCACAAAAACGTGTTAACGTTTCAAGAAAAGTTCTTTTGACAGAAGAAACTAAATAGAAAAATCAATAATTCAGTTAAATGCGAGAGAATCCGAAAGGGTTCTCTCGTCTTTTGTATACATAACTTCAAATGATACCGAAGTTTAACTTTTAAAACATGGATTGTGCTGCCGTTCTTGGTTGTGAAAACAAGTTCAGTTCAGTATAATGTTATTGTGAGTAAAAATTGATATTACTTAACCTATTTATACTACGAGGTGTTCATGCATAAAAAAATTACACTAGCCAATGGCATTCGTGTCATGCTAGAACCTGTGGAACATTTAAGATCTGTATCCATTGGGTTTTGGATTAAAGTAGGTTCTATTAATGAAACTTCAGCGTTAAATGGTGTCTCTCATTTTATTGAGCATATGCTCTTCAAAGGCACAGAAAAGCGTTCGGCAAAGTCAATTGCCAGTGAGATAGACGATCTTGGCGGAGAACTAAATGCCTTTACCAGCAAGGAATGTACCTGCGTGTATACCCATGTTCTTTCGGAACACGGCGTCCTTGCCATTGATATTATTAGCGATATGCTGATGCATTCAAAATTTGATACAGTGGAAATTGAAAAAGAAAAAATGATTGTTCTCGATGAAATTAACCTTTATGACGATACACCAGAAGAGTTGGTCTATGACCTCCTTTCTGAAATTACCTTTAAAGGTCATGCCCTTCAACGGCCAATATTGGGGACTAAGAAGACTGTCAGCGCTTTAGACAGAAATACAATTATGGAATATTTCCAGAGATATTATCAGCCAGAAAATATGGTCATTGCCATTAGTGGAAGTTATGATGAGACTGAACTTATAAATTGCCTGAACGAAACCATTGGAAAAATGGAGTCTTCTCCTCAAAGCCAAAGAAAGGTAGCGACAATTCCATTCAATGGGGGACATACAGATAAAATCAAAGACTTTGAACAGATGCACTTGATTATTGGATTTAAGGGCTATGGCTATGATACGCCAGAGTTATATCCATTTCTGCTACTCAATAATGTTATGGGTGGCGTCTCTAGTTCTCGCTTGTTCCAAAAAATTAGAGAAGACCATGGACTTTCATATACAATTGATTCTCAGCCAAGCTTCTACTATGACAGTGGCATGTTCAGTATTTATGCGTCTATGTTGCCTGAAAATTTAGAAAAAGTTTGTGAATTGGTTCTAGAAGAGATTTTACTCTTAAAGTCTGGTCATTTAACAGAGGCAGAAGTCATAAAATATAGGAACCAACTTAAGGGTAGTTTCGTTCTTGGTATGGAAGGGTCAAATAATACAATGAATTGGATTGGCAAGTCGGAACTTCTTTCAGGGCGAATCAGATCTTTGGATGAAGTGATTCAAGGCATTGAAAATATTACTAGAGAAGATGTCATCCGCCAAGCAAACGAAATTTTCGCACCAGAGTATTTAGCTGTTACCTTAGTTGGAAAAATTGGTAATCATAAAGCTGAAAATGTCTATAAAATGTTTTATGAAGCCCTACAAAAGATTTAAAAGCACATAGAGGTTACTATATTCGGCACCATGACAGGAGTTTTTATGATTACATTAAAAATTGTCAACACCTCAAACCATCCGCTGCCAAGCTATGAAACCACAGGAGCTTCAGGCATGGACTTAAGAGCCTTTATTCCTGAACCTATTTTATTAGGTCCTCTTGAGAGAATCCTTATACCTACAGGCCTCTTTATTGAAGTGCCAGAAGGCTATGAAGGTCAAGTTAGACCAAGAAGTGGTCTTTCTATTAAACATGGCATCTCTTTAGTGAACTGTGTTGGAACCATTGACAGCGACTACCGTGGAGAATTAAAAATTCCTGTTATTAATCTCAGCAACGAGCCGTATGCCATTCATGACGGCGAAAGAATAGCTCAATTGGTGATTGCAAGCTATGCAAAAGTTGAACCAGTTGAAGTTGAAGCAATCAGTTCTACAGATAGGGGAAAAGGCGGTTTCGGTTCAACGGGAACGAAATAGCCATCAGATAGATTGGTATTAAAAAGGAGCATGTTATATGGAAATAGTCGTACAAAAATATGGTGGTACATCTGTAACCACCCATGAGTCTAGAATGAAAATTGCTCAAAACGCCATCGGGCTAAAAACACAAGGAAAAAGCCCAGTTATAGTGGTTTCAGCCATTGGCAGAAATGGAGATCCCTATGCAACCGACACTTTAATTAATTTCTTTAAAAGTGCCAATGAAAATTACAGCGAACGGAATTTAGACTTTATGATGAACTGTGGCGAAATGATTTCGGCAGCTGTGGTTGCCAATACCATTGAAAGCATGGGACATAAAGCAGTTGCACTTACTGGGCATCAGGCAGGTATGACCACAGATGGGCATTTTGGAAATGCCAATGTTCTAACTGTAGATTCTAAAAAAATTATTAAATGGCTTGAAAATGAAGCTATTGTAGTTGTAACCGGTTTTCAGGGCATGACGGCCGATGGAGAACTGACCACCTTGGGCAGAGGGGGTAGCGACACAACAGCAGCAGTTTTAGGTGTAGAACTAGACGCGTCCTTTATTGAAATTTACACAGACGTGGATGGCGTTATGACCGCAGACCCTAGGATTGTCAAAGAAGCCCAAGTTCTTAAGACAATCAGTTATGAAGAATGTTATCAGATGGCAATTGATGGGGCGAAAGTAGTAGACCATAAGGCCATTGATATTGCTAAAAAAGGGAATAAGCAACTGATCATCAAAAATACCTTCTCGGACAGCGTAGGCACTATTATTGGAAGAGAAGATGGGGCGGCCATGGATGAACATGACCGTGTAGTAACTGCTATTACCAGCAAAAATAACATTACTCAAATATTAGTTTACTCTAGTAGTGATGATTCTGTTGCAAGACAATTGTTAAATGAATTGGAAAGTCATAAGGTTTCAATTGATCTAATCAACTTCTTTGAAGACCGTAAAGTATTTACCGTACCAACTGATAAAGCAGACGACGTGGTAGGTATTTTGGAAAAATTGAGACTTAAATACAAAATTACTTCTGAATGTTCAAAGGTAACCGTTGTAGGCAATAAAATCCACGGTGTCCCTGGGGTTATGAAACGCTTGGTATTTGCTTTAGCAAAAGCCAATATTGACATTTTACAGTCTTCAGACTCCTATTCAACCATCAGCTGTTTAATTAAAAGTGATCAAGTGCAGGCAGCTTTGTCTTCATTGCACCAAGAGTTTGGATTGAATGCTTAATGGAATTTTTATCCCATTTCGAAAGGTCGAAATATGGGAATGAGCTCAGAGGTTAATCCTCTGAGCGTTTTATGCTTATGAAAGGTGGTGTCTATTTGGGGACTTCACAAAAGGAAACAAAAAAAGTTCAGACAGCAAAAAAGCCTGTTTCAAAAAACAGCGCTAAGTCAGACAGCAAAAGCAGAACAACTTCAAAGAGTAGTTCCAATCGAAAACAATCTGCAGAAAAAACTGGAAATTCAAAACAAGAAGTAGTGGCTTTCAAGCCAGAAAAGTCTCTTTTAAGATATGAAATAGAGCTAATTTCTCTTTTTGCGTTGACACTCCTTTCTGCTGTTGCCATACATACAGAATGGACAGGCTTTTTCGGAAAACTGATGAAGGGTATTTATTTAGGTCTGTTCGGTTTTGCAGGTGTTATATTAACCTACGCAATTTTTCTATTGGTATTCTTTAATATCAACAAATTTTTTAAAGACAAGAAATGGCGATTGTCCCTTGGTGTGATTTGCGCCTTTTTGTCTATTTGGATTTTTAGTACAGCCATTAACTACAGTGTATTTAGCCAATTGCTGACAGATAAAGGACAGTTGTTGATGTCTTCTGAAGGTTGGAAAGTTTCCTTTGAGCAAGGTGTTTTGCTTAGAGGTGGCGGTGTACTTGGCAATATTTTAGTATTTGGCATCATCAATGCCATTGGAAAATTTGGCGCCTATTTATTAGGAACACTGTTTGCTGCCTTTTCAATTGTATTAATCTTTAAAGTCAGTTTAACCAACTTAGTTAAGAAAAGTGGCGTGAACACTTACAAGGGAATTAAACCCATTGCAGAGAAAATGTCTCAAATGCCAAAACTCAAATCTAGAGGAAAAGTAGTTTCTCAGATTCCTGAAAATACTCAGGAAGAAGCTGCTTTAACTGTTTCAGAGGAAGATCGCGTAACTTTAGATGACTTGCCGAGAAGAGAAAAACCTATAGAAGCTTATAATTCGGATTTATATTTTGATAAAGAAGGCACATCAATCAATGCAGAGACTGGAGAGTATCTCTCAATTGTAAATGAAGAAGGACCTGAGAATACAGAAGGAAATGATAATATTGAAGAAAGCCATCATGGAGAGGCGCCAGATTTTATTGCCAACTTTATGGATAATATTGAAACTCTAATTGAAGAGTCTCATATTGATGACGAATTGGAAATAGATACGCTTTCTTCGGAAGAAGATGAAATTTTCGTTCATTTTTCTTCTGAAGAAACCAGTGAAGAAGATACGGCATCTATTTTGGAAGATGAGTTTGAGCTTATATTAAAAGATTCAGCAGATGAAGAGATGGACATAAATTTTGATTCAGAAGTTGCAAAGGTAGAAGAATTGGTAAAGGCAGAAGCACCCGTAAAGGAAATTGTACTGGAAAAGGAAGCTGTCATAGAAAAGGGAACTTTGTCTACAAAAGTAGCCGAACCGCCAATGACGGAGATGCCACTTATTAAGCCCGTAGTAAAACCGCTTCCCAAGCCTTATGTCATGCCGCCTCTGAGCTTGCTTAATCCTGCAAAGGCAAAGACGAACAACAATAGAGATGAAATTGTTGAAAATGTAAAAACTTTAGAAGTGACGCTTAAAAACTTTGGTGTAGACGCTAAAGTAACAGAAGTGACCAAAGGGCCAGCAATTACCATGTACGAAGTGTTGCCTGCTCCAGGTGTAAAAGTTTCCAAAATTGTAAATTTAACTGATGATATTGCTTTGGCACTGGCGGCATCTCAAATCAGAATTATTGCGCCGATACCAGGCAAAAGTGCTATCGGTATAGAAATTCCAAACAAAGATACCACCATGGTTACTGCTCGTGAAGTCTTTGAAAGTGATGAATTCAGAAAGACAGATTCAAAACTCAGTTTTGCTTTAGGCAAAGAAATTACGGGAAAGACTATGGTTGCAGATTTAGCAAAAATGCCTCATTTACTGATTGCAGGATCAACAGGTTCTGGTAAGTCCGTATGTGTAAACACCATCATTAACAGCATACTCTTTAATGCCAAGCCAGATGAAGTCAAACTCTTGATGATTGACCCAAAAGTAGTTGAACTTAGCCATTACAATGGGATTCCTCACTTGATTTTACCTGTCGTGGTAGACCCTAAGAAGGCTTCAATTGCCCTTAACTGGGCAGTTAATGAAATGACCAACCGTTATAAAACCTTTGCGGAACATGTGGTTAAAGACATTAACAGCTATAACAAAAAAGCGGAGACCCAGCCTGATCTAAATTTAGAAAAAATGCCTAAAATCGTTATCTTGGTAGATGAACTTGCCGACTTGATGATGGCTGCTCCTAACCAAGTAGAAGATGCCATCTGTCGATTGGCTCAAATGGCTAGAGCGGCGGGGATTCACTTGATTGTCGCCACACAAAGACCGTCAGTAGACGTTATAACGGGCCTGATCAAAGCCAATATTCCATCGAGGATTGCCTTTGCTGTTTCCTCGCAGATTGACTCTAGAACCATTTTAGATATGGCAGGCGCAGAAAAGCTTTTAGGAAAAGGAGACATGCTCTTCTATCCTTTAGGTGCTAATAAACCGATCCGTATCCAAGGGGCATTCCTAGCCGATTCAGAGGTAGAGGATATCGTTGGATTTGTT
This sequence comes from uncultured Acidaminobacter sp., assembly GCA_963677505.2. Taxonomy (GTDB): domain Bacteria; phylum Bacillota; class Clostridia; order Peptostreptococcales; family Acidaminobacteraceae; genus JBGSUZ01. The sequence goes on from CAXXWB010000014.1 coordinate 143,036, forward strand.
AAAAAGCAAGTAGATGGCGTCGACTATCAAGAAGAAATTTTGGCAGACATTCCTGAAACCCCATTGGCGATGGAGGCAGACGAGCTTTTAAAAGATGCCGTCGAATTGGTGGTCGATTCAGGTCAAGCTTCTATTTCTATGTTACAGAGAAAATTCCGAGTAGGTTATAACCGAGCAGCAAGGTTGGTAGATCAAATGGAAGAACGGGGTATTGTTGGACCAAGCCTTGGCAGCAAACCAAGAGAAGTTCTTTTAACCAGACTGGAATTAGAACAACTAAAATTATAATTGATTAAATTCGATAATTGGTATAATATGGAAGGGGATAACATGAAGTATAAAGTATTTTTTGAAACATTAGGCTGTGCTAAAAATCAAGTTGATACAGAGGTGATGATTGGCCTACTCAGTGAGAACAGCTATATGATGACACCAAACCCAGAGGATGCAGACATTATTGCTGTAAACACCTGCGGTTTCATAGACAGTGCCAAAGCAGAATCCATTGAAACCATCTTGGAATTGTCGGCGCATAAGGAAAATGGAAAGTGTCAAATGTTGGTGGTGACAGGTTGTTTGGCAGAGCGCTATGCTGAAGAGCTGAAAAAAGAAATTCCTGAAATCGATGTCTTTGTCGGCACAGGCAGTTTTGACGAAATTATCCCCATCATTGATAAGGTTCTCAAAAAAGAAAAAAATCAAGAAGCTTTAATTGAAAAAGGCGACATTAATAAGGAATTTGCTGAGAATTTACCAAGATTTCTCATGTCACCGCCATATATGGCATTTTTAAAAATTGCTGAGGGTTGTGACAACTGTTGTACTTATTGCATTATCCCTAAATTAAGAGGCAAGTATAGAAGTCGTCATTTTGAAGACGTGGTTACAGAGGCAAAAAGCTTGGTGTCAAAGGGTGTCAAAGAACTTGTCATTATCGCTCAAGACATAACAAGATATGGCGAGGACCTTTATGGTCATTATCGCTTGGCTGATTTGCTCTACGCCCTCAATGAAATTGAAGGCTTGAAATGGATACGACTTCAATATTGTTATCCTGATATTGTAGACGATAAACTGATCGAAGCGATTGCAAAATGTGACAAAGTAGCAAAATACATTGACATTCCAATCCAACATTGCAACGACTTAATGCTCAAACGTATGAACCGTGCAACGTCTAAAGCTTCTATTACACAGCTCATAGAAAAATTAAGAAAGGCTGTTCCCAATATCAGTGTGAGAAGTACATTGATTGCAGGTTTCCCGGGAGAAACAGAAGAACAGTTTGAAGAACTTTTAGAATTTGTGAAAACCCAACGCTTTGATAAACTTGGTGCGTTTGCCTATTCTCAAGAAGAGGACACAGCAGCAGCAAATCTTCCAGATCAACTTGACGAAGACGTAAAAGGGGCTCGCCGTGACGCAATTTTAGAGCTTCAACAGCAAATTTCTACAGAGCTTATGTATGAAAAAGTTGGGCAGACCTTAGAAGTTTTAATTGAAGAAGTGATTCCAGGCGAGGCTATTTTCGTAGGGAGAACCATGTACGATGCCCACGAAATTGATGGGGTTGTTTATGTTCATACTGAGAGAGCACTTCAAATTGGGCAGTTTGTAAAAGTGAAGATTACTGACGCATTGGAATACGACTTGATTGGAGAGATGTAAAATGAAAATGAATGTTGCAAACCAGCTAACCCTACTAAGAGTCATTATGATTCCCTTCTTTATGTATTTTCAACTTTTAGGGACGGAGTCAGGGATGATGATTGCTCTTGTTCTTTTCGTGGTCGCATCTTTCACAGATTTTCTCGACGGCTATTTGGCTAGAAAATACAATTTAATTACTAACTTCGGAAAGTTTATGGACCCTTTAGCAGATAAACTTCTTGTGACGGCAGCGCTCATAGGATTCCTCCAATTGGGTTACATTAATGCTTGGGTGGTTATGATTATTCTTGCGAGAGAATTTATCGTCAGCATTTTCAGAGCAGTAGCGGCAGCTGAAGGTGTTGTGATTGCTGCAGATTGGTGGGGGAAAGTTAAAACCAATGTTCAAATGCTCGCGGTGATTGTATTACTTTTAAACAACTATCCATTCGAGCAATTTGGCTTACCTATGGATCAAATTTTAATTAACTTAGCAGCTGTGTTAACGGTCATTTCTGGTGCAAATTACATCATCAAAAACAAACAAGTCTTAGAAGCGTAGGTGAGAAATATGAAATCAGCTATTATATGTGTTGGTACAGAACTGCTCATGGGAAGCACTTTGAACACCCACAGTCAGTATATTTCCTTAAAACTCAGCGAATTAGGTATTCCAACCTATTATCATGGCGTGGTTGGAGACAATCCCGAAAGACTAAAAGAGATGTTGGCCCATTATTTTGAAACCGTGGATTTGATAATTCTCTCTGGAGGCTTAGGTCCAACGGAAGACGATTTGACGAAAGAAATTGTTTGCGAATATATGAATGTGCCCTTGGTTTTCTCAGAAGAACTTCATCAAAAGCTAATTGAGCGATTTAAGACTTATGGGCATAGACAAATGACTGTTAATAATTTAAAGCAGTGCAATATTCCTGAGCCGGGTATTGTGTTGGCAAACCCTAATGGAACAGCGCCTGGCTGTATTGTAAGCAACAAGGGAAAAACGGCTATTTTATTGCCTGGTCCCCCAAGCGAACTGATTCCAATGTTTGAAAATGAAGTTTTTCCTTACTTGGCGAAACTATCCAAAGGTGTTCTCGTTTCCAAATACATTCGCACTTTCGGCATAGGAGAGTCTGCATGTGAAACTGAAATTTTGGATTTGATCGGTCTAACAAACCCGACTTTGGCGACTTATGCTAAGCCCGGGGAAGTGATGCTTCGAATTACAGCTTCTGGCAATACGGAGGAAGAAGCTGAATCGCTGTTACAACCAGTACTCAAGGAAGTTGAAAATCGATTGGGCAGTTATATTTACGCTTATGACAATGAAGAGCTTGAAACCGTTTTAGTGAAGGCATTAAAAGAGGAAAGTAAGACCCTTGCCTTAGCTGAATCCTGTACTGGCGGCATGATCAGTTCTAGAATTGTCAATGTCCCAGGATCGTCTTCTGTATTCGGTACAGGTGTAGTGACCTATGCCAATGAAGCTAAAATGAATCTACTTAAGGTGTCTGAAGAAATTTTAGAAAAAGATGGTGCTGTGAGTGAGGCTTGTGCTCAAGCTATGACAGAAGGTTTATTCAGTCTTACTGGAGCGGACCTTTGTGTGTCGGTCACAGGTATTGCTGGACCTGAGGGTGGAACACCTGACAAACCAGTAGGGTTGGTTTATATAGACCTTCTAATGGAGGGTATCCATGAAACCCATAAGCTTCAATTTTCGGGCAATCGTGACCGCATTCGAAATACAACCACATTACACGCCTTGCACAAATCTCTCGTAAAAATTTGGGGCGAATAAGCTTGACAAGAATTCTGGTTAAGATATAATAAGAACAGAACATACGTTCGAATTGAGAGGATGGTGCAAATTATGGCAGCAGTAGACAAAAATGATAACAAAGATAAGATGAAAGCCCTTGAAGGCGTTTTAAATAACATTGAAAAGCAATTTGGTAAAGGCTCTATTATGCGCTTAGGTGATGAAGGCGCAAAAATCAACGTTGAAAGTATTCCAACAGGTTCACTTGAACTTGATATTGCCCTTGGTATTGGCGGTATTCCAAAAGGTAGAATTATAGAAATTTATGGACCAGAATCTTCTGGTAAGACGACGGTTTCTCTTCATATCATTGCAGAATCTCAAAAAAATGGAGGTGTGGCTGCTTTTATTGATGCAGAGCATGCCTTAGATCCTACCTATGCTAAAAGCATCGGCGTTGACATTGACAACTTGATTTTGTCTCAACCTGACACTGGGGAACAAGCTTTAGAAATCGTAGATGCCCTTGTGCGTTCTGGAGCAGTAGATGTAATTGTCATTGACTCTGTAGCGGCACTGGTACCGAAAGCTGAAATTACTGGTGAAATGGGTGACAGCCACATGGGTCTCCAAGCCAGACTCATGTCTCAAGCCCTTAGAAAATTAACAGGGATAGTGAATAAATCCAATACATCAGTTATATTTATCAACCAGTTGCGTATGAAAATTGGGGTTATGTTTGGCAATCCAGAAACCACTACAGGTGGTAATGCGCTTAAATTCTACGCTTCGATCCGAATGGATGTTAGAAAAATTGATTCTATCAAACAAGATAATGAAGTGATTGGAAACAGAACACGTGTTAAGATTGTTAAAAACAAAGTGGCGCCGCCATTTAAACAAGCAGAATTTGATATCATGTATGGCACGGGTATTTCTAAAGAAGGCAGTGTCTTAGACGCAGCCGTCAATGCCAATATTGTGAATAAAGCGGGTGCATGGTTCAGCTATAATGGCGAAAAACTCGGTCAGGGTCGTGAAAACGCTAAAAAGGTATTTATGGAAAATTCAGAACTGCTATTAGAAATTGAAAATAAAGTGCGAGAACACTTTAAATTAGAAGGTTTCCATGGCAATGTATCCGAAGATGAAACGGAAGTCGCTTTTAACGAAGAGACTGGTGAATTAGCGGAATAGTAATCCACTTTAAGAAAAAAACAAGAAAAATCTCATAAGATAAAAAAGACCTTACGAAGCGTTCGTAAGGTCTTTTTCTATAAGTTCGCTTAAAGTCATACTGGAAAGGTCCGTACCTTGCCTAGTTTTATCTGCGAGCTTATTAGATAGCTCAACACTTTGATTTATTGCTTTCTTGATGCGCTTCATTGCTTTTTTTAAAGCTTTTGGTCCAATCGGCAAGTAACTGCTAACCTTTCTTACATACCCTTTAGAAAAGGCAAATTCATGCTGTATAACCGCATATGCTAAAAGAAGTCTGGTATTTTTGCTGATAATCAACTGAATATTATACTCAGTGGGCAGTTTTAGGGATTCTAGTAAGGTCATGGAATGATCAATGAACCCATTGATTTTATTCAGCATAGGGTCTAGCACATAATGGTCTTTTAATTGAGAGAATAGCGTATAATGTTGGGCCTCTTTATCGGTCGCCATGTCTTGTAGATCGTCACAGAGTTGTAAAATAGCGCCGTAGGTATAAGCGAACACCTGAGCACTCTGAGGGAGTTCTGGGTTGACTAAAAAGGCATCGGCAAGGACAGATGTTCCTCCTTTGTAAAAACTCTTTCCAAGGAGGTCAATCTCATAAGGAAGCATAGAGGATTTTTGTTGTTTTAAACTGTCAATTTGAGCTTCGTGAATGGCCAAAAGGCTGTTTTGAACATTCCTATACTGTTCTGGTGGGTAAGTGTCATATATTTTTCTAACTTGAGCCCATACCCGTTCATAGGGGTCTTTGTTTTGTGAAAAATCTTTGGAATCGCCCAAATTCAGCAAATGAAGGGTTAATTTTTTACAAAAATTTGCTTTAGAACCCATCTCGTCATTTTGGGAATCCATTATATTATCAGTATAGGGGTAAAGCATGCTATAACCGTATAAAGGTTGGGTAAATGTAACTTTTTTACCGTATGCCGTTTGCAGTAGAGTAGTTATCCAAAAGTTTCGAATCGCTTGTCCTAAGGACTCAACACTAAGGTTTGCATCCTCTTTAAGGGCTTGGTCTAAAAATGCCTTTGTGGCTTCAAGTTGTTCTTTTGAAGTCAAATATTTCACTTCATCTGGTGTAAGAAAAGGACACTGTGCAATGATTGTGGCAAAAAAATCATTAAAATGTGGCGTCAATTCCTCTAAATTAGAGTGAAAATCTAGTGTTTTTAGAAGATGAATCAATTCGTCGACAACGCGTTTGATGTATTTCTCATTATTTCTTTTTTCAAAGTAAGTGAAGGAAGGCAAGTCATTCCAACGTTCTGTATAAAATATATTTTCCCAATCAGACAAGACTTGCTCCTTAATGGCATTAAAACGAAATTGTGATATTTTAGTCATAGAATCAACTCCTCTTGGATTGAAAGCATCAATAAATTCATATTTCACAGGACAATATCATCATACATTATGAATCTTATTTAAATATCATCATCTTATTAAGATTTAATTAAGTTAAAATAGGCTCTAAGTCTTGCATTGGTTGACATGGGAGTTAAAACCATATACAATGAGATGGGATAGGTGTAATTTCTATTCAGCTAATTGCTTTGATAAAATAGGTCTAAAGACCTCATAACGGCACGAGGAGGTGAACGATATCAATCCAATTATTACCGCAGTATTAGTCCTAATTGCTTTGGCACTCGGCTCAGGAATCGGTTACCTCGCCCGAAAGAAAACAGCAGAAAAATCAATCTTATCTGCTGAGTTTAAAGCGCAAGAAATTGTACTTGAAGCTGAAAAAGGCGCAGAAGCCGTCAAAAAAGAAAAGCTGCTTGAAGCAAAAGAAGAGGTTCATCAATTACGCAGTGAGCTTGATAAAGAAGTTCGTGAAAGACGAAATGAAGTTCAAAGACATGAAAAGCGTATCCTCCAAAAAGAGGAAACCCTTGATCGTAAATCTGATAACCTTGAGAAAAAAGAAGAGCAACTCAGCAAGAAAACAAAAGAGTGCTCGGATAAGCAAGTTGAAATTGAAAAGCTCTTTGATGTTCAGGTAAAAGAACTTGAAAGAATTTCAGGATTGACAATCGAAGAAGCAAAGAGCCAGCTCCTTGCAGATATCGAGAAAGATGTTAAACATGATGCAGTGGTCATGATTAAAGACATCGAAAGTAAAGCAAAAGAAGATGGCACTAAAAAAGCAAGAGAAATCATAGCCTATGCTATACAAAAATGTGCAGCAGACTATGTAGCAGAATCGACTGTATCTGTTGTTAGCTTACCAAACGACGAAATGAAAGGTAGAATCATTGGTCGTGAGGGCAGAAATATCAGAGCGCTCGAGACAATGACAGGGGTTGACCTTATCATTGACGATACACCAGAGGCAGTTATATTGTCCTCATTCGATCCTATTAGAAGAGAAGTTGCTAGACTTGCCTTAGAAAAACTCATTGTAGATGGTAGAATCCATCCAGCGAGAATTGAAGAAATGGTCGACAAGGCGAGAAAAGAAATCGACCAACAAATTAAAGAAGAAGGCGAAAATGCTTGCTTTGATGCAGGTGTACATAACCTTCACCCTGAACTTGTCAGATTGCTCGGTCGCTTGAAATACAGAACGAGTTATGGTCAAAACGTACTTAGACATTCTATTGAAGTATCTTACCTTGCTGGTGTTATGGCGGCAGAACTTGGTGCAGATGTAAGAATTGCTAAACGTGCAGGTTTGGTTCATGATATTGGTAAGGCCGTCGACCACGAAGTGGAAGGCACACATATCGAAATTGGTATGAATCTTCTTAAAAAGTATAAAGAATCTAACGAAATCATTCATGCTATGAGTACACATCATGGCGACTATGAGCCAGAAACTTTAGAAGCTGTACTAGTAACTGCTGCAGATGCTATTTCAGCGGCAAGACCAGGTGCAAGAAGAGAAACTTTAGAGACTTATATCAAGCGTCTTGAAGCGCTCGAAGCAATTGCAAATACTTATGAAGGCGTCGAAAAATCCTTCGCAATCCAAGCCGGTAGAGAAATCCGTGTCATGGTCCTTCCAGATCAAGTCAGCGATGATAACATGCTCTTGGTAGCAAGAGAAATTCGTAAACGTATTGAAGACGAACTGGATTACCCAGGACAGATCAAAGTTAGCCTTATTCGTGAAACAAGAGCGGTTGAATACGCGAAATAAAACAAAATTGAAAGTAAAAGCCCTTGGGGATTCCCAAGGGCTTTTATAATGCCATTATTCTGACCAATTGAGAGGGGTCATTTCCTCTGTAAGTGATTTCGATTCATATCCGTTTTTTTTCATCCATATGAGAATGGATTCTAATGCGTCTACGGTACATTCTTTGTCATGAAGTAGCACCACAGGTTTGGATTTTGCTTTAAGGCCGGTTAAGACTCTATCTTTAATAATCTTTGAAGCTACATATGCTTTTGATGAGTCACCGCTATCAACATTCCAATCCCAGAGGTAAAAACCGCTATCCTTTAGCTTTTCATATTGCTGACTGCTGAGGTAGGGCTTACTACCATAAGGTGTTCTTACTAATTTTGTACCAAAACCGAGAATGTTCTCAAGTGTCAAATTTGCCTGTGACATTTCAGCCGCAGGTGTTTTAACGTCTTTGTAAAAAATATTTTTCCTGTGTGAAACGCCATGAAGACCAAGACCATGTCCAGCAGCTTCAATGCTTTTCACCAATTCTTGATTTTCTTTCATTGAGTAATTTAACATAAAGAAAGTGGCCTTCATATTATATTTTTCAAGAAGATCCAGAATTTCTTGGGTGTGTTTGTTAGGCCCGTCGTCGAAGGTGAGATAAACTATTTTTTTACCGATAGTTTTCTTGTCTTTGCTAGGTGAATGGTTTTTGCCATCATCTGATTTAGGACCCGAATTTGGAACGCTTACTTCTGTAACAGGTGGGACATTGATTTCGTAGAGGGCCTCTTCTGTGATGGTGTCAGTTCCATCCGTTAAACGGTAGAGATCAACATTGTGTATTCTTGAGTATCGATAGCCTATGTAGGGTGCAAAATCTTTAACTGCATAGCCATTAGCTTGATCGAAGGATTTGTTGTTGATGACAGTATAAGCGACAGGAAGAAAGCTCTCAGAGCTCAAGCGATAGACTGCTGCTATTCCAGATGAGGGATCGAGTTGTAGCTGTGTGTCACCAATAACAAAGCGAAGATTTTCGCCAGGTTGAGTATGGGACTTGATACCAATTTCACGGAGACCATCGGCATCCAGATACAATTTTTGATCAGAAATGTAGAGTTTTGAAGTAGCTTCTACATCATTCAAATAGAGTTTTGGCAACCCTGGTTTGATTTCTGCTAGTGAAAAGCTGCAGCCTACTAGCAAAAGGAAGATAATAAATAATAGCGTTTTAGTTAATGACCTCATCTGAAACTCCTTGTCCAATCAGTAGTGCAAAGTTGATGTGGATACAAAATCTTTGGAGATTTCACTTACAACTCTATTCTATCAAATAAAAGGCGGTAGTATGTAAAAAAATTATGACAATTACAAAAATAAATGTGTTTTTTTCTAGTCCTGAACATAGCAAAATATTATTCTTTCAATCCTAAGCTAATGTTGTTAAAATTCTGTTATAGTAAAGATAAAATGGGGGTTTATGACCTATGATGCGTATAAAGAAATTAGAGTTGGGTTGGAGTGATTTATTTATTGTATTTTTATGCATTGGTATTTTTGCAAATTACCAATTGACTCAATCTATTAAGCAAACCCATCTGCAACAATTCCAAATTCCTAATTTACAATTTGCAATGATTATAAAAGATTCTGAAGACCCTTATTGGAAGGACTTTAAGAATGGTGCAGACAAAGCAGCGGCCCTGTATCAAGCTTCTCTTGAGACAACCTATCTTGAGGAGAGAGGTCAAATAAAAAGCGAGTTTGATGAACGTATGTTAATAGATAAGGCGACGGTTGCTAATGTTGACGGCATAATTACCTTTATCAATCAGCCAGCAGGTTGCGAAAAGTTAATAGATCAAGCTTCAGAACGGAATATACCTGTAATTACCTTAGAAAACGATGTACCCAATAGCAAACGTATCTCTTTTGTTGGGTATAATGCTTACAGGGTGGGACAAGAATCAGGTAAAAAAATGGCACAAGCCTTAGCGGGGAATGGGAAAATTGCTATTGTGATGACCCGCGACGAATATTCTGAGCAAAGTTCCCAAAATTTAAAAATTGCAGGTTTTCTGAATGAAATCAATCAAAGCCCAGCTTTGGAAATTTCAGAGTATATTATTTCTGACAGTGGGTTATACAGCACACAAGATATTGTTTCAAAGTTAATCAACAGTAAAGTTCCTTTGGATGGATTGTTTATAACCAACTCTGTTGAAACGGAGTCACTTGCACAGCTTTTAGTAGACAATAATCTAGTGGGTAAATATGAAGTTATTGGGTCAGGAAATTCTGCTGAGATTAAGGGTTATGTTAATAAAAGGATTATTTATGCCTCTATATATGTCAACGCATATGAGATGGGTTATAAAACGGTGGAAACCTTAGTGAAAATTAAGAATAATGAACCTGTACCTTCATATGTGGATACAACCATAGGGATTCTTTCTGGAGATTCAGGGGTAGAAACGGGCAATTAGGAGGTCTTATGAGAAAATTTGCTTTTAAGCATTTTAATATTCGGTTAAAACTCATGAGTTACTTCGTGGTGGTCACGATTTTTTTTGCCATGATAGCAGGACTCAGTTACTATATTAGTTCTAATCAATCCAAGCAAGTTTCAAGTATTGTCATAGATTACGTCTATTTAAGTGACTTAAGCGAAGATATTTATGCCCTTGATAACGAGGTAGAGAGGTTTCTGGTTGATCGTTCGTCTTCATCGCTACTGGAGTACTACACCACCGTTTCGGATTTGGGACTTCGCAATGAAAAATTATCAAGAGCTCGTTCTTATGAGGCTTCCAATATACTCATGCGAAATATATCGTTTACTTTGACTGCCTATTTAGAAAAGGCAGATGTGGCTATTGAGGCAAAGCGGGCAGGAAATACATTCGCCTATATAGAAGCCTATAAAAGGATTGGCGTCCTATCCAAGTACTTAAGTGAGGACATTGATAAGCTACTGAGCCTTAAGTTGAAAGAAGGCTCAAAGCAATATGATCAAGCAATTTCAAAGACAGAAGCCATTAACTGGTTCAGCCTTTTCTTAATTGCAGGCTCTCTAATGTTGGGTATTGGTATTTCTAGTTATATGATTATGAACATCACTAAGCCACTTACACGGCTTACAGAAAATGCAGAAAGGGTGGCCAAGGGTGATTTTCAAGTTGCGCCGCTCCATGTTAAAACCAATGATGAAATCGAAATTCTTTCAGAAGCCTTCAATGAAATGTTGGCCAATATTAAGGACCATATTGACTACTTGACCCTTCAATCGGAGTTAGAGAATAATTTAAATGAACAGCTGATGCAAAATCTCAGTATGAAAAATTTATTGAAGGAAGCGGAACTAAAGCGACTTCAGGCACAGATTAATCCTCATTTTCTTTACAATACATTAAACGCAGCATCTCAGCTTTCCATGATTGAAGGGGCAGACCGCACCTCTGAATTTATTCAAAAAATAGCCATGTACTTTAGATATATGCTTAGAAAAATAGGGCAAAATGTAAGCATTCGCGAAGAGCTTGAAAATGTAGAAACCTATATGTATATATTGAAAACCCGTTTTGGAGAGCGGATTAACTTTGAAACCAAAATTGACGAAGGGCTACTTGACTATATCATGCCAAGTACGGTTATCCAGCCGATTGTTGAAAATGCCTATATTCATGGGCTAGAAGACAAGGAAAGCAAAGGACTGATTCAGTTAAGCCTTTATTCAGATGGAGATTTAATCTGCCTTGAGGTTAAAGACAACGGCAAGGGGATGGACGGTGTTGCTGTAGCAGAGCTACTAAACTTCTCAAATCAGGAAGATGCTGACGCTACTAAAAGCAGTGGCATAGGCATGCAGAATGTAGTTGAAAGGCTTAAGTATTTCAGCGGAGAAGCGCCAATCAGTGAAATCGTTCAAGTGGAAAGTGTACTTGGTGAGAGTACAACTATCAGACTGCGGCTGCCTAAAAAGAAGGAGAACGAAATAGATGCTTAGAATAATGATTGCCGACGATGAATATCTCGTTATAGAATCTTTTAAACACATTGTGGAGCGTTATACGGAAAATGTAGAAATAGTCGCTACTGCATCATCTGGCAGAGAAGCCATTGAACTGGCGGAAAGATTTCGTCCTGATTTGATTTTCATGGATATTAGGATGCCTGGTATCAATGGAATGGAAGCTATAAGAAGTATACGTGAAACCAATAAAAGTACTCAATTTGTTATTATTTCGGCTTACGAACAATTTAATTTTGCCAGAGAGGGTATTGGCCTAGGTGTTTTGGAGTATTTAACCAAACCTTTTGGTCGCGAGCAAATTGTAGAGCTTATTGAAAGGGTAAAACGGCATTTAGATGAAAAGCGTCAGGCTTTAAATCGTGAAGTGGTTTTAAAGGAGCGTTTCAACAAGGTACTACCCTTTATTGAAAATCAATTAATTTATTCCTATCTTTATCATGGTGTTAAATTTGAAGAGATTGAGTTTTATGAAGATTTATTCGGTATCAGTTTGTCAGAAGGTTATATTGTAACCGCAGTATCAAACAGCGAAGTCACAGGGAATATCGAGGATTCCCTTTCCTATAGTCTTGACAGACAAAAGCTCTTTAACGACTTTGTCTATGAAGTTAAATCTAGGTTACGGGGATTGGCAGGACCTCCGTTTTTAGACAGAGTAGTCGTATTTATTCCTGTCGATTCGGTTAGGAATCCATATGATGTTAGAAACGAGTCTCTTGAAGTTTTATATAATATCAGTGATTTAATAGATAGCCGTGTCAGCGTACCTTATCAAATTGGCATCGGGAAAATATACCCGATTAAGCAAATGCACACTTCATATAAAGAGGCTTTGGCTGCATGTAATCTTGCACCAGGTGAAAGTATTGTTCATATTGAAGATGTGACTACGGCTGAAGACGGTAGAATTGCATACAATGTTAATTACAAAGAGCGATTAATTGCGTACTATTTGAAAGGAGATTCATCTTCTCTTTCTCATTTAGTAGATGAATTCATGTGTGAAATGCTTGAACAGACAGATAGTATTCAGCATATTAAAGCTAAACTTATGGAACTTATATTCAGTGTAAAAAAAGCCGATCCTAGAAAAGATTTTGGAACAGATAGAGAAGACGATCAATTTCTTCATAAGTTCATTGATTCTAACAGTGTTGATGAGCTTAAAAAAATACTGTATGAGTATCTTGTTGCAGAAATGCAAGAAAATGCAAGTAAGAAAGAAAGCACCCACCATGGCGTCATTACAAAGGCTATGAGTTATATTGAAGAAAATTATAGCAACAACATCAGTCTAAACGATGTAGCAGAGGCGATTAACATGAGCTATTTCTATTTTAGCCGACTGTTCAAAGAAAGCACAGGTAAGAGTTTTAGTGATTATCTTACTGAATTTAGAATTGATAAATCTGTTGAACTAATGCGCAATGATGAGTTGAGTATTAAGCAAATCAGTTATGATATTGGCTACAACGATCCTAATTACTTCAGTAAAATATTCAAGAAACTCAAAGGTATTACCCCAACTGATTATAGGGGGCGAATGTAGTTATGATGCCATCTTTAAAAATGTTTAAAAAAATATTGGTACTGGTGTTATCTATGATTTTTTTGGCTCAGTCGCTTTATTTAATTTACAAGTTCTTTCCCGTGGAAGCGCCCAATAATAATTTACCAACATCAGAGACTGGAGGAAAAGCCCTTTATAAGGTTGGTATATCCCTTGGCACGCTTAAGGAAGAGCGCTGGATTAAGGATAGAGATATTCTTATGTCTAGAATCAAAGACCTTGGTGGAGAGCCAATTGTCATGAATGCCAATAATGATGACGACGATCAAATGAAACAGGTCAAATACCTTGTATCGCAAAATATAGATGTGTTAATTATCGTACCGAATGATTTAAAAAAGGCTTCTCAGGCCGTTGGCTATGCTAAATCAAAAGGGGTAAAGGTGATCTCCTATGACCGCTTAATCGTGGATGCAGACATCGACTATTACATTTCCTTTGACAATCAAAAAGTCGGGGAAGAAATGGGGCGGTATATAAAGAGTAAACTCAGCAAGGGGAAGGTACTGGTTATTAATGGTGCAAAATCTGATAACAACACACAAGTTATTAAGACTGGATACAGCAAGACGTTAGATACAGAGGGGATTACTCTGCTAGGTGAATACTGGGCAGAGAATTGGCTGACGGAATATGCCTATGATACAACTGAAAAGCTTCTATCAGATGGCGAAAAATTCCAAGCAGTTCTTGCTGGAAATGATGCTTTGGCAGGAGCAGCTATAAGGGCTTTGTCTGAATACAAAATGGCAGGAGAGGTTATTGTAGTAGGTCAAGATGCGGATCTTGGCGCCTGTCGAAGAATTGTTGATGGGACTCAGAGCATGACTATTTACAAACCTATTCATCAGCTGGCAGAATTAACTGCAAAAGTAGCTTATAATCTTGCTGTAGGCAATAGCGTTGATTCTTCAAACATGCTCATGAATGGCAGGTATTTGGTACCCTACCTTTATATTGATCCAATCGTTGTAGATATTCACAATATTGACGAAACCATAATCAAAGATGGATTTCATTTAAAAGACGAAATTTATAATCAATAATTTAAAAGAAGGAAAGCCTTTTAAAGCGGTACATGTCTTTGGACATGGCCGTTTTTTTGCATTTTTAAACAGTTAAGTCGGCACCTATTTGAGAATCTTGCGAATAATGAGATTATAAATCGCAAAATTTTACGGGTAGGGAATTTAACATAGAATTAACACGCCAAATCTTTCGTGGCTTAGGACAAATCAGGATAGGGTTAAAAGGTTACAAAAGCGTTAAGATGAACTCGTAGTACACAACGAATAATCGTTAGAGGAGGCGTATCATGAAAAAACTATTGGCTTTAGGCTTAATTGCCGTCATGTCAGCATCACTCTTTGTTGGTTGTAGCAAACCGGCAGCTGAGGCACCTGCAACAACAGACCAAGCTGCAACAACAGAAGTGAAGAAGGTAAAAATCGGTCTTTCTTTGCCAACACAAAGAGAAGAAAGATGGGTAAGAGACAAAGAAAAAATGGAGCAAGTTGCCGCAGAACTCGGTGCAGAACTTATTGTAAAAGTTGCTGACGCTGATATGGAAGAGCAAATTACTCAAGTTGAATCTCTCTTTACTCAAGGTATTGACGTATTAATCTTAGCACCACACGATGCTTCTGCTGCTGCAACATTAGTAGACAAAGCTAGCCAAGAAGGTATTCCAGTTATTTCTTACGACCGTTTAATCGCTAACACAGACAAACTTTCAGCATACATTTCATTCGATAATGAAAAAGTAGGCGAATTACAAGGTAAATTCATCACTGAAAAAGTTGGTCAAGGTAACTACATCGTTATGTCAGGCGCACCTACAGACAATAACGCAAAATTATTTAAACAAGGCGCTATGAAGTACATCCAACCACTTGTTGATTCAGGCAAAATTAAAGTTGTGGCTGATCAAGCTGTAGAGAACTGGGTTCCAGAAAATGCTCTTAAAATCGTTGAAGCTGCTCTTGCTGCTAACAACAACAAAGTAGACGCAATCCTTGCTCCAAATGATGGTACTGCAGGCGCTGCTATTCAAGCATTAGCTGCTCAAGGTCTTGCAGGCGTAGTTCCAATCACTGGTCAAGACTCTGAAAAATCTGCTGCTAAGAGAATCATGGAAGGCACACAATCTATGACAATCTTCAAAGATACAAGAGAACTTGGCAAAGCTGCCATTGAACTTGCTATCAAATTAGGCAGTGGCGAAAAAATTGAAACAAATAGCGTTGTTAACAACGGTAAAGTAGATGTGCCATCTGTATTATTAGAAGCTACAGTTGTAACAAAAGACAACTTAAAAGCAGTTTTAGTAGACAGTGGTTACATTACAGAAGATGATCTTAAATAATACAAATTAAGTAATAGTAAAATAAGAAATGAGAAGCGGTGAAGGCCGCTTCTCGATTCTTGTTAAGAGTCCATTTCGCAGTTGAAGATCCCCCATAAACAATGGCGAAAGATAATAGGAGGTCCACCAGCAATGAGTGAGTATATATTGGAAATGAAAGATATTGTAAAAGAATTTCCAGGAGTTCGCGCCTTAGATGGTGTTAACTTTAAAATCAAAAAAGGTGAGATTCATGCCCTCGTTGGAGAAAACGGTGCGGGAAAGTCGACTTTAATGAAAGTTTTATCAGGTGTATATCCGTTTGGAACCTATGAAGGTGATATCGTCATCAACGGTCAGGTAAAAAAGTTTCACAATACCAAAGACAGTGAAGCCTCAGGTGTCGGCATTATTTATCAAGAATTAACACTCATTAAGCAGATGAATATCGCCGAGAACATCTTCATTGGAAATGAGTTTCAAACTGGTGGTAGAATCGATTGGAATAAAACCTTTGAAGAAGCTAAAAAGTACATGAATTTGGTGGGGCTAAAAGCTTCTCCAGACACAAAAGTTATCAACTTAGGAATTGGAAAACAACAATTAGTAGAAATTGCAAAAGCGATTTCTAAAAAAGTTAACATATTGATCCTAGATGAACCAACGGCTGCTCTTAATGAAGACGACAGCGATAATTTACTAGAGATAATTAGGACTTTTAAAGCACAGGGCATTAGTTGCATTTATATTTCTCATAAACTTAAAGAAGTAACTGCAATAGCAGACAGAATTACTATTTTGCGTGATGGTAAAACCATTGAAACATATGACAATGATGACACCGTGAACACAGATCGTATTATCAAAGGAATGGTTGGTCGTGAAATGACTCAATTATTCCCTAGAAAAACACATACGCCTGGGGAAGCGGTTTTGGAAGTTAAAAACTGGACCGTGTATAATCCGGAACTTCCAGATAGAAAAGCCATTGATGACGTAAGCTTTACCGCTAGAAAAGGTGAAATTTTAGGCATTGCAGGTCTTATGGGTGCGGGTAGAACCGAACTTATGATGAGCCTATTTGGTGCCTATGGGGTGAATCCTTCTGGTGAAATTGTATTGGATGGTAAAAAAGTTAGATTTAAAGAACCAAAAGACGCTATTGAAAGTGGTTACTGTTATTTAAGTGAAGACCGTAAGAAAACAGGTCTTGTGCTGGACATGGATGTTAAAGAGAATACCACTATGGCGAGTCTTGATAAAATTTCTACAATTAAGGGTATCGACTTAAATAAAGAAATTAAAATTGCCAACGACTACGTAACTGCGCTGAGAATAAAAACTCCGAATGTAGAGCAAAAAGTTAAAAACCTTAGTGGAGGCAATCAACAAAAGGTAGTCATTGCTAAATGGCTAATGGCTCAACCTAAGGTATTGGTCCTAGATGAACCAACCAGAGGAATAGACGTTGGTGCTAAATTTGAAATTTACAATATTATGAACGACTTAGTTGAAAAAGGTGTTAGCATCATAATGATTTCCTCAGAACTTCCAGAAATTTTAGGGATGAGCGATAGAATCCTAGTTATGCATGAAGGTAAGTTAACGAAGGAACTTTATTACACTGAGGCCAATCAAGAGTCCGTTATGTTCTACGCAACAGGTGGACATGACGAAGCGCAAGCAGCTAATCTTTAGGAGGTTTGTTATGGAAAACAATGCGGTACAAAAGCAGTCACAAAATCTTTTAAAAATGGTTATAACATCTTTTAAATCTAATATAAGAGACTATACAATGTTCATAGCTCTTATTGGAATTATGGCAATATTTAGCATTATGTCGGATTCATTCCTGACACCGAGAAACCTTTCAACGCTATTACTGCAAACTGCTCATATCGCTATATTGGCGTGCGGCGTGGTGTTGGTTATCGTTGCGGGACACATTGACCTTTCAATTGGTGCAGTAGTTGGCTTTACAGGTGCTATTGCGGCCATACTCATGGGTAAAATGGGTTTTGGCGTATTGCCAGCAATTTTAGTTACAATAGGTGTGGGCGCTTTAATCGGCTTATGGCAAGGTTACTGGGTTGCCTATCAAGATGTTCCTGCCTTTATCGTCACTTTGGCTGGAATGATGGTATTTAATGGCTTACTCCTTGGAGTAACAAATGGTGAAACCATTTCAACACCTAAACTTTTCAACGCTATTGGTACAGATTTCTTACCGACAATTTTCTTAGCAAATTCACCAAAAGACAACATTCCAAACGATACAACTTTAATTTTCTATGGAATAGTTCTAGTAATTTATTTATTCTCTGAATTCAACAAGAGAAAAGAAAGACAAAAATATGGATTTGATGTCCTTCCAAAGAGCCTCTTCGCATTAAAGCTCATTGGCGTATCTGCTATGCTAACTGCAGTATTTGGTGTCCTTTCTATGTACCTTGGTATTTCTTATTCTATGATTCTCATGTTATTGATTGCAGCTTTATATTCATTCATTACAACAAAAACAACCTTTGGACGTCACGTATACGCTATTGGGGGCAATAAAGAGGCGACTAAACTGTCGGGGATCAATATCAGACAAAGAACCCTTATGATTTTTGTATCATCAGGTATTCTAGGCGCTATCGGTGGTATTGTTTATACTGCACGTGTCGGTTCAGCGGCGGCTTCAGCAGGTTCAGGGATGGAGCTAGATGTTATCGCATCAGCGATCATCGGTGGGACTTCTACCCTTGGTGGGGAAGGTAAAATCGTTGGCGCCATTGTTGGTGCTCTCGTAATGGCGACACTTAACAATGGTATGCTTCTTATGGATGTAGGCGCAATGCAACGTATGATTATCAAAGGATTGGTACTACTCCTTGCAGTTTGGGTTGATATTCAATCTCGTAAAAAGGGCAGTGCCCATTAATAATTAAAAATTAGAAAACGACCTAAAAGGCTATATAGACCAAATAGCCTTTAGGTCGTTTTTTTATTGGCATTTGTAGTTATCTTTTGTACAACATCCGGTCATAAGTGTGTACAAATCCCATTTTTTCATAGAGTTTTTTTGCGCCTCTATTAGGAATATCCACATGAAGTGATAAATTACCACCTGTTTTTTCAATCACTTGGTTCATTAATTCAGTTGCCACGCCTCTACCTTTATTACCTTTGAGCACTCCAATATAAGCCATGTGATAAGTGGGGATGAAATCTTCGAAGCCCATATGTACGATGATACATATGCCGTGAACTTCATTCCCTTGCGACGCCTTAAAAATGAAACCCACTTCTACGGCTTTTTTAACAGCATCTGTGGTTTCTTTAATGCTATCGTTATAGGGTTCTAAAAGCTTACGGGTAATGGTTACGATTTCATTTATATCAAGGTTAGGGTCTTTAGAAATTTCTTTGATCTCAATTTCGTTCTTACCATCATTGAGAATTATGATATGAGTACCTTTGGTTTTATCTTCTGAATAAATGAAAGCAGCCAGAGCGTAGGCCTCTTCAATACTAATATTAATATGCTCAAGCTTTTTTAAAAGCTTCACAGTTTCTCTGAGCATGGGTAAATCAATAGGCAATAAAGTAGCAGAAGTGGTTCTCACTGCTTCTTGAAGGTTTTCATCCGTCTCTATTTGTTTCATAATTTTAGGCTGGACACCACAGTGGATACGAGGCAGTTTCATGAGCGTGCCATTAACCCAACTTCTCATAGACTCGTGATAAATACTCTTCAGTGTATACCCGCCGTTGACTTGGGTCCAAAAATCTGTTGGGTTTGGGAGTTTTGCAAAAATTTCTTCTGTGATTCTTTGAATGGCCAAGCTTCTTATAAAAGGTTTTTTCTCCCATTCGGTCATAAAATACATTTCATGATCAAAAGCGTATTTTTCATAAACATCAATTGCAAAAGCTTTGGGTGGTATTTTAAAGGAAATCCAGTGGACGGAGGGGAAAGTTTTCTGTTGGGAAAGGGTATCCTTTATTTTAGGAGAATAGATTTCAAGGTCTTTGCTCTCAGCAAAATATAGTACAGAGCGCATGTATTGTTTGCTACCTTGGACAAATATCTTTTTATATCCGTGGTCATGGGCAAATTGAACCAGTGACTCAGCAATTCTATCGTTTTTATGTCCTGTAGGGTTGCTGCCTTCGAGCTTTAAATAAATAGTTTCAATGCCAAGATGTTTTTCTAGATTCTTTGCTCTAAACAAAGGTGTTTGGCCGCTTAAATACATTTAGTTACCTCCTTGGTGTTTCTAACTTTGTCAGTGAGAAGTTCGCAAGTGAGAGGAAATGAATTGTCTACTTTTATGCAGAAATTATGAAATTTCCTCAATATCAGTATATCCTAAATTACAGGTATAAATAAATATTTCTCTATTTTTAAGCTCTATTCTCATGAAATAATTTAACGAAACGGTTATTGGCACTATGATTGAGACTACTTTTATGGCATAATACTTTTATGGGGGTGAATAAGTGAACTTTGAATGGATGAAAGACTTAAACCTACTTGCGTATGTACTTGGAAGCTCCTTGGGTGTTACCTTTATCCTAGGTGTTTTTTTAGGTAGTAAAAAAGTGGATCGAAAAACGATTACGTATCAATTTGTGCATAAGCACAATCGCATATTTACAAATATTTTCAACGGGGTAATGTGCGTGATTTTCCTGACAGCTATTAAATTCTTCATTGATGGGGTTTGGGGTAACTATAAGCTGTGGCTTGAGCTGAGCTATTGGTTGTCCATCGCATTTATTGTGTGTTATGTCATGACACGGAAAATCATCATTTCTAAAGAAGGCGTCGGGTATATGGATATGTTTGGCAGAGTCGGCATTAAAATGATGTATTCATGGAAGCATGTGAAGAATTATGAAGTGAAAGAAAATTCGATTGAATTTACGCTTCAAGATTCGACTAAACCACTGTATCTTAAAATCAAACAATCTAGCGAGGAAATAGATAAGGCAAATAAAGCCATAAAACTTGCTATGAAAAAATAATAAAGAGGGGCATTAGAAAAATGGGAAGAATTATTAAACTTGCAATGGTAGCCGTTTATTTTGGAGGCGCAGCGTACTTTGGATTTACGGACCACTATATTTTGATGGGTATTTTATTAGTGCTTGGTGCTTTAATGTCTTATTCAATTGTGAGACATGGCTCTATAGCCCTAGCAATGAAGGCACTTGAAAAGCAAGACAATGAAAAGGCAAAAAAATATCTAGGTGAAACGATTAATGTTAAATGGCTATCTAGCGCTTACAGAGCATTTTACTATATGGTAGATGGTTACTTGTTAACAGTTGCGGGTAGCAGAAATGAAGCCATTGACGCTTATGAAGCAGCACTTCAAAATAAAATTAAAAGAAGTGAAGATAAAGCGGTAATGTTGTTCCAACTTTCTATGCTTTATGCAGACAAAGGCAATCTTGCAAAATCAAGAATTTTACTTAAAAACTGTAAAGACCTTGAACCAAAAGGCCAATTAATGGATCAAATCAAAAAGTTTGAAAAGCGCATTCGCTAATGGCGAAAGGCTATCTAAATAGTTAGATAAAATAGAAGAGGAACCGTTCTTAATAAATTTAAGAATTGTTCCTCTTTTGTTTATTGAATAACATCTGTTTATTGAATAACATCATAACCCGCGTCTTCAATAGCGGCAAATGCAGCTTGAAGAACAGTTTCATCACCATACTCAACTTCTGCTAAATCTTCTGCAGCGCTGACGCGAATGATTTTTAAACCTAAAACAGAAGAAAGGGCATTCAGTACTCTTTTTTCACAATGTCCGCAGCTCATGCCTTCAATTTTAATGATAGTAATCATAGTAACCTCCAATCGGTTGTTAAAGAATAATGGTTTTGAGAATCTCTCTCAATACTAATTTTATAATACACGAAAAATAAGAAATTAACCACAATAATAATTAATTATTATATTTGACGTTCAATAGTTTGCCAAGTGTATAAATGGGTATAACGTATAAAAAAGAAATACGTTATATTTAACTATTAAATGATATGTACAAAAAAGTGCTTTTCAAATTTTAAGTATTGGTATATTATTGTGTAAAGAAGGGCTTTTGAAGAGGTTTGTTAAAAAGTTGTAAAAGTTATTAATCATATAAATAAATATAAATTGAGAGGTGAGCAAAATGGTACTTGAGAGAATATTAAAGACTCCAGAAGAAATAAAAATCATGTCAGATCCTTTACGATTAACAATTTACAAGACATTTCATAAAATGGGACGCCCTGCAACAGCTAAAGAAGTTGCAGATGAACTTGGTCTTGCACCTGCGAAGGTCCATTATCATGTTCAAAAAATGTTATCTATAGAAATATTGGAATTGGATCACACTAAAGAAATTAATGGCATCATCGCCAAGTTCTTTAAAGTTACTGCAGATTCTTTCGTCATAGATTATTCCAACATCTCTGATAAAGTCAAGAATTCTGTGTACAGTAAGTCCGAAAATCTCTATATTTCTATTTTTAACGATTTTAGAGATAAGTTCTTAACCAGTCTCCGCTCAAAGGTAAAGAACAATTCCTCAAGCTCAGAAGATCGCTCAGGTTTTATTATGCATGATAAAATGTATATTAAACAAGGTGATTATGAAGGCTTTTTACGGAGAATTGGTCAGCCTTATTGAAAAGTATGGCAATCAGGAAGAAACAGATGAAAATATTGTCACCTATAACTTTTTAATCAGCATGATTAAAACGATGAAGAAAAGGGCGAGCAATAAAATATAAAGTATAAAAAAAGACTGTCGATATTGGACAGTCTTTTTTCTATTTATAATCTACTAAGGTCTACATCAAATAAAATAGAACCTTCTGTTTGACCGCTGCGTGAAAACGGAAGCATAATAGTGACGCAGTAGTTATCAGAAGCCGATGAGATGTAAGGTGAAGATTGATACTGAGGCACATTCCTAGACTTGATAAAGTATTCTCTGTGGGAAACGTCGAGGGACTTAATGCCAATATCTTGATTGAATTTGATGGCGTGGCCTTTATTCGTGATAGCAGCTACTAGTTCAAGTTCAGGGTATCTTTTCTGTATATCTGCTAAATCTTTTTGCTCAACATTCTCAATAGGTTTCAATTCTAAAGTGTGAATGTCATTCTTTAATGCATCGGTTAAGCGTTTCAAATTATTCTGAATGGACGGATTCAGTTTTAAACGATTCTTCTGTGTTTCTAAAAGCTCAGATAAATGGTTGGCCATCTCAGTAAGATGACTCATGGACTCTGCCATATGAATCATTGAGCTTGCTTGCTCTTCGGTGAGCGCAGCAGCTTCTTCACTGTTTCCAGTTGTATTTTCAACATGGTGAGCTATAGCA
>CAXXWB010000015.1:0-34147 GCA_963677505.2 uncultured Acidaminobacter sp.
ATTAACAATCCTAAAATTATTTTGGCAGATGAGCCCACAGGAAACCTAGATTCTGAGTCCACTGAAATCGTTTATGATCTTTTACGAGATATCAATCGCCAATTGGGTACCACCTTCGTTATCATTACCCACGACCGCCGCATCGCTGAAAAAACTGACCGCATTATAGAAATTAAAGATGGTCGGATTCACAGTGACTACGCACGTTATTAATGCTTCTCAAAAACACAAAAGGATGTACAAATATTACCTCTGTACATCCTTTTTATTGTTCTTAAGTTAAACACAATCCTTTAATGGAGGGTCAATATCCTTAATCTTGATTTTGAAACAAACGATTGTGATCCTTTACCATCCAAGTATGATGTTCTCCTTCTTTTAATTTTTCTTCCATCATTTCTCTAAACTCATCCCCTTTAAAGAGCTTTACCAAATGATTGTAATAACCATAGGCTTCTTGGTCGAAACAAACAAATACAACTTCTTCTATTTCAGGATGCGTTTTTAAAAAGATGTAAACCGCATGGAACGCAATCTCACAAGCCTCTTTTAAAGGGAACCCATATGCTCCAGTGCTAATGCTTGGGAAGGCTATATGGAAAATTTTATTCTCGATGGCTAGGTTTAGACTGTTCTCATAGCAAAGTGCCAAACTTTCCGCTTCATGTTGTTGACCACCTTGCCAAACGGGTCCTACGGTGTGAATCACATAATCGGCCTTGAGGTTAAAGGCTGGAGTAATTTTTGCCTCTCCAACTTTGCAGCCATGAAGTTCCCTACAGGCTTCCAGTAGTTTTGGTCCCGCCGCTTTATGAATGGCCCCATCTACGCCACCGCCACCTAATAGAGCAGCATTTGCCGCATTGACTATTGCTTGAATCTCTAACTTTGTAATGTCTTCCAATATAATTTTAATTCGTTCCATAAAAGCCTCCTTATTTTTCCCCAATAATTAATTGTTGATTTCAAATTTCTCTAAATACATACAAGAATCAGTAGAATAGTGTACAATATAGTATATATATCCAAATTTAAATCTATCTATTCATATAGCGATTTATTCCATATGATAAAGATACATCCATTGGGGGAGGCTTATTATGATTAAAAAGGTAATCTCATTGCTTGTTGTATTTTCAATGACCATAGGGTCTGTATTTGCAACTGCTTACGATCAAGAGGGCATTAAAAAAGAAATCTATGACAATGCATCTCAGTACAAGACAGAATTTGACGTGGAATATCTAGGAGACACCTCTAATTTAAGCAAAATGTTGGACGTAGCTGTTGATGATGCCTTTAAGATGGATGATTATCTTTACTACCTGCTTTCTAGCTATGAAGTAAATTACAGATACACCCCAGATAAAGCCACTATTCACATGTCGGTTAAATACCTTAGCACTGTCCAACAGGAAGCTTTTGTCCGTAAGGAAGTTGAGAGAATTTTATTAGAGCTCAAGCTTGATGACCTTAGCGACTATCAACGTATCGCAAAAATAGCCGACTATATGGATGCCCGCTTCGTTTATGATGAGACCCTTGTTAATCACGATGCTTATCATTTGATTACTTCCTACGAAGGGGTTTGCCAAGCTTATTCAGAGCTATTTTATCTCCTTGCAAAAGGTGCAGACGTTCCTGTTAGAAATCAAGATGGCGAACTGGATGGTACGGGCCATCTATGGAATTTAGTTAAAATTCATGATAGTTGGTATCATATTGACATTACCAATTTTAATATTTTTAAACACACCACTTCGATTC
The DNA here is from genome assembly GCA_963677505.2 of uncultured Acidaminobacter sp. Lineage (GTDB taxonomy): Bacteria > Bacillota > Clostridia > Peptostreptococcales > Acidaminobacteraceae > JBGSUZ01. Next base: position 1,768 of record CAXXWB010000015.1, read on the forward strand.
TTCAAGGTTCTGAGGATTTAACTGCAAAAGGTTTTACTTGGGACACACTTCTTGAACCCGCCGTAGATAAAGTTGGCGAGGTGGATACTAACTACAATTCTAAAACCTATGACCCTAGTAAAATTCAGGCTAATATTATGCCTAAGACTTTTGATTACAAAATGTCGGACACTGCTAAAGCCTCAGAGGATCGTATAACTAGCTTCAAAGCTTATAAGAAAATTTTAAAGAACTACTTTGACAATCAGCCTGAAAATAATAGCCCCGCCCTCTATCAAGATGCATTGATTACTTTTTCTAAACTAAAAACAATCAACCTTGAACCAGACACGGTGAGTTCTTTTGAAGCCGATTTTTCAGAATTGAAGGCTGAAAACAATAAGATGGTCCTCAATTATATCACTGCCAATATTGGGAAAGCCAACGCTATGGTGGCCAAAACAGCCAGTGAAACAAATCTAAAAAGTGCCTTAAAGCTATTAGAAGATACTAAAGCATATGTTCCTAAATTGCTTTATGATAAAGAAAATTTGGCTTACTACAATAAAGTTTTAGATACCCATATTAAAAAATATGCCCAAAAATTGATCACTTATTATGTGAACCAGTACAAAAAAACTAAGAAAATGACTTACAAAACAACTTATACAGCCCTCGCTAAAAAATACAGTATCACGATTAAATAACTAACTATTCTTGATGGTCAACTGCGAACATGAGAAATCCGCAGAAGGCACCATTGTCTGTCATAAGTTCTGGCTCTGCCTGATTTCTCAAAGCGATCACCCAGTCTCGATAGGCTGTGTAAAAACTATAATCTGGTTTTGTCACATATTTCAGGTCATCTGCCTCAAAATAGGCGATGGCCTGTTTTGTTGTTGTGGGCTTTACAACCAGCTCCCCATAAGGATTGGAGTAGTAAAGTACACAAGTTATTATAGGCCATTTTGCATTCCCATACCTTCTAAGCATTTCAACAATGCCTTCAAATCCCGCCTGTTGATTGCCATGAAGCAATTCTTTGTAATGGTTGACCAATATCTGCTTTTCTTCATCCGAATAGGCAGAAGCCATTTTTTTTAAAGCAGTCTTTTCAAAAACAGAAACCAGAGTGGAACCCGTAACAATCTTAACAATAACCTGAAATACTTCTTCGTAATTTTCGAAATCTTCAAGGCGCAGTTGGGTCGCACACAGCTTTACAAACTTTTCGATGTGATGTTTTTTTGTTAACTGTTTCATAACAGGGTGTTCTGACCCGCCTGGGTAGTGAACTAAGAACAACTCTTGTTGTCTTTTAAATTTTTCCATGTTCATTGAGTGCCTAACCTCCTTAACTTCACAGTGTTAGAGCAGTGTGCGCAAATCCACTTGAAAGACCTCTTTACAGGCTGGACAAGTGACTTTAATCGTCATTTCCTTTCTAGGAACCCGCATTTGTGTCATGCATTTTGGACACGAAATTACTTTTTTGCCAAATAGAGCTTCCAATCTTTGTTGATTAAAGCCCATGATAATTTCATCGTCTACTTTAATAACGGGAACGCCTTGGGCCTTCATAGCTCTCATCTCTGCCTGAGCACTTGGGTCATTATCTACTTTCTTCTCTATAAAATTTACACCCTTTTCTCTTAAAAAAGCTTTGGCTTTTTGACAATAGCCACAACTATCGCTTGAATATACTATAACCCTTTGCATTTAATCCACTCCTTTGATAAAAGTTGGCATCTTAGCAATCGTTCCCAAGGCTGTCTCCATGTTCAATTTCGCCTTGAATCAGATAGGTAATGGTTTCTATCCCTCTGTGAGGGTGCCAGGGAAAACCTTTGATATAGTCGGGTAAGCTTTACCCCTGCACCATCTGTCGCGGATTTTCCAGTAATGACCCTGCTTTCTTTGTTTATACCCAACTTTTATTAAAAAATAATGGCGAAAACTAGGATGGGACGCCTCTTCTCATTCTTTTATGTACTGTTCTTTCTTGAGCCTCTTGATTTCCATTGAAATTTTAAAGATTCCTATGACAACCAAAATAGCTAATAGACTCACGAAAGCAGTAAAAATGCCATATTTAAGAATATTATATGTCATATAGAGTCTGTACATATTGAATACACTTAAGATGCTGTTTGGCGTAATGACTAACAATAAAAGGAGAATACGCTTGTAATGTTTAATTTTAGAGTCAATATCCGAGTACAATTCAAATTCTCCTTCATATGCTTTTTTTCTAAAATAGGCCCAGCGCAGTAGAGAGTCCACATATTCTACCCCAGTTTCTTCAAGAAAGTGTATGTATGAAATACTTTCAGAACTGGAGGGTAGCCCCTTCAGAAATTCTAGCCGGTAGATGTACTGATCTTGTCGATTCTCCTCAAAAACATATTTGCAGAAGCCTACACGAACCAATTGTAAACCTCTCTCTGACATTTTATTGAGCCATTGCTCTTCCTTTTCATATTGCCATGCAAAAAATAATTTATGCTTTGTATGCTTCATCATTCTTCACCCCCAACAATTTCTTCACCATTTTTTATAAGTTCCTGCAATCTTTCAAGTTCACCCTTAACAACCGTTTTACCGATTTCAGTAATCAGATATTCCTTTTTTCTCATATTAGATTCCCCTGGTAAGGCTTTAATAAAGCCTTTGTCTAGCAACGTACCAATTGCGCCATAAAGGGTTCCAGCCGCAAGCGTTACTCTTCCGCCACTTAGCCCAACCACATTTTGAATAATGCCATAGCCGTGAAGTGGTGTGTAAAGTGATAATAGAATATAATAGACCGCCTCCGTCAAAACAATTTTCTCTCTATATTGATTCATTTAATCGTCCTCCGTTATATCGTCTTCCGATATACTAAATTGTATCGGTTGCCGATATATTTGTCAATAGTCCTCCTCGATTTACTCACTACACTGTTTTTAGTGCTAGTGCTACCTTCAAAACCGTCTTTTTTCAGGGCATAAAAAAAGACAAAGTAAGTAGGTTATCTATCCACCTAAAACTTTGCCTTTTTTTGTAATTTAAATTCATTTCAAGTTCAATTTCAACCTAAGCCTATTTAGTCACGCGTTTCCAAGTCACTTCATAGTCATTGTAAACTGTTTTTAAAACATCGCCTTCTAAAGTAAAGTTAAGAATAATCGCATCCGAACCGTCAGTATACTCTGGGTTGCTGATTTTGATTTGCTTATTCTCTACAATTTCATAAGTATAATCTAAATCGTTTAAGCCTTTGTACTTGCCGTCCGCTGTGTATTCTACCACTGTACCGTCTTGCTCTGATTGCCATGTACCAACGATGTTCACTGCAGGCGTTTCTGATTTAACAGCAGAATTTACAGCACTGCAACCTACTGCCATGACTAAAGCCAATACCATTGTTAAAACCCAAACAACTCTTTTCATTAATTTCTTTCCCCCTGAATCAATTGCATCATAATTGTGCGGTTTATTTCAGCCAACTGCTTTGCTGCCTCTCTTCCCTTTTCCAACTGCGTCAAGTAGCTATCCTCTTGGTCTATCACCCTTTGGAATTGCTCTTTTAAAGACTCTACTGTCAATTGGTCCAGATTCTCTATATGGGCTTGTTGCATAGCAGTAGTGAACGCATTAACCTTTGGATCATAGGAGACACCTACAAAAGGCGTTTCCACTAATGCAGATAAAATTAAAGAATGGAGTCGCATCCCTATAAATACTTTGCTGGATGCAATACTTGCAATGATTTGTTCAACAGGTTCACATGGCAACAATTCTAACCCTTCTCGGGCAACTCTATCCTTCAAAACGGCTAATACGCGGTCATCAAACCCAGTTTGAAGGGGTACTAATGTCACAAGGTAACCTTGATCCAGTAAATCATGAATAAAGGATTCAAATACACTTAGAAACGCCTCTTCATTTTTCCAAGGCCGTAGGTTAAGCGTCACTTGCTTAGGGTTTCTCACCTGTTTTGATAAGGCCTCATATGTAAAGACCAAATCGCTGCCCAATTTCACATTTTTACTAAGACCCATTTGCTGTAAGACCTCATAAGACTCTTTGTCTCTTACAACAACGTGATCAATACCTTTTAAAAGTAAAGCCGTCAGCCATGTCCAGAAAGTTCCCTGAATAGGACCAATGCCGTTGCCTAAAAGAAGAACTTTTTTTCCAAAGCGCTTACTAATGAAAATTAGCATTAAGTAATACATGAGAGAACGATTGCTTGTGACGTTTTGAAGCATGGAACCGCCGCCACCCACAATCACATCTGCCTGCTTAATGGCATTGACAATTTCCTTGTAATGGTTACGACTAACGCCTTTAATACCATGAAGACTCTCTGTCCCCTTAACGTTATAAGTCAGAGCCGTTAACTCAGCATCGGGCACACAGTCTAAAATTAATTTTTTCGTACAACTGAGAAGCAATTCATCTCCTAAGTTAGACGATCCATAATAGCCTATAATAAAAAACTGTTTAAGCGCTTTGTTTTTCATTGGTAGTCTCCTCTGGACGATAGACATTAATTAGCGCAACGACGAGCCAGAAGTAGAAGACCATCGCTGGAAATTCAAAAATATTCTCTACGCAGTTTTGCGCCAATACGCCTACGGCAGCTGAAAACAAGCCAATGGTCAACCAGCGATGTTCAGGATCAAGCTGTCTTCCAATTGTTTTAACACTGAAATGAATCATAGAGCCAATCATAAACACGAAAGTTGCCGCTCCGAAAACACCCATTTCAATAAGGGTTTTTAAATAGTAATTATCTACATAAAAAGGTGCCAATTTATGATTCATAGCAACCGCACCGCCGTATCTCCCTAAGCCCAAACCAAGGATTGGGCTTTGAGACCACTCTTCTAAGCCTGTGGTCCATCTCATAATTCTGCCCCCAGCAGCTGATTTAATCAAGTAAGTTGGGGAGAACATGAACATAATACGCTGACTGAAGCCCCCACCAGAAAGGAGTAATACACCACCCAGTGCCCCTAAGTGCATAATCAACTTCCAATTGATGAAGAAGGCAAAAATAGCCAAAGACAAACCAAACGCCAGCCAAGAACCTCTAGACAAGGTAAAGAATAGTCCTAAGGTCATAACACCTAAAGAACCTATATAGAACAGTCTTGGCAACCATTTTTTAGTGGATGCTGCAAGACCCATTGTAATTGGCATAAACAGTACAAAGAGAACACCTAGAATATTTGGGCTTCCAATAATGGAAAAGGCTCTCGTTCTAACTTGCTCCGTACTATCAACCCAGTTACCTGGCATTTGAACCCCTGCCACGTATTGATAAATGGCGTGAAGACCTAAAGCCAACCCCATGACCACCATAATATTCATGACCTTCTTAGACTGGTCTGGCGTGATGATAAATTGCGTAAAAATAAAGTACCAGAACACTTGCTGGAACACCGCTCTAAAACCTTCTATGGCGATATCCATTTCTGGAGATACCATTAAGACGTGGGCAATTCCAAGGGTAATAAACATAAGCACCGGTAAATCCATAGGCGATTGTCTGTACCTGAGAGTCCCTTCACTTTTAAACCGTTTGTAAATGAGGAGGGCAATCATGCCCACTAAAAACAGTTCATCCCAAAGGGAGGCAATCCCTGAAAATACAGCAATTTTCCGAATGAAATAATCTACAAAGATGTATCCAATCGGTATATAAATCGCGTGGTCGCTCCACTTGTCTATGGTCAGTAAAGCAACAAACAACAATAACAACACAAGACCTATTTTTAAGCTAACCAGTGCGGCAAAAATACCAATCAGTGTGCCAATTACTTTTAATGACAGTTGATGTGTCAATTTCACTGTTTATCACCTGCCTTAAAAATTTTGCGGTAATACTGATAAATAATGCTGTTTTCAGTTTTGCCCTTTAGTACTTTAGTGAGTCCTGTACCAATCAACGCCAAAAGGAGAAGACCTATTCCTAACTTCTTGTTTGGATAGAGCAGCACTAGTGCCACTGCAAATCCAACAGTAAGTGAAAGTACCGACTCTAAGGCTTCATTTTGACACGCTGATAGTCCTTTAATAACCTTTGAACCAACAAAGCTTTCCTTAGCCGATTTAGCAAAGAAGCCTTCAATTTTTCCAAATAAACCATCTATGCCTCTTGTAATTTTGTAAAACAAACCTGAACTAACTTGGGTTTGGTAGGGCTTTTGATGTTCCTTGGCGTGATGCACTGAAAAATCAAAGTGGAAAAACAGGCTATCGTCTGCATAACTTTTCAGCTTTCTCAATGCGCGCACAATGAAACTATCGTTTAAAAATGACAATTGTTTCATCTTACTTCACCTTAAAATCTACAATTTTCGTAGAGTATTTGTAGAGATTCGATTCTAAGAAGAGCATAAGGCCTTGACGGGCTTCCTGCTTTCCTAATTTGTAAAGTGCGCCCCTTTTAAGCAGTTCTGTTTCAATCGTCACAAGCGCTTCTTGCTTCGTAGGGTCCACAGAATCTACTGCTTTTCCATTGATATCCGTGCTGGTTGCATATACATCTCTGTATTCAATTTTCGTCACTGAACCCGTTAATTCTCTTTTATCTTCAGTAATTTTGTCGCCCACTTTAAGGACATCAAAATAACCTTTATCCATGACAATGGAAAGGGTCAATTCAACTTTGACATTTTCTTCTGTCGAAGTAATGGAAGCTATTGACTTATCTGTAATTTTTAAAAAAGAGAGGAACAAAAGAAATACCAAAAGCAGAATGCCTAAAATATCTAAAAGGTTCATTTTGCCAAATAATCTACCTTTATCATCGATTAATTTCATTTAGAGCACCTCTACTTTCTTTACTCGACCATATAACTCTGAAGTCGATGTTTTCAAATAGAAGTTTGAACCGACTTTAGCACCTTGATTGGCAACTTCCATATAAGGTCCGCTGACAACAGCATTGGCTTTCACTACCACAATAGCTGTCTTTTCGTAGTTATCGCCATAGAGCTGTAACACCCCATCTTTGTCAGGCGCTGATTTTGGTGTTGGAATAACTTCTACAGAAACGATCGTTGCATCTACCAGTTTGTTAGCCGCCATAAGCTGTTCGCCCACTACAAAACCTTCACACATTGCATCCGTAGCAAATTTAGCCTCAAAGGTCAGTAAAATTTCTTTTGTATTAGATGGGGCATCTGCCGCCACACTTTCACCCGATTTACCTATATTTAATTTCATAGCCAAAACAGTAACAACTGCAATGACAGCTAAAATAATCAGTCCATCGAACCAATTCCATTTTTTATTTTTCATACCTTGCCTCCAATTGTATCCTTCTAATTATCTATTTTTGTGACAATATTGCTTCATAAATAGCAATATGACGCATTGCCATGGACTTTGCTGTATGCTTTTCCAAAACCACCTTTCGCAGTGCACTACCTAACTCAGCGCCATACTCAGGTTGATTCATTAGTCGAATCATATGTTCGGATAAAGCAGATACATCCCCTGAGGCAAACAACAACCCCGTTTTTTGATCTTCAATCAGTTCAGATACCCCTCCCACATTAGATGCAATGGCAGGCTTTCCAAAATAGCCACCTTCCATTAAGACATAAGGGAAAGTTTCATTTAACGATGTCAATATATTGATATCAATGGCATTGTAAAATTCACCAATGGCTTCAATCCTTCCAAGAAATCGAATACGTTCTTTATACGGACTTTGATCTATTAGGGATTGTAGTTCAGCTTTTAGCTGAGGGTCTCCGCCACCTGCAATGACAAACAACACATCGTCATGAGTCCTACAAACTTCTATGGCGCTCTTTATGAAAATGTCTAAACCCTTTACTGAATGTATTCTCGCCACAATGCCAATAATATGAGCATAGGGTGAAGGGTCGATATTAAATTGTTCAAAGAAAGACGACTTAGTATGAACAACGGTGTAGCGATCTACATCTATGCCATTGGTGGCAGGATAAATGGCACTTGCCTTAACACCTCTTGTTTTTAGCGTGTCACACATTTTTTGTGATATGCCAATATGATAAGGTATTTTACGATAGCACCAGTAATTCATAGACCTTAGAACCATACCCCTCAGAGTGACTGGGTATTCTAATCTGTAGTCGCTATGAGTGGTACTGACACTCTTAATCTTAAACCGCTTAAATAAATAGGCACCAATAAGATTGGCTCTTGTCCCATGACTATGAATTAAGTCAAAATGAGTCTTTGCATATTCACCGAATTGATTCACTTCTTTAAAAAGGTGCTTGGTACCTCCGCTGCCGATGATTCTCACCGGTATACCCAGCCGCTCTGCTTCATGAACAATGGCGCCATCTCTAATGACGACTAAAGTCAATTCGCACTCTTCTTTTAAAGCTTTGGATAATGTCACAATGTGAGTCATTGCGCCACCGGTATCATTCCCACTGACGATGTGAGCTATTCTCAGCATATTTACTCTCCTAGTTGGACCCTTTAAAGATTTTAGACAACTGTTCGGTCTGTTTCTTTCGGCTGAAGGTCTGTATTTCGTCCCACTTCGGGTTATGCTGAATACCAACCTTTTTCCATGCCGTATAATATTGAATCAGACTGTTTTTAATGCCTTCAACATCTTCAGTGCCTACAACAGTTCCCGTCTCAGTTTGTTCAATAACCTGAGCCGCCGCCCCTTTTGGCGGAACAATTGCCAAAATAGGTCGATTGACATTGATATACTCAAAGATTTTCCCTGTATAGAAATTTTCTGAACCCTTGCCCGATCCAATGACCAGCAGTAAAATCTGAGATTTCATTAGCATTTCAATGCTTTGCTTGTGAGGCAAGTAACCATATTGTTTCATAACGCCTTCTAAATTGTAGGCTTTTGCATATTCGTTCATAACACTTTCGTAGATGTTTCCAACAATACGAATTTCTAAATCATTCTTATCCATACTGCCCGCATCGATTGCCAGCTTTAGTCCGTCTAGAAATTCATTTAAATTTCTTCTGCCGTAGAGGGAGCCCGAGTAAGTAATGACAAACTTTTCATTGTCTGCCTGAACATTTTCAAGGCCAGTAAAATCGTCGCTGTCATATCCGTTAGGAATAAACGTTGAACGATTTTCAAGTCTTGAGTTATCCTTCACAAAATTCTTCAGCATAAACGGGGTATTCGTGACCAGATAGTCACAATTAGAAGTCACTTCATACTCCATTTTTTTCTCTGCTCCAAGGCGAAGTTTCATATATAGACTGTCTAAATGATAAGGATTATTGGTCCACTCATCTCTAAAATCAACAACCCATCTGAGGTGGGGCATTTTCTTTTTAAGGTATACACCCATTAGGTGGCTGCTGTAGGGAAATGATGTGGTATAAATTAACTTAATGCCTTCGGCTTCAATGAGCTTAGCCACCTTGTCACGGTTCAACCGATACCAGAAATATTCTGGGTCGGGAGAAACCATTTTTAGTCCGATAAATTTCATAGGAAGTCGCATAAGGCCCTTATGGTTCACAAGGTCATAGCTTTTAAGTCTATGAATTTTCAAGTCCTTTGGCAGGTCATGAAGAAGGGACTCATCAACTAAAGTCCCTTTATACTCCTTTGTTACCACGATAGGTTCATATCCGAACTCAGGCAGGTATTTTGTAAATTTTATGCTTCTTTGAACGCCAGCCCCACCCATGGGTGGAAATTCATTGGCGATGATGAGTACCTTCTCCATATTACGCACGCCCTAAAATAGTCACTTCAAATCCCTTTGCTTTTAAAGCTTCTTCGTCGAAGAAGTTTCTTGTATCATAAACACGCTTTTGCTTCATAAGGGATGCAATTTTATCAAAATCTAAGTCTTTGAAGGCATCGTGATGTACACCAAGAACTAAAAGATCTGCATCTTTCACGGCATCGTATACATCTTCAACCAATTCTCCATTTTGTGGTGCATAGGGATCGTGTTGAGCCAAGGTATACGAAGTATGACCTTTCAACTCATTGACAAGATCAACCAATGGGCTTTCTCTCATGTCATCAATATTTGGCTTATAAGTAAGACCGAGAATTGCCACTTTTTCATGACCTTCTGGGCATAAATTTTTAATACGAGACATAACGTGTTCAGGCATGCTGTCGTTCGTTTGTCTCGCCAATTTGATGATCTTCGCTTCTTCGTCTCTTTCTCAACGATGAACCAAGGGTCAACTGCAAGACAGTGTCCGCCAACACCTGGTCCAGGTTGGTGAAGGTTAAACGCGTGGGTGCTTGTTAGAAAGTTCAATAACTTCCCAAGCATTGATGCCCATATTTTCACAGAGTTTCGCCAATTCGTTTGCAAGGGCAATGTTCACGTCTCTGAACGTATTTTCCATGAGTTTACACATTTCCGCCGTTTTTGAATCTGTAGGGAAAATTTCTCCCTTGACGAAAATCTCATAAAGTTTCTTAACTTCTACAGTAGAGGCTTCGTTAATCCCGCCAACGATTCTGTTGTTTTCAACCAATTCAATCAAGATTCTACCTGGGATAACTCTTTCAGGAGAATGGGCTACGAAAACGTCTTCCCCAATGTTCAGACCTGATTTTTTAAGAATTGGCACGATAATATCTTCAGTTGATCCTGGAGGCGATGTAGACTCCAATACAACAATATTTCCTTTTCTAAGATGTGGCACAATAGCTTCTGTAGCACTTGCCACATAGCTCATGTCTGCCCCTTTGTTTGCCAAAATTGGCGTTGGTACCGCAATGATAAACACATCTGATTCTTCCATTTGTGTGGAAGCTTTTAATCTGCCAGAAGTCACCACTTGGCTGACCAAGTCATCTAAGTAAGGCTCCTCAATAGTGATTTCACCTTTGTTAAGGGCATCTACTACACGTTGATTCACATCATAGCCTAAAACCTGTACGCCATTGCTAGCAAACATGGCAGCTGTCGGAAGACCAATATAACCAAGTCCGATGACTGTCATTTTCAAATCACTTTTACGATTTACCATATGTTTTTTCCTCCCTGGGGAATTTAATTTCTATACTAACTGTTAAGGGGTGTTACCTTTCCCATTTAAACAAAATAACCAATTTATATCATACCATAAAACCCGAAAATCGTGTTTATTTTAGCCGATTTGTCACCAATTTGTTTATCAATTAACAATCTTCTAATAAAGAGGTGCTATTTGGTATACTCTATAAGCTTCTGTCTCAGTCACTAAGCGGACTTTGGCAATTTCCTCAAGTTGTTCAGGACTGTAAATGTAATTGGGGTCGTGACCTTTAAACCATATGAGATAAGCTTCTTTTTCCTGTTGAAGGTCCTTCTCCATGAAAGCCTTTCCATAAAGGTCTATCCCTTCCAATTTAGGGAGTGTAGTAACATGCTACTCCTGCATATAAATTAATTAGGTCTGCCCGATTACTATAAAGCCTGCTTTCACCGTACTGGGCTTTGATTTGGTCAAAAATACGAGCTTCTTGCCACTCTGCCACATTAGCGCCACCTACTCCAGTTGCAAGAGATGTTTTCATTATTCTGTATTCATTATACACATTGGGAAGTTGCCATAAAAATAAGCATACCAAAAGGAGCGCACCTATTTTGATGTTATCTAATCCCTCAAAACATAAAGCAATCAACCAGACAAACATGAAGATCAAAGGTAAATAGATCGGCTGTAAATACCGAGCATCGATTGGGTCAAAATTCACAGCCGAGGCGGAGGCAATCATATAGATGAGATAAACCGCCGCAAAACAAGCCACAGTCAACCATGAAAAAGCCAGTCTGCTCCCCTTCGAATAATAAGCGTCATTCCCTGCTCCAAAATTGGTGACAGATTGAATGGCAGCGGTATTGTGTGCTCCCTGTCTCTTTGCCTTCCTAGAAGCAATGACCAAAAGAATAGCTGTTAGTATTAAAAAGACCAACCCGCCGTAATGACCGACATGAGGTAAAATCCCTTCCCATGCTGGCAATATCCACTGCTTAAGTACATTTGCCGCCAGCATAATGTTTTCGGATAGAGAACGAAGAGATTCAGTTCTCATCCCCATAAGGGTCCCTGAAAGCATGTAGTTGCTTGTTACATTTAAAATAAAAGGCACTGTGCCAAAAGCGCCGAAAATAAAGGTTCTGACAACCCGTTCTTTAAAAGTGCCTCTTGCCAGCATTAAGCAAATGCACATAGCGATCACATAGGTGGCCCCTGCGTAGCGAAGTAGTACTGAAAGCCCTGCCAATATCCCTGCAAAAGCGGCGTAGCGCTTCATTGTTGGGTATTCATAGGCACGAATAACGCCATAAATAATCCATATGCCAAGGAGTGTGAAAAGTGGTTCTGTCCAAAAGTAACTGCTTTGGTCAAAAGTTGGAAATGAAGAAAGGACCAATAAAGAGGTTATGGTCGCCATAAATCGGCTTCTGGTTACATGTTGGGTTACATAGGCAGCTGAAAAAATACTGGCACCAAAGACGATGGCGTTAAAGAACCTCGCCGTCTGTAAAATATCTAACCCTATTTTGTCAACAACCCCAAACAAAAATGGAAAGAGAATAGGCCACTGAATAATAGGAGAGGGGTAGCCAAAATATTGAAAACCGTTGCCCTCAGAAAAGGACTGAGCCGCAAAGTAATAGGAAATAGAGTCATGGGTCAACCCTGCTCCATATAAGGACGTTCTTAGAATAACCAGCCCTATCCCTAGGAGGGACAAAAACAGTGGAACCCAGTTCATAGGTTTGTGATTCAATGATTGACGATTCATCGGAATGCTCCTTATCAGATGGGATTATTTTTGTTATTTCTTATAAATATAAAATACGGAAACATAAAAAAAGTAATGGGTCATTAACCCATTACTTTTATTTTAGCACTTGTATTGAACAGTGACTAGTATAGCATACTCTAATTCATCTTAAAAGAGTACTTGGAAGGTTGTCCCGTCTTTTTCATTGCTAGAAACACTGATTTTGCCGTTATGGGTTTCCACAATGGTACTGGCAATAGCTAGACCTAACCCATAGCCCCCTGTTTCTCTTGTTCTGGCACTCTCCGCTCTATAAAAGCGGTCGAAGATATGGGCTAAATGCTCTTCTGAAATAGGGACACCTGTATTGTTGATTTTTAGCAAAATACCTTCTGGCTGCTTTTTCAAACTGACTTTAATACGCCCACCCTTACCTGCGTACTTGCAAGCATTGTCAATAAGGATGACGCCCAGCTGTCTAAGTTGGCCTTCATTGCCTGCTAGATTTAAATCAGATGCAATATCCGTTTCTATTTCTACACCCGATTCAAAAGCTACCGACTCAAAGGGGAGAATGGTGCTCCAGAGCACATCGCTGATATTTATCTCAGATTGTAGCGACGGCTTATGTTCAGAGTCATATTTGGCTAGAAACAGCAAATCATCTACCAATTTTTTCATGCGGTTGGCCTCTGCTTGAGTATACTCCACCCATTTTGACTGTGCCTTAATAGTCTCCTCTTTATGAGATAACAAGATTCCCGTATTGGCCAAGATAACCGTTAGTGGTGTTTTTAGTTCATGAGAAGCATCGGCAACAAAACGTTTTTGCTTTTCCCAGGCTTCGTCTACTGGTTTTAAAGCCCACTTTGCCAAATAGAGACTGACTAAGAAAAAGGCTCCGAGGGCGCCTAAACCTACCAAACTCATTGTGGAAAACAAATTGGTCATTCGCTCAAGTTCACGGTTCATATCAGCAAAGGCAATTTTTGTTCCTTCTGGCGTAACCCTTACCAAATATCTGAGTTGAGAATCCCAAAAGACGCCAACTTCTTGGCCTGAATCAAGAGCGGCTATGGTTACCTCTTTTACAAATTCATCTGTTACGCTGACATTTTCCTTTGAAATTGATATAACAACCCCATTCTCATCCACTAGAACGCTAAAGACTGGAATAAAAGGATCTCTGCGACTATCTACTTTCCTTCCAATTTCCATTTTGGGCGGTTCCATATTCATTTGTCTTCCAATGGCTTTTTCCATTGCAAACATACTTTCTTGTTTGACTTCCTCATAACTGAAAAGACCAATACATACAAACACGATGATTAAAACCACACTGACTAAACTCATGTTAATCAGCACAAATTTCCTTTTCAGTTTTGGAATCATTTTTCTTCAACCTCCAGTCTGTAACCGACTTTTCGAATGGTACCTATGTTCACATTTGAACCGAGGAAGAAAAATTTCTTTCTTAAAAAAGAGATATAGGCTTCCACGTTATTGTCCTCTGCGTTGGATGCCATGCCCCAAACTTTAATGATGATTTCTTCTTTGGGAACAATCTGCTTCGGGTAAGACATAAGGAGTTTAAGGACCTCAAACTCTTTAAAACCTAAGTGGACAGATTTGCTTCCTTTATACAAGCTGTTGTTGGATAAATTCAAGGTCAAATCCGCGAATTCCATCTCTTCCAAAATCACCTCTCCCTGTCTTCTAGAAAGGGCTCTGACTCTGGCAAGTAGTTCTTCTGGGGCAAAGGGTTTGGTCATATAATCATCTGCGCCACAGTCTAGACCAATCACTTTATCTGTAATTTCATCTTTCGCAGTCAGTAAGAGGACTGGCGTTATATTCTTTTGTGCCCTGAGAGCTTTTACAACTTCAAAGCCACTCATTTTTGGAATCATTACATCTAATATAACGATATCGTATAAACCACTGATGGCATAGTCAAGCCCTGACGCTCCGTCGTGAACCATATCTACAATATACTTCTGTTCAGTCATGATTTGACCTAGGGCTTCTGCCAATCTGACTTCATCTTCTACTATTAATACTCTCATATGTGAACCTCCAATCCGTAGGAAAAGTTATCTTTTTCAATAGTCTACATCTAATATACTACGTGGGCTCAGAATAGCATAGAAGTCTGTAATTAGTCTGAAATGGTTTTTTCAGAGTAATTTCAGTTACGAGGGTTAAGATAGGTTTATCAACAAGGACACATGCCCACCAAGGCTTGAACCTAGAGTTCTGAAACATTTAAAACTTGAATTCAGAAACATTTGAAAAGGAGGCAACTTAAATGTCAACATATCAAGATAGCTTTAAGCGATACGAAAAAAAATACTTATTAGATAAAAAGCAATTCAATCAGTTTAAACTTTTAACTTCTCTATATATGCAAGAGGATGACTTCGGTACACACACCATCAACAACATTTACTATGACACAGAAGATTACACACTGATTCGAAACTCCATTGAGAAACCTATTTATAAGGAAAAACTCAGAGTGAGAAGTTATGGCATTCCTAATGCCAATGACCCCGTTTTTATAGAAATCAAGAAAAAATACAAAGGAATTGTATATAAAAGAAGAGTTCAAATGAGCTTAAACGAATCTGACCAGTACTTGCAAGAAACCCTCCCCCCTTCCAAGGACGAGCAGATTCTTCATGAAATAGATTGGTTTATGAACCATTATCACCCATCACCAAAAGTTTTCATTGGCTATGAGCGTACTGCTTATTTTGGAAAAGAAGATCCAAATCTGAGAATCACCTTTGATCAGAACATTAGATACAGAAAATCGGATTTGGATTTGTCTAGAGGCAGCTACGGTTTCCCACTCATGAGACCAGAACAAACTTTGATGGAAATTAAAATCCCAGGCGTGATGCCCCTTTGGCTCAGTCAAATCCTCACACGTCTGGAAATTTTCCCTACTTCATTTTCCAAATACGGAAATTGTTATAAAGACCACTTAAAAGACCACGTTCACCTAGAAGGAGGCACTCGATATGCTTAATTACTTATTAAGTTTGAACACCGCTACTGCAAGTATTACCATAGAACAACTGATATTGAACACACTGGCATCTATTGTGATTGGACTCACCGCTGCAGGTATCTACA
Source organism: uncultured Acidaminobacter sp. (assembly GCA_963677505.2). Classification (GTDB taxonomy): domain Bacteria; phylum Bacillota; class Clostridia; order Peptostreptococcales; family Acidaminobacteraceae; genus JBGSUZ01. The sequence continues at coordinate 17,624 of CAXXWB010000015.1, forward strand.
TGTATAAAAACCGCTACAGCAAAAGCTTCGTCGTTACATTAGCACTGCTTCCAGCCATGGTCCAAATCGTCATTATGATTGTAAACGGCAACTTAGGGACAGGGGTCGCCGTCATGGGCGCCTTTAGTTTGGTAAGGTTCAGATCCATCCCTGGAAGCGCCAAAGAAATCGGTAGCATCTTCTTTGCTATGGCACTAGGCCTTGCAACGGGAACAGGTTATATCGCTTATGCCCTTCTCTTCCTGATTCTTGTCGGCGGTATGACACTTATACTGAACAATACCCCCTTTGGCGAAAATAAAAGCACTGAAAAACAGCTTAAAATCACCATTCCAGAAAACCTAAATTACGAAGGTCTCTTCGATGATTTATTTAAAAAATACACTAAAGCAGCAGAACTGGTTCAAGTTAAAACCACTAATATGGGCAGCTTATTTGAACTCAGTTATGAAATAGAACTGGATAAGGGCATGGCAGAAAAAGAATTTATTGACCAAATTCGGTGTAGAAATGGCAACTTAAACATCGTCTGCGGACGGGTTGCCTGCACTAAAGAGGAATTGTAACGCCCCTAACAAAGAACTGAGAACTAACCATGAAGAATAACAGCCAATCACATTACCACCTATTTGAGAGGAGATTTCCATATGATTAGCAGATTTTTTAAGAATAAATTCCCAGTGTTTTTTAAGAAGACATTACCTATACTAATGTTGGCAGTATCAATTGGTTTAACAGGCTGTACAGCCAACACGACAAGTACCAGCAGTGCCGCTGCCAGCAGTACAGAAACCACCGTTTCAACCACTGCCACAGGGGAGGTTTTAGAAGCGGTCACTTCAGGCGATGAAGACGCCGACGCCACTTACAACGTTTCAGAATCTACCCTTGTCAAACTCAACGGCACCAGCATAACCGTTACAGGTTCAGGTGCTACAGCCTCTGACAGCGTTCTCACCATTTCAAAAGAAGGCACCTACATTATCAGCGGTACCCTTAAATCAGGTCAAATTATAGTCGATGCGGCTAAAGAAGAAAAAGTGCATATTGTACTAAATGGCGTGACCCTTACAAGTAATTCTGGCCCTGGAATTTTTATTAAGACCACTGAGAAAGCCATTATTACCCTTGCAAAAGATACCGTTAATACCATCACTGACAGTAAGACTTATCCTTTAGCCGAAGGGGAAGACGAGCCAGATGCAGCCATATTCAGCAAAGAGGATGTTTCCATCAACGGCAGTGGTACGTTAAATGTCATAGGCAATTACGCCAATGGGATTAGATCTAAAGACACTCTCCTCATCATGGACGGGACAATTAATATCACTTCAACCACCCATGGGGTCAACGGCAAAGATGCCGTAGGTGTATTCGGCGGCACACTGACAATCACCTCAGGTGAAGATGCAGTCCACTCTAGTACACAAGTTCTTGTAAATGCAGGTACACTCAACATTGCCGCCGCAGATGACGGTATCCACGCCGATTCTGTTCTTACCATAGACGGTGGTACCATCAATATTACCAAGAGTTACGAAGGCTTAGAAAGTGCTAATGTTATCATCAACAATGGTGACATAAACGTAACGGCTTCTGATGACGGCTTGAATGCAGCGGGTGGCGCTGACGGTTCTGGTCTAGACGGCAAAACTGCTGCTGAAAACCCTAGTACTGATAGCAATTACTTTATCCAAATTAACGGCGGTACAGTTGTCGTAAGCGCAGATGGCGACGGCATTGATGCCAATGGTTCCATATATGTGACTGGCGGTACCGTTCTAGTCAACGGTCCTACAAACAATGGCAATGGTCCACTTGACTATGATAAGGTCTGTGAGGTGACCGGTGGTACCCTTGCAATAGCAGGAAGTTCTGGCATGGCACAAGCGCCAAGTACCACTTCTACACAAAACTCAATTCTTGTTTACTATACAGAAGCCCAAAGTGCCAATACTTTAGTCAGTCTTGTAGATTCAACAGGCAAATCCATTGTGTCCTTTGCACCCTCTAAAACGTACCAATCCATTTTAATTAGTAGCCCAAGCATTACAAAAGATAAAACTTACAGCTTAATCAACGGTGGCGAGTCCAGTGTAGCACTTAATAACAACTATGCTACAGGCGGAACCCTTACAGGAGGTACATGCCTTACAAAAATCACCATTTCAGATGTCGTCACTAAAATTTCTGACACTGGCGAAGCCGTTACAGGTGGTATGGGCGGTGGCCCTGGACAAGGTGGTGGCAAAGGTGAGCGACCTACAGGAACACCTCCAACAGGTACCCCACCATCTGATACGCCTCAAACAAATTAGTTCTATTATTGTCACAAAATGAGATAAACAAAAAACGAGCTGAACACGTCCCCCCTGTTCAGCTCGTTTTTATATCTTCACGTTTTAAATATCCAACAAAAAGTTTTCAAGGGCTTCGGTAGATGCCTTTAGGGCACCTTGAGCCACTTCATACTTTTGATTCAAGTTCTGTTTGACACTGGATAATTCTTCGTTTAACAAATTGACAGCTCTGATTTGACTTTGAATTTCTTCCCTAACTCTCATGTCTGTGAAGATATTATCAAACCAAATATCCAAGCCCTTTGTCATAGGGTCTATGGAACCCATGTCAAAATTAATGCTCTGACCTACATCGGATAATTCTCGCTTTAAATGGCTAAGCTCTGCCGATAATTGTTTGAATTGTACTTGGGCTTCATCTATTTTATCATATTTAACCATATCGGTAATTAGACCGCCGCCACCCCAAGTGTCCCAAAAGGCCCAATCGTCAGCACTGCTTAAAGTTTTTTGAACTTGTTTTTTTGCTGTCCATGCTCTTTCACAGGCTGACAGGGCCTCTTCAATTTCAACACATTCCGACTTGCATGCTTTTTCCTTTGAAATAAACTTCTCAAAGAGCATACGCTGTGGCGTATTGGCTGCCAATCGGTTCAGGGTTTCCATACGTTCGTGTAACGTACTCTTGTAATTTTGAAGCTCTAGCTCAGTTTCTCGGACCTTGCCATTTAAGACGTTCAATTGCTTTTCAGCTTCACTTATTTCAAACTGATAGCTCTCAAAATCATATTTTGCTTTGAGATATTCGGACTGTTCCTTTGAAAGTTGTCCGTCATGAATCCGAATGAGTTTAAAAAATGCCGCCTTAAACGTGTCACCTTCCAATTGCTGAACGTCTTCTTCTTCTGACTTCATATTTTGCTGTAACTTTATTGAGTTCATATTCATGTTTTCTAATAAGACTTTTTGATCTTCATACTTTCGCTTTAAAACATCTAAAACGGCTTCTAATTGAATACTGGATGCCAATGAAATCACTCACTTTCCTATTTTACTATTGATCTAACAATTAATATATTTTCATTTTACCAGTTTTTGTTTAAATTCGCTTAAAATTATGGAAAATAATATCAAAATAATACCAAATATTTTTATCAGATTGGCTGGCTCGGCAAAAATAGTCCATGCAATTAGAACAGCACTTACCATTTCAAGAGCACTAATGACCCCAGCTTGAGACAAATTCACACCACAACTGACCCCTTTAAAATAGAAAAAATAAGCAAGCGCAGCAGGAAAAGTACCTATACCTATGGCGCCCAGAATAACTGCCCAGTTCAAGTCAATCATCAACCCGTTACCGATACAGGCTTGAGGCAGTAAAAATACAAATCCCCACAGAAAACTATAGGCAATCACAGTCATAGGCTCATAGCAGTTGAGTGCCTTCTTACTGATAGCACCCATCATTGCAAAACTCACTGAAGATAACAAAGCCAGACCTATGCCAAGGACTGACAGTCCTCCTAAAGACATTTTACCCCCTGTCACAGCAATCCCACAGCCTAACATACATAGAATTGCAGCGCTGCCCTTAATGAGGGTCATCTTCTCTTTAAAAAATATAATGGACAGTATAAGAAAAAATACAGGAGAGGTATACAAAATTACCGCAGCATTGGCAATGCCAATTAAGCCTACACTTTGGTAATACAACGCATTAAACCCAGCTTGGCAAAAGAGGCCTATGACCCCCGTGTATAGCAGTCCTTTTTTATCAATTTTTAGTTGTCTCGGCCTCAAAACGGCCATGGCCAGAAACATAAGCATTGCGCCTATTCCCAGTTTTACCAACGCCACAAAAATAGCGCTGGCGCCAGACTGCATCAAAGCTTTGGCAAAAGGACCCTGTGTCCCCCATATAATTGCACCTAAGGCGATATACAATTGTCCTTTGTAATTTTGCACTGACTTTTTTTGCACTGTATTCTCCATTTATGCCAACCTCCACTTATTCTCTCTACTTCATATTCACAAGAATCATTGCAATCATAGTCATGAGCAATCCCCATTTAGACCGTCTGCCAATTTCTTCTTTGAAGAAAACATGGCTTCCAAGGGAAATCACTGCGATGGCACCCGAACTATAAATTGGAAAGGCAATGGTTGCAGGAACTTGTCCTAATGCGCTGATTAAAAATACCGAAGATAGTAAATTCGGTACACCTACAATCCCTCCCGCCAGTAAATCCTTTTTAAGTGAAGACCCTGATTGAACTTCAGATTGTCTACTTTTATATAAACTGAGGCAAAATGCTACAAAGAATACTACAAAGAGAAATAAATTCTTTTCACTGGGTTCTCCCATTTTCTGAAACAATTTGCTGGAAAATTCCGCCATGCCTCCTGCTAAAAAAAGATAAATCAGTGATTTTTGACTTTTATTGAAAGCAGTTTGCCCTGGAACATAATTCACATATACCATTGCCCCTACTGCCAGAAGGATTCCAAGACTTTGAATCCCGCTAGGAATTTCATGCCAAATGATTACCGACACCACCATAGGCAATAAAATACCTAACTTTCCAAACATCCCTGATAAACTTGCACCGTTTTCTTTCACACTTTTCTGGTAAAATACAAATGACAGGAAAAAACAAAATCCTGCTGGAACCCCTATACCCAACAAGCTATCTATATGAAGGCTTGACAGACTAAAGGTGGAATGTGTCTGTAGTAAAGTCACTACATGCATAATTAAACTGACAAAAAAAGCGACCCCATAATTGGCAGTTGTCACCCGATACCGATTATAGCTGCCGCCTTCTGTAATTTTGAAAAGCCAGGCAATAGATGCGCTTGAAAGTATTGCAAATACTAAATAAATCATATGATACCTCCAAAGTTTCTGCTAAGCGAATCATAGCATAAACAAGTCCTCAATGACAATGACTAAAAACAAAATGGCAAAAGCCAAAAACAAAGGAGAATAACTATGACCACAATTTTAGTGACTCGACACGGAGAAACTCAGTGGAATACCCTACGTAAAATGCAGGGACATTTGGACTCACCCCTTACAGAAATGGGAGAGAATCAAGCCGCTTGGCTTGCAGAAAGACTCAAAAGTACTAAAATAGACCATATTTACAGCAGTCCTTCTGGCAGAGCTTTTAATACGGCTGAAATTGTAAACAAACATCAGGGCTTAAACATTGTTACCTCAGATGCCCTTAAAGAGATTTACTTAGGGGAATGGGAAGGAAAACAAGTGGTTGAAATAGAGGCCTATGACCCAGAACGCTTTTACCAGTTTTGGCATGAACCTGAGAAATTCTGTCCCAATAGTAGCGAATCTTTTGAATCGGTTATTAGTCGCAGTGGTAATTTTTTAGAGTGGGTGGCAGAAACTCACCCTAATGAAACCGTTTTATTGGTGGCCCATGCAGTGGTATTAAAAAGCATGATTGCTTATTTAAATAAAACCCCTCTCCAAAATTTCTGGGAAGGACCCTTTATGAATTCCACTTGCCTTAACTGCTTCCAAAAAAATAAAGAAGGCTGGGAAATCACTATGCTTGGCGATACCAGCCACTTTCCTATTGATGTTGAGCCTAAGTGGGTACATCCAAAATAAAGTTGAAATATATTTTTGCAATTATATTTAACAATAGGGTAATTATTCCTTATGGGAGGTAAACGACATTGCATCCTTTTAAAAGAATGTACTACTTTTTGGCTGGATATGTTTATATTGACACCAGTTTGCTTGAAAATCAAACAGCTACTGTGCTCCATATTTCCGATACGCCTCTTCGTTTCTTCCCAGCCCTAAAACGGCTGATTCGAGAGTTAAATCCAACTTATATTGTACATACGGGAGATCTTGTGGATAATATTAAGCTTCAACTCTATCCGGGCTCCATCAATCGGTACAATCGATCGGTACAAATGTTGATTAAAATTCTAGAGACCTCCCAGGCCAAAGCAATTTATTTAGCCCTTGGCAATCACGACAGTCCAGAAAATGTAAAGCGCTTTGCGAAACGTTCTATCGTCATTGACCGAGTCGATACAGTCCACATTGAGAATGTCCCTGTCCGCATTAGCCATTACCCCAAGGCCATTCTTGAAGCCCCGTCGCAAATTAATTTCTTTGGTCACGACCTTAGTTTAGAAACCAAATTAGAAAACGGTCAATACTTTTATAATGGGATTTCAGACATCTACTTCATTGAACTCGATACCTTAAAAGCTCACTTGTTCCCTTATCCTTGGGGTACAGATGATGACAGACTTGGGAAAAAAAGAACCAGTCTATAAGACATATACAATGATACTAACCTACCCATAGGAGGTGCCTATGCTATCACTCATCCGAAGCGGTCCAAGAATATTGGCCTTTTCCAGTCGAAATATTGACGACTTATTTAATTGCATGCTAGACTCCTTCGAAGGGGAGCCTTGCGATTTGACTTCTGCCTTTGATATTGCAAGAGAAGATCATACGATTATTTTTATTGCAAAAGAAATGAAACCGGTTCTCACGACTCAGGATATTCTTAAAATGCTGGTGATTAAAACCTCTCCTGCCACTATTCTCTGCCACTTAATTTCAGGTAAAAGAACTGATTTGGTAGATGAAGTCCGTACAGCGCCACGTACATTAATTATGCGTGCCCCAGGGGACCAAGAAGCTATTTTAAATCAAATGCATGAAGATTTAGGCGGCACCATCAGCACTTTTTCTGAGATCATTAGCCACGGCAACGAAAACACTACTTTGATTGCCCTTACTGCTCGTCCACTAAATCACGGCGTTCAAACGACTGATCTTTATGAAAAAGTTCTCAGGCTAGATGGCAATCACTACGAATCCTTAAAAGAATTGAGAATGCATGCCCTCCAATACCTAAACATTGGCATAGCCAATAGAGATTGGAATGAAATAGAAATACGAATTTATGACCGCTATGGCGCTTATAAACTCCACTACGACCGTCTCATTAGCATTTTTGAAACCTTGGAATTTGGCATTGTTCTTGGAGAGTCTTGGTCAAAAGATTACCCTCGCCTCTTCATGTCTGTGGAAGTCTATCGTGTGCGCTTCTTCACCTTTTTCGACGCCAAAACCATTAAACGGGTTCTCCTCGGCATGGAATATTTAGATGACGGCACTCGTATGGTAGATTATGATGTTTATGTCGACAATAAGAAAATAGGCTGGACCGATGCCTTACTCCCATCTGACCCTCGTGCCAGAAGTTTAGCGGGCGTCACCTCCCGAGGTGAGTTACTGAGCAAGTTAGCACCCTCTGATTTGGATGAACTGTTGGAAATTGAATCTCTCATTGTAAAAACAAGAAGTTAGCTTTATTAGAACTTTAAATATACCCAAGGAGGTCACTTATGCAGTTCAGATTTGTCAGCGCTTTATTTTTTGCCGTACTGGTTACCTTATTTGCAGTGGTCAACGCCAAGGCTGTTGATGTCAATTTGCTCATTTCACAAATTCGCCTGTCCCTCGCTGTCATCATTTTTGGTTCAGCCACGATAGGTGCCTTGATTGTGGCTCTTTTAGGAACTGTGAAACACATGTCTATGCTCATGAAAATAAAAGGATTGGAAAAAACTGTCCAATCTCAGACAAAAGAAATAGACGATTTAAAAAGTCAACTTCCTTTGTTAGAAATTGAAGAAACACCTGCGCTTTCCAGTGAATCAGCTGAAATCAATGACTTTTCCAATCCTGAATAAATCAAAAAAAATAAAAAAACGCTAACTGGTATAAGCGTTTTTTTATTTTTTTGTTAAATGGACTTATTGAGATCGTTCAGTTGTGGGGACAAAACGACCGAAGAGATGGGGCATTTATATTTCTAAAGCAGATTTGCCATAGAATGCACATTCGTAAATCTTTTTAACATCTTCTGGTGAAGAATTTCTTGGGTTTGTCAAAGTACAAGGATCATCAAAAGCATTCTTGCTCATGCGCTCTAATACTTCCAAGAATTTGGCTTCGCTGATTTCTACTTCTGTTACTTCTTTTAATGTTAATGGAATATTTACTTGTTTGCTTAGACCTTTAAGGGCATCTGTTAAGTTTTCAATACCAAGATCTTTTTCAAGCTTAGTAATTTTATCTGTACCTTTACGGTTATAATCTACAATGTATGGCATTAAAATAGCATTGGCAAGACCGTGAGTAATGCCGAATTCGCCGCCAATTTTATGGGCTAAACTGTGAATAAGACCCAGAGATGCGTTTGTAAATGCCATACCTGCAAGAGCAGATGCATTGTGCATATCTTCTCTGGCTTTAATATCATCACCTTTGCTATAGGCCTTTGGCAATTGATTAAACACTAAACGGATAGCTTCATAAGCCAATGGGTCTGTGTAACAAGTTGCCGCAGTTGAGGTATAAGCTTCAACGGCGTGAGCCATAACATCCATGCCTGTATTAGCTGTAATATGAGGTGGCATTTTAGCTGGAATATTGGCATCTAAAAGGGCTATATCTGGTGTCATTTCATAAGAAACCAATGGGTACTTAATATGGTTTTTTGTATCTGTAATAACTGAAAACGCTGTAATTTCAGAAGCTGTACCACTTGTTGAAGGCACTGCAATAAATTTAGCTTTTGTTCTGAGTTTGGGGAACTTGCCCGCTACTAAATCTTCAAACTTAGTGTTAGGGTATTCATAATACACCCACATGATTTTAGCCGCATCTAGAGCAGAACCGCCGCCAATAGCAATGATCCAATCAGGGTTAAAGGCTTCCATTTCCTTACCGCCTCTTACAACTGTTTCAATTGAAGGATTTGGTTCAACCCCATCTACAATAGAAACGGTCATGCCAGCTTTTTCCAGCTGCTTTTTAGCTTCGTCTAAGAAACCAGAACGAAGCATTGAACTACCCCCAGTTACGAGTGTTGCTCTTTTACCTTCCAATGTTGCTAAGTGGCTTAAAGCACCTTCACCAAATACGATATCCTTTGGAACTCTAAATCCTTGCAATCCCATGTGTTTTTCCTCCTAAATTTGAATTTTCAACTTTGCTTTTTTAGTTTGTTAAAAATTTCGTTATCTTTACAAGGTCTTTTCTTTGAAGCGATTGACTTCTGAACCGTTCTAAAATATGATTACTACAAGAGTTATTCTACCTATATCGCTTTTGTAAAACTACCTTGTTTTTTAAAAAATAGCTCTTATTTGAATGAATTTGTATATTTTTTAACATTCTTTTATCATTCCTTCCGAAAGGAGATTGGCACCTATGCTTAACACTTTTGACCAAGAATTGGAGCGGTTGGACGGCATTGAAACGGACTTTCTTCGAATTTTATATTACGATTTACCGAAAAACTTTAGCGGCACTTATCAGTCCCACGCCTATACAAGGTTTTGCACCATTCTAAAGGGTGAAAAGCATATTGCTATAAAAGACAGAGCTTTTACCTATGATAAAAGTCAGTTTCTTCTATTACCAGCCCATACCGAGGTACAAATGGACATTGACCAACCTACAAGAGCTATGGTTTTCGAATTAAACGATGCTCTATTTGATCAAGTCATTCGTCAATCACAATTAGGCTCTTCTACTACTTTCACCCAACAAGCTTTGAAAGATGTCTTTCTTCAGTCTAATGACATGCAACTATTTGACGCCATACAACATATAACAGAAATGACTGTACAAAATGGTCAGTCTGAACATTTCTTATTGGATTTATACGCTCAAAAATTGGTCTATCACTTGCTCAGAATTAAACCCATTGGGGACCAGATTTTAAGCGGCACAGGAAATCCAATGCAACGTGCCATCGACTATATGTCCGTTCATTTAAATGAGCCCATAACCATTCACTCCATCGCCAAAAAACTTCAGATGAGTGAATCTAATTTTAGTCATGCTTTTAAAAAGCAGATGGGTCTTACACCACAAAAATACCTACATCAGCTTAAAATGAAAAAGGCCGTTGAACTCCTTAAATCTGTAAATGTCACCGAAGCCGCCTTAGACCTTGGGTATGAAAATCCGTCTCATTTTATAAGGCTTTTTAAAGATGCCTATGGGTTAACGCCAAAACAATATCAGAAATTTCATGGTTAATTTTCTAAATAATTGAAATTATACCTTCTATATGCTATCATTCTAATATAAAAAATATTTTATACGACGTGATATGATATGGAGGTATTATCAATGCACTTTAAAAAGAAGGCTCATCCAATTGCAATTATCTTTTTAATATTTGCCATCATCATTGGCATTACCACTTATTTGGTCGGCACAAATTCAAATTCGAAGGCTTTAACCTTTGAACCTACTGGAGATCCTTTTCAAGACGATGCCCTTTATCTTGTAAATTTAATCGAAACCAGCCACCCCGCCTTTATAAAGGGGCAACCCGAGGGTTATGCCGAAGCCAAAGACCTTTTTCTTAACCAAGCTAAGGGGGAACTGTCAGACTCTACTTTTAAATTTATGGTCAACACCTTCTTAACAAGTTTACACGATGGACACACTCAGTTGTCTTGGTATGTGGGTAAACAATTAGATATTGAGTGGCAATATTCAAAAGGACACCTCTACTTATTGGATGAAGTAGGTCGCCTTACAGATCAAAGAATTACGGCCATTGGTGGCGTCTCAGACAAAGACCTCTTCACTATCATCGATCAATTGGTACCTGCTGAAAATGAATCTGCTCTTCTTCTCAACTATGAAAACTACGCAAATGGAGAACGCGTTTTAGAATATGCAAATGCCCAGATTAGCGACTCCGCATTGGTTGAACTCACAGACAATTCGGGCAACTCCATTCTTAAAGAGTATCCGTTTGTTAATAAATCAAATAAAGATTGGCAAAATAACAGGGTTAGCACTAAAACATTAAACTCAAATACCCTATTAATCACGATGGGGATCTGTGAAGAAAATCAAGAATTGGATCAAGCCATTAGTACTTTAAAGAATTCTATGAACAACGGGACAAAAAGGGTTATTGTCGATCTGAGAAATAATCCTGGAGGAAATTCAAACGCCTGTACCCAACTCCTAGATGCAATGGGTAAAAGAGGTGGTTCTTATGGCTGTACCATTAGGTATTCACCATTGGCCAAAGATCAAAGAGGCTATAGTCAAAGTAAAGGGTATGAAACATACGACAATGATCCAAGTACTGCTGTAAATTCTGATATTGAGCTGTTTGTCATTACTAACGAAAGAACTTTTAGCTCTGCAACCATGATGGCCACTTGGACACGCGATGGCGGACTGGGCAAAATTGTTGGACAACCTAGCAGTAATTCTCCAAATAGTTATGGCGATGTCCTCTATTTTACCCTTCCTAACACTAAGTTTGAAGGTTCCCTTTCCCATAAACAGTTTATTCGACCTGCTGGTCTTGGGAATAAAGAAACCAGTATCATCCCTGACTTTTTATTAGACTCTCAAGAAGATCCCATTGCCTTTATTTTAAAATTGTAATTAAAACTTTATCAAATTACTCAATTCCTGTGTACCAGTGCCTATAATCGGGTAAAAACTTCTCAAATCATAAAATGACGAGGCGTGGTGCTATGAACAAAGGGTTTGTATTAAGCAACTTCATAAATATTGACAACGAATTAGAACGCTTATTTTCAGGCTCAGCTCTTAGACCTCTGATTGATGGCGCCTTAATTCTCATATATAATGCAGACTGTTCGGAAATATCCTTATCTAAAAAGGTTATGAAAAGCGGCGGTCTTCTCTACGATGAAAGAACTGTTCTCGATTATCTCGGAAAGAATGCCATGCAAAAAATTTCTGATCAGCTCTATGTCACCTTTGAAAATACCGACGATTTTTTCCTGACAGATTTAACACTTTTCACGCCGTCCTCCACTGTCAGTGAAAAAGTTGCCGATTTTGTTCTACTATCTAAAAAACCTATTTCCCAAGGCCAAATTGAAGCAGAAAAGCATTTATTTCTAAGTTTAGAATATATGTTTTACTATATTACAAGCATTGGTCATGGCCTATGAAAAATTGTATTTAATGATAGATGTTTACACGGAGCTTTTGCTTAATAAAACCAGTTATTTGCCACATCATATGACAAATGTGGCCTATTGGTCTGTCTTGCTTTCCAATGAATTTAAGCTCTCTTCAGATGACCAAGACACCCTGTATTTTGCCGCGTTGATTTACGATGTTGGCATTTTACTCGTTCCCGACGAAATTATCAACAAACCCGATAAATTGACAGAAGATGAATTTGACATTATCAAACAGCATCCTATAAAAGGTGCTCGCATTGCAGAATCTTCACTTTACGGCATTCCCTTCTTTAAAGGAATACCAGAGATTGTGAAACATCATCACGAAAACTACGACGGCACAGGGTATCCAAGTGGTCTGAAAAAAGAAGAAATTCCACTTCTGAGTCGTATTCTCAACGTGGCGGACAGTGTTGATGCTATGCTGTCTCAGCGTTCTTACCGACCTGCCCTTCATCTGGGCGATGTTATCGATCATCTCTCAAAAAATAAGAGAACCCTTTACGATCCTGACATTGCCAGTGTTATGATTCGTATTTTAGAAGATCATAAGTTTATTCCTGCAGAAGCTTTAAATGATGCAGACTTTATCCCTCATGCTTCCATTAGCTTCTTCTATAAAAATATTAAAGATATTAAAACCTTTACAGGTAATTTAATTGTCAGTAAGCAAAAAGGAAAATTCTTACTCCATGAAACAGAGGAAAGTGTTAGCCATTACAATATCAAAGACGTTCACAGATGCACCCTTAGCTTCTTCAAACAAAATGAGTTTGTAGAATTTTCAACAGATGTCTATGGGATATTAGACGATAAATTCTTTGTAACCAATTTTGTCTATGTGCCTTCTGACAAATATTTTTCACTCTCATGGACTGGTCGCACTGCATTGTTTTTAGACAATTCAATTATACCTGTCTCCTATATCAAACTAGGAGGGAACTCAGTTATTTTGGAATCTGATCTAGAATATTTCAAAGAAATTTCTAGTGCACCTTTAGGTTCTTTAAAACTGGCAATTAAAGAAAAATTAGGAGAATTAGAGGTCGATGTTCTCATCAACCTGAGAATTGTAAAATATTATAAGACGGGTAAGTCCTATCTTTATAATTGTGCTTTTTTAGACGTTCAACCCAATATTTGCGACCAAGTTTTAAAACTTCTCTTTAGAAAACAAATTGAAATGAAAATGAGTAAGCCTGTTCCACCTAAAAAGTAAATCGAGTAGTGTTCTTATAAAAAAACCTCGTAAAAATCAGTTAAAAAAGGCTTGCAACCTCCCACTCAGGAAGATGCAAGCCTTTAATTTTTTTGCTATTTACATATTTTGCAACAACTTATACGTTTTTTAAATTCATAAGAAGATGGAGGGTATTTTTGGCATTAGCATATTCAAACTCACTAATTTGATTGCACAACAGCCTTGCTTCATCGCCAAACATCTCTATCAAATAACCGCCTGAGTCTTCAATTAAGTCATTGACAGAGGCATCAAACTCATTGAGGAGCCCTTCTAATTTACTGAGCAATTCATTCATCTGACTAATGTTAATGGCACCTAGTTTCATTTGATACTGGTCAGGTTGAAGCACTTGACTTACCCTTTCATACTCTTTTAAAAAGCTATCGATGCTCTTAGCCAACGCCTTAATGTCCGTTTCCAGTTCTTCTCTTTCAATCCGTCCTTTTGACCCAATTTCCAATTTTTTAGCCAACTTTTGAATTTCAAAAGCTCCAAGAGTTGCGGATACCCCTTTCAGTGAATGGGCTTTTTTACTCAAAGCATCAAGATCCCCTTCTTTTAGCAAGGCTTCCAAGGCCGAAGCATCTGATCCATGATTATTGACAAATTGGCCAAGTAGATTAAAGTAACCACGGATATTGCCATTCATGGTCAACAGCCCCGACTGTACATCTAGACCATCAAAACTTTGAAGCAGCACTATTTGGCCCTGATCGTCAAAATCTGCCCCTTCAGACTGGCCTTGGCGAAAATTGAATTTCCGTTTCACCGCGGTCACTAGAAAGCCACTTATATAGGGTTGCATAAAGCTTTTGAGGTTCTACAGGTTTAGACACATGATCGTTCATACCAGCACTCATGCAATTTTCGATATCTTCCTCGAAAGCATGGGCTGTCATGGCTATGATAGGAATCTCTTTCCACGCTTCAATTTTTCTGATATTTCTAGTGGCTTCCAGTCCGTCCATTATTGGCATTTGCACGTCCATTAGGACTAAGTCAAAAGCTTCTTTAGTTGCCATTTCCAGCGCTACCCTTCCGTTCTCAGCTGAGAATATTTCAAGGTCAATAAATTCCAATAGAGAAATGGCAACTTCTCTGTTGATTGGATTGTCCTCTACTAACATAATCTTTTTACGACCCAAAGTTGTAAATAAGCTTTTAAGCTGCTCCTCGGTAAGCTGTTCTGAAGCACTAGAAGAACTGGACAAAATACTATTTAAAGCTTCTAATAATTTTATTGGCGTCACTGGCTTAGCCACTACCCGAACCTGTTTCATATCTTCGCTGAAACCTCGTTCTATTTCCCCTGCAAAAGCTGTAATCATCATCAGCTCCGGCTGCTTTTTCAAAGGCAATTCCTTAATGGATTTAATCACGTCCAAGCCATTCATTTCTTCCATGCGATAATCTACAGATATCAACTCAAAGGCTTATCCTCACTGTCTTCTTTTAAAATCATTTTCAAGCCTTCTAAACTTGATTGTGTAGAAGAAACTTCAAAACTGATAATCCTGGAACATTTCCTCCATGATTTCCAGTACCCTTGGATCATCATCAATGACTATGACTCTAAGTCCTTTAAAATTAGCCATTTTGTCTTTCAAATGTGAACTGTCCCCACTAGCAATCAAAGGAATCTCAAACCAGAATACACTGCCAGAATTCATCTGACTGTTAACGCCAATTCTTCCACCCATTAAAGTCAGGAGCTTCTTGCTGATAGCAAGCCCTAAGCCTGTTCCACCATATAATCGAGTGATTGAACGATCCGCTTGATTAAATGCGACAAATAGCGTATTGATTTGCTCCTCAGACAGGCCTATGCCTGTATCCTGCACTTCAAATCTAAGCCATTTTTCAACATCTGTATCTTGGTCCTTCTCTGCTGTCACAATGGAACCTATGACACCAACACTGCCTTTACTCGTAAATTTTATGGCATTATTGACTAAATTAAGAAGTACTTGTCCAAATCTTGGTCCATCACCTACTACCGTTTTAGGAATATCTTTAAGGTTAATGTAAACATCTAGACCCTTACTGGTCACAGCAGTTTCAACAATTTCAAATACATGGTCCACTACGGTAGCTGGTTCAAATTCTTTATAGTCGATGGTCAATTTGTCCGCCTCTATTTTGGAAAGATCCAATATATCATTGACAATTTGAAGCAAATGCATAGATGCATTGGTTAATTTCTCCAATTGAGTAGACTGTTTCAAAGTTAGCGGTCCCCTCTGAATCAAATGGGCATAACCAATAATAGCATTCATAGGGGTCCTAATTTCATGGCTCATGTTTGAAATAAACTCGGTTTTTGCTTTGCTTGCCGCTTCAACAATGTCCATGGCTTCTTCTAATTCTGCCGTCCTTTGGAAGACCATTTCCTCTAACTTCAATCGGTACTCATTGAGTTCCGTCTCTGTCAGAACACGGTCGGTAATATCCTGAACAGTGCCCAGACCTAAAGTAACTTGCCCCTCTTTGTCATATTCCATAGAAGCAATTACCTCTATCCATTTAGTTTGAAACGGCGTATTGATTCGGTGCTGTACATGATAGGGATCACCCTTTATTGCTCGATTCCAAGCCTCATTAGTGAATTCGAAATCGTCTTTGTGTACGTATCCCCAAAACTTGTCCATTGTAATTTCCGTATCTTTAGGCACGTCAAATATACGATAGACTTCATCGGACCAATGGGTCACACCACTTTTTATATCTACAACCCAGTGACCTGTTTTAGAAACTTCTTGAGCACGCTTTAAAAAACTCTCGCTGAGTTTGAGTTTTTCTGCAATAACAAGACGCTCCTGATTAAGAATCGTATTACCTACATGGTCTGCAATCTGACATCCCAGAACAATTTCATCTTCTTCCACTCATGAACACGGTCAAATCCAAAACAAATCATGCCGATGGTTC
>CAXXWB010000016.1:0-22457 GCA_963677505.2 uncultured Acidaminobacter sp.
CTACATTGCGGGTACGGAACCTTTGGGCCATAAATATTTATGGGCCTTAGCTTCCTTAGTCGTTTGTTTTGCTTGTATTTTTAGACTTAGAAAAAATAAACAAAGATAAACGATTAAGTGATGATTTTAAAATAAATAGAAGCCTCACTCCCAGTTTTTCCATACCTCAGGACAATAACCTACGGTAGCTTGTTTGCCATTTCTAACAATGGGCGTTTTTATCACTTTAGGGTATTCAAGGGCAATTTCTTGAACCAGACCTGCCCCGTGAATCTTATCTAAATTTTTTTCCAAGTAGACAGGGGAATCCTTATCAATAAGGGCATCTTGTCCAACCGCGCGGCGGACACTTTCAAACTCACCATTACTCATGCCAAATTTTACAATATCAATCAACTGATATTTGATTTTTCTCTCTTTAAAGTAACGTTCTGCCTTTTGAGTATCAAAACACTTTTTCTTTCCAAAAAATTTGAATGTTCATAATAAATCCTTTCTTCAATTACAAGTTTAAGCAAAATAACTAAGGGCAAACCAGAAGAAAAATAGACTGGAAGCAACGGCGTGACCAAAAGAAATATCTTGGTGTCCAAGGTGTGGAAATTTCTTTATGAGTGGCTTTACAATCCATTGATATAAACCAATTGAAGCCAATAGCATCACTAAAAAGGTTAATGTATCATGCCCAATTTTGGAAAAATAGTAATGGGATAAATCAGGCATATATTTCCCGCTGAGCCAAAGTTCAACAGGCAAACAGAGCAGAACCACAGCCGTTATAAAATATACGCCTGCCATAACCCTATCATGGGTGCGTTTTGTCCGAGAAAGGGCTTCTGAAGGCTTCCCGAAGAGGGTTGTGCTCAGTTTAATAAAACTAATCAGAGTGCCAAAGTTAATCAAATACAGACCAAGTTTAATAAAAGAGGGAACATCACCAGATTTAATCAGCATTTTGCTAAAACTGCCACTGAAAAGGGGAAAGCCTATAATGCTGACAATGCCAATGCCCAAGCAGAGGGAAAGGGGTTTGTGCCACTGCCATAAGCCTCTTATATACTTGACGCGACGTTCTCCTGTTTCCATAATAATTAAACCGACGGCTAAAAACAACAAGCTTTTAAAAGCAAAATGGTTAAACAGGTGTGCGATTGCGCCTAGGGTATTTTTTTCGCCGTATAAACCCAGGCCAATAAAAATTAGACCCAGTTGAGAAACCGTGTGAAAGGCCAGAATCCGCTTCAAATCCGATTGGAATATGGCAAATAAAGCGCCAAAGATTCCTGAAATCAGCCCCACATAAAGAAAGAGATGATGAACAGCGGGAATGCTGATTAAACCGTCGATTCTTAAAAATACGAAGACCCCCATTTTGACAATTAAACCACTTAAAATTGCTGAAATAGAAGCAGGAGCAGCACTATGCGCTTGAGGAAGCCACAGGTGAAGCATAAAGAAGGCAGACTTGATGCCCAGTCCAACAACAATTGCGGCAAGACCAAAGGCCAATACGGGTTCTTGCTTATAATTGACCAGAAGAGGCGCTACCAAATCGATGTTTAAGTTGCCTGCATACCAGTAGAAGCAAATGATTCCAAGTAGATAGAGAATCATCGCCCAAGAATTGTAAAGCAGGTAGAAAAGTCCAGCTCTAACAGACAAAGCATCTTTTTTATAGGTAATCAAAATGCTGGCTAGAATAGTTACCAGCTCAATGAGAACAAAAATAGCAAACAAGTCATTGGTGGTAAATAAGCCATTGAGAGCAGTTTCTAAGGCGCAGAGGAAGAAGAGAAACTTATGGTCATGTTTTCTATTTGGCCAAATATACAGCCATATGAAGCAAAAACTAAGTAAATTCATTGTGAGAAAGAGAAATGACAAAGGGTCTATTCTTATACCGATGCCCACAAGTTTTGACCATCCCCCTGTAACAAAGGTAACTTGACCTAAATGTGAACTGAGAAATATCTTAGGCGCAATAGCAATACCTAGGAGCCCACCGAGGACAATCTGTAGAAGAAAGATCCCTCGGTTGACCAAAGGCTTATCTAACAAGTAAATGAGCACACCTGTAATGAGTGGCAGAAAAATGAGCAAGTAAACAATCAGAATCATTTAATCCCGCCTTCCGTAAATGTGGTTCCACTGAAGAGAACCATAGTAGTGGAATAGCTTTATAGACATCATTAGGGCTAAAGCCGTCACTGCAGCCTCTATAACAATAGCAGTAATCATAAGGGCTTGAGGCAGTGGATCAATCATAGCACCTAAAAATGTAGTGTCTCCAATAATGGGAGTACTTTTGCCAGTTTGAGTGGACAAGAGCACAAAGAATAGAATAAGTGACGTATTGAGCACCGTTAACGAAATAATAGATTTCACTAAATTTTTGCTTCGAATCAGGTTAAAAAGGCCAACTAAAAAAATCAGAAGGGCTAAAAACATTTGTATTTTAAGATGCATCATAGTTTACCCTCCTCTGTAAAAATAAGCATAATGCCACTAAACCCAATAGTGACCTTTAGGCCGATGATTGTATTGAGCAAAATCAGGGTTGCTGTTGAAAGGTGAATCCGCCAAGAAGTCCCTGAAAATAGGGGGAAAGCATTGCTGTTTGTGAAAAGATGTACAATCCCTACAACAATAAGGCTGAGAAATAAAATCTTCTCAATTCTAATGATTTCTTTAAAAGGAATCGTTTCTTCATCTTTAATAAAAAAGAGAGCTAAATAGCAGGTTGCTAACACCACGCCACCTTGAAAACCTCCACCTGGTGAAATGTCGCCGTTTAAAATAACATAAAGGCCATAAAGGATTAGAAAGGGAAGAATAAAACGACATGTGTTTTTAATTAAGTCATAGCCACGCATCAGGTCACCTCACATCCTTGTCACTTTTCCCCATGAACAAGATACCCGCTGTTACGACAAACAGAATGGTAGACTCGAATACAGAGTCGAAAAGTCGATAGTTTAAGTAAATGCTAGTGGGTAAATTTTTTGATCCAGTCTCACCATAGGCAAGTGCAATAAAATAATCATAGCTAAGGGTATTGTAGGGCGTGTTCGATTGAGTCAATAAAAACATGTGGAAACCTACGCCGAAGAGAGCCATGACAACAAAAGCGTTAAACCAAGTTTTATTCTTCAACCCATTCCCCTCCCATCTCAGTAATTTGAATAAATGGGTGTGATTCAAAGGCCTCGAAAAGTTCTGGAATCAGTCGGTTTCGAGTGTTTCCCCAAAGGGATAATTTTTTTTTCATCTTCAATATAATGGGCAATTAAGTCTGTATTACCTAGTCTAAAAATCCCTCGAATGCTAGGCTCATAAGATTTAGGATGGGTCACAATTTTAAGCTTAAGTCGATTTCGACCACAGAACACTTCGGCAATTCCCATAAACTCAATCAAAACAAGTGGGTCACAATAAGCTTGCTGACCAGCTTCACTAAAAAAAACAACCGTGAATGTATTTTGGCGCATAATCGCTATGGTAAAGATGAGGGGAATAAAGGCACAGCCAATTGAAATTTCTGCGAGAGCCAAGTCAGGTGCGCCGTTTATAAAATAGAGGCTTGCTGCGGCTAAAGAGAAAAAAGCGGCGTACAGAATCAAGTTGTAATTATCATTTTCAGTGGCAATACGAATAATGACCAATAACATCATTAAGAGCAGTAAATCATTTAAGTAAATCATTTATAGCCCTCCTGTTCCATGAGAGCGATGTCCGTTGCTTGTTTTTTAATAGCAAAAGCAATAAATTGATTGCTGACAGGGCTTGTGACAATGTAAAAAATAGTCACAATAATGAGTTTGATCAAAACACTTAGGCTGTTGGCCCTTAATATCAAACCGAAGAAGAGCAGCAGAGATGCAACGGAATCAATTTTGCTGCTGTTCAATATTTTTCCATAACTAGATTTAAACCGAAACATACCCACCAGACCGATGACGAGTAAAATCATAAACAGAATCAGAAGTGCATCAGAAATGAAAAAACGAAGCTCTTGAATGTTCATTTAAGGTGTCCTCCTTTTAGTAAAAATCTAGTGAATATAGCAAGGGTAAGAAATCCGATGAGACCGTATGTGATACTAATATCTAAGGCCATTTGGGAATCAATCCAGACGCTATAAGTTGTCAAGGCCAGTGCCAGTTTTACATTGAGTAGGTTTAAGTAAATCAACTTGTCGATGGTATTTTTTGTTCTGATCATGGCAACTAAGGAGAAGCTAGATGTAATTACCAGTAAAATCATGACTGCTTGTAAAATCATGGTTCGCACCTCCCAAATACAGACTGAAGTTGGTCGACTAATTTATAAATTTTAGAATGATCGGCTTCATTTTTTGGTGCAAACATAAGTATTTTTAATAAATTGCCATCTGCTTCAACACTTACAGCTCCCGGCGTTAGCGTAATGACATTGGCAATAATAGTTGTGATATAAGGGTGGTCATGGTCTAAGAGAATTTGAATAAAAACCGTTTCATCATTGCCAGAAAAAATCCGCAAAATCTGATCAATGCTACTGGTGAAGAGAGCGTGAAGTGTAATTTTAATGAGTCTAAGCCACCGAACAGGAGGCATAGGTTTCAAGGGTTTTATCTTAGCATGATTGAGAACCCACTCGTACAGTAAAAGTGATGCAAGTGCGGATAGAGTGCCTAAAATAATTTGCCTCAGGTCAATGGTACCTGAAAGAGCGAACCAGAATAAAAGCAGTGCTATAAAAAGTGATATACGTTTTTTAGAACTCATAGCTTCCAGCTCCTTTCTTTTAGCAGTAGAGATCATAAACACAAAAAGGCGCCAAACCCTGGGCTGCAGGTCGATTTTCAATCGCAGTTCAGTACTTGACACCTTTTTTTATTCCTAGTCGATTATTTCTTAATGCCGCCGAGGTTGGCATTTGCCAAGATATTGACGGTATTGCTGAAGGTGAGTTTGTCCCTTCTTCTTTTTCTCTTAAGGGCCAACTGAATCAAGTCAGAAATCATTTCAGCAAAAGGCTTACCGCTAGCTTCCCATAAATAGAAGGCCAGTGAACCTGGTATGGTGTTGAATTCATTTACATAGACCGTGTTGTCGTCTTGGTCAATAATAAAGTCTATTCGTGAAACCCCAGAACAGTCCAATGCTCTAAAAGAAGTAGATGCATAGGACTCAATGGTGTTTTTCATATCAGCAGGAATTTTAGCAGGAATTTCCCGTCTAGCAGTAGACATGCCACCGCCGGCAGATGATCCCGATTTGGAGCCGTCTT
The DNA here is from genome assembly GCA_963677505.2 of uncultured Acidaminobacter sp. Lineage (GTDB taxonomy): Bacteria > Bacillota > Clostridia > Peptostreptococcales > Acidaminobacteraceae > JBGSUZ01. The sequence goes on from CAXXWB010000016.1 coordinate 5,272, forward strand.
TGCTGCCACCACCACTGTACTTGTCGGCATAGGTTAGAAAAGCATTTGCGGAGATAGGTTCCTCACAGACGGAGAGCTTATGGCCTTCACAGTCGCCGAGGACGCTGATATTAATCTCTTTTAAATTCTTTACATATTTTTCAATGAGAATGCGTTCTGAAAATTGTCTTACCAAATTGACAGCTTCAATGAATTCGTCTTTATTATTGGCAACGCCAACGCCTACACTAGAGCCAATATCTGCAGGTTTAACAATGACCGGGTAACCAAATTGTTTCTCAGACTGGGCAATCAGCTCTTCGTCTTTTGCAAACCACTCTTCTGAGTGGAACCAATAAAAGTCTACTACAGGCACTCCAGAAGCCATTAAAATCATTTTAGCTGTGATTTTATCCATGGTCAGGGCAGCAGAAAGAACAGAACATCCCACATAAGGAATTTGAAGCTGTTCGAACATACCTTGCAAAGTACCGTCTTCGCCAAAAGAGCCGTGAACAATAGGGAAGGCCACATCAAAATGGGCCACTACATTTTTTCCAAAGCTTTTGGCAGGGGATTTGATTAGACAGCCTCGACCGTCCTGCTTGCAAATATGGACTTTTTGAGCTTTAGCCATGACTTGGTCCAAATCTTTAAAGTTTTCTAGTTCCAGTAAGTTGCTACCGGTATAATAATCACCTTGTTTTGAAATATAGATTGGAACGATATTATATGTGCCAGCCGCCTTCATAGTTTGAATGGCTTGAAGGGCGGTGATAATTGATACTTCATGCTCCACGGAGCGACTTCCAAATAGTACACCAATATGCATAGGACCCTTCTCCTCTCTATTCGTTGAATGAATCCGGCAAATCGTTTTCAATTAAGAGAACGTCTCCGGGTTTAGCAAATTCATTAACCGCCTTGAAACCCTCGGCTAAGTTTTGAACGGCAATCCATTTTTCCCTTGGGAATTTTTTGTTTTTTAAACCTTGCTGAATAGGTTCTGTTTGCTTCTTGCCGACTAAAACAACGTAGTCGCAGGCATCGGCCATATATTCACCAAATTTTTCGTTTAGTTCAAATTGCTGTTCTCCGAGTTCAATCATACCAGGCGTCAAAATTATTTTTCTGTTGCCTTTCATATGTTTAAGGACTTCAAGAGCATTTTTTGACCCAACGGGGTTTGAATTAAAAGCATCGTCAATTAGCGTATAGCCATAAGGTGATTTTTTACAGGAAAGTCGGTGCTCTACAGGGTACATATCGTAAAGGGCACGGTTTATTTGAGCTTCACTTACCCCAAGTTCCATAGCAATGGCAATGCTACCTAACATGTTGTCAATATTGTGAGCACCGAGAAGTCTGGTTTTAAAGCTTTCTTTCCTCTTGTCATTTTTGTTAAAAATGGTAAAAGCGGTGCCTTCGTCTGTTACGTGAATATCAGAGACACCATATTGCGCCTTCTTTTGAGTGTTGTTACCGAAGAAAATGGACTTGAGACCCTTAGGAAGGCTCATGTTGCGAATGTTATCATCGTTTAAATTGACAAAAATAGTGCCTTCGGGACGTGTATTCCTAAAGAGTTCCCCTTTTGTTTTGATAACGTTTTCAAGCGTTTTAAATGACTCCAAATGTTGCGGACCAATAGAGGTAATCAGACCTATTTGAGGATTCACCAGCTTGCAAATTTCAGAAATATCCCCTTCTTGCTTGGCCCCCATTTCCACAATAAAAATGTCGTGGGTCGGGTTGAGTTTTTCTCGAATGGTGCGAATGACCCCAAGCAAGGTGTTGTAACTTTCAGGCGTCATAAGGACGTTATATTTTTGGCTGAGGAGCTGGTAGAGGACATTTTTAACCGATGTTTTTCCGTAACTACCCGTTACCCCGATAACAATCAAATTTGGATTTTGCGTCAGGCGCTTTTGTGCGTCGCTATAGTAATGATGATTGATACCTTGTTCGATTGGCGTGTTAGTCAAGTTAGCAATCAATATGAAGGCCCAACTGTAAATAATGGAGAAAGCCACACTGACCCAAATGAACCAAAGGCTGTGACTAATAAAGGCAAAAGCATATAAAATGTTGAGCCAAATAAAGGCTGTAATGAACATCCTCTTAACCCGAGGCGTCCATGTGAGTTTCTTTTTAGCAGGTTGCCAAGTGACTTTAACGTGGAACATCAGGACGGACAAGGCCATAAAAGGCAGTCCGAGAACAAATCCAATCCAAGTCAGCAAAGGGTTACCGCTCAGTGCGGGGAAACAGCTAATTGACAATCCGATCAAGAACATCCAATCGCTTTTTCGGACGAGAGGTTGATGGGTCTGATTCATCCAGCGGAAGTAACGCTCTGGACGATAAGAATTTTGTTGAAACATGTGCAGGTCAAAGCGAACTTTGAAAATGTAATAGCTTAGCCCGATGAAGAGCGTCAGCGCATATAAAGCAATCACGTTAAGCCACCATTTCCCTTTCTAAAAAGTTTTGAATCACACTGAGAAAACCACTGAGATTATCTAAGTATGAGTAGTGGCCAGCATGTTCAAAGACCACAAGTCCCGCTTCAGGAATGAGCTGCTCCATGAGTTTTCCATCGGTGAGAGGGGTTGCCGTATCTTTACCACCCCATACCAATAGGGTTGGAATATTAATTTTAGGCATATAAAGGGTCATGTCTTGATTGACCACGGTAGACAGGGTTTGTCTCATAACGGGAGAGGCTGCTTTATAGTCGGCAGAACTGTATTTTTGTCGATATTCTTCCATAAAGTCGGACATGAGCCAATTGAAAATAGGAAGTTTTGCCATGTGCTTAATGGTTTTAAAACCGTAGACTTTGAAATAGTAGTTCCATTTTCTTTTGGGAACTACACCTGCGGCATCGATTAAGACCAATTTTCTGAATTTGCAATCCTTTTGACCTGCCATATAAATAGCGGTACGCCCGCCATGAGAATGACCGAGGACAATTGGGTTGTTAATTTTCTGCTGCTTCATGAAAGCAGTGACCAAATCCGCATATTTTTCAACGCTCCAAGGTTCAGTAGGGTCATCACTTTCACCACAGCCAGGGAAGTTGAGCATAAATATTTTAAAATGTGGGCTGAGGGCATCAACGACCGGCTTAAAAGTACCGTAATTGGCGCCCCATCCGTGAAGAATCAGTAAATTGTATTTTCCAGTGCCTTGAACATCATATTCGATGTTGAGGCCGTTAAGTACTTGTTTCATAGTCATACTCCAATCAAAGAATTTCTTCTATTAATATACCATATTATGAAGGCAGTCGCCACATTCCAAAGGCGACAGCTTGTCTCAAAATGGTAACAAGGTATGTTTCAATAATAAAACATGTTATAATATTGAAGAATACGCAATCAAGAATGGATTGCCTTATAATGGAGGCTTGAACGATGAAACCGATTGAAATCAGCGTCGTTGTACCATCATACAACGAAGAAGACAATATCTTCGCCCTTTACGAGCGATTGAATAAAGCACTGGAAAAGATTACACCCGACCATGAAATCGTCTTTGTTGACGATGGCAGCAAGGACACCACCGCAGAGAAAATCTTGAAGCTGAGAAAAGCAGACGAACGAGTGAAGTTAGTGAGCTTTGCTAGGAATTTTGGACATGAAATGGCAAATACGGCAGGCTTCAGATACGCCAAAGGGGAAGCCGTAGTCATTATAGACGCCGATCTTCAAGATCCACCTGAACTGATTGTGGAAATGTATGCTAAGTTTAAAGAAGGCTTTGATGTGGTCTATGCCAAGCGTATTTCCAGAAAGAAAGAAACCTTCCTTAAAAAAATCACCTCTAAAGGGTTTTATAGAGTAATGAATGCACTATCAGATGTAGAAGTACCATTAGATACAGGAGACTTCAGACTTCTCAGCCGCCGTGTGGTGGAGGAAATCAATGCACTTGAAGAACACAATCGATACTTTAGAGGACTTACCCATTGGGTCGGCTTCAACGTGGGATATGTAGAGTTTCATAGAGATGAGCGCTTTGCTGGAGAGACAAAATATAACTATATTAAACTTTTTAAATTGGCTTTTGATGCCATTTTAAGCTTCTCATATAAGCCCCTTAAAATATTCAGTTTGATAGGACTATGGGTCTCTGGTCTTTCCTTCCTCATGCTCATCTACCTAGGGGTCAGCAAGGTATTTGGAAGATATGCAGTTGAAGGTTGGACCTCTATGATGGTAATCCTGTTATTCTGCTTTGGTATCTTAATGGTTCAAGTCAGCATTATTGGCGAATACGTCGGCAGAATTTATGAAGAGGTGAAGAACAGACCATTGTTCATCATCGGCAGAAAAGAGGGCATTGATGAGTAAAAAGCGGTTGGCGAAAGAAGCCACCCTTTACGGTATTTTTGGTGTATTGACCACAGTCGTAAATCTAGCGACTTATCATTTAGCCCTTAGTGCTGGAATGTCTTATGGTTATGCCAACGGGGTCGCCTTTATATTGGCAATAGCCTTTGCATATGTCACCAATAAAATATGGGTGTTTCAAAGCCATACAGACAGTTTAGAAAGGCTCCTAAAGGAAATTGGAAAATTTATAGCCGCAAGACTGGGAACCTTTGTTTTTGAAATGGTGGGCTTATGGCTAATGATTGACGGTCTAGGCTGGAATGAGTGGCTTCCAAAATATCTTATGACTATTTTGGTGATTCTTCTCAACTATTTTTTGAGCAAGTGGATGGTTTTCAAGAAAGCGTAATCTTCCTGACGCTAAAATGTAATGTGAACAGGCTAAGTGCATGATATAATGTAGGCAGGATGGTGCTTTGATGCACCTTATTAACTCTGGAAGGAGAATTCATTATGAAAAAATGGATCCAAGTCATCGTGGCGACGAGTACAATATTTGCATTGACAACATCAAGTTTTGCAGCCGCACTTTTTACCGATGTAAGCACTTCACATTGGGCCTATGAATCAATTAAAACGGTAGCTGAAAAGGAAATTATGCCTGATTATAGCGACACTTCCTTTAAACCGTTGGAGAGAACTTCCAAAATTGAGGCAGTTCTTATCGCTTATCGCATACTTAAAAGCACAAACAATTTAGGAAGTTTTGCACCTGCAACTTCTATTACAAACAATAAAGCTCAACTCTCTGCGGCAGGTATTCCAGCATTCTTGTCTCCCTATGGTTCAGATGTGTATTCTGCTTTTGGGTTTATGCTGGACAATAAACTCATTGCCAAAGAAGAACTCAGTTCTTATGTAACTGCAGGAAAACCTGTAGATGCCACAAAAGAACAAGTCTCAGTTATTTTCGGAAAAGCTCTTAATTATGTAAAAAAAGAAGACTTAACATCTAAAATCATCAGTTTTGGTTTTGTTGATAGCAGTGACATTACAACAACAGCAGCACCATACATTAATTTGATGGTAGAGTATGGCATGATAAATTCTGATGGTGATGCAAACAGCAAACTCAATCCTAAAGCCGTATTAACCCGTGAGACTACAGGTTATCTTGCTGCAGGGGTTTACAAAGCACTTTTAAATGGCAACACATCGGGAACTACAACTGCAACTACAGGTTCCACAACGACTACAACACCAGCTACTACCACAACAGGTACGACAACCACTGGCAGTACCTCTACAAGTACTACAAAGGATTACGGCACTGCAACCATCAGTGGCACTATAACAGAAATTTATAAAGAAAAATTATCCATTCAAGTGAAAGACAGCTTAGGCCAAATGAGTACTTTTGCTCTCAGTGGTACAGAAATTATTAAAAATAATGCACCCCTTGGATTTCTCAATTTAGTCATTGGTGACAATCTCATTTTGGATATTACCAACGGCAAAGTAACAAAGGTTATCGTTGAGAAGAACTACTCAAAGGTTTCGGGAACATTTCTTAAAATATCGACCAATGAAGTTTCGGATGCAAGTACAGGCAAGAAGTACAGAGTCCTTGAAATTACTAAAAATGATGGAAGAACTGGCTATTATAAAATTGAAACAGGTTTATATGTAGAAATCGACCGCGTCATTAAGCAGGTGGAAAATCTTACAAAAGGCGATGTAATGACCATTAGCTATGACGGTTATTTTGCTCGTAAAATTGAAGCCTATACAGCTAAGAGCGAAGTGATGATTACAATTACACAAATGACTGATTTTAAAGAGGGCAGCGCGTTAAGCTACAAATTGCCAGATGGCAGAGTGTATGACTTGCAATTGAAAGTGACGCCTCAAGTTGTGAAAATAAGCGGCAAGGATATTAGAAGAGGGGACATCGTTAAGGGGACTTTTGTATATGGCGCCTTAACGAAAGTAGAAGCTACTGGTATGGTGGCTGAAGACAGTGGTTCCATTAAAGAGATTGTAATCAGTGACACAACTTCAAAAATTACGATATTAAATAAAGATGGCGAACGAAAAACTTATAGCTTCCAAAGCAAGTTTGTCGTCAATATCAACAACGAAAAATTTGCTTCTGAGGGAATTTACCAATTGAGAGTGGGCCAAGATGTAAAACTGTCTATGGATGCACTTGGCATTAGCCAGTTGACCCTGACCAAAGTACTCGATCAGACAAAGGTGACAATGACACTGATGGAAGTGGTTAAAGGCAATCTTTTGAAGGCAACAGATGCAGAGGGTAAAGTATGGGTTGTGAATTTAAAAGATGATACCAGCTATAATATTAGCCAGTTTAGTCCTGGTGACAAAATTGAGTTTACCGGTGCGAAGCTTTCAGAACTTATTTTTGAAGCGACAGCACTTGTAAAAGTCAACTAAAGGGTATTGGCAGTTACACTGCTGACGCCTCAAATAATAAAAAAAGGATTCGCTTACGCGAGTCCTTTTTCTATTTGGATAGCCTCCAAAATTCGTTTAACGGAATGAACATGAATGTCCGTCCGTTTCATTTCCAAAAGAAGATCGATGTGATCCTTGTCAATTTCTTCTGAGTAAGCTAAATTTTGCTTGGAAACAATGACACCATCTGCAATTGGTGACTTGCCAATCAAATAATCCACTGTACAATCCAAGGTGTTTGACAACTTCACTAAAGTTGTAATTTTCGGCTCTCTAAGGTCGTTTTCGTAACGAGAAAGAGAAGCTTCTGTGATCCCTGTTATGATTGCCAATTTCTTTTGTGATAAGCCTTTTTTTGTTCTTAAATCCGTAATACGTTTCCCGATGCGCTCCATGATTAACCCCCATTGACACGATTGGCTGAACCTGATCCCCCGAACAGATAGCCAAATGTTAAGAATAATTAATATCTTCAAAGAGAAAAATATCACATTATGACGCAATTGGCAAGAAATATTATCGGAAGTACATACAGTGGGCACAAGGCTGTAGTATAATGGTAATAGTTTCGTAAAGATTCGAGATTTTTTCGATTCATATAGAACCATGAAAACAGGGTATAGAGGTGGGTTATGAGGAAAATTTTGTTAATCATTTTATTAATCATATTGATAGTCGTTATAGGCGGTTTGATGATGGCCTGCGGACCTAAAACAGCCAAGGGAGAAAAAACTTTGCCAGAAGTGCCAAAGTACAGTTTTGTAGGGGAAGAGGTTGAACCTTTTAAAGTAAAAGATTTAGATGGCAAAGAGTGGACAAACGAGATTTACTCAGAATACAAAATGACCATGCACGTTTTTTGGAGCCCTAATTGTGTGCCGTGTATTGAAGAACTCAAGGCCCTTCAGAAGCTTAAAGAAAATGAAGATAAATTGGGAATGAAACTCCTCAGTTTTTGCGTTGAAGGAACGGAATCGGATATAGCAGAGCTTAAAAAGTCCTATGAAATGGACTACCCCATTGTGATGATGAAGGAAGATTCTATTATGGAATCGTGTACTAAAGATTTCGAATTTATACCTTTTGTCATTTTTGTTGACCAAAATGGAAAATATATGAAAGAATTTCTAGTCGGTAGTCGGACTTATGAAGAATATATGACACATATTAAGAGTCTGGGGATCTTATGAAGCTGGGTAAAAATATTGAAAGCAGACCCATTAGTATTTTCAGCATCGTCGCATTGTTTTTTTTCATTTTATTTGCAGAATCTCTTTTAGGGGGCATCTTTTATAGTCAAGCTTTGAAGTACCTTGCCACAAATTACAAAATGGCTAGTAGGGTTATTAACATCGGACTTATTATTACTAAATTGGCAATACTCCTGAGTCTCTACAGACTGGTCTTTTACAAAAACAGTATAGTGCTTGAAAACACAGAAAAGAAACTCCGTGGAATAGGAAAATTCATTGGCACGAGAAATCTTCTTTTATGTCTTAGATGGGTAATCTATGCTGGAATTATCGTTTTTTTATACAGAATGGCTTTTGATAGTTTTGTTGGCCTTCTCTTAATGCAATGGATTGGACCCTCTGAAGATTTAACCAGGTCCATGTATTTAATTTTGGGAGCGCCAGTATTAGGTTACAGTTATATTTTGCTTACAGCGCCTGTCTTCGAAGAAATTATTTACAGAGGCATCTTTTATGATGGCCTTCGTAAACACGGATATTCCGCTGCAGTCGCTTCTGTTTTTTCTGCCATACTATTTGCCGTCATGCATCTTAATATCTTACAGGGAGTCAATGCATTTGTTCTAGGTATTCTTACGGCCTATGTTTATGAACAGACAAAGAATATTTTCGCGCCTATTGTGCTTCATGTATTTAACAACATTTATGTCACTTTTTGTAGCAGTACTATTACGAACATTCAGTGGATAAATTCCCCTGTGAGGATACTGATTATGGTGGCTTCACTGCTACTATTGATGATGTTCCTTCGTTTTATTAAAGGTTTTAACGGAAAAACCAGTGTGCCTTTAGGAGAAGGATAGGCAGATGAACTAAAAAGAAAAAGAACAGCTGGCGTTTGACCTAGGGCTGTTCTCTAAAATATATTGTCTAACTAAAATTCTTGAATAAAGGGTTTTGATTCCGCTGCGCCTTCTTTTTGAAGGGGCAGTTTTATTTTGAAAATAGAACCTTTTCCCTCTTCACTTCTCACACTAATAGAACCGCCGTGGGCCTCAATAATCTGTTTGCAGATAGCAAGACCGAGACCAGTCCCTTTACTTGAGTAGGTTCTGGACTTGTCCACTTTGTAAAAGTGGTCGAAAATCATAGGCAGTTCATTTTGTGGAATGCCTATACCGTCATCTTCCACATAGAATTCAAAATAGTCTCGGTGAATGCGACCGTAGAATTTAATATAGGTCTTAGTAAATTTTTTGGCGTTGCTGATTAAATTCTCTACCACCTGATGAATTCGGAATTCATCTGCGTTAAGAATACAATCTGTCGGAGGACATTCATAGAGAAATTGAATGTCGCTGTCTTGAAAATCTAAATGCTTCTGAGAGAGAATCGTATCGAATAGTTTGATACAACTCATATGCTCAGGGGCAACTTGGAATTCGCCCAGCTCCATTTTCGAAAAGGTAAACAAGTCATCAATCAAATGGTTGAGCTGATTGGTTTTGGTGCCAATAATTCTAAGGTAATTGTTAATGATTTCAGGATCTTGAATAATGCCGTCTTCCAATACTTCCACATAACCTTTAATAGAGGTGAGTGGGGTTTTAAGATCATGAGTAATGCTGGCAATCAATTGTTTTCGGTTTTGTTCCATGCGTGCCTGAAGTTCAAGAGCCTCTTTTAAACGCATGCGCATTACATCAAACTCGGAGCAAAACTTACCAATTTCATCATCTTTTTTGTACTTCATTTCATAGTCTAAATCACCACTAGAAATCATTTCGGCAGCATAATTTAGCTCTTTTAAAGGCTTCAATATCCCATCGGTTAAAATTTTAGACAAGAGAACAATCATGGCGATGATGGTCAACAGGAATACGACAATCATAATAAAAGGCAGATAGATTAAAAAGTTTAAAGCCTCTTGGAGGTCAATCTCAGGGATAAAGACCAAAGTACCTACGACCTTGCCCTTGATGACCACTTCGGATTCTCGAACGTCAAAACTGTCTTTTGACAAGATGTCCCCTGAGTCTCGACTAAGGGTAGTTACCTGATTGTATTTAATGCCAATGAGAGCCTTGTCGCTGTCATAAAGTATTTTTCCGCCTTGATCTACGAAGAGAATTCGTCTGAAATAGCCGTCGTATTCCTTGCGAAGAAGAGTATCTATATAAGTGTAATCAGTGATGTGGTCATAGTTGGCTGTAATTTCCTCGGACATGGTCGTTATAGCAGTATCCATCACCGTCAGCTTATCCAAGAAAGGAATTTTAAAGACGTTTGAAAATACCACAACTAAGAAGATCGAAACGACCAGCATAGGAACGAGGAGCAGGGATAAGAAGGATAAAATGATCCTCGATCTGATTTTCAAAGCTTACTTGCCCCCCTTTGAACTTGTAACCGATTCCCCAAACCGTTTCAATGTATTTAGGATTGGAAGGATCCTCTTCGATTTTTTCACGGATTTTTCTGACGTGAACTGTTACCGTATTGATGTCGCCATATTCGTTAAAACCCCAAATGTGGTCAAAAATCTTTTCTCTTGAAAGAGCTTGGTTCATGTTGGTAGCCAAATAGTGCAGAATTTCAAATTCTTTTACAGAGAAAGAAATATATTCGCCACGAACTTTAACTGTATAAGCGTTGGGGTCAATTTCTAGTTCGCCGATTGAAAGAGCCGTTGAGGTACTTTGGCTTGTTGAAAGTTCTTTGTAGCGTCTAAGTTGAGATTGTACTCTGGCAAGGAGTTCTCTAGGACTAAAAGGCTTTGTCACATAGTCGTCTGCCCCTAAACCAAGACCTAATATTTTGTCTGTGTCTTCCTTTTTAGCGCTGAGCATTAAAATAGGAACTGGAGATTTTGCGCGAATGGTTCTGCATATTTCAAAGCCGTCAATTTTAGGGAGCATAATATCTAGAATGACCAAATCAGGATGTTCATTGTTAAAGAGATCAAGACCTTCTTCGCCATCGTGGGCCATAAGTACGTTATAATTTGAAGCTTTGAGGTAGTCGCGGACCAGTTGTGCAATTTCTTTCTCGTCTTCGACAATAAGTATTTTTTCATTTGACATGAGAACGCCTCCATTTATTGTTGATCCCCTTTAAAAAAGGAGATTGAGTTATTTCTGCTTCTTTATATTAATATATCTGTATTCTGTGAGAATTTCAAATATTGAGCGTCCCTTTAATACTTTTTTAATTCCGATGTGATAATATTAATACACATTTAAGATTTTTTATAGGGTTTGTTAATTATGAAGTCTTAGAATGTATACCAGAAAAGTAAGTTTTGAACCAGGAGGTTTAGAAATGAATAAGAAAAAAATATTTATTGCATTGGGAATCGTTATAGTTGTAGTTGGGACTGGTGTTTTTGCAGTTATTCAATCTAAAAACGGTGGAGGAGCAGCCGCTAAAACAGCCGCTCTGGATACACAGATCAAAGTTGAAAGAGGGAATATTGAATCTAACGTTTATATCAGCGGGACTGTAGAAGCAAATGATTCAAGAAGCGTATCTTACAGAGGTGGCGGAACGGTCGATGATGTATTTGTCAAAGAAGGCGATCACATTGCAGCCGATCAAGTTCTTGCAAAAATAAATTCTGATAAACTGGATTCAGAACTGAAAAAGCTTATGAATGACCTAGGTATCTCTAAAGATGAGCTCAACAAAATCAAGACAAAAGGAATTGGAGATCAGGAAGCATCTTTAAAAAGTGCTCAAACGGCTTACGACAATGCAAAAACTGCCTATGAGTCAAATGTTGCCTTAAAAGCAAGCGGCGCCATTAGTGAAGATGAGTTTTCTAAGTCCAAGCAGCAAATGGATATTGCTAAATTAAACCTCAATAATTCTCAGATTGCTTACAATCAAGCAAAGGCCAATGTAGACATTAACATCAGCCAAAAGCGAATTGAGTCCACAAACATCACTATAAGAGACCTTCAAAAAGATATTGAGAAAACCAACATCAAAGCACCTATTACAGGAACGGTAACAAGTGTCAATGCAAAAGCGGGAGAAGTTCTTTCTGAGACAGGCGTTATGATGACCATTGAAGATTTAGACCATAAAATCGTCAAGGCCTATGTATCTGAAAATGAAATTAACCGCATTCAAATTGGCCAATCTGTAAAAATTACAGGAACATCTATCAAAGGAAAAACCTTCGAGGGTAAAGTAACTTACATTGCGCCAGGTACAATCCGTGCGGATGGCAGCAAAAATGTTAAAGTTGAAGTGAGAATTTCCTTGGTGGAAAAGGTTACTGAACTGAGACCAGGATTTAATGTAAACCTTGAAATCAATACAAACAGCCGTGAAAATGTATTGTTAGTACCATTTGAAGCTATTATGACAGATGAAAACGGGAAAAAATACGTCAACGTGTTTAGAAGGCGAAGAAGTTAAAAAAGTGGTCATTACAACAGGCGTTGAAGGTGATGTTTCTGTAGAAGTCATCGACGGCGATTTGAAAGAAGGCCAAATCCTTCAACCTGCAACAAACTAACCGCTGATCACGAGAGAAATATGAGTCTGTGCGGCAGTTAGAGAAAGGGTGCAAATCATGATTAAAATAGAAGGTTTAACAAAAATATATGATACAGGAAGTATACAAGTTGCAGCGCTTAAAGGGATTGATTTAGACATCAAGAAAGGCGAATTTGTGGCAATTATGGGAACTTCGGGTTCTGGAAAGTCCACACTCATGAACATTATTGGCTGTTTGGATCGGCCGACAGAAGGTCAATTTTTCTTAGATGGCATTGATGTCAGCGGTATGAATGAAGCGGATCAAGCTAAAACGCGAAACCAAAAAATCGGTTTTGTTTTTCAATCTTTTAATCTTCTTCCGAGAATGACAGCGCTACAAAACGTTGAATTGCCAATGGTTTATGGCAGACTTTCACATAAAGAGAGAGAAGCTCATGCTCAAAAAGCTTTGGACCGAGTAGGCCTTGGCGACAGGGTACATCATCGTCCAAATGAACTTTCGGGCGGGCAAAAACAACGTGTAGCCATTGCGAGAGCTTTGGCTGCGAATCCAGCAGTTATCTTAGCAGATGAACCAACAGGGGCCCTCGACACGAAAACTTCCTATGAAATTATGGGCATGATTCGGGAGCTAAATGAGGAAGGTAGTACCATTGTGGTTGTAACACATGAACCCGATATTGCAGCTCAGGCTAAACGTGTAGTTGTCATCAAAGATGGCCTGATTGTGGAAGATCGCTTCAATGATGAAAGTGAAAGAACGAAAAACATCTTGTTGGCGACGGAGGTGACTGGATAATGTTTTGGGAAAGCGTGAAGATGGCGGTACAAGCCATTAGGAGCAACAAAATGCGTTCGGCGCTGACCATGCTGGGCATTATCATAGGTATTGCTTCAGTAATTGCTATCGTTGCCATAGGCGATGCGGTTAAAGGATCTATGAACAAAGAATTTGAATCCTTTGGTATAAACAGAGGCTACATTTATATCAATGGGCAAGAGGTTTATGATTCAGATATGTTTAATGCTGAAGATGTAGACTTGATTAAGAGAGTTTTTAAGAACAAAATTGATGGGGTTATGCCTTATTTGACTGCAACTCAGAATTTTGTAGACAAGAAAAAGACACAAAATGTCAACTTGACAGGTGTCAATGAAATGTACAATAAAATTACGAAAGTAGACATGAAAAAAGGACGATTCTTCAGTGAGCAAGACATTAATTCATCAAGAAATGTAGCGATTCTCGAAGAGAAGACAGCAAGAAAGCTTATGCCAAATGAACGAAATCCAGTTGGTAAAATTATCACATTAACTGGAACCAATCAAAGCACGTCAACTTATCTGGTCATTGGCATCTATAAGGAACCTTCCTCGATGTTTGCTGGAATGATGGGTGAATCCTTTAATATGCTGGTTCCCTATTCCTTTATTGAAAATAATTTAGGTTCTAGCAGCGGATACTATGCCCTAGACATCGGCGTAAAACAAGGCGAGAATGTTCAAAAGGTCATGGAAGATATTCAGAGCATGATGGTAAAACGCCATGACAACGCAGAAAGACAGATTTACATGACTCAGACGGCAGAGAGTCAAATGGGTACAATCAACAATGTCATGGGAATGCTACAAATGTTCATAGGTGCTATAGCGGCCATTTCATTAGTGGTTGGTGGTATAGGTATTATGAATATTATGCTGGTTTCTGTTACGGAGAGAACTCGGGAAATTGGTATACGTAAGGCTATTGGCGCCAATAACAGAGATATTATGATTCAATTTATCATTGAATCGGTTATTCTTTCTTGTATAGGTGGTCTTATCGGGATTACTCTTGGCATTAGCATTGCGGGGATTGCCGTTACCATTATGAAGATGGGATTGGTACTGTCGCCATTTGTGATTATCTTTACATGGATATTCTCGGCTTCGATAGGCATTTTCTTCGGATTCTATCCATCGAGAAAAGCCGCCCAGTTGGATCCTATTGATGCCCTAAGATACGAATAGTATTTAAGTCAAAGGATCGGTAATATTAATGCTATATATAATCGGTAATATTAATGCTATATATAATAGAAGTTTGTCATAAAATAACGAAAAGAAATCACTGAATTCAAGTGGTTTCTTTTTTTTAACAATTTATAGAGACTTGCTGTGCTAAGATGAGGAAAAGGGGGTAACGCATATGAAAATTAATGAGACCTATCTATTGGATACCTTGAAAGAACTTTTGAATATCCCAAGCCCTACAGGCTACAGCAAAGAAGCTGTTACATACGTAGAAAGTGCATTTAATGCTATGGGGATACCATGCAAAAAAACAGTGAAAGGCGCTCTCGTTGGAACCATCATTGGAAAAGATGATAGCAAACATAGACTTTTATCTGCTCACGTAGATACGCTAGGTGCGATGGTAAAGGAAATCAAAGGAAATGGCAGACTTAAACTGACACAAATCGGTGGCTACCCGTGGAATGCTATTGAAGGAGAATATTGCACCATTCATACAGCCGATGGAAAAGAGATTACGGCACCATCATGCTCACTGCAGCATCTTCTCATGTCCATGGCGAGAAGACCTCTTCAACACCTCGTTCAGCAGACACTATGGAAGTTAGATTGGATGAAGTGATAGAAGGCGCAGATGCTATAAAAGCATTGGGCATTGAAGTGGGTGACTTTGTGTCCTTTGACCCAAGAGTGCAACTCACTAAGAGTGGCTATGTGAAGTCCAGACACTTAGACGACAAGGCCTGTGTGGCCTGTCTTTTGGCTATGATTGAAAACATTAAAAAGGAAGGTTTGGAGCTACCCTATACAACCCACTTCTTTATTTCCAATTATGAAGAGGTAGGTCATGGCTCATCTGCATCTATTCCAGAAAAAGTTGTGGAGTTTATGGCAGTAGATATGGCAGCCCAGGCGAAGGTCAAACATCCCACGAGCATAAGGTAACCATATGTGCCAAAGATTCTCTGGTCCATATGACTATGCCCTAAAAGGACAATTGGTAGAATTGGCGAAGAAAGCAGACATTCCTTATGTCATTGATATTTACCCATACTACGGATCGGATGCTTCGGCAGCCCTAAGAGCGGGCTGGGCGTTTAAACACAGTTTGATTGGACCGGGAGTAGATGCATCTCATTCCTTTGAAAGAACTCATACAGAAGGACTTGTGGCCACTACCAAACTTGGTCTTGCCTATATCATGAGTACTATGGTTGAATAATTGAATTAAAATTATTGTGTAACACTTCAAAAAAATATATAATAGTCTCAGAACTTATCAATATTTTTTAGGAGGATAACCATGAAAAAAGGAGATTTACTCTGGGGACTTGGTATATTAGCATTTGTAGCATTTGTCGTTTTCCCAAGCACTCAAGCAATTTTTAATACAGCTACAGCGACTCATCCGTACATGATGGATTTTAAAGTTTCCATTTTAGCTACAATGGGAGAACTGTTAGCAAGAAGAATCGTTGTAGGCGATTGGGAAAAGGCCATCGGGACTAATTTATCGTGCGTTGGTATGGGGTTTCCTTGGTATGGTTATTGTAGCCGTATTTGGAATCTTCTCAATTGGAGTTACTGGCCTTGTTGAAAAAGGAATGCTACCAGGTAAAGGCAGCGTCTTTGCAACAGCCTTTCTTACCAGTGCAATTATGAACTTAACATTCGGTGCGGCGATGATGGGCTTCCACCGCTATACAGATACGTGGATTGATTTAAAATTCAGCCGTGGTGGCAAAATTACATCAAAAGATATTGTCAGTGCTATTGACTGGAATGGGTACGTATCTTTCGTTTTATTTAAGACCGTACCGATCTTCTGGATCCTGCTCATACAATTACATTCATGCTTCCTGGAGAATATCGTGTGCTCATGGCGGCGTTTTTATCCATAGCCTTGGGAGCGATTCTTGCTTTTTCAAAGCGCAAAAAGTAATATTTTCACCCTTTAAAAAGTGCAGTAATGGCCCTTAATTAATGAATTGAAACCGTAGAATGAATTACCTTGTAATAGGGAGCTTCTGCGGTTTTTTCTTTATCACCACGCTGTTAAATGATAATCAATATCAAAGTTATGACATGTTTCCGTCAATTGTGTATTATGTTAGAAAAATATCAAATGTGCAAAAATATATTGTATGTTGCCGCTATAAAATTAATAATAGCTTTTATTTTCAACAGTTAAGGTCAGAATAGTTCGGTGGATGATGACAAAAAAACATAGCTGATTTATTGTGTAAAACAAACAAAATATTCAGAAAAATGACAGTGCAGAAATGGCATAAATATTCTTTGTATTTTATGTTTTTTTGTTAAAGTATTACAGGGTTAGATGTTAGTTTTTCCAACGATTGGGAAGGTTTTATTCCGACTAAATTACTAGGTTTTGCTAAAGAAAAAAATTAATACAAACCCAATGGGCAAGTTTAAAGCTAAACGCGAAAAGCATTGCAATTACTAGTGCTTCAAGGGGGATTGTTAAAAAATATTCAAAATAACTTTTTGCATGTATACAAAGTACGCTTTGTAATGTTATAATGATTTTGTTAAATTGTGATACTTATTGAAAGGAAGGTGCAATAATGGCGAAAGCATTGGCACAGGCAGAAACTACTAGTGTAAAAGATTTGCCGCAAGAGCTATTTGTTGAGTTGGAGAATTACATCAG
>CAXXWB010000017.1:0-337364 GCA_963677505.2 uncultured Acidaminobacter sp.
GAATACCTATCGAAATTTCTTTTCAATAAATCCTCTAAGGGACCTAATAACCTTTAAAAGCGATTCCTATCTAAACTGCACACAATCACATCAGTCTAATAATGATCATTTAAAATTTTGTTTGAACCTTTGCAATAATATTAGCAGCGCGTGGTTTATTTCTTAGTAAAGCTAACTCACCAAAGTAGTCACCAGATTTATATTCATAGACTATTTCATTCGCTATTAAAAAATAATAAACGATCAATAATAAACGATCAGAGTTTTTTGTAGCTATAGCTTCTCCTTCCTCAAGGAAAAAGAATTCATCTCCATTTTCACCCTTTTAAATCTAACTAACAAGATAATTCTAAAACCTCTTTAACAATATAATCTCCTGTCTTAAACTTTTCTCTTTTAAAGAATCTGCAATCTAATTTCTTTCATATGGATCAATATCCTGTAAAATCTCAATCTTACTTAAAAGTTCTTCATAGCTATCTCTTTTTTTTTATGCCGCATCTTTTACTATATTGTTAAATGTTTCACGATCTAATGCAAACAAAATACTATCTGTTTTTGCTATAATGGTGGCAGCTCGTGGTGCATTGTACAGTAGTGCTAATTCGCCGAAAGCCTAAATATAAAATGTGTTTATTTGAGATTTACATCGTCTTTAATATAAGTTTTTAGAAATTTTTCTTCTCCATCTTAGTAAATCTTTTTTTACAATCAAGCGTGCCTTCATCAACTAAATAAAGCACATTTCCATCATCACCTTATTAAATAACTGTCTCACCTGCTCTAATAATATATTATGAAAAATAAGAAAGAATACTAAAATTTAACTTCATCAAAAGCATTAATAACAATTTATTTTTCCTTTTCATCTAGAATTGAAAACATAAATGAATTAGCAAGTCTTTCTCTAATACGCTCTTTTTATTCATTTGTCTTCTCAATAATTTTGGGAATAAATGACACTTTTCTATTGAAATCGCCATATACTTCTGCAGATACTGATTGTTTCTAAGTTTTTTTCTTTTCCATAAGTTCTTCATTAGTTAACATTGGCACATCGTCATCCTCATTATCCTCTGAAAGGAATCATACTAAACTTTATTTTCCTTAACATATTTCTCTAATAAAATGATTTTAAAATTAAAGTACTTTAATTCTAATCACACCATGTTTTAATATATTGAAACTATAAATTGAATAAAAAATAATAAAGAATTATATGAACCATCTCAGCTTTCCCTTCTGGCTAGTGGATGAGAAGATCCGTAGTTAATCTGGAAAGAATTGGATTAGCAATATTGTTTAAATAATCTAAATTTATTTTTTGTTCTTGAGTGTTTTCCATTTTGTATTCTAGTTGCAAATAAATAATATTTATATTAAATTTTAATAAAAAATATTATGAAAATAATTATTTTATGTTTTTAATTTAAGGAAATTGACTTAAAAAACTAAAATAATTTAATTTCTTTCATTAGTTTTTACTCTCATTTCACTTTCTTATTTTTCCTTAAAAGCATTAATTTTGGATTACCTAAAAACACTTATTATAAATATAACAATTAAATTACTCTCTGGCTCTGGCACTTCATTTTTCTCCAATTCATCATTCACTTATTGCAAAACTTCATCCTCTTCTTTCTATACCAATTATTCCTTTTTTTACATTAACTTTTCATTGTTAATTAGCACATTACTAGTGAATTCAGGAACATCAGCTAAATGTTCTGGTAGCATGCTTTATAACTCAGGTTAAGCATGTTGTAATTACTATTTTTGTTCCTCTTAATCCTTTAATTACTAATCAACCATTGCTTCTTCACTCTTAATTTAATTAATTCTAGATTAAACTTCATTTATTTCTCTGCTAGCTTCTTTGCTTACTCTTATTATTATTGATCATTTGCTTTGATTTAAAGATCAACAGGTCTAGGTTCTGGCTCATGGACATTTTTATCTTCAAATTCAATTAATTTCTCAAGCTCAATTAAAGCAGCATCATTGAATGATTTTTCAGTTTTCAAGTCATCAAGTACAACTTAATCCATCCCCTTTCTTGTTTCACATTCTTCTAAGTGTTTGTCACTATCCAAACAATCATAAATCTAAGCATCTAATGTCATAACCTAATCATCTAATTCAAAGATCTATTATTATAATCTTTTTGTTTCAACATAAATCTACACAATTTATTTAGCATGCTTGTGATGCAAGTCAATAATAGCTTTTTCTAAGTCAGCAACTGATTAAGTACGCATATCCAATTCATAATTTAAATTGTCCATTACTTCGCTCAATTTATCATGAATAATCTTTCCCATTGCTTTAATGTCTGCTTTAAATTATTCCTTAACCTCATAGATTCTTAAATCTTCAAACTGTTCTTATTCTTACTACTCTTCTGTTTTTAAAGCATTTGTAGACCATTGGCTTTCATCATGTTCTTTAACATTAACACCATCAGGAATCTCATCAGGGACTAGTTATTTCTCAACTTCTTTATCTGATTCAGTTGTCATAAATAGATTGCCTACTTCAACTTCAGTATGATCAATCTCACCATCAAAAATCTCTTCATCTATTAAAGGAACTTCTTCACTATTTCCTTTTTCTTTTTCCTCTTCAGGAGGAGGTGCTGCTGTTCCTTCTGTTTAATTGGCTGTTGGAGGTGGTCCTTCCTAGAATAACTGCGTTTATGCATCAATTAAATAAATGATTTCTGCATTTATTATGCTTTTGGATGTGTGAATTAATGATCAAATAAAAGAAGAATTGATTTTCCTGCATTGTCAAGATTCAAATAAGTATCTTCCACAATGAACAACATGTCTTCAATTAACTCAATATCATTTTTTAATTTCTCTACTTATGGGAACAACATGGCCATAGTTAAATTTTTCTTAGTGACTTCTTATTATTCAATTAAAGAATCGCATCAAATTGTTTTATTCTATTTCTAGATTTTCTCTCTTAGATTTGTTATATTTTTACTATTTTTAGATCTCTATTACTACCAAATCTATGAATCTGAGCAATTAGATTCCTTAATCTCAGCTGTACATTCAATATAGTCATTTTTCATTTTTTCATCCAAAAATGTAATTAAATCATCATAAAATTGTTAATTTCCTTATAACTAATTAATCATATCTTAGACTTTTTAGTTCCTGCTGATAACAGTCTGACAGTTCAGCAAGGTAACTGTCAACAACAATACAATTATTATTTTCATTTGTTTTTTTTTGTTAATTATTATTATTTTATATAAGTCGTTTTTTTTTTGTAAACACATAAATTTAGTTCAATAGTCGTTTTTTTTTACCAGTGTGGAGAAAATATTATAGAATTTATATTTTTTTTATTAATTATTAAATTTAAAAAATTGTTTTTATTATACTTATAAAAAACAATTGAATTTGGAAATTATCTCATTTTTTTGTTAAACTAAAATTCACATCCTTTTTTTTCCCTTTCTATTTTATTTTCTCTGCTCTTTATTAGGATGCATATTTTTCTTTAATTTGGATATCAATTCTTAATCAATCTATTAAAAAAGACTCAATTTAAATATAAATTTAACATCATCATCAATCTCGCCATCACTCACATCGTCATCATCTTTATCTGGTATTTAACACGAATATTTTTAGAAAATCCTTCAATATTCGCATCTAAAAACAATTAAATTAATTCTATTTATTTTTCTACCTTTATCATATAGGGCTAGATTATAAGCGAGAATATTGCTCGAAATGGCTTTGGTTCCTCTGAAATAATTATTATTAACCAATAAGTTTACTAAGCTAAATCTTCTTTTTTAAAATTGCTATCATTAGTTACAATTCTATAAACTTCTTTCATTTTTTATACACATTGGTCTAGTGCTTCGATTAAACTATCATCTGTTACAATTAAATTTGGTTTGCCATCCAACTTATTACAAATTTTACAATATTTTTAATAATTAAACCTTAAAGAAGTCTAACTTTTCAACTAAATGTTCAATGCCAGCTTTAGCATTCACTAATATTTTAGATGATCGCTCATATTTTAATTTAGCACGTTCGCATTTATTTATTGCATTTTGTACATTATTTTCGATTTCATCTATTTGTTTCCGAGTCAATGTTTCTCCACCTTCATATTTCAAATCGTTGAGTTCATTCTTTAGTTTTATGCTTTCATTTTACAATTACTCAATTTTCTCAGCATTATCCTATTATAAATCATTTAATTACTTTCTTGTTTCATCCTAAGTCTTAAATTTTTATATTATTTCATTCACATCAGTTACACCAGTTGCTTCCTATACAAAAAATTACTTTATATTCTCATTTTTACATATAGTTTCCTAAAAGCTTCTTAATAATCTGATAATTTTTATTTCTATAAATTCGTATCCATATTCATTTACTACTCATTGGCAATAGGGCTCATACCTGAATTTATTTACTATTTCTCTGTCTTCTCTGGTTATTCTTTATCATTAATTTCAAGCTTTTAAATCGCCTAGAAATCTATTAAAATCTAATAGAACTTACAGCTTCTCTTGCATTAATAGTCTTCCATTTCTCATCTAAATAATTTTTTCTCAATTCTCTAACCGCAGCTTTTTTATGTTCATATTTTTTTAATTCCGCTTAAGCCAATTCTTTTGCATGTGTAGCATCATGTGCCAATAGTAATAATTCTTCAAAATCATGTTCTTTGCCTTTTAGTGAGCGTTCAATTGCTGCTAATTAATTATCATATCTTATTAAATTTTATTATTAGAAAGTGTTACCCAACACGCTCCTCTTTAAGCCGTTTTACGATTTATTCATATGTTTTTTTAATACTCTAAGCTTCATTAAATTTTATCATTACTTTATCTAGCCTATTTTCTAAAATTCTTATATTTCTCATTAACGCTGATTCCTTTTGCAAATTATTTACCAGTTTTTAAAAGTAAATTCAACCTCATGTCCACCGAACTTTGTATCGGTCACCTCATTCAGCTTATCCTACAACTATAAAAGTCTTTCCTTGAGAGCTTTTGATGCATGTATTTCATCATCAAGCTTTCTTCTCCAAAATTTCTTGGCTTATATTACAAAAGATTTGATTATTATACTTCATCTTTAATCTCACTTCCTCATGAGAATCCCTAAGTTGTTCGAGCAGCAGCTGTTCCAGGTGTCGCAACCTTATATATTAGTTAATTACAAAGTAGATAATTACACGCTTATTTGCCATAAGTTCATCTCGCAATTTCTTTAATTCTTTGATTTCTTTTTTTAGATCCTCAATAATTTCATTATTTTTTTTCTTTGTTTCCTCAGCATTAATATAAAAAGCCGTTCTATCAGCATCTATTTATCCGAATAAAATAAAAAAGAATAAAATTAAAATACCAAGTAGTTTAGACTTTTTGATCTAATGATCTAATTCATCTTCAATATTTTTATTCTGCTCTTTACTTGAAATAGGTCTTGAAGCCATTTATTCCTTTTAAATTTATATGAAGATGAAAATAATTAATTTCTAAATTATTATTCAAATTATTTTATATAACTTAAATAATTTAAATTTGTATAAGAAATATTTGTTAAATATTAAATATTAATTTGTTAATTTAACTTTCCAAAAGAAACCAACTATTACTTTTTTTAATATTATGATAAATTTAAGCCATTTCTCATAATTTACAAGTTTCTTATTGGAAAAAACAAAATAGTAAAATAAAAAATAAAAACTCTTTATGTGTAATTTTGTTTTGGAAGTTATAAATAGGTTTTATTTTAAACTTTGTTCAGATTGCGATTTATTACATCGAATTATAAAAACTAAATTGAAATTTTTTTAAATATTTTAAAATTAATAAAATGATGAAGAGTTTAATTATTAAATTTAGAAAATCATGACTTAATTTCTGAGTGTAAAAAGTTTTTGGATAAGGTTTCATAATAATAAATAAAAATCTCAAATTTTAAAATGAAATTAGTTTTTGCTTTAGCTTTTATTTGCTATATTAGCTGCTAAGTCATTGAGTTGACAAGACATGGTGACCGTGCATCCATGGCCAACTTGAATAATATGTAATCAAATACAGCTGGTAACTTTACATTAAATAACAAAAAAGATATGTAATACTATGCTTCAATGATTATGGGAACACCCGCCTAAGCTGTTACTCTTATTTTTGATACTGGTTCACCCGAGCTTTGGATCTCAACAGTTGATGGAACTTATAAACCAAAGACTTCTTAAACTGCAAATATCACTGGAACTCAAGGAAACATCACTTATGGAAAGGGATATGTTTAGGGATATGTAGGAACAGAAGTTGTCGGAATTCCTTAAGTTTCTTTAACCAATTTAAAAATGAATATGCTTTTTGTTGATGAAGTTTAATAAATGGAAGGATTTGCTGCTAACGGATTGATGGGCTTATCAATTGATCCAGCTTACACTAACTGTTTCCAAGTTGCAGTGACTATGGGATAATTAACTGATTCCGTTTTATGCTTTTGATTTAAGAAATGCTGATGTTGCTACCTATTTCTACATTGGAAGTTCCTCATTCCCTGCTGGAGACTTGCCATTAGTTTGGATTAACTCTGTTTAAACTCCATCACTCATGACCCACTACTTTGTGATTCCAATTGCAAACACTACTATTGGTTCAGTCACCACCACCCAAGCTGAAAACATGACCAATGCCGTTGTTGATTCAGGCACATCAGTTCTTATGATTGATTCTAATGCAGTTACTGACTTACATAAATAAGGATGGATTGCTGATTTATGTAAAGATGCAACTGAAGGTGAATACATTTGCTCTTGCATTGGAGAATTCCCAGATGTGTACTTCAATACACCTGATGGGCATTAATTCCATGTTGTTCCTGCTGACTATATGGTTCCATTGGTTGGAGAATTGTTTTGCTTGTTAGGTATTATGCAAATGACTATTGATATGCCTTTGATGATTTTTGGAGACTCCTTTATGAGAAACTACTTGGTTGTTTATGATAAGGTTAATAAGAGAGTTGGATTCTCTGGGTATAATATTTTTATATATAATAATATTTCTTAGTGCTGAAGAATGAGAAGATTGAAATGAATTATTCAATAAATTAAAACAAAAACAAATTACAAATAAAAATAACTGTTATAATTTTCTATCTAAAATAGGGTTTTTTTTTTCCTTATTAAACAAAAAAAAAATAAAATAAGAAAAAATTACATTAAAAGGGCAAAAAACCTAATGACAGAAAGAAATGGCCTTCTAAACTCAATCACTTCCTTTGAACAAATGTTCTTATTTTATTGTATTTTGGTTTTTAATTACTTCTACAAGAATATTAATTTTCGATTTAATTGGATTTCTCTTTTGCACAATAGTTGCATACAAGAAATATAAAACACTTAAAGCGGATTCAAGAGAAGAAGAAGATAGGCCTGCATTACTCTATAAAAATAAATTCATTTACTATATTTAAATTGCCTTTTTAGGTTGTTAATTTGTTTGAAAATCTACATTATATTAAGTAAGAGGGTTATCAATAGCATTAATAATACTTATACCTAATTCGTTGAGCTAAGAAAATATTTTCTCAATAATAAGACAGAGTTGCTTTCCATTACCATCGTTTATTTGAATGCCGACTTACACATAAATGATCATCATGCTATCATCGTTTTACTGCTCGATGAGAAATGAAGAAACTAATTTAAATATTAAAGCAGGTATTAAAATTTTTAGTTGAATACTAGCCATTGCGGCTTTGGTTGTATTAATCTATACTATATCCTCATAAAACTATTAAGATATTATGGTTGAAAGTTATTTATTTATGATAATTTTCTTTTTATAGAGTAATTTAACAATCGTGACGTTTTTTTTATATTTGTCAACGGGTGTAGGAGTTGCATTCTTGTCTATTGCTTTATCTTAGCAAGTTAAAGCTTCATTTTGTCCAGCTATTAAATTTAGTTTTAGATCCTTATATCATTTTAAAATGAAGAACAAGACTAAGTTAGAATTCTTATTAAAAAAGTTTAATTGAATTAATTATTATTTTGTTTCAAAAGCTTCTTCTTTTAACTTTATTACCTTCACTACTATTTGTCCTTAGAGCAATCTATAACTTTCTAGTGATTATTAAAATAAGCTCTACATAGAATGAATAAGAAAACTATTACCCATTAGTAATAATTTCTTTATATATTTTCAGAAAAATTAAATATTGCTTTAGATATTTTTATTTACAGAACTAATTCCTGCATCTTTATTACTATATTTTGGAGGAAAATATTAAAATAATTCTGCAAGTTTTTTTAAAATAATGGCAAATGTTTTTAAAAGTAATGACTAGTGATTAATCTGAGGAAATGTATGAAATGCAAAATTTAAAACATTTAACAAAGCCATTGAATTTAAGCCAATTATGACTTACAATATATTTATTATTATTCAAACTATAAAATTGTGTAAATAAATTTATAAGTCCTGTAAAAATTGTGTTTTTATTTAATATTAAGTAATCAGAGCCTAATAGTGTTAAAAATTTTGCAATCATTTTTAACCAGATAAATTATCTATATATAGTTTAATTAATTTGTTTTGAATGTGTAATTAAAAGTAAATGAATAGAATTGGGTTGATTTATAATGAATGAAAAAGAAATTAAAATTATAATAAATTTAAACTTTGTTTGTTTTGTTGTTGATATTAAATAATTTAAAATAAATTAAAAAAAACGAATTTTGGTTTATTATAGTAAAACGAATACAAAAACGATCCCCAAAATTAATATTTCCTTTTTAAACAATAAAGGAACACTAAGTTTTGTAATAATTTGATCAAAAAAAAATAAATAAATTCAATTTTAAAAAATGAAAGCTATTCTTTTTTTAGTGGTATTGTTGGGATTAACCCTTCAAAATGATGAGTTAATCGAGGTTCAATATTTGTTGTATTTTATTTATTCACTAGATTGATAAAACTAATTTCGGTCATTCATTAATTGACACTGTAGAAATCTAACTACAAACCAATCAAGGCGTTGATGAACTCTTAGCAGTTCTTGACAAAATGCGTGACACAATGGACATAAGTAAAGAATAAGATGAAGCAGAACATTAAAAATTCCAAACTGACTGCGCTAAAGATATTGACTTCTATCAATAGGAAATCGCACAAGCCATTGTTGTAATTGTTGATACTTAAAGATCATTAGACCAAGCTAGTGAAGATCTTAAAGTGATTGCAAGTCTATTGGAGCAATTATATGCTTAGATGAAGTTGTACACTGATGCTTTAGAGAAATTGAACTCATAAAGATCTGAAGAAGCACAATAATTTAAAGACAGTATGGACGAACACGATATCACAACTACTGCTATTGAAGAAGCAAAGAGATACTTCGTCCAAATCCGTGGAGAGGTTTCATTCCTCTAGACCAAGAAGAATATTCTTGCCTAAGTGTCAACTCACTTCCACAACTCAAAAGAATAAGTTAAATCCCGTAGTTATAAAGCTTTATTCTAATTCTTGGCACAAATGAGTTCAAAAGCACCATTTGATAACGCTGAAATTGTTGCTAAGATTTTAGAACTTTGCAATAGAGTACTTGAAAATGTTGCTGCTTCTAGATAATCTGAATAGGAAGCTGAATAATAGAGAATCTAATTATATTAAGAGAAAAAGAAAATCCTAGAAGAAAATGTAGCCAAAACTAAATCAAAGATTGATGCTTTGGAAACCTAAAAGAAGGCCATTGAGGAACACATGAATATCATGAAAGAAATCTATGAAGACCAAGTCCAACGTAGAGATGAAAATACTAAACTTCTTAAGGCCAGACAAGCAGAATGTGACAATGAAGTTATTGAATATGGCTAACTCAGAGAAAAGACGTAATATATTATTTTTGTATTAATTTATGTCAATTAGTTTGGAACAAAAGAATACTTGTGAGAAGATTATCACATTGGTTGAGACCAATATGGCAGTAATGAAACAATACCTTAAGGAGAGGAGAGAAGTATCTGGAGTAAAAATAAACAATTTGTCACTTGGAAATTGAAAGAATTTAATTTAATGAACCATTCTCATTAATAAATAAATCATTATATAAATCAATTTGGAGGAAACTTTTTTTTTTGGTTTATTAAGGGTTTTACTTACGCATTTATTTCTAATTTTTAGCTTAAGCAAAATTACAAACTTTAAATATTTAAAATAATAAATAAAATTATATAATTTCACAGGAAAAGTATGGATATATTTGAAAGTAACAAGATGAAAGAAATTCTAACAATCTTGAAAAAATTACCCTCTCTAAAAAAAACAAGATTTGCTATTGCTTGTAAATACCTACATGAGAAAGAAAAATTAAATAATATTCTTGCTATCAAAACAGATGAAATCAATTAAAACTACAATTAACTTTCACAGCCCATCTTGAAAGATGTTTATTTTTTTACTTGAACATGCAAATTATTTATTTATAAAGGTGAACTAAATTATTGAAGGACATTACTCATTAGATAATTTAAGTCCTAACATTTTAAATAAATATTTTAGTACATCAGAATAAACATAAATAAAATAAAACCCATAGTTAGTTTAACCATTTTACAAATATTGGTATTAAATTCTAATGACTTCTGACATTATAAGTAAACTTATTGCAACTTATTGCTTTTTAAGAGGATACAATTAATAGCAAAGATGAAGAAATTTTAGTTTATTTAAAAAATATTGAAGTAGTGCAATCAATAGCTTCTGATGATTTTGTATTAAAATTTGAATTTTATCAAAACGAATTCTTTGAATCTCCATTGATACTAGAAAAATAATTTCAAATGCTGAATAAAACAGAGCCTAAATCGTCACAAGGAACTATTATTAATTGAAATGAAGGAAAAAATCCAACTGTTAAATAAGTAAAAAAGGTTAAGATTATAAAAATTGTAAGTAATAAATCATAGAAAAATAAAAAGAAAAAAGTATAAATAAAAGAAGTAGAAACTGAAAGTTTTTTTAATTTCTTTAAAACACTCAATCCAAGTGTTCTAATAGATGAATCAGATGAAGTTATAAAATATATATAAATATTATTGTATTTTATAAGTTTTAAGATGAATTAGAACAGCAGTTTGATATTGCAAGCTTTTTAATTGATTAAATAATACCTTGTTCTTTGGATATTTATCTTGGACTGAATGAAGAGAAAATATGCGATGATGGAGACGATTTGGAATAAATTTAAGAAAAATTTGAAGTAGTTTTAATTTATTAAACTTGAAAGAAATAGTTAAAAAAAAGACATTTTAAAGGAATTCTACCAAAAGTGTAAATGATAAATAAGGCTGTAAATAGTAATGAAGTAATTAGATATAATATCTACAGTAAAATAAAGTTTGTCATTTATTCTAAGGTGTTAAACTATTGTTTATTATTTCCTAGTTTTTATTGTCAAATTGCAATTTATTTTTTAATTTTGTAATAAAATCATCTCTTGAAAAATTTATTTTATTGAAACTTTTTAGTTGATTCATATTGAAGCCTGTGTTGAAAAACTTAATTTTATTATTTTAAAGCTAGAATTATTAACTGCTTTCTGCTTTTATTTTATTTGACTATATATGCTCAGATTAATTTCTTAGATGTTTTGGTGTATGTTGCTTTGGTAATTTCTTATTCATTTGTAAATATAAAGATAATAAATTAGTCTTATTTATAGTATTTTACTAAATATCTCTAACACTATTTCGATTTCTATCACTTTTTGTAGGTTAACATGTTAAATATTATTATTCTGTTTTGCAATGAGGCATTGCACGTTATTCTTTAAAATTATTTTTAAATTACAAATTTATATATTTATTATTTAAACTATAGTATTTTTCTTAATTATTGCTTAGTTAATATTATAATTCAGAATTTTATTTTTTAAAAGGGTGATAATTGATTGCATTAGTAGATGCTTTTTATTATTATTTTCTTTATTAAGAGCATTACTATCAAGAGAAAATAATTTTGTGTTTTGCTCATAAGAAGACAAAAGATCTTGCATTTCAAAAAATAATTGATTATATTTTAATTACAATTTTTGAGTTTTCGTTGTCTAAATTTTTAATTGATTAGTCAAATTTTATTTTCTATTTCCTACTATATAAGTAAGCTAGGCTAATTTGGCTCTATATTGCCGAGAAGAGTTTCTAGCTAACTTTTTTCTTTTTGAACTTATATAAGAATATTTTTTGTCTCTTCAAGTTCTTAATCTTTATTCTTTGAAGCCCGTCGTTCAGTTAATTAAGTATTAAATGCATTATCTTGTTTTAATTTTTATATTTTGCTTTCTAATTTTTATACATATTTTTCCTTTTCGGCTTGAATAATCAAAAATTTTTAACTCATTTCTCTTTTTTCTTTTTATTCAATTTCTAGCTTATCTTCTAATTCTTTTATTTTTATTTATAATGTTTTCATAGCCAAAAGATAAGTATTGCTTTGCTATAAAGAATTTGTTTA
The DNA here is from genome assembly GCA_963677505.2 of uncultured Acidaminobacter sp. Lineage (GTDB taxonomy): Bacteria > Bacillota > Clostridia > Peptostreptococcales > Acidaminobacteraceae > JBGSUZ01. Next base: position 12,527 of record CAXXWB010000017.1, read on the forward strand.
AGACAGTTTTTATGTCAATAAGCCGTTGGATTGGAATATTTAAGAAAAAGGAATCCTTTCAGTTTCAGCTGGTTTGTCTAGGATATCAGTTTTTGATATTATAATATTTTTTCCTTTAAAATAGTTAAATTTTCTATATTTTCAGTTTCTGAAATTTCCATCATATGTTGTTTTATAACTTACTGATTTAGTTATAAAATATAATTTTATTTATAATTTATTTGAACAAAATATACAAATAAAAAGACAAAAATTAAAGGATTAGTATTTCTACTAAAATATGAGTTAATTTATATCTTATTAAGTTTTAAAAATCATTATTATTTTGCAAATAATTAAAAATGGTATACATTTCAAGGATAATAAGCTTAGATTATTTTTATTTATTGTTTAAAATATTTAATATAATATATAATTATTTTTATTATGTAAATTTAAATTTGAAATAATTTAAGAATATAAATTCGAAAAAAATTCAAGAATTTCATTTTTTTCTAAGAAATTTATTTTGTTAATAATTAAAAAAAAAAACCAAAAATCTTTTAAAATAAAATTTTGAAGAAAATAAAATTTACAGAAAATACAATTTTTTTTTGTACAATTTATGCGAAAAAAGACAATGCATATATAAAGTATAAGTTTTTGGTTTTGATCAATGTATCAAAATAATTGAAACCTTCCGCCATATACGCGTCAATCATTTGATTGAACTGATCATAATCAACCGCTGTATTTTCCTCTTTCATAGGCAATCTCATACAGCCAAAACCAAGCTTTCTCATAGTTTCCCTCCAATATTTCGGTAAAATCAAATAACTTAAAACTTTTCCAAAGTCAATATCATTTTTTCTGTGTCTTATAACCTTAAGTCATTTTACCTCTTGGAGTTAACTCCATGTCAAATACAAATTGAACTCACCGAAGACTAAAAGGCAAATGTTGCAACTGTAGGGGCAATCACAATAATATTTTTTCACTAGTTCGGGATAGTTATCTATAAATTTCATTTTCTACAGCTTAACAATGATTTGAGTCCCTTTACCCACTTCACTTTGAACTTCAATCTTGCCTTCATGAATATCCACAATCCATTTTACCAAGGAAAGACCCAGTCCAGTCCCGCCAATTGACCTGCTTCTGGCTTTGTCACCCTGTAAAAGCGATCAAATAGAAACGGAATATCTTCTTTCGGTATACCAATCCCCCTCGTCAGCGATTGTAATGACTGTGTATTGACCCATTTTCTTGTATTCAATAGAAATTTCCGTTCCGTCTCCTGAGTACTTAATGCTATTGTCTATGATTGCCCTTAGCATTTGCTTTATCAATCTTCTATCTCCAGTAAACGCCAACTTTGAGTACTCTCTACACAAAATGTTGTGGGTCTTATCTAAAAAAGCACTCTCTTTTATAACTTCATTGATTAATTCTTCAAGTTCAATTTCAGTCCTATCTATTTTGTAAATTTCATTATCTGCCTTGGATAAAAACAACAACATATCCAATAAGCTTGTCATGTTGCCTATCTCAACTTTAATTGAAGCTAAGCTCTCCTCAAGTACTTCAGGGTCATTTTTGCCCCACCGATCTAACACATCCACATAACCTTTAATAACCGTTAGTGGGGTTGCCAACTCATGTGACGCATCTAGGGTAAAGCGGTTTTGCTTATCATAAGCGGTCTCAATCCTGCCTATAAAGTCGTTAAAGGTATCTGAAAGTCGCTTTATCTCATCTTCTGGGCCATCAATATAAATTCTAGCCGATAAATCGTTTGCGCTGATTTCTTTGGCTTGACTGATAATATGGTCAATGGGACTTAAGGCCTTACGACTCATAAACCCGCCTACTAAAATAGCAAAAATAAATACAAATCCATCTATAAACAGCATAATGCCCGCAAGTATATGGATATAACTTTCTTCACTGCCCATATTTTTTATGACTTGAACTTCTACTTTAGTACCGTCTTTTAAAATAAGTACATCCTCTAAATACATGACGGGATTCTCGCCGACTTCATTAAGCATTACTCTACCAAGGTCAATATTATTGGTATTCTCAACAGGTTGAACCTCTCCAGTATTATAGATAACTTGTTTATTATAACTGAGGCTCACATCCACATTGTCTGCTATTTGTGATAACTTTTTCAAATCAATTCTAGGGATATCCTCCAAGGTGCTAATATTTTCATCAATAACATGATCCACCAAATTAATCTGCTGGACGGATGTTTGATACATGTAATAGCCAATTCCTAAAAGCGTGGCAACATTCACAAGTGCCAAGCCTACAAAGAAAACGACTGCGTAAATCATTGTTAATCTATGGGATATTTTTGTTGGCATCAGCTTAATCATTATTTTCAGGACTCCTTAAAGGTATACCCTACCCCGCGCACAGTTCGTATCAATTTACTATCATAGGGATAATCAATTTTATTTCTAAGGTATCGAATGTAAACATCTAGCACATTGCTATCGCCGACAAAATCGTATCCCCAAACATGTTCAATAATCTGATCTCGAGTGAGTACTAATCCTTTATTCTTTAGTAAATATTCTAATAAATCATATTCCGTTTTGGTGAGTTCTATTCGATTTCCTCGCTTTATAACTTCTCTCGTTAAAAGATTAACAGTTAAGTCAGAACTTTCTAAAACCTGCTGTTCTCTATTGTCAGCCTTACTTCTTCTCAAACCTGCTCTAATACGTGCCAGTAACTCCTCCATTTCAAAGGGTTTCGTCACATAGTCATCGGCTCCAAGATCCAATCCAATAACTTTGTCCGTCACGTCACGCCTTGCCGTCAACATTATAATAGGCACGTTAGAGGACTTTCGAACTTTTCTACAAACTTCTATACCGCTTATTTCAGGAAGCATCAGATCCAGCAAGATAAGGCCATATTGTCCATTATTAAAGGCTTCTAGCCCTTCACGTCCATTCATAGCGGTGTCATAAGTATAGCCTTCATGCTTGAGCTCTAACTCCAGTACGCGTGTGATAGCCACATCGTCTTCAACAATCAAAATATCTTTGCTTTTCAATGGTTTCACCTCATTCGAAAAAAAATTAGGACGGAATTGCCCTAATTTCTAAATTAAAATCTATTTACCACTAAAGACAGTCTATTTCTAAGCAAATATAAAATCAATGCCAGAAACATAATTATTCCTCCAAAGTTGAGTAGTTGTTCAATTTTAAGTTGTCCAAATTGTGCGCCCATATAACTTGCCACTAACATAGTTGGTATTCGGGCGACAAAGTAAATGCCTAAGAATTTCTTAAACTTAAAAGGCGTAAGACCAACCGCATAGACAAGGACATCTTTAGGAACGCCTGGTATGAAACAAAGTATAAATAATAAGGTGCTTCCCTTTTTACTTTCTAACTTTCTCTTATATTCAATTAATTTTTCCTTTTTAACTAACTTGCAGACCAATGGAAAACCAAATTTTCTTGACAGAAAAAAGGCCATCACGGAGCCAATCATGATGCCGATTGTAGATAATACAAAACCCAAAAACCCGCCATAGATATAGCCACCCGCTAATTGGATAGGCTCCCCTGGAATAATGGCAATCACAATTTGAACAATCTGGAGTAAAATAAAAATCAGCATTCCAAGAATGCCTTTGTTTCCAATATATACTTTTATTTGATCTGGATTGCTTAAAAAATTCATCATGCCAAAATTATTTATAGAAATCAAACCAACCGCTACAATGAATATGAGTATCAGTATACTAAGCCTTTGTCTATTGGATAATAGAATTTTCATTTTTGATCACCTCTGCAGTCCCTTCAGTAAAAATTTCTACTCACGGATTCTTCTTGTTATCAGAATAGAACAATACTCTGATAAACCAATGAACTGAATCTGAGAAAATTCTCATATAAAGGCTTTATTCATGCTTAGGTGATACCCTTGGCGTGTAAATTTGGCTGTTTCCATTCACATCTATGAGTACTGAATGCTTTGGAATCTGCCAATTTTTATATTGATATGAAATGTCGCTAAAGTTGGCAATCACTTGGATATCTTTCCCGTATTGTGTCCTTTGTACAGAACCATCTTTTGTCAAGTCGGCAAAATCGGTCATCTCTTTCTGAATAACCTGCTTGGAAAACTCAGCCCAAACCTTGTTATGACTAACGATATCGGCTTTGTATTCTGCCCACTGTTCTCCGTCCAAATGGTATAGCGGCGGTACATTATAGAGCACTTCTCGTAGCATCCTGTCCTGAGTGGCTCCCTTAATTTTAAAGGTCGGCCATTCCCAATGATATGCGCTAATCATCGACTCATTGTAGACGAGTTTAAACAGGGGAATGTCATATCTCGGATCAACAAATAGGGTATAGATGTAATCTTTTAAGGGCACTCGCTTGGAGAAATGTTCAGCGACGCCTCCCTTAGCATTAAAATAGCGTCCAACGTAGTATTCACTGGTTTTGTTGCTCTTCATATCGTCATCCATCCATGAAAAACTTTTTAACTCAATGCCATGAGCAAAGGCAATTGTAGAAGCCGCAAAATCATTTCCGCCTTCAGAACCCACTACCAATCCATAGGTATCTCGAATATATGCCATCCGCTCTAAACGGGCAGCCAAATCTTCCTGCTGGGTTGTAATATGTTCAGGGGTGTAGTCATCGTAAATTTCACCCGTCCCATCGCAGTCCACAAACCATGAGTTAAAATGCAACTGATTCTCTTCTATAATTGTCTTCGTCCGTTTCTTTACCGAAGGGAGGGCAAGGGTAGGATTCAGTTTTCGCCCCACATTCTGAAAACCCCTAATTTTCTCGCCTTTTATATTAGTGACGGTAGCTTTCTCATACAGACTTGTATCATCAAAATCAGCTGTAGACCATTGCGCTTTGCCAGGTTCATGAATAGAGTGATAGGAGTCGTAGCTTCCGATTAGGAAACCCTGTTCGACAGCGGTATTCACCAATTCTGGCTTGGCAAATGCCTGTTCCCACTCATGTAGACCCAACCAAGCTTGATTAATACCCGATTCTTTCAGTTGGCGAATCAAATTTACGGTATCTCCATTCATCCAATCTGATGGCGCATTAAAAACATCCGGCAAATTTACCGCTAAAGCATACTTATTGGTCTGAATTTTTTTCGATTCACTCATATTTTTATAACCTTTTTTTAAAAGATTATCCAGCATTGGACTATGCTTGGACAAGATCTTAGAATTGAAAAAATCATCTCTTCTAAGCAAAACACTAATGTAGTTACAAATCACATTCCGTTGATAGTCGTCAACATAGTCCTGCTTTTTTAGCTTTTTCACCGTTGTCGCAAATTCTGCGCCATTTTCTACCCTATTTGAAAAAGACAACAAATATTCCATGATTGGTGAGCCAATCAGCTTTCTAAATGCCTGCCATTTAACATCCTCAGCGGAAATCACTTTATCTCCCCACAAATAAATGAAGGGGGCTCCGTACAATTTTTTTATTTCAGGATTTTTTTCGGCCTTTTGCGCTAGCGTTACAAAATTTCCTTGTTCAATCACATAGTTTCGATACAGTTTTGCTATGTTGACCGAATTGTTTTCTGTAATATAAATACGGAAGCTCTTGGTTCGATTTTTGTCGATTTTGGGATATGACTGAGTAACTGAAAATGAAAGATCGGGATTTGCAGAAAAATCTAGGTGTGTTCTATAGGGATTTTCCATGACAAATAGGACTGCATATTTACCCGACGAAGTTGCCCAAAATGGCATGGAAAGCTGTTCCATCACTTCGACTTCCTCCCCGCTCAAATAAGCCTTCCAAGTGGTATCCTTGGCAGGGATTCGTTTTCCCTCTCCCAATGGAAGATAATACTGTTCGGCTCCAATCTGAGGCCATGTGAAAGTATTATCAGTCTCGGACTCAGAAGTGATGCTGACGTTTAAATAGTCCTCTACAGGCTTGACTTTGACCGATACCTTTGCGTCTGGATACTTCCAACTGGTCTCATTATTTGATTCTTTGTAATTTTTTACAGTTCTTTTTTCGCCACCACCAGATACCTTTACCGTATCTTTCTCAATGCCCAATGAAAGGGCAAAGTTCTCTGGATCAACCTTATAGCTGGTGGGTAACCCCTTAATTTTTGATTGTTCTACTTTAAAAGATGAAGTGTTTTTAGTAGATACCGAGTCTACAACTGCCTCGGCAGAACAGCCCGTCGTGGCCACTACTGCAGACAATAGCAGCGAAAGTCCTCTCGCATACAGGGTCGTTTGTTTCAAGCAATTTTTATTCATAATTTTCACTATTACTCCTTTCGTGTGATCTTCAAAGAGTATATAGGATGCTTGTGACAACCGTTTGTCAAAATCCACTATCTTAAAAAAATAACTTCAAATTCTATTCTATTGCTTATCCGACTGCACCGAACCGAGCATCCCATCTGCTCTGCAATTTTTCGAACCAGTGAAAGCCCCAGCCCTGTGCCCGTAAGCGCTGAATTGCGTGAAGGCTCTCCTACATAAAAGGGTTCCCAAATACGTTCTAGGTCCAGCTGACTATTCTGCGTTTCATTGGAAATTGTAACCCGATAGCCTTCTTCGTTCTTCTCAAGACGGACTTCAATCACCCCGCCAGAAGCGTATTTGACAGCATTGGACAGTAGGTTAGAAAATAGCTCCGATACCAGTTCTTGATTTCCCTTGTACTGGATATTGGACTCTATCTGTATTAAAAACTTTAACGGTCTATCCCGAAGTAAAATACGTTGTTCGTTAATCTGTTGATTGAGCAGTTGATCTAATGACACGTCTGACACGGTATATTCTTTCTGAGCAATTCCAGACAAATGGAGCAATCGTTCCACCAAATCCGTCATTTTTTCATTTTGCCTTAAAATAGTATCTAAAAATGTACCGTCATCTAGTCCGTCCCGCATCCCAGAGGCATACATGTTGACCAAAGAGATTGGCGTTTTCAAATCATGGGCAACATTATCCAACAGTTGCTCCATCTGACGATTTTTATCGATTAACACTGCCTGATATTGCTGAATCTCTTGGCTCATTTGGTTCATGCTGTCTGCCACTAATTCTAGCTCATCTCCTGTGTGGATGATGAGTCTGTCATATTCCTGTCTTGCTATTTTTTTGGAAAACACTTCGATTGCATGTAAGGGTCGTGTGATGTGCCGAACCAAAATATAGATGAGTGCAATCGCCAAAAGTAAAGCAATGGAGAAAAATGCAATTTCGAATTGGTTGATCATAGATATAAATTCTGTGGCATTAGGTATAATCGCCGCAATGGCATATAGGTTAGATTCTATAGGTATATATTCCACCAAAATGCTGTAATTCAGCTTCTCCTGCTGATAGATGCGGAACTGAAATCCTTTTTGAGTGGCCGTATGATAGTCTTCCTCCCATAACCAAAATTTCTGAAATCCCAGTCCTTTTAATCGAAATTTATTACGGATCTCATTGCTGAGCGTTTCTGGGTCATTTATATTGTTGGAATGAACAGCTATAATTTTCTCTTCCTGCTCCAATACTTGAATCACGTCTTCTGGTTTGTTTCCTTGCTCCAGACTTTGTTTTAACTGGTCTCCAATTTGCCGAAGGGTTTCTCTCTGTTGGTATAAATAATAGCGTTCAGCAACGTATTTATTGACAAAGAGAGATACGCCAAAAGTTACGCATAAAATCAGAGTAATTCCCAAAATAAATTTGCGAGATAACCGTGTTTTTTGCCCTGGTGTCTGCTTCATTTGGATTCCCCCATCACATAACCCAATCCAACACGGGTTTGGATCATGTCCTCTCCAATTTTCTTTCGCAGTCGCCGAATATTTGTATCTACGGTACGGATATCGCCTTCAAAGTCCATCCCCCAGATGCGATCCAAAAGATATTCTCTAGATAAGACCTGACGTGGATTAGATAAAAAACATTTGAGCAACTCAAATTCTGTTTTTGTCAGCGTGAGTCTTTCATTTTCTTTAGTGACTACTAGAGTTTCCAGATTTAACGAAATGTCCTGAACCCTTAGAATCAGTTCGGTTTTGCATAGCTTTCGAATTCGCAGTAACAACACTTGAATATCAAAGGGTTTTCGTAAATAGTCGTCGGCCCCGCAAGTCAGTCCTGTAATTTCGTCTTGGGTCTGCCCCTTAGCAGTCAACATAAGTATTTTTGCAGGAATTTGCAACTGTCGAATTACTCGACAAGTTTGGATACCATCCTGAATTGGCATCATCCAATCCAATAGAACAAGATCTACTGGTTGCTCTGCCAAAAAATCAATGGCTTCTTGCCCATTCGGCACAACGTGAACTTGATATCCATCCTTCTGAAGATAAAGTTTTAATATTTTTTGCATGTCTAAATCATCTTCAACGATTAAAATATACATTATTGTACCTCCTGATCTAAATGACTAAAATTTAGGTTATAATAGAAACATGTTAATATCAATGATAAAAAGGAATTCTATTAAAAAATAAATAGAAAAAACATGAAAAAAAATACTATATCAATTAAACTTGGGGGATCTATGTCAAAAAAAATAATTGGATCTTTATTCATTGGATGCGCATTATTATTTTTTTTATTAGGAAGAACGCATCAAACTTCAGAAGAAAAATTGGATCAGGCACTTGAAAAAATGACGGTAGGCTCCAATTCACCTTCGACTTCCGTTCTCATTATTGATCATGGTAAAATTGTTTATAAAAAATCTTTTGGGTATTCCGATGTAGAAACGTTGGAAAAAGCTACGCCAAAAACCAATTATAGATTGGCTTCATTAACCAAGATGTTTACAGCGATGAGTATTATTATCCTTCATGACAGAGGCCTACTAGACTATGATACCAAGGTCTCTGATATTTTCGATGATTTTCCTGCCTATGGAAAAAATATTACCATCCGCCATTTATTGACCCATCGCTCAGGGTTAAAAGACTATTATGATTACACAGATCTTTTAAACAGAAAATTCGATGTAACTCATCAACTTTTAGACAAAGACGTTTATGAGATCATAAAAAAAATGGACGACACCTATTTTGAATCCGGCTCGTCTTTTAAATATTCAGATACAGGCTATACCCTCTTAGGTCGTATTGTCGAAAAAATATCTGGAACGAAATTATCTGATTTTATGAAAGAAAATATTTTTGTACCCCTTGAAATGAATGATACGGTAGCTTTTGACAAAGAGCTTAATCTTACGATTCCAAACAGGGCCTATGGTGCAGATAGTGGCGACACCGCTTTCATAACAAAAGATCAAAGTTATTCTAGTGCTGTCCTTGGCGATGGTGGTGTCTATTCATCCCTAGAAGATCTTTACAAATGGGATCAAGGCCTTTATGGTGAAAAATTAGTCAGTAAGGCATCCTTAACAGAAGCTTATACGCCACCGCTATATATAAATTCAAAATTTGATAATTATAGTTCGGGGTGGTTCTTTAGGAAAAATGCTAACAATGAACTAGAACAACTCCATACAGGTGGCACACAAGGGTTTACGACCTTATATTTAAGAATCCCTGGACAACAAAAAACCCTTATCGTCTTAACCAATAAAAATGAAAATGGTAAGATTTTTGAAATTGAACGGTTAGTAAGGCAATTTTATAATTTTGGAAGTGAAGGCGTTTATTAAGTTATGCAAAGAAAAGGAACAAAGGTAGGTCGGTTCCCATTCATACTTATATTGTTCATGGGGCACACTGGAAATGCCATAGCTTTTTGCCATTGACTCGTTCTCTCGCACATGGCTGGCATAAATTTCAGTTACATATATAGTCAGAAAACCACAAGCTTACTAATATTCAAAATCTTAAGCTTGTGGTTTTTTCTCAATGAGCATCTCAATTGTAACAGCCTTTAATACAGTTTCCATCGCTTCTGTGATAGATACTGCTTTATAGACCTCAAGCAGTGTAATTTCACTAGGTAGTTTTAACAAAACTTATTTTATATTTTAGTCATTCTTCATTTTGATTTATAATTGTATATAGATAACCTATTTATCCTTCCCATTTCCCACAAACCAATAACCAACGCCAATAACCACAGCACCACCAACTATATTCCCAAGGGTTACAGGAATCAAATTATTTATGAACCCCGCTAAATTGACCGCTTCTGGATGTGGTATTAACAGCCCTATTGAAAGTAGTGTCATATTTGCAACACTGTGTTCAAATCCTGAAGTGATAAATGCAAAGAGACACCAGAATATCATGATCAATTTTGCAGTTTCTTCCTTAAGTTTTATGAAAGTTAATACTGCCAAACAGACTAAAATATTACATAAAATCCCTTTAAAGAACAAGTCTATAAATGGCGCATTCATTTTAGCTTCTGCAGTCTTTAAAATAAATTCTGCAACAGGGCCTTTACCTAATCCCGCCATGAAAAATAACCACGCAGCCAAAAGGCTACCCATCAAGTTCCCAATATAGGAATATACCCAAATTTTCAAAGTGGTCAACCAAGATACTTTCTTTTCAAGTGACCCCACAGTCATAATCATATTATTGCCTGTAAACAACTCAGATCCAGCCATGAGGACTAAACTGAGTGCAATACCAAAGCTGGCACCCATAATCACTTTTTTATAAGGAGAATCCCCCACAACACCACCAATGGTGAAAATTAGAATAATACCAAGTCCCACATAGAGACCCGCAAAGAGGGATAACACTAAATACTTTGCCACTCCTTTTTTTAATAACTTTTCTTTAGCTACGGCCAAATTAGCAATTGCTTGAGTAAGTTCTTCATACATTTTACACACCCCTATTTATATAGATCTTCAAGTGAATTAATAGCTGTTTTTTTTCTCAAGTGAATACAGCAGTTGCAAATGTCGTCTTTCTTCATTCATAAGAATTTCAATTTTAGGTTCCATTGAATTTGCTACCATCTTTTTAAATTCATTCAAAAGAACCAATGTTGCCATTTCAATGGATTTGGCCTTTTTAATGGCTAAACCATAAGGTAAGCCTTCTTCTTCAGCATCTAAAAGCAAACTATATGTTTGATCAAGTAACGCTTCAATATATGCATTATATTCATCAGACGTGGATTCGCGAGGCGTGATTTGATTTTTTAAGCTTTCATAGAACATTTGATGCTGGTGCTCCTGTTCTGACAAAAACATCATCAATTTTTGTACTTCCAATGAGTCAGCCACCGTTGCCATTTTTGAATATACAGCTGCACCACGTGTTTCAAGCTCAATAAGCGTATTGAGTATATCTTCGTACATAAATATTTCTGCCAATGTCATCACTCTCCAATTTTATTTGTTTTAAAAGATTCAGCACTGTTATACCAATAACCACCCCATTCAATGTGATTAGCTATTTCAATTTCAGGGTTCAATACAACATCTTTAAAAACCTCTTCTTTAAAAACATTGTAGCCTTGTCTATCGACAATGTATCCGATGTGCTCTTTTGGCAATGTTCTATCAATGTAATTATCTACAAATCTATAAGTGTTTTTAATGATCTCAGTAATTACTTCAAAAGTAGCCCATTTGACAAATGGCATCGCAATACGAGGATTCTTTTTACCAGTTCTGCCCATTATAACCATGCTATAGAAATGTTTTTCATTTCTTGTCCATGCACCCGTAGGACATTTAAGAATACATTCACCACAACCAATACACAAGTCGTGATTTCTAACAATATCAAAATCTTTCATCTCTAATGCCCCAGTAACTTTCTTTTTACAGTTGTCCACACAAGCACTGCAACTGATACATTTTGAAGCTTCATAAACGGGTTCAACCGTACAAATGATGCCAAAATCCTGCATATGTGCTTTAATACAGTCGTTAGGACATCCTGTAACAGCTACTTTAAAATGAAAATCATGGGGATATATGGCCGACTCAATGTCTGCTGCCCTTGCAGTAGTATCGTCATTAGCATATGGACAAACTCTATTTCCGATACATGCCGATATATTTCTTGTTCCTGCCGCTGGGTATCCTGCTTTTGTCACTTCAAAGTTCGGATTGATCATGTCTAGCAATGGAATCAATTGCTCATTGATTTCAGCCATTTTTGACATTGGTATATCTGGAATTTCAAAGCCTTGACGCGTGGTGATATGAACTGAACCATTTCCATACTCGTCGGCAATACGTTTGATAATATCAAAATAGCTAGTTTCAAGGTGTCCACCTGGAACACGAATTCGCAAGCATGTAATATTTCTATTTTTCGTGATTCTAAATGCATTTCTTTGAACGATTTTTCTAGCGTAGGACATGCCTACCTCCCTCTTTATATAGTGAATATCAAACCATTAGTCAATCAAGTGTTTTGCCTTCGGATAACCAAATACTGGTCCTTCAAGGCAGACATAGGTTTCATCAATTTTACAGTGACCGCATTTTCCAATACCACAGCTCATATTCCGCTCAAATGACATCGTAATATTTTCTTCCATGACACCTGCTTTTAAAAGTTCAAGGGTCACAAACTTCATCATGATTGGTGGCCCCACCACGATAAATTGTCGATTCGGTTGGCTTACGCCCAGATCACTAATAAATTTTGTTACCAAGCCTGTTCTGCCTGTGTAGCCCTCGCACTCTTGATCCACTGTGATCATCAAATTAAAACGTTTTTCCCACTCTTTGAGCGTATCTTTAAAAAGCATGTCCTCTGGACTTTTAAACCCTACCAAAAGTTCTAAAGAATCTGGAGCAATAAGAGACAATCGCTCAATCAATCCCCTCACAGGTGCAAGTCCTGTCCCACCTGCAATAACCGATACTGGAGATGATTCAAACCTTGATGTTTCGAAACCATTGCCATAAGGTCCTCTCACATGTAAATGCTGCCCAATGGTTTTATCAAAAATCACATCTGTTACTCGACCCACTCTACGAATGGTCATGTACAATATACCGTCTTTATGCTCTGAAATAGAGATAGGCGCTTCACCCACTCCAGGTACTGACACTTCAAAAAACTGTCCTATTGTCACAGGTTTTTCCCACTTCAATTCATAGGTTCTATCAATAGCCGTTTCATCATAAAAATTGAGTATTTCAGTAGCTTCATAAGCATAAGGATTATTTTTCATTGTCGTTACCCCCATTCTCTTTAATAATATTACTCAACTTATTAATGGCTTTTGAGAATGAAATATACTCAGGACAAACATCATCACAACGACCACATCCAACACACATATGCTTACCAAACCGCTTGTTGAAATCATCTATTTTATGCAACGTTTTAAATCTCATACGCTCGCCATTTTTCTTTCTAAAACTATGCCCACCTGCCATATCTGAATACGCTTTAACATGACAACTTGCCCATCTTCTTCGTCTCTCTCCAAAAACTTCGCCCAGCTTAACATCTTGCATCGTAAAACAACTGCAAGTAACGCACGAAGTATTACATCTGCCACAGGCAATGCAGCGTTCGGTATATTCTTGCCACAAATCATGGTCAAACATGGATTTATCAATACTTCCTAACGGTGGTACGTCCACAGCAATTTTATTTTCCTTCACAAATGTTGGGACTTCTCTCAAATCAGTTTCTTGAGAAATTTCTTTTAAAACATTTGTAGCAAAAACCACACCCGCTGGCTGGCATGGTTTTTCTTCATGTGATGGGTTCTCTAAAATAGATAGGGTATCACCTTCACATAAAAATGAATAATGCCAAGCATCCGTCGTATTACTTTCCATAGACACGCAAAAACAAGAGTCAAATCCCTTTTCTGGGCATTCCATCATTATAAAAACCATACGCTCGCGTCTTCTCAAATAATAAGGGTCTGCTATCGTTCCATTTTTTAAAAACATCGTGTCCAATCTATCGATTCCGTTTATATCACAGGCTCTTAAAAAAACATAGATTGGTTTCGTTTCAAGTTCAGGTTCCTTAAATAATTCGTCTTCAAAGCGAAACAACGTTTCTCTTATCGGAAAAACATATTGTTTTGGTGACAAATAGGTTTTCGAAGCAACTACCAAATCATCAAAGGATTTCACAGGGCCATAAGTTATCAGATTGGTATTAGAAAATGAACCCTTTTGTTCCTGTAAGACTGGTCCGAAAACCTCTCCTTCACGCCAAAGAGAATCGATCCACTTGTTAAAGGTCATTCTATTCATTAAATGTGCCATTTTTATCCTCCACCATTTTCAATAAACTAATAATTTCACATTATACTTAAATCACCTAAAAGTCGGTATCATATGTTACGAATTTTTCGTTTTAAAAAGCAGCCTCAAAAATTGAGGCTGCTGAATTGAGGTTGTTTCCTTAAATTTATGACATGAACAAATTAATATCATCCTCTACCGTACCAATGCCTGCAATACCAAAATTATTAACTAATACATTGACAACATTTGGCGATAAAAATCCAGGTAGTGTTGGGCCCAGATGAATATTCTTAACACCGAGATATAACAATGCCAGGAGAACAATTACAGCCTTCTGTTCATACCATGCAATATTGTATGCTATAGGCAACTCGTTTATACTCTCAACGCCGAAAATTTCTTTAAGTTTTAAAGCAATTATTGCTAAGGAGTAAGAGTCGTTACACTGACCCGCATCAAGTACTCTTGGTATGCCTCCAATATCACCTAGCGGTAATTTATTGTATCTAAACTTTGCACATCCTGCTGTAAGAATTACAGTATCTTTTGGCAGTTTTTCTGCAAATTCTGTATAATACTCTCTTGATTTCATTCGCCCATCACAGCCAGCCATGACAAAGAATTTCTTAATGGCACCCGATTTAACCGCATCGACAACTTTATCTGCAAGTGCAAATACTTGTTCATGGGCAAACCCACCAACGATAGTACCTGTTTCAATTTCAGTAGGTGCAGGCAAAGTCTTCGCCAACTTTATGATTGATGAAAAATCTTTTTTGCCGTTGCGATCTGCTTCGATATGAATACAGCCTGGAAAACCAGAAGCACCAGAAGTAAAAATACGTTCTTTAATTTCATCTTTTCTCGGTGGTACAATACAATTGGTTGTAAAGAGAATCGGTCCATTAAATGTCCCAAACTCGTCTACTTGACGCCACCATGATCCGCCATAATTGCCTGCAAAATTATCATATTTCTTAAAGAATGGATAATAATGTGCAGGCAACATTTCACTATGAGTATAAACATCAACACCTGTACTTTTTGTTTGCTCTAGTAGTTGCTCTAAATCCGTCAAATCATGACCTGAAATCAAAATAGCTGGATTTTTTCTAACACCTATATTTACATTTGTTATTTCAGGATTACCATACTTAGAAGTATTGGCTTCATCAAGAAGGGCCATCGCAGCCACACCAAATTGTCCTGTTTTTAGGGTTAACGCTACAAGTTGATCTACAGTAAGTGAAGCATCTAGCGTTGATGCAAGGGCTTCATATACAAAACTGTAAATATCCATATTTTCTTTTCCAATATTAAGTGCATGATGGGTATACGCTGCCATTCCTTTTAAACCATATATAATTAACTCTCTTAGTGATCGAACATCTTCATTTTCTGTAGCTAACACACCTACTTTTGTAGCTTTTTCTATTTTTGAAGTCCGATCACTTACACAAAATGTAGCCGCTTCACTTAATTGACTACCCTGCGACTTAGCTCTTAGCTCTTCTCTGAGGCCAATCATCTTATCAATTTGTTTTTCAATCGCAAGTTCATCAAAATTGGCATTTGTAATGGTCATAAAAAGACTCTTCAAAACTTGGTGATTAATCTCGCTAATCGTACCCACATCTACCCTACTCTTAATTACAATTTCTGCAACACCTTTACAAGTATAAATTAGGAGATCTTGCAATTTAGCCACATCTTCATTTTTTCCACAAACACCCTTTACTGTACATCCCGTGTTTTTGGCTGTCTCTTGACATTGATAACAAAACATACTCATTTCTAATCCTCCTTAGGTACACATCAATTTGTATTTTAGATATTGTTTTCTACTACCGTCTGGTCAATTCAACTTGGCGCTTATCTATTTTGTATGTATCAACCTCTTGGATGATATACCCCCACAATTTTTATACAAACGGTTAGATTTTCAAATTGTTCCAAATTTTAAATACACAAAGTTTCTCTGAAATCCCTAATATGATACAATAATGCCACTATTCATCATTGTCCCTGTATACCTAAAGTTGCTTTATGCAATGTGGAGAGATTATGAAATATAAAATTACAGACTTAGCCGAATTGATTGGCTGTTCTACAAGTGCTATCCGCTATTTTGAAAAAGAAAAACTAATTGCCGTCCAAAAAGATGACAGCGGACATAGGCTCTATGACATTATTGATGTTTTTAGGTTGCTTTCTTATGAAAAATATCGCTCTATGGAAATTCCAATGCGAACCATTGTCGAACAGTTTAGTGGCGGCGAAAACGACCGCCATCTGATACAAAAACGGGAAGAAATTTGTAAAGAAGAGGCTCTTGAAAAGGCAAAATTCTATACAAACCTTGCCAACTCTATTGAAGAACATTTGAGCAGTATTAGAAATATTGACACTTTACTCAATCACTATGAACTGGCCCAGTCTCCCAGTCGTGTCATTATTTGTGACAATGAATGTGGTTGGCTTTCTAAAAATCGCCATTCTCAACAACTTTTGCAAAAATGGATTAAGTCAATGCCTCAGGTTCAGCTAGCAGTACTTCATGAATCCTTAGCTATGAGCGATTTTGGCTATATGGTTTCCCCTGATGTTAAAAAAGACTTAAATCTGCCTACTGGTTTACAAATGAAAACCTTGCCAGGAACTTCTTGCCTTCATACCATAGCCGTCGTAGATGAAACGTTTATGATGCAACCTCAAAAGATTTTTGATAACGCCCTAACATATGGAAAAAATAAACATCTGGATATTGGGCAGGGTGCATGGGGCAAGTTCTTGTTGGTTGAAGTTGGCGAACAGAGCCATTTGAAAATATACGTAGAATTATGGATTCCGATAAAAGTTTAACATTCCTCTTGCAGATAAAGTTCCTTCATGTGCTACCATGAAGTCATGATTTATAAAACAACTTTATCTATAAGAAAGGATGAAAACCACTATGAAGGATAATTACAAAATTCTTTTTGATCCTATCAAAATTGGCAGCCTTGAGATCAAAAATAGGTTTGTACTGGCACCAATGGGACCAGGCGGCATGGTTAATGCAGACGGTACTTTTAACAAACGAGGCATTGATTTTTATGTTGAGCGCGCCAAAGGTGGTGCAGGTCTAATCATGACTGGCGTGACAATGGTCGAAAATGATATTGAAAAATGCGCACTACCTTCTATGCCTTGTCCAACCCTTAATCCTTTAAATTTCATTACAACTTCAAATGAAATGAATGAACGTATTCATGCTTATGGGGCTAAAACATTCCTACAGCTTTCTTCAGGTTTTGGTCGAGTCAGCATTCCTTCAATTGTTGGGAAGACGGCTGTTGGTCCGTCTCCAATCCCTCACCGTTACTTGGAAGGCGTGACTTGCAGAGAACTGACAAACGAAGAAGTGAAAACTTATGTTAAAAAGTTTGTCGAATCTGCTGTCATTGCTAAAAAAGGTGGCTTTGATGGCGTGGAAATCCATGCCGTTCATGAAGGTTATTTGTTGGATCAGTTTGCTATTTCATTTTTCAACCAACGAACAGATGAATATGGCGGGTCACTGGAAAATAGACTTCGCTTTGCCTGTGAAATTGTTCAGGAGATTAAAAAAGTCTGTGGTCAGGATTATCCCGTATCTCTTAGATACAGCATTAAGAGCTTTATCAAAGATTGGTGCAAAGGGGGGCTTCCTGGTGAAGAATTTGAAGAAAAAGGCAGAGATATTCCTGAAGGAATAGAAGCTGCTAAAATACTTGTAGCCGCTGGATACGATGCACTCAATGCCGATGTCGGCTCATATGATTCATGGTATTGGGCCCATCCACCAATGTACATGGAAAAAGGTTTATATTTGCCTTACAATGAAATTTTAAAAAATACAGTGGATGTTCCCATTATCAGCGCTGGCAGAATGGAAGACCCTGAACTCGCTTCTAGAGCTATATTAGAAGGAAAAACGGATATGATCGGTCTAGGTCGTCCCCTTCTTGCTGACCCTGAAATTCCAAATAAAATTCTCGCTGACAATTTTGAAAGCGTCAGACCTTGCCTTTCTTGCCAAGAGGGCTGTATGGGTCGTTTACAAACATTTGCAAATGTCTCTTGTGCAGTTAACCCTGCCTGTACTCGAGAAGCTGAATACGGTATTGGTACAGCTACCCAAACTAAGAAAGTTTTAGTTATTGGTGGTGGCGTTGCAGGTTGTGAAGCTGCAAGAGTTGCTGCTATTCGTGGTCATGAGGTCATATTACTTGAGAAAAATACTCAATTAGGCGGTAACTTACTGCCAGGTGGCACACCTGATTTTAAGGAAGACGATCACGCACTCGTTAACTGGTATGTCAATGAGCTTAACAATTTGAAAGTTGATATCCGTTACAATACCACAGCTACGACAGACTTAGTGAAATCAATTGCTGCAGACACTGTCATTGCTGCAACAGGTTCTATTCCTAAAAAATTAACCGTTGAAGGAACCGATAAAGTTTATAGTGCCGAAGACATTTTACTCGGCAAAAAAGAAGCCGGAAATTCAACGATCATCATTGGCGGTGGCCTTGTGGGTTGTGAAACAGGCCTTTGGTTAAGAGAAAAAGGCATCGACGTTACCATCGTCGAAATGCAGGATGATATTCTTTCCGTTGGCGGCCCTCTTTGCCATGCCAATCACGACATGCTCCATGCACTTGTTCCCTTCAAAGGCATTGATGTAAAATGTGGCTCCTGTATAACGAAAGCCAGTGCCGATGGCTTTGTCTTATTAAACAAAGATGGCTCAGAAGAAATATTGCAAGCAGATTCTCTGATTGTTGCCATTGGTTACAACTCCGAAAACGCCTTGGCTAAAGCACTTAAATTTGAAGCGAATGATTTAAGAGTCATTGGCGATGCCAACCGAGTTAAAAATATTATGTATGCCATTTGGGATGCATATGAGGTTGCAAGAAACTTATAATTAGTATCTATTTTAATAAAAAGTTCCAAAATAAATGTTGGGGTGGAGATTCATTGAATCTCCACCCCAACATTTTTACTTAGCGCCTAAAATAACGCCCAGATACTTTTGTCCTTTATAACTCAAAAGACCAAGTCACGTCTGATTTAAACGTATTCACTACACCACTTTCCACTTTGAAAGCAATATCAATGACTTCACTTACCAACGCTTCACTCAGTCCACTTCCTTTGATCACATAATGAAGGTTCATTTTCTCAATGGGTTTAGGTGCCACTTCCCCACGCTCTGCTTCTACTTTTACTTCATAAGAAGTCAGTTCAACCCCTCGTTCTTTGAGCATGGTCACAATATCCACACTGGTACAAGCTGCCGCCGCATGCATGAGTATATCTATGGGTTTCGGTGCTAATTGAACACCATTGTTAAGTTGTGGCGGTCCTGCTAACTCAAAAGACAAACCCTCCGAAGTGATCCCTTCGAAATGAGCGCCTTTTCCTAACCATTTTACTGTTCCTTGCATAAGAAGTACCTCCTGTTATAATATAGCTAAATGATAACAGGATCGATGACACAATTAAAATCAACAGAAATGATAGGATCATAAATTGAATTAATACATAGGGAGGCTGTTTATGGAACTGCGTCAAATCAATACTTTTGTAACCTTGGCCGATTTAAATAGCTTTACACAAACGGCTGAGAAACTAGGATATACACAGCCTTCCATTACTTCACAAATTCAGCTTTTAGAGCAAGAACTTGGGGTTAAGCTATTTGAACGGTTTAAAAAGAACATTTATTTAACCGCCGAAGGTGAAGCCTTTTTAATTTATGCCAAACAAATCATTCAACTCTGCGAAGATTCCAAAATTGCCATGACCGCCCTCGGCACCTCGAAAAAAATCATTCGCATCGGAACGTTGGAATCCCTTGCTTCTTCTAGACTTTCAGGTCTTTTCAAAAGTTTCAGAGAAGCTCACCCCGAAGTGGAGCTGGTGATTAAAATAGCAGATTCCAACCAGTTTCTCGCCCTGCTCCAAGAAAATAAAATAGATGTGGCTTTCTATCTGGATCTTAAAATTGACCATCCTGGCCTTCATGTGGTCACTTCCGTTTCAGAACCACTGGCAATTCTCGCTGCGCCTGAGCATCCCATTCATCAATTGGAACATTTTTCAGAGAAAAACCTTGCAGATTATCCCTTAATTCTGTCAGAAGATGGTTGCAGTTATCGAAAAATGGTCTTAGATCGTCTTCATAAGCTTCACATGACACCCCGTTCCATTATGGAAATAGGCAGTACTCAGGCCATTCGGCAAATGACCATGAGCGGCCTAGGCATTACCATCTTACCCAAAGTCGCCGTTATTCCAGATTTGGTACAAAATACTTTAATGGAAAGACAATGGGACGAAGCCCCCTTTGAGCTGTTTACTCAAGTGGTTTGCTATAAAGACAAATGGATTTCCCCCATCTTAGAAGCCTTTTTGGAGATGGCAAAATTACATTTGGAAAACGGCGTACAATAAACAATTATCCTTTAGAGATTTCACTAATGATTTGAGTCAGTCCTTCGTTGATTGGCGTTGTTAAACGACGCATTGAATATAC
The DNA here is from genome assembly GCA_963677505.2 of uncultured Acidaminobacter sp. Classification (GTDB taxonomy): domain Bacteria; phylum Bacillota; class Clostridia; order Peptostreptococcales; family Acidaminobacteraceae; genus JBGSUZ01. The sequence continues at coordinate 33,245 of CAXXWB010000017.1, forward strand.
GTAAAATACAACTACTAGAGTAAGGGATAAGACATCTGCAACGGGTTGCGCCCATATAAGGCCTTGGACACCAATTAATCCTTTTAAGATAAACAAAACAGGAATATAAATCAAACCTTGTCTGCAAATATTGACAACCAATGATGGTATAGCCGCCCCCATAGCTTGTAGTGCATTAATTAGGCAATAGAAAATGCCAAATAGAAATGCGGTTGAAAGCAAGATTCTAGTAAACTGAATACCATAATTAAAGGCATCTTCTTGTGTCAAAAATACGCTAACAATATTATTTGCAAAGAAATAGCATATGACGGTCAATATTGTACCCAGTATAAATGAAAATAGAATTGAAAAATGTAAAATCTCTTTAAAGCGCTTCCAGTTTTTTGACCCCACACAATAGCCAAGTAGCGGCTGTACGCCTTGTCCTAGTCCCATTGAAACCATGCCAATAATCATTGTAACCTTCATAGCGACCCCTGCCGCTGCAATAGCCATATCGCCATAACCTGACATGAGGCTGTTCATAACAATTTGAGAAACACTCATCAATAAAACACCTAGTGAAGCGGGAATCCCTATTGAAAGTACACTGGTACACACCTTGTCTTTTACGGAAAAATCTTTGATATGAATACTCAATTCGGATTTCCCACTCATGTAATAAAATAAATAGTATATAGCGCCGACTACATTGCCAATTACGGTTGCAATGGCGGCACCGTTAATATTCCAGCCAAAACCCAATATCATGATGGGATCTAAAATTATGTTCAGTAGATTGCCAATTAGCATTCCCACCATGGCTTTTGCGGGCTTACCCTCTGCACGAATTATATTAGAATAGCAATTTGAGATTAAAACAAAGGGCCCACAGAGAATTACAATATTCAAATAGCCTTTAGTAAAATCCCAAGTATCTGCGCTTGCTCCAACCAGTACCAGAATATCATCCATGAAAACATAGAACAGTGCCGAAACGCTTATGCCAAGGACTACGCAAGACCACATACAAAATGCAGATACCTTTTTTGCATAATCAATTTCACCTTCTCCCATAGCACGTGAAATAACAGAAGTACCACCAATACCAAAAATAGTTCCCAACGCCATAAAAATTAAAAAGACAGGTGTTGCTAAGGATACTGCCGCCACCTGTAAATCATTGTGTGTCAGCCCGATGAAAAAAGTATCGGCTAAATTGTAAACCAAAACCATCAGCATCGCTATAATAGCAGGAATTGCATTTTTTATTACTGCCTTTTTTACAGGCATTGAATCAAACACACTCAAACTATTTTCTTTTTCCATATTACCCTCCAGTAGGTGACCCTTATCAATAGCATGCTATTGATAAGGGTTTGTTAAATGCCCGCATTATAACGGGCATTATCTAAAAGTCTTATGTACCTTTTGTAGCAAAACTTGCAACTGTTCACATTCAAGTTTTGAAAGACCACTTAAAAGTCGTTGTTCAGTTTCATTAATATTATATTGTGCTTTATGACAAACTGCTTTTCCTGCTGGCGTAATTTTAACTAACTTCATTCGTTTATCATTAGAATCCGTGTATCCTTCAACAAGTCCCTTAAGTTCTAAGCGTTTCACAATCCCTACGGTTGTTGATTGCGCAATTTGAAAATCTGTTTCTAGCTCTTGAAATAGGCAGTACCATTTTCATGATTATTCAAAGTGATTAACATCTGCAACTGTGCCAATGTTAAACCATCTGTACGGAGTTCATTGTTCGCATTTTTTTCTAACTTATCATGAATTCTTTTTATAAGTAGTCCGCACGGTTCTAAACCATCCACAAACAGCAACCTCCTTCTACTTAGTTTAAATATAATATATATAAATATAAGGATTATGTCAATAGCATGCTATTGAATTTGTGTTTTGTCTATTACTGAACTACTCTTTACCCCTGATTCTATACGCTTTTCTTAGCAACAATACCAATTAGCTTAGAGCTTGTCTCATATGTTGCTCCCGTCAAATCACTCGTAATGCTGACGACTTCAAACCCATGCTCCCTGAGTAGGGCTGAAATAGATTCGACCGTATAGCACTGCGCCCATAAATTATAAACACTGACCACCGTATCTTCTTCCACAATCAAATGTTGTTTCAAGGAAACCAAGTCTGTTTCATAAAATTGCTTATTTACCAGTTCTAAATGGGGCGTCGGTTTCCAAAACCCTTGTTTCTCATGGATAAACCAATTCTTATATACCGATGTCAGTTCATTATTTCCAGGCGACCAGACATCGAAGGCAAAGTGTCCCCCAGGCTTTAGCCCACGGTGAATTTTACTTAACAGCTGGCTTCTACCCGTCTCTGACAAGACGCCAAAATCACAGTAGATTAAAGTTATCAGATCAAAGGCTCCATGATAATCCATTTCCAAGTAGTTCATATAGAGGTATTCAATTGCTTGATGATGCTTTGACGCCTGTTCTTTGGCATAGTTTATTGAACGCTTTGAATAATCGATTCCGGTAACATTTAAGCCTTGTTCTTGAAATCTTGTCGTATATAAACCCGGTCCACAGCCCAAATCTAGAAGCCTATCTCCCGGCCGATAATTAAGGGTATTCTGAAGCCAACGACAGGTTGCGTCAATAATTTCAGGCTTTCTACTAGCCGCGTCTAAGTTGGGGTTTAAGTGTGCCCTAAGCATCATATTAGAAATATGCTCATTATCCCAAAAATCGGCTTGTGTCTTACCGTTTTCAAAAAGTGCTGGTGCCTTATGGGATTCAAATACTTGGACTAATTTTTGAATGTTCATTTCTGCTCTCCTATACATTTTCAGGTGTGCAACTGGTTTTGCCCTCTTTAAACTTAATCTTAATTATAAACGGTAATGTTATGAAGAAGAATAATAAAGTGGTAGATAGATTAGATATTTTTTTAGTATATTATATATAAGACATCTAAAAAGTGAGGCAGTCTATGAGTGAATTTATTAGAAAATTTTTGCTAGGCGTTGCATTATTTGTATTTATGACCCTGTTATTTTGGTTTTCTGGAATCCCATGGCGCTATTTAATCGATCTGCCAACGGCAGTGTTTTTAATAGTTGGTGTGTCTCTTTTATATGGCATCAGGTTCAAAAAACGCATGGACATCGTTAAAAAGAGAGAACTGTTGCTGACAAGTCTTTGGCGTGTTACTTTTGTTACTTTATTCATTGGTATTATGGGCGTGTTAACCCATGTTAAAGACCTTGAATCGGCTTTTTCAGGTTTGGCAGTGGCTTTAATAACCTTACCTTATGCGGGTTGCCTTTGGCTCCTCATTGAATTGTATTTCAATTACAGAGCCAGTCGTGAAGTCGATGTCTATTCAGAATTGAATCCAGAAGAAGGCATTGTAACACTTGACCCAATAGAAATGGAGCGCGTTACCTTAAAACAAAAGTACCAACTGACACCAAGAGAGACAGAAATAGTTGGAGAACTCCTTAAGGGCAAAACCAATCGTGAAATTGCGCAAACGCTTTTCATTTCAGAAATGACGGTAAAAAAGCATATGGCAAATATCTTCTCCAAGGTGGGCGTGAGTAACCGACAGGCTTTGATCGTCCTTATACACCAAAAGAATTAGCAAATACACCCCTGAGTTGAACTGAAAATACACCTTCTTATACTTGAATTACACCTTTTGTAGGACTGACGACAGCCCTCTTTTATGAGAGGATTAAGTCAAGGAGGTGAGCATATGAAAAAATACGCAGGAACAGGTCTTGTAGGTATTATTATTTTGGCAACCATGCTATTAGGGGGACCCGCGAAGTACTTCATCGACATACCCTCTTTGATTTTAGTGGCTGTTGTCGGTGGATTGAGTCTTTACTTAGTGCCAGAGAAAAAAGGCAAAGCTTTTATTGATGCGGGTTGGTTGGTCTGTTCAATTGGCATTATTGCTGGACTATTTAGTCTCAATGAAGAAAGTCCACTCATTGCCTATGGCATGAATGTTGCAGTCGCCACCATTGGCTTAATGTATGGCTATTTATTTGGCATTTTATCAGACATTCTTTTACAAAAAAACAACTAATAGTACCAAGAAAAGTCTCATAGGCAAAGTCGAACAGACTTTACCTATGGGACTTTATTCACAAATCAAAGTGAAATTATTGATAAATCCGATTCCTTTATCTGGTGAAAATACCTTCTCTAATGTTTTTAGTTTTATATCATAGCAAAAAACTGCTCGCTCTTCGCTGTGATCTAAAATTCCAATAAAATATATTTTCCTACCCTTACTGTCTATTTGTAAATCCTTATATTTCTTCATATTTTCAATAACTAACTGTGTTTTTTCTTTATTATTTAAATCTTGAACATATAAGTTATAGGTATCAAGTTCTAAATTGTCTACTTCTTTCGTCAATAAAAAATGTCCATTTCCAGAAACAGATCTCACAATCCTATTTTTAACAGTAGCCATTTTTACAGGTTGAGAAATGTCTTTACCATATTTCAAAATAGTGTAATCTGGTATAAGGTAATGATCTTCCTTACCTGAAACTTGAAGTTCTGAACTCGCTCTTCTGGCATTATCAGAATAGGTTACTGCATAAAACTCATTAGAATTATTAATATTTAAACCCGCGTATTCCACACATGTATCGTCATCTTCTAAGTTATTATAGAATAATGCGCCTGTTTTTTTATTGTATTTAACAAGCCTCAGGGCACTTGTTCCTCGTTTTACGCCAACCAAAATGATGTCATTTTCCCGCCTTTTTTCCACTTTCCGCTGTATAATAAACCTTTTTATCCTTCATACTAATTATGCCTAGAGGGTATTGTGAAGAATAGCTTGTATCTATTATTTTAGTGAATTTTTTTTGCTCAATATCATATTTTATAAAGGCAATCTGCATCCCGTTTTCAGGTCCATTTTCATCATTATACGTCGTATATGAGATGGATAAGTATTCCGATTTTTTACCACAAGCGGAAAAAAGTACGAGCATCATTATAAAAAATACAAAGATGGCTATTCTATTTTTTGACGCCTTTTACATCATCCCTTCTCTAGAAAAAGACTATCTAAATTTCAAAAAAACTCAACGGCAATGACATTTCAAATATATCACAACCATTGAGTTTGTTTTAAACGTATCATTCAACAATAAAATCCTGGGAGCTGAAATTGGAATAGTACCTGCCACCTTGTGCAACAAACCGCAAAACACAATAGTCAGAATCGGTTACTCCATTGGGATAATATATAGAATCACCCTCTCGCCAAATCAGTTCCTTACTTTCTTTGTCCTCCAATACTTCAACGGTACCTTTTAACATTACCCCGCGAAAAAACCGTTTGTCACAAAAATAAATACAGGCTTTGGCATTGAGACGGAATTGAGCAACACGCATTGAAGAAGTATTGGTTGTGAAATAAAAAACTTTGATACCCTCTCTCTTTCTTGGCGGTAACATGGCCTTTGTGTTCGGAAAATCGTCTTGATCTACTGAGCTGATAAAAGAAATCTTTTGCTTATCAATTAAATTACCAATGGTTTGTTCAGCGTTTGTTAACATATGAGCACCTCTCGTATAACAAAGAATTTTTATATCTTAATAGTAATATGAGAACGCACCTCAGTAAATTACCCACTTTTTTGTGGGTCACATTAATCTATAACATTCTGGCTTTTAAAACAGCTTCCATTCACTTTTCTTTCATGAGCTCTATGCCAACGTTCTGCATGATTGTAACTGCTTCCAACAGCTTTTCGCCATATTGGGTCAAAAAATATTCTACTTTTAGAGGAAATCCTTCGGAAGACTTCTTATTGATCAAGTCGTAATCATGGAGTTCCTTGAGTTGTTCCAGTAGCATTTTTTGATTGATACCTTTTATTTCACGCTCAAGCTGAGATAAAGATTTTCCGCCTTTACCGAGTTGCCATAAAATAATAGGTTTCCATTTTCCCTTTATAATATCATGCGTTAGTTCCAAAGGGCATGTGTACGCTTCGCGCATTTTCATTTTATCACCACCTACGTCATAGTATATTCACTTTCAGGGGATTCTCTTATTTTACCCCAATTTTGTTGAATTTTCTTAAATTCAAGTCGAAAAAAATCTTGATTTAGTTTTGTTTTATATGATCATACGTCAATATTTTAAGTGATATTTTTTTTTAAATAACGCCCTTTTCAGTTTCATTTCAGTTTTTGGCATTAAGATGAACTTACAAGAACAAGACAGGGAGGTTAAAACATGAATAAATTACTGATCCTAATAGGGTATTTTTTAAGTCCGATAGTGCTGATGGCAGCCATCATGACACAGAATCCTGATAAATATCTGCAAATTCAATATTTTATACCGATGAGTCTCGGTGTTACAAGTTACACCTGGCTATTATGGCAATTTGTGTTAAGCGCACGGCCTAAATTTATTGAGAAACATTTTGGACTAGACAAAATGTATCGATTCCACGGTACGGTGGCTTTGGTAGCACTGGTGGGCGTTATCATTCATAAATCCCTTAATGAGCAAATGTTCGGCGAAACGCCCATGACCCAATTGGGCTCCGCTTCACTTGCACTCTTTGCAGGTATCAGTGTCTTGTCCATTCTTTTCATGTCAACAAGACTGCTTAACCGAGTGCATTTCGTAAAATTATTTGTTCGACAGATTGAAAAGCTGAAAGTTTTAACTTACGAGAGACTCAAGTTGATTCACAACATGACCTGGGTTGCCATGATTCTGATGCAAATTCACGTGCTCATGACGACGTCGGCTAAAAACAGCTTACTCGTCTTCAATCTCTATATGATCTACTTTTTTATAGGCATAGGTTCTTACATCTTCCATAAAGCTGTAAAGCCGTGGTTATTAGACAGCAACAGATACGTGGTCAAAGCTGTTGTTCAGGAATCATCAGATATTTGGAGTCTGCATTTGGCTTCCAAAATAGGGCGTCATATGACCTATAAACCAGGACAATTCGGTTACTTTACCATTCTTTCCGAAAATGTACCTGTTGAAACCCATCCGTTTTCAATCGCCTCCACACCGACTAATCCCGAGTATTTGACCATAACGATCAAGCAACTAGGGGATTTTACAAAGGAAATTGCCACTGTAAAACCTGGTGATGAAGCCATTGTAGAGGGACCTTATGGCAGCTTCAGCTACTTGAACTATCCCCAGGAAAAGACCTCTGTTTTTGTTGTTGGCGGCGTAGGCATCACACCAATCCTCAGTATGGTCAAACATATGAAAGAAAAGGACCCAAATAGAGCCGTTACCTTAATATGGGGCATCCGAACGCCCGCAGACATAATTCAGAGACAAGAGCTTTTGGCATTAGAAAGAACCATGCCGAATTTTAAATGGATTCCGGTGGTTTCCAATGACGACACCTGGTCCGGACTGAAAGGTGTGATTGACTTAAACACACTGAAGCACATCTTAGGAGCAAATGGCAGTTGGCCATCTACAACAGGATTCTTCCTTTGTGGACCACCCGTTATGATGACAACTACCCAAAAGAATTTGAAGCAATTAGGCATATCCAATAAACAAATCCACTTTGAAAATTTTTCAGCCTAAGGAGGGCCAAATTATGAAAACCAATTATGGCAAAAAGATGATCGCAAGTGTACTAGGAATCAGTTTGATGTTTTTAGGCGTGTACCAAACCGCATTCGCCTTTACTTATGGTGGTGGGTTATTAGGCGCTTCTGGACCATCCACTGCAGTTGCCGAATCAGTGGCAACGGTATCTACAATGCCAACAGTGTCTGCAGTAGCAACACCAGTAGCCACTAAACCTACAAACGCCGTTAAAGCGCCTCAAAAGAATGCCATTCCTACGTTCACCCTGACAGAGTTAGCAAAATTTGATGGTCAAAACGGCCACAAAGCTTATGTTGCAGTCGATGGCGTCGTATACGACATGACTTTACTCGGCTCATGGAAAAATGGACAGCATCACGGCGTGTCAGCGGGGACTGATCTAACCGCTTCTTTTTCAAAGTCCCCACATGCCAAGTCAATCCTAAAATTAGCTAAAGTTGTGGGTACAGTAGGTAAAGCAAAGGCAGCTACGTCTGCCCCAGCTGTTGTTGCCCCAGTTGTAGCCGCCGTGTCATCTGCCACATCAAAAGTTGGCGCACCTGCTACCGCGACTGGTCAAAAGACAGCCAAATCTAGCACAGTAGTTCAAAATTCCACCGCAGCGACATGGACATTAACGAAGTTAAAGCAGTATAATGGAAGCAACGGCAAACCAGCATATATTGCGGTCAATAGCATCATTTATGACGTATCCAACATGGGTTCTTGGCAAGGTGGTAAGCACCATGGCATCACCGCTGGACAAGATGTCACCCAAGCATTTGCCAATTCTCCCCATTCAAAATCTATGCTGAATCAGCTGTCCGTCGTAGGGCAAATCGGCAAAAAAATGACAACGAACACAGCGGCGACCACAAACGCTGTAACAGCCAAACCTCAAAGTCAAATCAGTGATGATGAAATTAACGATGACGATGACGAAGGCGATGATGATTAATTTAGGAGTGAAACCATGCTCATTCTACTTGCAGAAGATGATCCTAAAATTGCAAAGCTTCTAATCCATATGTTCGGTAAAGACGGCTACCAAGTCGACCACGCCAAAGATGGTGCTGAAGCTTTGCTTTATGCGTCTATGAACTACTACGATGTGGTGATTCTCGACTGGATGATGCCAAACAAAAGTGGTATCGAAGTGTTGCACGAGCTCCGCTTAGCTGGTCAAAACTGCGGTGTTCTCATGCTCACCGCCAAAGACACAATTGACGACAAAATTGAAGGCCTAGAAAATGGTGCTGACGATTATTTGAGCAAGCCCTTTGAATACAGAGAACTCTTAGCAAGAGTTAAAGCGATCAGCAGGCGAAGCACCAATAGCCTTATAAAAGACGAAATTGAGATTGGGCCTTTTACCTTAGACCGACAGCACAAGCGAGTTTTGTATCTTTCAGAAGACATCGGTTTGTCCAACAGAGAATATCAAGTTTTCAGCCTACTCTTAGAAAATAATCATCGTATTGTTCCGAGAGAGGTGATGCTCGACCGAATTTGGGGTATTGACCAAGAGGTCAGCCAAAATAATTTAGAGGCTTTTATACGACTGCTTCGGAAAAAAATTGAGAAGTCCGCGGGTAAACAAGTCATACTAAATGTACGAGGTATTGGCTATAAGGTGGAGGTTTAGAGATGTTCACACGCTTACAAATGAAAATGACACTCACCTACACATTTATCCTCATCGGAGTGTTGCTGGTCACTAACGCCAGCATCTATTTAATTATGGCCAATTATAACAATTATCAACTGTCAACCGAAATCCAGCGCATGCTGGGGAGCATCGACAGTTCGGAGTGGATTTTAGAACAGGACGATCACTCCTCTGATGTGGACAATGATGAAAAAACCAATCACGACGAAGACACGCTCTACAAATTGGTCAATTTAGCGACCGCTAAGGAACTGTTCATCCCTCAAACACTCAATACTTTTCAATTTTACATGATCTTTAATGCGCAGGATCAATTGATTCAGCAAAAGTCCGATAATGCTATCATTTTTGACAAACTACTGACCGAAAGTAAAACCCTTCCAACTTCTGGTACGCCAACGGTTGTGTCCCTTGAGGGCAGCCCAAAACTGAATTATCTCATTGGAAAAATGCCCATTATCATTGAGAATCAGACTTTGGGTTACTACGTTGTGGCGAGAGACGTCACAGTCGCCTTTGAAACCATCGACAACTTGCTCAAGATACTTGTAATCAGCTCTGTAGCAGGTATTTTGGTGTCTGCTGGGTTGGGCTATTTTTTAGCTGGTCGAGGACTACAACCCATCAAGGCGGCTTACCATTCCAAACAAACATTCCTTGCCAACGCCTCCCACGAACTGAAAACACCTCTGAGCGTCATCATGCTATCCGCAGAGGTATTGGCAGATGAGATGCCCCTTGAAAATAACTTCCAGCGCCAAACTGTGGCAGATATTCAAGACGAAGCCGTAAAAATGAGTGAATTGGTAAATCATTTGCTCTTATTGGCCAGAAGCGACGGTTCCAATTTGCTGTCGAGCAAATCGCCCTTCAACATTTCAGAACTTCTAACCGACGAAGTAGCCCGACTTCAAAAAATAGCCCAAGTCAAATCCATAGCGTTCACAACAGACATTTCTGCAAATATTAAATACACTGGTGATCATAAGCTTATCCAGTCCGTCTTTTCCATTTTGATCGACAACGCCATCAAATATACCCCTAGTGGTGGACGGGTATCTGTTGCATTAGAAAAATCCGAAGGTTTGACCCATCATGGGATCGAATTTCGGATTAAAGACACGGGCATTGGCATCCCCGCAGATGAGCTGGACAAGATTTTCGAGCGTTTCTATAGAGTCGATTCTTCTCGTTCTAAAGAGACCGGTGGATACGGTTTAGGCCTAGCTATTGCCAAAGACATTGTGCCGCAACATGGTGGAACCATTCACGCCACAAGTGCAGCGGGTCAAGGTACTGAGTTTGTGGTAACGTTGAGATAAAGTAATATTTTCCCTCAAATAAAAGCCACCAAGCGTCATCACGACACCCAGTGGCTTCAAATCATTCTATTTATTCCTACCGCTTCTCCAACTTCACTACGCACTCTACATGCCTTGAGTAGACAAAAATGATGCCATGAAGACCTATTGGGGCCTTGGCGGAGGGCTGTTTTCTCGAAAGAGGATCTTAATAATCCTTTTTTCGAATCCTAACCTCCAATCCTTTAAGTTCGGAATGGCTATCATTTCTGTTCGGCATCTAGTAGTGCTGCTACAACTTTACCAGTTAGTAAAAATTGTGCGCAATAAAACTTTCAAACATGTAGTGGTTTGAGAGCTTTATTCTGAACAATTATTCAATTGTCTCGATAAAGTATTTTTCCATATTTACTCCGTGATTTACACACTATATAATTATAGCTTATAGTAGCGATGAGTTAGATAATAATCTCTAAACTAGACAATCTAATAATCCCTTCAGGAGTTTTCTATGGAAATTAATGTACTTAAAGAAAAAATAAGTTTAGCAATTAGCTCTCAACAGATTTCAACTATTAAAAACCTTTTACTCGAGCATCATACCGTTGATTTTGCAAAAGCAATATTCGACTTAAAAAATGAAAATCTTAAATATTTACTAGAAGTTATGAATGTAAATGAAATCGCGCTAATAGCCCAAAAGTCAAATGAAGCTTTCAGAAAAAAAATTTTCGAACTTCTTGATCACAAAAGGGCAATCGAAGTAATCTCTAATTTGCCTACTGATATAATAGCTGATATTCTTGGAACGTTAAATGTTCATCATAGAAAGAAGCTCTTGGGATGTATGTTACAAAATGATTCCAAAGAAGTTGAGCTTTTATTGGGTTTTAAACCAGATTCTGCTGGTGGGATAATGACCACTCGCTATATTTCCCTTAAATCCAATTTGAGTATGACATCCGCTCTCGAAAAAATCAAATCAATTGCACCCAAAACTGAACTCATCGAAACTATCTTTATTACAGATTTAGAAAACCGACTCATTGGAATTGTAGATTTAAGAGATATTTTGATATCTTCTGAATCTACCACACTTATCGACATCATGAATAAGAATGTAATCTTTGTTTATCCAGATACCGACCAAGAAGAAGTTTCATTACTAGTTTCAAAATATGATCTAAATGCAATTCCTGTAATTAACAATGAAAATGTAATTTTAGGAATAATAACAACCGATGATATAATCGATGTTATCGTTCAGGAGCAAACAGAAGATTTGCTTATGCTTTCTGGTGTCAACAAAAATGAACGAGTCGGTAGTAATATATCCCTTTCAATATCTAGAAGACTACCTTGGTTACTTGTCAATCTACTCACTTCATTTATGGCTGCTTACACCGTAGGCATGTTTGAAGATGTCATTATTCAGATTTCTGCGTTAGCTGTGATTATGCCAATCATAGTTGGCATGGGGGGGAATGGAGGTGCTCAGACGCTATCCATTGTTATTCGTAGTCTAGCATTAGGTGAAATCACTTTGAAAAAGGACTGGAAATATGTTTTTAGAGAGATTTCAATTGGATTTATCAATGGATCAATCACAGGTGCATTTGCTAGTGTAATCATATACATTAAATACAATAACCTCTTCTTATGTTTAGTGCTGTTAACTGCCATGATATGCAATCTCGTAATCGGCAGTTTCTTTGGTTTCACTATTCCGCTAATTTTAAAAAAACTCAAATTGGACCCAGCAGTTTCATCTTCCATTTTTTTAACAACGGCAACAGATGTTGGTGGTTTTTTTATATTTCTTAGCTTAGCCAAACATTTTATAAGCTATTTATTATAATAAGTCAGCTTTCACACATCAATAAACCAAGCATAGACCTATACAGATAAATAACCCCTTAATTTAATGATTCGAGTTTTCTGCTTGCACGACGCGCATAGTTTGGTATGCTAGTTGAATATCGTTGTGACTAGACAGTGTCTTTAAGACCGCCTCCCAAATTTTATCTTCAGAGTCTCTTCTAGCGCGCGGTTCGCAAAGATATCGAATAGTCAGCGCGATACCGTCTGAAGCGACAGAAGTATAAACCGTCGGTGTTAGAATATTATAATAGATCATAAATTTTCGAGCGGCTTTTCGCAGTTTATCTTCTGCATCACTGCTCAAATGCGCCGAATGAGTGATTGAGACCTCTTTTAACAATTGCTTTGCCTTCTCCCAATCGCTTTCAAAGGTAATCAGTACTGTGATCTCATTCCATATGTACATAAAACCCTTGGTGTAGTTCGCCAGTGGCTGCAAAAAAACGTGTTGATTAGGAATATGAATGATCCGGCCCGTACTTTGTTCACCGTGTACCCAATTCCCTATTTCCATAAGGGTAAATTGAAAAAGACGTTGATCGATGACATCACCCGCAACATGATCTATTTCAATACGATCCCCCACTTCAAATGGTCTCCTGACTAATATAAAGAACCATGCTGCAATATTGATCACCAAATCTTTTAAGGCGATAGCCAAACCAGCAGAAACAAGACCGAAATATGTTGAAAACGCCCCTATACTCCCAGCCCAGATCTGTAATAAAATTAGAACCGCCAGAGTTGATATAATGTAATTGACACCTTTTTTTATTTTGTAGAACCGTTGTACATCGCTCATCTGTTTATGAATAAAATGATTGACAACACTACCCAAACCACCCATCACAACGATTACAACAAATGATAATATAAATTTAAACTCAGTTAGGTGACTTGCTATAAAAATATGGACATCTTTCATTTTGCCCCCTCTTTATACATTTCGCTACACTCAGTTTTAAAAACGAGCTACCAATACTTGATTAAAATGCACAGCGTGGTGCTTGGATTGTGTTTCAGTGAATACATTGGAATCCGTTATCCTTGCGGACTATATCCTTATGGATAGACATACTGCTAATGAAACGATACTTATAAAAAAACTGATCATATATTTGGATGTAATAGAAATGGTCAACTGCACGTCAAACCAAAATCCTGAATGTAGTTTATCCTTTATAAAGCATCCTGTTGTAAGTATGCACAAAGCCCATTTTTTCATAAAGTTTTTTTGCCTTACCATTTGGAATATCTACATGAAGAGATAATTTTCCACCCGTTTTTTCAACTGCTTGACTAATGAGTTCAGTAGCTATACCCTTACCCTTATTCCCTTTTTTTACGCCAATATATGCCAGATGGTAAGTTGGAATAAAGTCCTCAAAACCCATATGAACTACCACACAAACGCCTTGTATTTCTTGCCCATATGCAGCTGTGAAAATAAAGCCTTGATCTATCGCTTTCTGAACAGCATCTGACGTTTCTTCTACACTGTCGTGATAGGGTTCTAGTAGCGTTCGAGTCCATTCAACAATTTGAGTCTTATTTAAATCTCTATTCTTTGAAATTTCTTTTATGCTAATATCATTTCTACCATCATTCAATATGACAATGTTATTGCCTTGCAGTTCCTCTTTTGTGCTTAATAATGCCGCTAAAGCGTATGCTTCACTAGCTGTAACTGTAATATGTTCTAGCTTATTCAATAATTTTACAGCCGCATTAATACTCTTGTCATCTACTTCCTGCAACTTTGCTTTTGTTTGAGAAATATTTTCTTGAAAATCCATTTCATTGACATGTTGTCCTAAGTTTTTTTCATGAACTGCGCAATAAATTTCAGGAATATTATCGATAGTGCCTTTTATCCAATTTCTAACCAGTTCTTGATAAGTGCTTTTTAACGTGTATCCACCCGTACCTTGTACCCATATTTTAGTAGGCTGGTTGACTCTGTCAATACATTCCTCTGTTATTTCTTGAAGGGCTAAATTCCTTACAAATGGATTCCTTTCCCATTCTGTTATTAAAAACATATCATTTTCATCTGAATACTTTTCCAACGTCTCCACTAAATTAACCACTTCGACATTTTTGAAGGATATCCAGCTTATGGATGGATATTTTTTCATAAAAGTATTTCCTAATACTTTGGCTCCAAAAACCGCCAATTCTGTTCCTTCAACAAAATACATGATAGAGCGAAGAAAAGCCCCCGATCCATGAACAAATATTTTCCTATATCCTTTCGCAAGCGCAAAGCGAATCATTGCTTCAGCAATTCTATCGTCTTTGTGTCCTGTAGGATTATTCCCTTCAAGCTTAAGAAATATTTTCTCAACGCCTAAGTGTTTCTCTAAGTTCATTGCTCGATATAAAGGTGTCTGACCACTTCTATGCATATTCTAATCCCCTATCTTCTGTTTTTTCATTTTACTATAGCAAAGCATTCTCAAACCCACTTGATGATACAAACAGAATACTACTTGGTGAGATTTCTACCATTTCATTGACAACACTTCTATTAAGCGGCATTCCAATAATACTTAAGTCTGCACTGCTTTCAACAAAATGCTCGATAAATTCACCTGAATACACTCGAACTTTTGTATTAGCAGGAAGTCTTGCATCTTCAATAAAAGTAATCATGCCCTTAACAACTTCCTTCTTTTCATCATTGTTTTTGATAACACGACACAGATTTAACTCTGCCCCCATATTTCTTGATAACTGTAATGCACACAAGACGGTTAAGTCATTATTTGGACTTTGATCTCTCAGCCAAAGATTAATTTTCCTTTCAATCCCCATTCCGTATTTAGGGTGCATCCACAGAAAACAATAAGACAACTTTAAACCCTTCATAGAGTCAATCATTGAAAATAGTTTCCTACGCCTCTCATCATCATCACTAATTGTAAAAAATACAATATTAGGAGATAGAAAAGTACTCTTCATGCATTGTAACGCTGGAAATAAAACGGATTCAAAATCTGATCCTACAATAATCGTCTCTTGAACAAATATATTTTCTTCTTTAATCGGCGTTAGAACTGCTTTAATTTCTCTCCGATAGTCGTTATCAATCTCTTTATTTTTTATGGATGTTAAATAGTAAACTCTTCCAGAAGGGTAGACCAAATTTTGTATGATACGAGACAATCTTTTGAAATCATCTGGATTTTCAACTGGAATAACCACCGATGGTTTCCAAAGTCTTGGATGATTTGGAATTGAGGCCGCCTTTTGAGCAGCCCATTCTGCAATAGATATAAACACGCCACCTCTTACATCTCCCCATGGAGACGTTAAATTTTTCTTCTTTAAAATAATATATAAGAGAATTATAGTAGCAAATGTAATGGCGGTGAACATCGGATTAATCAACAACATAACCGAAAGGCATCCAATCGACCCTATTATTGGAACAAAAATGGTCATCTTTAAACTTGGTCTGTAGCTGATTACACCAGTAATTTGTTCTAAAAAAACAACCACATTTATCATGCCATATGTCGTTAAAAAGAACATCGTTAACAATTCAGCCAAACTGTTCAGGTTTCCTGCGACGATAACCACTACAGAAATGGCTGCCGACAGGACTATTGCGTTGATTGGCTCACCATTGTCATTTTGTTTTGCTAAAAAAGTACTGAAGGGAAGCACCCGATCTTCAGCAAGAGCAGCAAGCGTTCGAGGCGCACTTACCAAAGTAGAAAGTGCAGATGAGAGCACCGCACCCATTACACCAGCTATGACTAAGAACTTAACCCCAGCCAATTTAAATATAATAGATGGGTCATTTAACAACATCTCTTGAGTTGCTTGATGTGCAAACCAATAGGCAACAAATAAGTATACAATAAATCCAGTAAAAACTGCTCCCAGTGTTCCCTTGATGATACTGTTTCTTGGATTTTCTAATTCTCCAGACATTGTTGCGCCGGTTAAAACACCCGTGACCGCTGGAAAGAAAATCGCAAATGTTGCCCAAAATCCTGCTTCAGCTAAACTTCCAGTAAGTGCAAGTGGTTCCGTATTGAGATTTGGTCCAAATAGAAATGAAATTAAAGAAAGTATAACTGCTATAAGTATCCCATATTGAAGCCTAAATGCTAGTTTTGTGCTCTTTAAGGATATTCCTGTAAGTACAACCCATGTAATGACGCCTACCAAAACTTGAGGATGTGACGGAAAAAAAGAGACCCAGAGTTCACTAAATCCTGTAATATAGAATGCAATTGAAAAAGCTTGAGAAATATATAATGGGATACCTATCGCACCACCCATTTCGTGACCAAGTGATCTGGTAATAATTGCGTATGCTCCACCAGCACCTATTTTTATATTTGTCAACATAGAGGACATGGATAACGCAGTTGCTATAGTAATAACATGAGCAAGAATAATAATAATTATCGCCCCGACAAGACCAACATTTCCGACAACCCATCCCATTCTTAAATACAAAATTACACCCAAAATAGTCAATAAAGTCGGTGTATAAACACCTTCAAATGTTTTCAACCCACTTTTCTTGTTGCTTGTAGAGATATTATCGCTCAAAATTTGCACACTCCTTCTCAATTTAATCCAATGAGGATTATTCATGCCGCTTAGATATAACTTTGTATTGCTATTGCCCTGAAGATGTTTTTTCAATTGGCTCTACATTTCGATTTTGCGGATTGTTTCTAACACAATTTAAATAAAGTGTACCTAGTAATAATCGATCACTCTTTGAAATTCGATTCCATTCGTAACCTTTAAAAAGATCTCTAATTAAAAAAACTTCATCCACATTGAGCTTCTCGGTTTCACTTATCACTATTTCTAACAGTTCATTTACAGTTGGCATTTTTACCTCCTGCTCAAATCAACATTATTATCAACATCATTGTTTTTATTTTATACCGATAATTGTTTTTAAACAAGACACGTATTCAATACTTCTCTAGCCATTGCCATTTATCTATTCTCAATAACCTCTCGTGGGCCCTTGTATTTCATCGAATAGTCATTGTTCAAACAGAAAAACCAAAGCTGACCCTACACCTACAGCCATTGTGATGTATCTGATGTTCACATCTGGACCTTTATGCCGTAGATTAACCTCTTCACTCGATCTTGGTCAAAGTCTCTCGCTCGGGGTCTACTGTGTTGGTATCTTTATCCAATACCTCTACCCTTACAGCGTAATTGTTTGCTGAAAATGCCTTGTTGTGCGTTGTCTTTGATGAACGCCAACTATGCTTAGATATGACTCTCTTTTAATCATATCTAAATAAATCAGATTAAATATTCAAAAGCTTAAACTTCATTCATCCACACTTTTCTATTCTCGCTTTTAAAAACCAGACACTCATTATATACGCTAATCTGCACACTCTTCTTTTCCTTTTTCAATCCTCGTAGCACATCTCCAAACAACTTTCCCTCGTTCAGTTCTTCTTCGATAAGAAGCGCCACAATTACCACACACCAGAAGATTTCCTAGAAAATATTTCCCATTGTATTTGCTATCACTTGAACTCACCGTACCATCTTCATGATGAATCACTCTTGACCGCTTAGCCATTTCTGCTTGAACTCTATCAAAGACTTCAGCAGAAACAATTGCAGGATGACTTTCACTTACAAAATATTGAGTTATCTGCCCATTATTTTTAATCCTCTTACTTGTCATAAAATCTTCAGTAAAAGTCTTTTGCAGTAGTGTATCCCCCTTGTACTTCTCATTCTTAAGCATTTTCTGTATAGTTGTAGTATCCCATTGATCTTTCCCAGTAACCGTTTTAATGTCCATGGACTCCAAATACATTTTAATCTGTCCAAATGTGAGCCCTTGCAAATATAATTCAAATATCTTTCTCACAACTTCAGCTTGTTCAGGCACAATGACAAATTCACCATCAACGCAGATATATCCCATGAAGTTCTTGTATTTCTTGAAAACATCACCCTTTTCAAACTTTCTCTGAAATCCCCATTGAATATTCTCGCTGATATTTCTGCTTTCATCTTGTGCAAGCATACTCCGAAGTGTAATTTCCAATTCTTTCTCTTGTTTGATTGAATCCAAATTTTCATTTTCAAAATGCATATTGATCCCTCGCTCCCTTAAAAATCTTATAATTTGTAGTAATTCCAATGTATCTCTAGAAACTCTGCTGATTGACTTGGTTAATATGTAATCGATTTTCCCTCTTTTAGCTTTTCTCAATATGTCGTCCAGCCCGGTTCTTACTGTACTCCTTAACCCACTACCAATGTCATAAAATACACCGACTAAAATCCAATCAGGGCAACTTGCAATCATGTGTGTATAAGTCTCTATTTGAATTTCTAGGCTACTAAGTTGAACGGGTCCCGAAGTACTAACTCTGCAATAAGCCGCTACCCTAAGTTTTCTATATTCAATTGTCTTAGCGGGAATGTAGCGGATTTTTTTCATCTATGGTTTCCCTTATACCTTATGTCTATATTGATCAAGAATCTCAAATCTGAGTAACAAAAAAGGACATGAAAGCATCTACTCTCATATCCTTAATTATTGCATATTATTTTCTAGTTATTCATTTTAGCTGTTTTTACGACGCAACAGGACTATGGATTCCACATGCAACGTCATCGGAAACTGATCGACCCCAATAGCTCTCTTCGCCACATAACCCGCCGCGCTGAGCTGTTTTAGGTTCTCAGCCAAGGTTTTAGGGTTACAAGACACGTAGACAATTTCATTGACGCCAAAAGCGATAATCTTGTCCAGAGACTTTGCCGTAATGCCGCTTCTTGGCGGGTCAACCACAATCATGTCAGGTTTTGAGTCTTTTAATTCGTCAATTTTGACAAAAACGTCGCCAGCAATAAAATCACAGTTGGTCAAACCATTAAGGGCCGCATTTTCTTTGGCCATGGCAACGGCATCTTCTACAATTTCAATACCTATGACCTTGGCTGCTTTTTGAGACAAGATTTGTCCAATAGTGCCCGTTCCGCTGTATAAATCAAAAATATTTTTACCCTCAATACTACCTAAATACTCAACGGCCTTGGAATAAAGGACTTCCGCGCCTTGTGTGTTGGTTTGGAAGAAAGAGTATAGGCTAACTTTAAATTTAAGGCCGAGAATTTCATCAAAATAGTGATCTCTGCCATGAAGGACCTCGTAAGGACCTTGGAAGGCGTCTGACATTTCTTCGTTTTTAACGTGGAGAATCCCTACAATATGACCTTCTAAGTTTAGACCTAGAAGCATGTCTTTAAAGGCTTCAAGTGGGAGTTCATGCCCAGATTTAGCAGACAGCGCCACTAGAATTTCTCCAGTTCGCTCCCCTTTTCTTACCATCAAATGTCTTAAATGGCCTGTGTGTTGAAATTTATTGTAATGAGGTATTCCTAATTCCGTAAAAAATTTCAACGTCTCAGCAAGGATTTTAGTAAAGTCTCCATCGCAAATTTGACACTGATCTACAGTTACCACAGAATTGAAATAACCTTTTTTATGCATACCCAGTTCCATTGGACCACCCTTGGTTAAGTCCCCAAAAGTAAACTCCATTTTATTGCGGTAGAAAAAAGGCTTAGGGCTTGGAATCACACCGCCATACTCACAAGTATTTTCAGTCGCTTCAGCAATAAGTTTGCCAATCATTTCCGACTTCATTTTCAACTGTTCTGGATAAGGTAATGTTTGCAAAGAACAGCCGCCACAAACGCCAAAATGAACACAAGCCGACTCCCTCTCATAAGGAGCTGCTTCTTCTATGCCGATGATTTTTGCTTCTGCATAGCTATTTCTAGTTTTAGAAACACGTGCGCGAACCACTTGCTGAGGTAATGCGTTTTTCATATAGACGGGCTTACCCTCTACATGACCAATACCGATATTGGGAAAATCCATCGCCTCAATTTTTAAGACGATCTCACTGCCTTTTTTCATTATTGCCTCCAAACTTATACGTTGATGCCCGGTCTCAATGTTTCAATTCTCATTTTTGCTTTTTTGACCATGACTTCTTGATCGACGATATATCTTTCACAACTTCCAGTGCTTACTAAACCGGTTTCATCAAAGGCTTCCATTTCCAGTTTAATTTTGCTATCCTCTTGATCTGTAATAGTCACCTTACAAGTAACCGTTTCTCCAATTAAGGTAGGTACCTCATGGTGGATGGTATACGTCGTTCCCACAGACACTAATTCTTCAGGGAGTCTATCATCAATTAATCTTGAGCAGGCTTCTATCATCATATTTAAAAGCATTGGTGAGGCTAAAAGCTGGTCCAATTTTCCCGAACCAATATTTGCCCCTGTGTCCGCTCTTTCTACCACTTTTTGTACTGTTAAAAATTCACCTTTTTTGAACAATGGCATTGAAATCATACGTTAGACCTCCTTCAACATTAAATGATGCACTGTAACTTATTTTCAGGTTAACTTATATTTACCCCTATTTATAGCGTGTATTAACATATTCATGAATTGTTGATTCTTGAATTTGGTCGCTAAATACCCCAGCTGAGGTCAGTCGGTATAAAATGCGTTTATCTCTTGAATGCAGCACAATTCGAGATTCATCTAAAAAGACGACTTCGAAAAGGGAACCTTCTAAAGCTTTTGACTGCATTTGAATATAATAAGCTTTAATGCCCTTATAGTCGCAAAGTTCTAAAAGGCGCATGGTCGTCTGATCTTTTTTGATGTAAAAATCATGACCCATGTCATGATGTTTCTGAGCTACTTTGGGCTGATTGAAACATTTTATCTCTTCTTCCATGAAGTGAAACTTCGCCATTAAGTTATAATACTGATAATGAACGACTGCATGGTCAAAGTCTTGATGTTCAATCTTCCCAGGTTTAAAGCCTATAGCCTTTAAATAAGCCAGACTATCCTCAAAATAGGTAGCCTTATCAATTTGTCCTACTTCCAGCGCATCTATGAGCTGGTCTCTGTTTCTGTAAAATGCTTCCATATCAATTGCTTTCAAAATATGCTCCTTACCGTTACGCCAAAGGCCATTCCTATTGGCTCTGTACTCATTTCAGAATTTGTTTGAGTTTAAAATCCAAGTAATCGCATGAGGTCAAATGGTATTCAACGCCGTTGCGACTCCCTTTGAATCCTACTTTAAAGCCTTCTGGTGAATGGAGATGTCCATAAATAACGTCTGACACGCCATAGGCCTCAAACAGTTCTGTGAATCCAGAATCCTCAAAGTTGTCATTCATTGGCGGATAGTGGATCATTGCAATAATTTGTTCAGGGTCATGACTCGCTGCTTGTTTTAGGCTATTTTCCATTCGAAGTAGCTCACGTTGGTAAATCTTAAGATCTTCGCTGGTAAACTCCTTCGAGTTTGGACAAATCCAACCACGAGTCCCGGCGATTGCAACTTTGCCATGGACAAAACAATTATTATATATAAAACGAAGATGAGGGTGCTGAAGACTCATCTTTTTAAGGGAGGTCCACCAAAAATCGTGATTCCCCTTAATCAAATACTTATGTCCTGGCAAATCCTCTACCCATTTCAAATCGATTTTGGCATCGGGCAAATGCATGGCCCAAGAGATGTCTCCGCCGATTAGCACCAAATCCTCATCGGTTACCAGCTCACGCCAATTCTCTTCAATTTTCGCTGTATAGTCCTTCCACTGATCCCCAAAGACATCCATAGGCTTGTCAGTTGAAAAACTCAGATGAAGGTCTGAAATGGCGTATACAGCCATTAAATCACCTACTTCTTTATATTGTTAACCATTTAATTTTTCAAATACTTGATAAGACGGCATGGTCATTTTTATATCCTTAAGGAGAGACTCTAAATCGTCTATGGTCCCTTCTTCCCAGATGCTGTCGAAGCGCTCTTGGAATTCTATTGCCAATGCTTCTTGCTTAGACTGAGAAATGCTGTCAATTAAAGAGGTGATGTCGCTGACGATATTTGATTTTTGCTCAAACATCAGTTGCGCCTTAATAATTTCATTGCGAATCTCACACATTTCGAGATCTAACATATTAGCAGCTGTCGCTGTCTTTCTGAGCCGGTCTGTAATTTCAGGCGGAATATTGTCTTGGTACTTGTAATTAAGAGAATGCTCTATGGTTGACCAGAAGTTCATGGCTAAAGTCCGAATTTGAAGTTCTGCAAGAATTTCTCTTGTCCCAAAGCAGGTTTGAACAGGATACTTAATAATAATATGATAGCTTTTGTAGCCACTCTCTTTCGGATTAGAAATATAATCCTTTTCGTAGACGATGAAAAGATCTTTTCCATCTCTTTGACGAATTAAATCAACCACTTTATAGATATCATCAATAAATTGGCACATGACACGAATGCCCGCAATATCTTCCATAATCTCTTCGATTTGATCTTCAGGAATGTCTCTGCGCTTACACTTTTCTAATATACTGGAAATTTTTTTGACGCGCCCAGTGACAAATTCGATAGGAGAATACTCGTTCATATCTCTATATTCTTTTCGAACCGCTTTAAATTTGACCTTGAGTTCTTCTACCGCTTGCTCATAAGGAATCAATAGCATTTTCCATTCTCTGATTTGACTCTTCATGTTAACCCTCCTACCAAGCCCTGCTAAGCAGGAACAGGATATGACCTAATACTTTATTATACTATAATCTGCCAAGGTTTATCATAGAAACTTTCTAACCGATGGACCGTTCTTAAAGTGGCACAGATCCCCTTGATCAGCACCTATCTCTTCTAACTTTTTATCGATTAAATCCTTAATTCTCCACCAACTCATCCCCCAGTTACAAAAGAGTGTTTCCTCTTCTGGAGCCCGCCCTGCAAATCTTTGAAAGACCATTTTAGGGTCACTATAGCGGATAAACGCCACC
Organism: uncultured Acidaminobacter sp.; assembly: GCA_963677505.2. GTDB lineage: Bacteria > Bacillota > Clostridia > Peptostreptococcales > Acidaminobacteraceae > JBGSUZ01. The sequence continues at coordinate 56,564 of CAXXWB010000017.1, forward strand.
ACACGATTCACATAGGTTTCCACGCTACCCATTTCAAACTCACCCGCTAAATACTGCCTAGCCATTTCTGTATTTTTCAGTATATACAAAGTATGAATTTTAACTTCATCTATTTTTAAAACCGCAAAGAGTTTTGCCGCTTCTCTTAAATCTAAATCCTCATCCCAAGGAAGATTTCCAATGAGGTGAGCGCAGGTTCTAAATCCAAAGGCTCTAATTCTTAAAACCGCATCGACAAATTCTGCTAAACCATGACCTCTGTTGATTTTTTCTAGAGTATGGTAGTTAATCGTTTGAAGCCCTAGTTCCACCGTAATTTCTACCTTATTCTCAAATTCAACACTTTTTAAGACTTCAAGGTGAGCATTGGAAATACAGTCGGGCCTCGTAGAGACACAAATGCCTACCACACCTTCTATGCACGCCTCTCTCACTGCCGCTTCTAAAACTTTTGGCTCACAATAAGTATTAGAAAAGTTATTGAAATAGACTATAAATTTCTTAGCTTTATATTTAGGACCAATGTAGGCGATATTTTCTTCAAGTTGCTTCGAAACACTCATTTTAGCATCAAGATTTTCAAATCCCGTACCCACTTCTCCGCAAAAGGTACAGCCCCCATGACCGCAAGTTCCATCACGATTAGGACAGCTTACAGGCATATTGACAGGTATTTTATATACTTTTTCACCAAACCGCTGAATGAGCGCATTGGAGTAGGTGTTGTAGCACATGGCTTTATCCTCCTAACGTATATGGAATTTACCTTCATATCATAGCATATTTGTCCTTCTTTGGAAATTGGACAATATAAAACGACCAACCTATTAAAACTCGGTTGGTCGTTTTATTATAAAAAATTTATAAACTATGCAGCCAATTTAATCAAATTTTCTAAGAAGCTTGTCACTTTTTTAGAAATATCAATCATACGACCATCTTCTTTAGGATCGATAGTGCCTTGTTTTTTGATTTTGTTGATCATAGCATCTCTAACCAAAAGGAATGTGTCTTTGAACCTAACTTCTTTAAAGACTGTGAAGCCGTCACCACCTGGTGCTAAGAAGTCATTGGTTGCTACTGTGTAAGTCTTTTTAAGGTCAAGGGCTTTTCCATCTACCATGGTAACAGAAAGAACTCTGCTGCCTTCAGGTTTAGAAGAGTCAAATGTGTATTTGAGACCTGAAACTTGAAGGTAACCCACTTTAGATTTTGCCGATTGCTCTAAGAGCGCTTTGATTTGTGCGCCAGTCATCTTAGATGTAGCAATTGTATTGTCAAATGGAGAAACTTTGAAAATTGTACCTACAGTGATGTTGCCTGCTGGGATATCAGCTCTAACGCCGCCTTCATTTGTAAAGCAAAGGTCAGTGCCTGCAGTTTCTCTCATTGCATCTGCTGTAAAGTTACCAAGAGCCATTTCTGCATTTTTCATTACTTTTAAATCGCTCTTTGCTTTACCAACCACAACATCAAAGATTGGTGATAATTCTGCTTCTGATTTTTTAACCGATTCAGCAATTTCTGCATTAACTGGAATATCTAGTTTGCCTTTTGATACTTCAATCAATTCAGTTGTAGAGTATACAACTTTACCGGTAACTGCATCTACATAAAGGGTAATATGACCGATGTTTCTACCATTTTTGTAAGCTTCAACGTATGGTTTACCATTAACATAACCTTGGAGGTTCATATGGCTGTGTCCACCCACGTAAGCATCAATGCCTTTTGTTTCGTAAGCCGTATCTAAAAGTTCACCATAATTGTAATTGTTTGAAGATGACATTGCAGGTAAGTGACCAAGAGCAATGACAACGTTTGCACCTTGTCTATTCAATTGATCAGCATATTTTTGTGCCATCGCTGATGGATCTTTAAATTCTAAATTACCAACATACTTTTTGTGAGCGGCTTCCGATGTTTCTTGTGTTGCTAAGCCAATGATACCAATTTTTAAACCTTTTCTCTCAATTGTAGTTGTTGGTTGTGCCCAAGAAACTGGTTTGCCTTTTTCATAGATATTAGAAACAATCAGTGGGAATTTAGCTGATTTCATTGTTTCTACAGCTTTTTCAGCACTCCAGTCGAATTCGTGATTACCCATTGTCATGGCGTCAAAGCCAATCGTATTCATCATATCAACCACTGGTTTACCAAAGAGGAGATTTGACATTGGAGAACCTTGGAAAGCATCGCCAGCATTTAAAATAACTGTGCCGTCTGGGTTCATTTTCTTATAGTATTCCATATATGCAGCAACTTTTGCAGCACCTGGGTCTGAGCCAGCGCCTACTAAAGTTCCGTGGAAATCGTTAAGTGTCAAAATATCGATTTTCTTAAGATCAGGGAAAATCGTTTCTGTTGGAGGGAATACTGTAATACCTGCTTTAAAGTCTGCAGCTGCTGCAAGTCTGTTAAATTGAAGCAATCTTGCAGGTGCTACACCATATTCTTTTGCAACTGATTCAAGCGTATCTGTTGACATAATGTATTTGCCTTGTGGCAACAAGTTCGAATTTTGAAGATCTCTAAGATTAAGAGCTTTTACATTATCAGTTCTGCCATCTTTCGATTTAGGAATAGTAATTTTACCTGATTTAACTAATAAAATAGCTGCTTCTCTAAGAGGATGTGTTTGGTCAATACCGATAATAGACCAGTTATTATCTACAACTGGATCAATCACTTTTTTCTTTTCAATGTAGTCTTTGATGTATGAACGAAGGGTATTAGGATCTGAGTTGTAGAACACTTCATTGTCTTTTGTTAAAATACCCATTGATTTAAGACCGTCATAACGGTAGTTGTTAATAGCAAGTCTAATTTTATCTGTGTCTTTAACCCCTTGACCATTGCGTTTTAAGTCAACGATTCTTTTGCCTGCTGGCTTGCTGATGTCTATTTTATAAGTCACACCTGCAAACATGTCATAGTTATACGAACGTACATTTTCGTTGAAGCTGATTGTTAAATCGTCAGGTGCCGCTGTATTGAAATATGACGCTGACCATTCCATGTATTTTTTAAGTTGAGCACCTGTAACTTCTACGCCGATTAATGTATTTGGATATTTGTAAATATCAAAAACATTGGCATAAGTTAAGTTGCCATAAGGTATGTTTGAATCTGATTTAAAGAGCGCAGCTGCAGCAACTTGAGAATTTGTTGTTTGCAGTTGGACTTCGTTGATCAAGTCAATAACCGCCGTATCTCTAATTTGTGCTTCTGGAATTCCAGGAACTTCAGCGTCTTGGTGGAACTCACCAGTTGCTCTGCCAATAATAGTTTTAAGGAATTCTAAAGTTCTGAGGTGTGAAGGTTCTGCCACTTTCATAGCGCCTGCATCAGCCTCAAGCTTTTTCAAGCTGACTAAATCTGCTTTTTTATCTTTTACAGTCCATTTGCCGTCAACTTTAGTTAAGTTAAGGTCTACTCTCACCATATCAACTGCTGCAGTTGTAGGTGCTGCAACTAAAACGCCATTGATTGTTTGGTTAACCGCTGTATGGTCATGACCTGTAATCATAACTGCTGCTTCAGGACAACTTTCAGCAATAAGTCTCGCCATGTCGCCTTTGTCTGGTTCACTTCCTGAATCAACGCCAGCGTGAGCAGAAATAACAATCACGTCTGCCTTTTCTTTGTCTTTCATGATTCTAACGTATTTTTTAGCTTCCTCAGCCATGTTCTTGAACTCAAGAGAAGTTACTTTGCTAGAATCCCATGTTCTTACTGTAGGAACGGTTAAGCCTAAAATACCAACTTTAACGCCGTTAACATCTTTAATAATATAAGGTGTTGCAAAGTTGCTACCATCTTTTTTATTGTAGATGTTAGCCGAAAGGATTGGGAATTTTGCTTCTTTTTTAATCTTCTCAATTGTATCAAGACCAAAATTAAACTCGTGGTTCCCAAGGGTCATTGAATCGTAACCTATGTAACCCATGACTTCGATCATTGGATTTTTAACCGAAAGGTCTTTGTTGTAAAGATCGTCTGTAAGGATTGTGCCTTGAATAGTATCGCCGTTATCAATCAATACAGTGTTAGGGTTTTCTTTTCTGACACTGTCCACGGCTGTTTTAACACGAACAAGACCACGGTCCTTTGTGTCAATACCGCCTTCATAGCTCCAAGATGTGATGGTACCATGCATGTCGCTCGTTGCAAGAACAGTTAATTTCATGTCGTCCGAGCCAGCTGCAAAGCCTGTAACAGGCATCGCAAAACATACGCTGAACATCATGACAAGAGCCATAGCAAAACTGAGTTTTCTCTTGTGTTTCATTACAATTCCTCCCCTAATTTAAATGTGAATACTCAAAGGTTCCCATACCTTTGGTACCATTTCGTCAGATGTCTGACAAACAACCATACAAGTTGCCAAACACTTACTCTATTTAATTATACATAAATATCAATTCCCTTACGATAGGAGGATGTATAGATTTATTTATAAATATAAATGGTTTTAGACTTGTCATTTGTCAGTTTTTTTAGATAACTTATACATATAAAAAAAATCGCAAGTAAAAACTTGCGATTTTTAGCGTTAAATGTTTGATTGTTCCGTTTTACTTGTTGTTTTGTGTTTCAATTTTTTTAATTAATTGATTCACTTTATCAATGGCTCTTTGTAGCTCTTCAGATAAAGCTTTTGCTTCTTCTAAAGTCAAAACTACACCTTGCTGTTGATTGATAGTGCCAGTTGGCGTCGTTGTTGCTTTTTCTATTCCCGTTGTCGCCTCTGTTTTTCCTACCGCATCAGCGCCAAATAACTTTTCAAGACAGAGTTCCAAGGATTCTTCCATGATTACCTTGTCTTTATAAACCGCAATGACTCGCTTCACTTCTGGCATACTGTTTTCGTTTTCTGCCTTGAGGTAAATCGCCTCTGTATAGAGCAACGAGTTGCCTACAGGGGTAATAATTACATTACCTCTTAGAACATTGGACCCTTCTTGACTCCACAGGGTAAATTGAGGAGAAATCACTGAGTCCTGATCAATTTTAGATTCAATCATCATTGGTCCATCAATGGTTTTGTCCTTCGGTAGTTGATAGGCATAGAGTTTACCATAATGAGCACCATCGTTTCGTGCCACTAAGAGGGCCGAAAGATTCGCTTTTTCCCTAGGCGTAAACGGTTGCATTAACGCAAGTTCTGCTTCTTTTTCTCCTGGAAGAGTGAACATAACGTAATTCGGCTCATAGGCTTGTGTTTCTGAGAGATATTTTTCTTTGGCAGTAGACCACTGATCTTCACCATTATAGAAGACCTTAGGGTTGTTTACGTGGTAAGTTTTGAAGACCTCAGCCTGTACATTAAACAAATCTTTAGGGTACTTGAAATGTGACACTAAAGCTGGGTCGCATTCGCTTACTGGCTTTAAAAGACCTGTATAAATGTTCCCATAGGTGTTGGCGATAGGGTCCTCTGCGTCTACTTGATAGAAATTAACAGTCCCATCATAAGCATCTACAACAACTTTTATAGAGTTTCTAAGATAATTCACCGAATATCCCTTGAAGTTAAATCGTTGTGAATAAGGGAAGTTTGTAGAAGCCGTATAGGCATCAATTATCCAGTACAACTTGCCATTTTCTTGATTGACTACAAATTGAGGTGCTTGGTCGTACATCAAAAATGGTGCAATTCGAGTAACTCTGTCATACAAATTTCGGTGAATGAGAATTTTACTATCACCAGTAATATTAGTAGACAAGAAGAGTTTTACACTAGACTCTTTTACTGCATAAAGGAAACGATTAAACCCATTGAGTGAAATCCCATCTTTTCCTGAATACCGTGTTTCTTGGTTTTCTGAGCCTGCAGGGTAATCGAATTCGCTTTCTTTTGCCCCTACAATGGCATATTCATTGGTCTTCTCACCAAAATAGATTTCAGGCCGAGTAATTTTAAAGGCTTCATTTGCAATCGGCGGTATATTTTTTACCATGAGTTTAGGTAAGCCATCTGTTTCCACTTCGTTTACTGGTGCAGCGACAAAACCATAGCCATGAGTATACTTAAGGTGCATGTTAATCCATGTTTGAGCTTTAGGATCTAACTTTGCCACATTTAGCTCTCTCGGCGATATAAACATTTGACGGTATATGCCGTCTACCGTATATCGGTCCATGGTTACATGATTGAACTCATAGTAAAGACGAAGGGCTTGAATTTGGTTATATATTTGTATCAGCGGTCTTTCGTCGTTAATTCGAATATTCTTGATGGTACTTTCATTGCTTTTAATTTCCTCTGAGTCTATATTTTGATCCACTGGGAACTCATTAATTTCCACATTGTTTAATCCAAAGGCTCTTTGAGTGTATGTGATATTGTACTTTAAATAAGGAGACTCTTTTGTAAGTTCATCAGGCTCTACAATCCATTTTTGAACGACAAAACTAGAAACACCCATGAGTATGCTTACGCCAAAGAGTAATATTGGGCCTGAAAGAAGCCATTTCTTTTTACTCTTAAAAATGCCTATAAAGAATACAGGTGCCGATACAAATGAGACAATCGCCAATACTTGAAGACCTCTCAATGTAACATTTACATCTGTAAACCCTGCTCCAAATGCTACACCTTGTTTAGAATATAAAATACCGTATGCCATAGTCAGGAAAGAAAGCCCCAACAATATGTAGAAGGCTGCACCTAAAACGGCAAATCGCTTAATTGCACTGGCAAAGATATCTCTTTTAATCATGCTCATAACCGCAAGAGGACCATTGGCAGGATTTATATAAAACACAGTTCCTTCTGTAGGTGGATATTGTTGAAGGACAATCCCATAAAACCCGAGTGTGACCAATACCCATATAATAATAGTCATAATACCTAATCTGAGAACTTCTTGTAGGAACGGCACTGCAAACAAATAGTAAGACACGTCCATATTATAAATAGGGTCATTAAGACCAAAACCTTTGCCATAAATCAACTGTAGTAAATTGAACCACAAGGTAGCAGAGAAAATATACCCTAAAAGTATGCCTACTCCCGAAGCTACCCATGTGTGCTTCTTATGGTTAATTTTTTTAGTCTTTGCATCCATATCAATATGGCCAAGTTTAATGTACTTTCCAAAAATAACATCCAGATAGATCTTCATCACCACTGCAAAAAAAATGGCAATCGGAACAAAGAGTATGGCTTTATACTTTATTGCGGTTAAGAAAGTTGCTAAATAGCCCATACTTACAAACCACTGAAGTTCAGTGACAAAATCTATCACCGTAGAACCCAGTGCAAATACAATAATCAGCGTTGCCAGTACAGGTACAAACCATTTGTATTTTTTGGTCAACATATTAATGCCTCCAGTCAACATAAGTCATATCATTTTCATGATGCCAGTCTTGGGTCTATAAAAAGTTGCTCCTTTGACACTATACCCCAAAAATTAATTAAAAAGCAGAGGTACATGTAATTTAACCTCTGCTTTCTTTCAAAATTCATTCGTTTCTCAGTTTAAATCCTATTTGCTTCTCTGTTTACTGGTAAGCCAGTTCTAACTCCTGCACATTTATATCCACCGGTACAATCGTCACATGAACATCTTCTTCTGTGTTTTCTGTGAGTCTATGGATCATGTTCTGTTGAGCCGTCTGCTCTAAAGATTCACCCATAATCACTTCTTCAATTTTATGATCGGAGATAAATTTTGCCAATGTGGTTTCTATGTCAGGTGCCTTGATAACGGATAGATAAGCGCCATAGGTTTTGGATATATCAAATAGATATTCTAGCGCATCTGCTTCATGTAACTTACCAAAATATTTCCAATTTTCTTTGACGACGTGCACTACGTAAAGTTCGTCATGCTCACTTCTACATACATCCGCACCTTTCTTGATCAATCGTTCACAAGATTTTTGCTGAGTCACGCAGACCATGATTCTCTTTTTACGACGCATTTTTATACCCCTTCCACTTCGGAAATGTAATTAAATTTTTTGCCAAATGCAATTATTTATGGGACATTTCTCTGTTTGTATTATACCAAAATTTAGAGCCTTTAATACAAATATGAAGAATAATTATTTATTCTGTTACTATTATATATTATACTGTTTGTCAGAGGAGGAATAACGCCTATGAACAAATATACCAAGGTCTTTAGTTTAGTGCATGGTCAGTACTTTACAAAAGAATATAAAAAAGTTAGAAACCACAAACTTAAAATTAGACCCATCCAAGAAGATACGGTTTGCAAGAATTTTCTAGAAGATGAAGCTGAAATTACAGTCATCTTTGAAGAAACTGGCAAAACTATAATCATTGACGCTTTCTCAGATGAGGAAACTATTAAAACTTATTTAGGGAAAAATTTTCTCAAGCTTAGGTAATTATTCTCTTAATAACAAATTTTCCAGTTCTACTAATGACAATTTAGCTGCTTTCTTTAAGAGCTGAGCTCTCTGCGCTTGATCAGGTATTTCTGATTTCAGGCGCAGTTTTAGTTTTTGCATCAAATCAATTTTCTTCTCAATTTCTTCAAGATTTATTGCAGCTTCAATAGCTTCTTTCATTTGAGCAACTGAAGCAGGCGCTTTCCCACTGGTACTTATTCCTATTTGAATAGCCCCTCTTTCAATCATAGCAACGCTTTGAACATCTGGTTCTAAAGCGTCTCCTCTACCACACAATATCCCATTTTGACGACAAAGTCCTTCCACAGACCCATTTAGGACAGGGTCATTGGTTGCGATGTAAACCATCCATACACCCTCTAAATCTTCAGCTTGGAAAATTCTTTCGTGAAATATCACCTGATCGTTTTCCTTACTATTGTCTTGGACAAAGGCATCACAAAATTCAGGGGCTACTAAGTGAATTTCTGCACCTCTGTATTGCCACTGAAGGAATCTCTTATAGGCCACAGGGCCGCCGCCAATAATCAGGAGTTTCTTGCGGTCCAAGTTCAGGGCCATCATGACATAACTGCTTTTTTTCTTGATTGAAAATTCATCCATCATCATTTTAAAATCCTTCTTTTCTCTTTTATCATTCAATTAAGTAGTCCTATTTTTACCATGCCTACGGTTTCAAAGTAACGCTCTGGCCAAGGGTTGTATCCGCTCCAGGCTCGCTTAAAATCAACATGCCTTCTGTAACCCCATCTGTAATCTCTTGCCATTCTCCAGATTGAATCCCTAATTTTACATTGACTCGAGTGATTTTTCCACTGACAATACCGTAAACATAGACACCTTGATGGTCTTCGCGGATTGCTGTAATAGGCAGGCACCAAACATCTTGCTTTACATTTTTAATAATTTTCACTTCCATAGGCATATTAGGAATAAGCTCTTTTTGATGACTTGTCACTTCAACCGTTACAGGTAATCTTTTCTGACTAATCCCAAGACTGGAAGTGGTTTCTTTGGCAATCGGTGCTATCTTTACAACCTTACCTTCAACGATAACATCTGGCAAATAACTGGCAGTCATAAGGACTTTGTCTCCTAGAGTAAGGCCATCCACTTCATCTGAAAGGATATCTACTTCTACCTTGATTTTCCTTGCATCACCTATCTTAAGTAAAGGACTACCTTGGGTTACAAAAGCACCATCATCTACCCATTTTTCTAAAATAATCCCACCAATAGGTGCTATCACTTTCATGAGGGAAGCTTCGTAGTGCATTTGATCTCTATAGGTAATTGCCTGAGCCAACTGAGCCTGACTTAATCTCTTTTGATAGTTAGGAGACCCTTTTTCAAGCTGTTCTTTACTCAGTGTCTGTAATTTAAGCTTACTGTCCAGCATAGCGGTTTCGTCTTTAGCGGTCTTTAATTCTGACTCACTGATGGCACCGCTGGCATATAAGGCTTCAACGTCTTTTTGATGGGAATTTGCCAATTCAAGCTGTCGCTTAATCTCTACGATTTCAAGGCTGATTTGATCCAATTGGTCGGCATAATTGGAAATTTTCACACCTTCCAACTGCGCTTTTGCACTTGATATTTTTTCCTCAGCATCTTTAAGTTGTAGCAACAGACCTTGGTCGTCAAAACTTATAATCAACTCTCCTGCTTTTACAGTTTCCCCCACTGCTTTGGCAAGACTCACAATTTTACCAGACCGTTCTGCATATACTGTTTGTGTTTTTTCATAACCGATATTACCCGTTTCGACTATACTGTCTTCAATGGTCATTTTTACAGGCTTATTCCCAACGACTTCCATAGGTCGATTCACGTATAAATAGCTTAAAAAGATTGCCCCAATTGTACATAAGCCAATTATTGTCCAAATCATTTTTTTGTATTTCATAGTCAGTCCCCCTACTCGATGCTTTTTAAAACAGCAATCATGTCCAATTTTTTAATTTTCTTTTTTAGCCACTGATTAGAAATCCAAGCAAATACCAAGCTGAGCAGTACTGCATAGAAATAACTAGCTGTGGACATAGTAAATTGGAATGAATAACTGTCTGATTCGAAACTTAAACTCATTAACTGGCCAATACCATAACCTAGAGGCAAACCCATAATAGCTGCAATGGCAGCCAATAAATAATTTTCATAGAATATAATCTTTTCAAGCTCTTTTTCTCTCAAGCCAAGTACTTTAAGGCTAGCCAATTCTCTTTGCCTTTCAAAAATACTGATAGTGGCAACATTGTATATGACTGCTATGGATAAAACCCCAGCTAATAAAACCATAATGCCAAGAGATGCAGTCATTAGTTTCATATTGGCTTGAAGATTCTCTAAAGAATCTGTTTTAGTCACTACACTATTTACATTTTTATAATCTTTTAGCACCGCTTTAACTTTTTCCGCATTGTTTATATCGTCTAATTGAACTACAAAAGCATTGGCAATTCTACCCTCTTTCAGGAAAGCATCCGCTTGATCAAAACTACAAAAAGCATTGATGCCGATGTACTGATAAATTTCCTTGCTATAGGGGATATTCATAGCTTTTTTCCCTATGATAAGAGGCTTGACCTTAATGCTATCGTGAGGCTTTATACCCAATTGACTGGCTAATTTTTCAGGCATCATAACGCCCATCTTTGTAAGGGATATGACATTGCCATTTTTATCACTGAGCTGATATAACTTGGCATCATCTGAAATAGCTGTTAGACCCACGGTTTTCACGCGGCTCCCATTTTTCAATTCTACACCTATCTCCAGCAGCGGTTCTAAACGGGTTACATGTTCCAGTCGCTCTAACGTGTGCCAATCAGATTCTGGAATAAAAGTAGATGTGGTTATTTTTAAATCATAATTTTGGATGGTCTCGTATTGGGACATGATTAAAAGATTGACTGTATCGTTCATCCCAAAGGTTACCAATAAAAGAGCTGTCCCAAACATGACACCACATGCGGTCATAAAGTTTCTGCGTTTATGCCGAAACATATTTCTTAAAATCATTTTCCAGATAAAACTTCGTCGACTCCAAAATTTTTTTAAGTTTTCTAAGGCAATCGCCTTGCCGCTAGGTGGCGCTTTAGGTCGCATAGCTTCACTTGGGCTAAGCTTGAAGGCTTTTTTACAGGCTTCATAGCTGGCAATCAAGCAAAATGTACTGGTCAGCATAATGGCTGGAACAAGGAGTTCTGGATAAATCCGATTGGTCTTTAGAGGCAAATGGAAATAGCTGTTTTCCATTTCTGTCATCCAATTCCCCAAAAACAGACCTAATACAGCACCTAAAATACTGCCTAATATACTAATCAAAATTCCATAACTGATAAAGTGCCAAAGTACCTTTCTGTTGGAAAAGCCAAAGGCTTTTAGTACACCAATTTGCGTTCTTTGATGCTCTACCATACGCCCCATCATTAAATAGATGATAATGGCTGCCACCAACATAAATACCAAGGGAAAAGAACCTGAAACAGATTTAAGCCCCTTCATTTCTTCGTGGAGCATGGCATAACTAAGCTGATTCTTCCTCGGGTACTGAGCGTAGACCCCATAGGCTTCCAATCTTTTTTCCAAGACCACTTTTAGTTGGTCATAATTCACATTTTCGTCACACTGTAAAGACAGGCTGTTTGCACTTTGAGGCATGCCAAAAATAGTTTCAGCATAAACATTGCCTACAAATAAAATTCCAAAATGAATAGGGTCGGGCATGAGTTCACTGCCATCTTTAAGGGCATAGATATATTCTGGCGACCTTGCGGTTCCAACAATTTTTAATATAATGGGCTTGCCGTTCCAATAAGCTTGCAGCGTGTCGCCAAAGTGATAGCCATTTGCCTTAAAATAGTTTTCTTCTACCACACATTCAGGTTGATCTGGCCTATAATTGCGACCGTCTGTCAACCAATAGCGGTTGATATTCGTCTCCCCTTTCCCAACTGAGCCACTGATAATCCTAAGTGTGACATTTTCTCCATCTTTAAAAGCGCTTAGATTTTCAACAATTCTCCCTTCAGCCAATTTTACCCCTGCTATGGATTCAATTTGCTTCAGCTTTGAAATGGGAATCCTCTCAAGTTCAACCCAATAATTTGCCATGTTAAATTCGTTGAAGTAAGTCTCACTGGCATTAGACAGGTTCAGCAGAGTAGCGTTGATGCCTGTATAGAAAGCTACGCCTAATGAAACGATAATAATTAGGGATATGAATTGTCCCCTAGCTTCTAGTAAATCTCGCCAAGATTTTTTGAGCAAAGTTGACATTACCACTCAATCCTCTCTGGTGGCAGCGGGTTGGCGTTGATACTTACCTCTGTAACACGTCCACTCTGCACACGAATGATTTTATCTGCCATTTGAGCAATTGCAGCATTATGGGTAATCACCATAAGGGTCTTTTTGTATTTTTTATTGGCATCTTGAAGGGCTTTTAGTACTTGAATGCCCGTTTCATAGTCTAGAGCGCCAGTGGGTTCATCACACAGCAACAAATCAGGATTTTTTGCCATGGCTCTAGCGATGGCAACCCTTTGCTGTTCTCCACCTGAAAGCTGGGAAGGGAAACTGTTAAGTCGTTCTTCTAAACCTACTTGTTTCAATAAATCTGCAGGTTCAAAGGCATTTTCCGCAATCTCCGTTACTAAGGAAACGTTTTCGAGAGCCGTTAAATTGGGCATCAAATTGTAAAATTGAAATACAAACCCAATGGCTTTTCTTCTATATTCGGTAAGTTCATTTTCATTCATTCGGTCAATACGGTGGCCCGAAACGGTAATTTCTCCGCTGGTTGCCGTATCCATCCCGCCTAGAATGTTGAGAAGGGTACTTTTTCCAGAACCACTTGGCCCTAAAATCACCACAAACTCCCCTTCTTCCACTTCAAAACTCATATTTTGAGCGGCTCTTACAACGACTTCACCCATTTGATAGTTTTTTGTAAGGTCTTTCACAGTTATGAACGGTGTCATCTAATCGCCTCTTTTCAACTTGTACCCTGAATTTTATTTTTTTTATATTCTTGATACTATTTTAATCAAAGTATGATTTTATTGATACCCATTTATATTTGAGGAAATTGCATAATTGCTCTCTTGCTGCAAAAAACATTTGTTATTTTGACCAACAAAAATAATAAGGTCATCTTGATGAAACAATATTCTATATTAAAAGCCTGAGAGATGTTTACAAACATCTTCTCAAGCTTTTGCTTTTAACTTACTCCTTTAAATGCCAAGTGTATATCCAGATTCCTCTAAATAGGTCTTAAACAATTTAACCGTATATTTGTCTGCGATCCACTTCTGAAACCCTGGTCCAGTGCCATCAAAACTGACAGGGGCCAAATGAATTAGAACCACAGCTAAATCTACAATACGATCTATTTCTTTGTCGTATTTTACTTTGTCCACAATCACTCTTTGAATTTCATATTGATCTTTTCCTACTTTAAAGTCTTACCATTAATTGGTCTAATATTTTATGTCAACTTTAATTGCAGATTCCGGATCTTGTCTTTTTTCCGCTCATCCGCCAGACCTTTCCCTTTTGATACATAAATCGTATTTTCCACTAATCTCCTTTCACATAATATAACGAGCCTATAGAACTTTTGTTACACTCTATTGAATTTAGGTTTAAAATATAACCGTTATTTATATGTAAAAAGCCCGTAACAGCTTAAGAGCTGTACGGGCTATAATATTCAATGGTTCTATGCTTTTACATAGGTTTTAAGTTGATCCGGAAGGTGTTCAGCATCGCAGTTGATGGTTGAGAAAATTTGTACTTGATGTTTGTCGGCAAAATCTTCGGCTTTCTTAACAAAAGGTCCAAGATCGCCAATGTCGGCTTTAACCACTTTGGTTAGTCCGTCAATAAAAATTGTTTCAATGTCATAGTTATTTGACATTAAACCTACGAGAAAACCGAAGAATTCATCTGGCGTTCTGACAGGATTTTCGTTCATACTGATAAAACGGAGGTCATGATGCAAGTCGTACATATGCCGACTGTCATCATCGATAAAAACAACACTGCCGCTTGAAGCTTTGACTTTGCTGTTTGCAAGTTCGATAAGAGTTTTTGTTTTACCCGAGCCTTCTTTGCCAGCAATTAAAGTAAACATGGTAATCTCCTCCTTCAAGTTAAACACCGCATGAATTGTTTGAACAATCCTTCACCTATGAAGTTGTTGGAATATTCTAATTTCTTAGTATATTAATTCTATGTTAACTGATGAAATCCTTCTGTACAAGAGATATTTTTAAATATATTTTTTTTGTTTCTTTTAGGCAACTATTGCACAAAAATTTCCAAGTGTTATAATTTTTAAAAACGAAATTGGAGGAATGTTCATGAAATTTATCATCAGACCTATTCGAAATGCAGATGCACCTCAATTAAATGCCATCAGAAGGCAGGCAGGCGTTCTTCCAAACACCTTAGGTATTCCCAGTGAAAGACTGGAACGCAGCGAGCGTTTTGTAACCAATGTTTCGGACTGGGACCACATGTTTGTAGCGGTTTCAGCCGATGATGACTCTGTGGTACTAGGGGTTGCAGGACTACACATCGCCCCAAATCCAAGACTACGCCATTCTGGCAGTATCGGTCTTTCTGTTCATGAAGAATATCACGGTCAAGGCATTGGTAAAGCCTTAATGGCAGCTATTGTGGATTTAGCTGACAACTGGCTTATGCTCAAACGAACTGAACTTGGCGTCTTAGAAGGCAACGACAAAGCCCTTTCCCTTTACAAACAATTTGGTTTTGAGGTGGAAGGCGTGAAAAAAGCCTCTGCCATTCGAAATGGCCAATATGTAGATGAAACCATTATGGGTAGAATTAGAGTTGACAAATAGAGCTGATTTCATATAAACTTAGTGAGTTGTAATAAATAATAACGCCCTAACTAAAAGGGAGTAGCTGCCTCTTATTGAGGTTGTCAGAGTCAACATACTGACCTTTGGGTCTGGTTCTGACGTAACTGTTAACAGTTAAAGCGAGACTTTTAGCGCATTTATGCGCTGAAAGTCTCTTTTTTAATTTATGAGCAATACCTAAAGAGTGACATGCTAAAGATTATTATGGTGGAGGGTCTGTTATGGAAGAGAAATACGATCACTTAAAATTAGCACAAAAGGGAGCCATCATCAGCATTATGGCTTATATTGCCTTGTCTTTAATTAAACTGGGCGTTGGGCATTTTGCAGGCTCAAAAGCCCTCTTTGCCGATGGACTGAACAACTCGACAGATATATTGGCTTCACTGGCGGTCCTCATAGGGCTAAAAATAGCTTCAAAGCCTGCAGATGCAGAACATGCTTACGGTCACTTCAGAGCGGAGACCATCGCTTCATTGGTAGCCTCGCTCATTATGATTGCCGTGGGACTTCAAGTGCTTTATACCGCTATATTAGACACAGTTTACTTTAAAGAAAAAGCCCCTGATATGCTATCTGCAATTACTGCGTTGTTTTGTGCCCTAGGCATTTATATGGTCTATCGATACAATTTAAAAATTGCCACTCAAATTAACAGCTCTGGCTTGAAAGCGGCTGCAAAGGACAACCTTTCAGATGCTTATGTGGGTGTAGGTACCGCTGTTGGTATTTTAGCTTCCCAATTTGGACTACCTTGGATTGACCCCCTAGCAGCCGTTGTAGTAGGGGTACTCATCATTAAAACCGGGTGGGAAATATTCATCGAAGCTGCTCACAACCTGACAGATGGTTTTGACAAGGAATTGTTGGATGAAATTACAGAAAGTATTTCTCAAGTTATTGGCGTACAAGGGGTTGAAGATATAAAAGCCCGTGTTCACGGCAACAATACATTGATGGATTTGGTTATTCTCGTAGACCCTAATATTACAGTCATACAAGGTCATGATATTGCTGAAATGGTAGAAAAAACCCTTCATGAAACTTACGAAATCCGTGAAGTGGTAATTCACGTAGAGCCTAATGTTTAATTACATTGGGCTTTTTTCGCTCATGAAGGGTTTTCATTATTGTTTATAGGACTCAAGACCTTCAAATTATTTTTATGTGCTTTATTCACATAGTAATCCTTTTACAAATTTACTTAGCCACTCTTTTATAAGTAAACCAATAAACCCCTGCTACGAGAAGTCCACCACCTACTATATTGCCCAGTGTTACAGGTACAAGGTTATTAATAACAAAGGTGTGCCAATTTAAATGGGCTAATTTTTCAGCGGTAACTCCATGTTCTAAGGCAGCACCCACCCATTTCTCATTGGTTTTTGCTAAAATTCCCGCTGGAATGTAGTACATGTTGGCAACGGAATGTTCAAACCCTGAAGTGATGAACAACCAAATTGGGAAGAAAATAGCCAAAAGCTTACCCGTTATATCATGAGCACCATAACTCATCCAAACAGCAAGGCAAACCAACCAGTTACACATAATACCTAAGAAAAATGCCTGTTCAAAGCTTAAACCGACTTTATAGGCTGCAATTTTAATCGTCATAGCACCTAGAACGTTGTCTCCACTATTAAAGAGCCCTGATTTCACCATCATATAGGCAATAAATACTGAACCTATGAAGTTCCCTATATAAACAAATGTCCAGTTTTTAAGTAGCTTTCCAAAACTAATTTTCTTTTCAAAGAGGGCAGCAAGCATCATGGTATTGCCCGTGAACAATTCACCCCCAGCAACAATGACCAGCATAAGACCAGTTCCAAAGATAGATCCTGCTAAAGCTTTACCAAGTCCATAAGTAGTCGGTTCGGCAAATAAATTAAATGCTGCCATATTCGAGCCTTCTGCAGCAAAGGCAATAAAGGCTCCTGCCAAAAATCCTAAGATAAGTTGGGCTAAAATTGGGGTATTCGCCTTTTTGATCCCTGTCTGCAGAGTATAATCGACGATTTCTGGTGGGGTTAAATACGTCTTCATTTAAAATCCTCCATGTATTTAAATTCTTTATATCATTGAACTTCAACCTTTTTTATTATACATGAGATTCCAGTGTATAAAAGACACAAAATTATTTTTGAATACAAAAGGCAATCAATTTTTCCATGCCTGATGTAATATATTTATTTTTATGGTAAGCAATGCGCCACATGCGCTTTAAGCTTAAAAATGGGGTACTAATATGCCATAGCTCTCCCGTTTCCAAGTCTTCCTTGACCAAATCTTTTGAAAGGACGGCCAAGCCAATATTCTTTTTGGCTGCCGCTGCAATACTTTCAAAACTGTTGGATTCCCAAACCGTTTGCCAACTTAGCTCTTGGGCTGCCATAGCATATTCAAATAATTCTCTGGTTCCACTGCCCACTTCTCTCATTAAATAAGGCTGAGACTGGAGTTCAATAGGTTTAATCTGTTTTTTACCATATAAAACGTTTCCTTTTCCACAGACTAAAATCAGTTCATCTTGAAAAAATGGGCGGACAGACAAATCGGTGGAATGTATATCCCCTTCCACAATGCCAATATCCAACTCGTTTTTTAAAAGGAGTTGTTCAATGTCCAATGTGTTTTTAATAACGGCTTGAATTTGAATGCCTGTGACTTCAGTACTAAATCGATTTACTAATTCTGGTAGGTATTGAATCCCAACAGTAGCACTAGCGCCAATTCGTAGAACGCCTGTGGCTTCGACCTGTGTCATTTGTATGGCCATATCCGACACAAGGGCTGTTACGTGACGAGCGTAGCCCAATAATCTTTCCCCTGCTTGTGTTCTATAGAGCTTTTTACCCATGCGGTCAAAAAGCTTCGTGCCATAATATCGTTCCAGTTCCATAATTGCTTGGCTGACTGTTGGCTGAGAAATGTATAGACGTTCTGAAGCTGCTGTCATACTTCCCATGTCGGAAACGGCAACAAATATTTCAAGGTGTCTTAATGTCATGGCGAACCTCTCTTTATATAGGTAAATACCTATGGTTTTTATACGTTAATTGTATTTTACAACATTCTCTTCCTCCGATACAATAGGTTTGGTAATTCCTAAGACTAATGGAGGTGTCACAATGCAAGTATCTCTTAAAGATCTCCCTGGCATATTTTTATGCTTTTTCATCGCAGCGGTTGCTTGGTTTTTGGGCAAGTTTGCACCTATTATCGGCGGCCCTGTCTTCGCCATTCTTCTCGGCATGGTTTTAGCTATGATTTTTCCGACTTGGTCTACACTTAAATCAGGAAAATTATTTGGCTTCACCCATGGCGTTCGATTTACATCCAAAAAAATTCTTCAATTAGCCATCATTTTTCTTGGCTTCGAAATGAATCTAAACAATATTATTAAGGTTGGAGGTCAGTCCCTTCTGATTATGTTGTTTACCTTAAGCTCTGCCTTTATCACCGCCTATATCTTAGGAAAAGTCCTTAAAATCAATCCTACAATGACGACTTTGGTAGGCGTAGGGACTGCCATCTGTGGTGGTTCTGCCATTGCAGCTGTTGCGCCCGTCATTGAAGCCGATGACGAGTCCATCGCTCATGCCATTTCTACTATCTTTTTATTTAATATTGTAGCGGTATTCTTATTCCCCTTCTTAGGACGTCTCCTTCATTTAAGCGATCTCGGCTTTGGCATGTGGGCTGGCACAGCTGTGAATGATACGTCCTCAGTAGTTGCCACAGGCGTTGCATGGAGTGCTATCGCTGGGAATACAACGGCCCTGACCTTTGCTACGATTGTGAAATTGACACGGACCTTGATGATTGTTCCAATCTGTCTATTCCTAGCGATTTACATGCTTAAGTCAAAAGAAAAAAGCGCTGATTTACAGCACTTCTCTTTTGTAAAAATATTTCCTTGGTTTGTTGTTGGTTTCCTAATCAGCGCTTTAATCAATACCTTTATGGGGTTGCCTGAATCTTTTAGCCATTTCCTTGCCCAATCGGGTAAGTTTATGATTGTTATGGCCATGTCAGCCATTGGGCTTAATACCAACTTGAAAAAACTTCTAGCCAATGGTATTCGCCCCATCACCTTAGGACTAGGCTGTTGGTTCGTTGTAGCAAGCGTCTCCTTGATTGTTCAGAAGGCCCTTGGTTTCCTCTAAGAAAAGCTTAATGGCTTCTCTTCCCGCTTCCTTGCCCAACTCATAATCGGCGTTAAGTAGGTCCACGTCCTGAGTCAATCGCTCTGTTTTAAAATTCTCAGGTGGATTAATTTCCATCACTTTGATTCTGGAAGGCGGACAGCGCATAAAGGCGATAGATTTCGCATAAACACCGGCCCTTGCCTCGTAAGCTTCAATCACTTTAGGGTACTTTCTTAGTAAGGCTTTACTGAGTACCCTACTAACAGCTTTGCTTTCCATAATATAAGACTTCGGCCGAGAGCGAATGACCATAATAGCCTCTGCGCCTTGGCGGTATGCTTCTTCTACGGGAATTGGGGCAGCCAAGCCACCATCTACGTAAGCTTTTCCATCTATTACTATTTGATTTCTATACATAATAGGAAGGGCGCTTGAAGCTTTCGTAAATTCTTCTAAATTGTCTATTGTAGGTTTTACAAATACAGCTTGACCTGTATGAACATCTGTAAGACCTACAAGAAATTCATGCTTCTCAGCACAAATTTTCTCAAGATCTAGGCGCATATCTCGAATGGTTATATCCCATAACCAATCCAAATCTACAAGGTGCCCACCTCTAAAGAATTTTTTCCAACTGATAAAATCTTCACCAATAGAATACTCTGTGAATATTTTGTAGTTTCTTTGGTACATACCAGCCACGTAGGAAGCTAATGCTGTAGAACCGGCCGAAACACCTACGTACATATTAAAAGGGTTAAAATCCGCTTCCATAAAAGCGTCTAAAACACCTGTGGCAAATATGCCTCGCATTGCACCGCCTTCAACTACCAGCGCAATTTTGGGGGTCTTTGTTACCATTTTTTCACCTCATTTTTGATAAATTCATCCCTTCTATTATACGCCTTTTTGATATAATAGGGGCGCTGAAGAGAAAAAAAGCCAGCTTTTCTCATTTGAAAAGCCGGCAATTGTTTGAAAATACCTGTATAAAGGATTATTAATATTTAATTATTTTTTCTTGAAGTAGTTCATTGGTTTACCAACCCAAAGGAATTCGTAACCGAATTGACCATTGCAGATGTTTGCACCCGCTAAATAGAATGAAAGCAATGAAATGATCAATTCTGACCAAGCAGCAATTTCATGCATGAATTCAGGCATAAAACCTAATGTGCTGCCTGCTAAACCAAGGAACAGGAAGTTGATCATGAAGAATATAGAAAACAGTACTTTGTTTGTGACAGTAGCGCCAAGAGTCATGAAGATTGTGAAAATCAAGTAGCCAACGAAA
This sequence comes from uncultured Acidaminobacter sp., assembly GCA_963677505.2. Classification (GTDB taxonomy): domain Bacteria; phylum Bacillota; class Clostridia; order Peptostreptococcales; family Acidaminobacteraceae; genus JBGSUZ01. The sequence continues at coordinate 77,299 of CAXXWB010000017.1, forward strand.
GCATAACCAAGTTGATGTGGGTCAATGGCATCTTTTGCAGCTTGACCGAACATACCTAAGTTCGTCATCCAGCTCATTGCAACAGCCATCCAGAAGAATGCGTAGCCACCAAATGCTGTACCACCAAATGCATTTTCCTTTTTAAAATCAAGAATACTAGCAAATAATTGTGCGAAGGCACCAAGGAAAATTGCCCAAGGCAATACATAAGAAACACCATCCGTAATGCCAAGTTTTTGTGTTGATGCAACCAATGTGACAAGAGCAAGACCTAAAAGACCTAGCGCACTTGGATCACCTGTTTTAACGCTAACGTATTGTTTTTCATTGTTCATAGTTGTTGGACTCCCAGCAGATATTCTGCTGAAAACCACTACCTCCTTCATCGGTAAATTATTTTAGTAGACATATACCGAGCCATTATATCAACTCCATAATTTTTAGTCAATAATTCTTTTTTTAGCCTGTCAACCTATTGCCATTACTTATAATTTTTATATATTACAAGGAGGTATTATGAACTTATTTAGACCAAAATTCTTTACCACCATTAAGAATTATTCAAAGGAAGATTTCCTAGGAGACTTAACCGCTGGCGTCATTGTAGCTATTGTGGCATTGCCACTTTCTATCGCTTTGGCCATTGCCTCGGGGGTCACACCCGAAAAAGGGATTCACACCGCCATTATTGCAGGCTTCTTAATTTCATTCCTCGGTGGTAGCCGTGTTCAAATCGGTGGACCTACAGGGGCCTTTATGGTCATCGTTTATGGGATTGTTACTAAATATGGGCTAGACGGCTTGATTATGGCCACTATGATGGGTGGTTTTATCATGGTTCTCATGGGCCTGTTTAGGATGGGCAGCGTTATTAAGTTTATTCCCTTCCCTATTACAACTGGCTTTACCAGTGGTATTGCCATTACTATTTTTTCATCTCAAATAAAAGATTTTTTAGGTCTAAACATCGAAAGCGTCCCTGCAGAGTTTCTTGAAAAATGGAAGGCTTACTTTGAAGCAATCGGTACCACTCAGCTTCCTACCGTATTGATAGGCCTTCTCGCCCTTTTAATTATTATCTTTTGGCCCAAAAAATGGAGTAAATTACCTGGTTCACTTGTGGCTTTGATTGTAACGACTTTAGTGGTTCAGTTTACGGGAATTGATGTCATGACCATCGGTGGTAAATTTGGAGAATTATCCTCAGCTATTCCCATGCCTCACTTACCCGCTTTCAGTATTGAAAAAATGAGATACCTTATTGGGCCTGCCTTCACCATCGCTCTGCTAGGTTCAATTGAATCCTTGCTCTCTGCTGTTGTGGCCGATGGTATGATTGGTGGTAAACATAGATCCAATACAGAGCTTATTGGACAGGGAATTGCCAACATGGCTTCAGGTTTATTTGGTGGTATCCCCGCAACAGGTGCTATTGCTAGAACAGTTACAAACATTAACAACGGTGGTCGCACGCCTGTAGCGGGTATGGTTCATGCAGTTACCCTCTTATTGATCATGGTCCTCTTTATGCCCCTTGCAAAATTAGTGCCCCTGTCTGCCTTAGCGGCTATTTTGATTATTGTCGCTTATAATATGAGCGAATGGAGGGAGTTCTTATCCCTTTTAAAATCCCCTAAGAGCGATGTTATGGTCTTACTCATTACTTTCTTCGTCACTATATTAATTGACCTTGTAAAGGCCATTGAAATCGGTATGGTCCTTGCCGCACTCCTCTTTATGAAGCGCATGGCCGACGTGACGGAAGTCAACGAGCTTACAAGAGATGCTGCTGAAGACGATGACAGCTTCACCCCTTCCTTCGACGCTTCTATTTTCAAGCGCTTACCTGAGCATATCCAAGTGTTTGAAGTCAGCGGTCCACTGTTCTTTGGCGCTGCAGATAAATTCTTAGAAGTTATTAACGAGGTAGATGGTAAGAAAACCCAGACCATCATTCTTCGCCTTAGAAATGTACCTGCCATGGACGCCACAGCCGTTCATGCTTTAAAACGTTTTATCCGCAATTGTCAAAAGCACCGTACTCGCATTTTGATTTCTGGACTCAAAGAACAGCCTTATGAGATTTTAGACAAAGCAGGCATTATTAATGAAATCGGTGCAGACAATGTCTTTTCACATTTTGAAGCTGCCCTTGTATTTGCTGAGACTTACCAAAATCTAGTCAACCAATCCAGTGTTGAAAATCAAGCTGTCCTCATTGGCTCTTCTGTAGCAGATATTTATAACAGACAGCAACTTAAGTCCAAGAACAAATAGCTTCCAAATTTTTAGAGCAAACATTTAAAAAGGCGTCCGATTTAAAATCAGACGCCTTTTCTTATGGGTTATGCCCTTATTTAATTTCTCTTTGATAATCGTCAATGTATGAGCTGAGTACACTTGCCAATCCTACAAACTCACATCCGTAGAAGAATAATTTTTCCTTTTCCTCTTTGCGAATAATCTTTAATACGCCAAAAAAATGTTTTTCATCGTCAATGGTGATGTGGGCGTTGAAATAGTAATTGAGAGGTAATTCATGTAGTGCTTCAAAGCCAATGCCAGTCTTAGAAATATTCTGAACAACAATACTTTCGTTAATACCCTCTAAAATATCATGATCCTGCCTATATAATGATTCAATTCTTAAACTAATATCTACTGGAAGCCTGTCTGCAACTCTTCGCTCACTCATTCGATCACCTCATCATAATATTGAACTCGCTATAATTATAACACATCAATCTGGATATTGTTGTTTAATTTCGTTAAGGCTTTCCAAATTTTCAAATAGTAATTCTACCAGTCTAGGGTCAAAACATTTTTCCAGACTGTTCTTTCATATAATCTAGAATTTCGACTTCTGACCAAGCATCTTTATAAACCCGTTTATGCCCCAAGGCGTCAAAAACGTCTGCCACAGAGGTAATTCTCCCCAAAAGCTGAATGTCCTCGCCTGAAATACCATTAGGGTAACCCGTTCCATCCCATCTTTCATGATGTTGCATGGCAATGGTTGCCGCAGTTTTCATGATATTTCTTCCCGATTGCTTCAATATCTCAAAACCAATCTGGGTGTGGGACTTAATGATTTCAAACTCCTCAGTGGTCAATTTTCCTGGTTTGTTCAAAATATGGTCTGGTATGCCTATTTTACCAATGTCATGCATGGGTGAAGCCAGTCTTAGCAAATTGGATTCTTCTTCGGAAAGACCCGCCGCTACACTGAGAATATAAGAATATTCTGCAACCCGTCTTACGTGATTAGCCGTTTCTTTAGAGCGGGTCTCAACAATTTCGCCTAAGGTAAAGATTACTTCTCTCTGCGTGTCAATAATTTCATCGTTTAAGAAAATATTGTCAAATCCAATGGAGAGATTCGAGGAAAACGTCTGTAGTAAATACCGGTCAAATTCGTTGAAGTTACGATTGCCCTCAATATAGAAAATGAGTTCAAATCGATCACTGGCATCATATTTTGCAAGCAATTTATGATTCAAGAAACAGCATTCATTAATGCCGACTTCATTGTATTTTTCTTTAATAAATTCATTGGCCTCAGTCAGTTCAATAGACAAACCTAAATGATTGGTGTATTCCCCTACTGCACTAATGATTTCATATTCACCAGACTTTTTAAGCGCAATAAAACCAGAGCCTCTATAATCTGTCCGATCTGGATCGATTGCCAAGAAGCTCTATGGTACTTTGAAGTGCCGATTGAGAAAATTTTCCAATTGTTTTCTCAACAAATAGAACCCTTGTAGACTTAACAATATGTTCAAGACCAATTCGATTAAACTCAATGGTCTTCATATCTTTAAATGCTCGAAGGGAAGCTATCATCGACGTATATAGTTTTTGTACCGTTAATTCAGTTTTAGACTTATAGTCATTAATGTCATAATGTCTTATCACATCTTCTTCAGGCGCTTGTCCTGGCTGCCCCGTTCGAAGGATAATCCTGACGAATGGATTAGAAAGCTCTTCTCTAATCTTTTTGACAACTTCTAAGCCACTGTTGTCTCTTTCCATGACAACATCAAGGAGCAGAATTGCAATATCCGAGTGTTCCTTCATCATGGCAATGGTTTCAGAGCCTGAATAGGCACTTAATAGTTCTAGCTTTCTGCCATCAAATTCAAATTTTTTAAGCACCATTTTAGTCATTGCATGAACTTCTTCTTCATCATCAGCAATGAGTACCTTCCAGCTCCCTGGGCTTGCAGCGATAACGTGATCAGAACTTGCAATGATATGCTTTTCTTGTGCTTCTTCGTTTGCGAATAAGAGATCGTCGTTCACTGCAATTCCTCCTAATCAAATTGACTTATGATGCTTTATTGAATACCCAAAGAAATGAACAATATTCAAAAAGCCTACTTAGGAAACCTAAGTAGGCTTAATAAGGTCTCTCATATAAAGATACCCTATTTGAGTGTAATAATCAATTCTCCAGCTTTAAGCGGCGTCAATTCATTAACGTGAACACTAAGGACGGTTCCCGCTACAGGTGCTGTAATAACCGTTTCCATTTTCATGGCTTCAATGATGGCAATGGATTGATTTTCCTCAACTTTATCACCAACACCTACCAAAACTTTTGTCAATGTTCCTGGAATAGAGGAGCCAATTTCAAGAGGATTATTTAAATCTGCCAACACCACAGTGGCACGTTCTTCCACAACACGGCTTGCTTTGTCTTTGATTTCAACCTCTCTCCTATTGCTGTTGACTTCAAAGATGACCCTTCTGGTGCCGTAATCTGTCATTTTGCTGATTTCAAGAAGTTTAATTGCCAGTATTTTGCCTTCTTCTAAATGAACATCTCCCGTTTCTCCTTCCGAAATACCGTGGAAGAAGATTGCAGAACGCATTTTTGATAAATCACCGTTTTGACTGACGTAATTCAAATAATCTTCAAATACTTTTGGATAGAGGGCATAACTAATCAATTCCTCTTCGGTGAAGGGACGACCATATTTAGCCTCTAGCATTTCCTTATGACCTTCAAAGTCTTCTGGTTCAAGAAGTTCACCAGGTCGACATTCAATGGCCTTTTCCCCTTTAAGTACTAATTTTTGCAAGTCTTTAGGGAAACCACCTTGAGGCTGTCCCATCATTCCGCCAAAGTAAGACACGACAGAATCTGGATACGCCATGTCGGCACCCTTTTGAAGTATATTATTTTCATCTAAGCCATTTTGAATCATAAAGATGGCCATATCGCCAACAGCTTTACTTGAAGGTGTTACCTTTACAATGTCTCCAAACATGTTGTTCACTGTCTTGTACATTTCTTTGACTTCATTGAAGCGATGACCTAGTCCAAAGCTTTCCACTTGAGGTTTTAAGTTGGAATATTGACCCCCTGGAATTTCGTATTTATAGATTTCTGCCGTACTGGCTTTTAGGTCTGTTTCAAATTGTCCGTAGATTGGTCTTACATTTGACCAGTACTCATTGATTTTCTCAATGGAGCCTAAATCAACTTGAGTATCTCTTGCTGTATTTTTAAGAGCTGCAACCACTGAGTTTAGAGCTGGTTGTGAAGTTAACCCCGACATGGCATTAAAGGCTGTATCTACAATGTCTGCACCAGCTTCGGCCGCCATGAGAATGGTGGCTACACCGTTACCTGTCGTATCATGGGTATGAATGTGGATTGGCATATCCACGGCTTCTTTTAAAGTACTTACCAGCTTATAAGCCGCATAAGGCTTGAGCAGCGCCGACATGTCTTTAATGGCTAAAATATGAGCCCCTGTCTTTTCAATCTCTTTTGCCATGTCAACATAATACTGCAAGCTGTATTTATCTCTTCTATCGTCTAAAATATCGCCAGTGTAACAAATGCAGGCTTCCGCTACTTTTCCTGTTTTGAGAACTTCATCAATAGCCACTTCCATGCCCTTTAACCAGTTCAGGGAGTCGAATATTCTAAAGACATCTATCCCGTTGCTGGCAGATTTTTGAATCAAAGCACGGACCACATTGTCTGGGTAATTTTTATAACCCACGCCGTTTGCACCTCTAATCAGCATTTGGAAAAGGATGTTAGGAATACGTTCTCTGAGAAGTTTTAATCTTTCCCATGGGTCTTCATGAAGGAATCTGTAGGCCACGTCGAAGGTAGCGCCACCCCACATTTCCAAGGAGAATAAATCCGAAGCCAAGTTAGAGGTTGCTCTAGCAACACGGGTCATATCATTGGTTCTGAGTCTGGTTGCCATTAAGGATTGGTGAGCGTCTCTCATAGTGGTGTCGGTAAGGAGCAGTTTATTTTGACCTTTGATCCACTTTACTAAACCTTCAGCGCCTTGGTCATCTAAAATATTTTTAGTGCCATAAAGGACTTTTGTTGTATCGTACTTAGGCGATTTTGCTACATCAAAATCAAATTTTTCCCCTTCTCTTTCATTGACAACTTTATTGCCAATGTAGTTGAGGACTCTAAGCTCCACATCGGCCTTAGGTCGAATGTCGAACAAATCTTTATTTTCAGCTATAAAGCCTGTATCACAAGCACCTCTTTGGAACACTTCATGATTGAGAACATTTATCAAGAATCCTGTATTGGTTTTAACCCCTTCAACCCGAATTTCTTTAATGGATCTTATTTGCTTACGGATAGCGTCTTCAAATGTTCTTGACCAAGCGGTGCTCTTAACCAAAAGGCTGTCATAGTAAGGGCTAATTTCTGCCCCTGTAAAACCATTTCCACCGTCTAAGCGAATCCCAAAACCGCCGCCGGTTCTATATACATCCATTTTTCCCGTGTCTGGTGCAAAGTGATTAATTGGGTCTTCTGTTGTTATACGGCACTGAATGGCGTAACCATTCAAGTGGATGGATTCTTGGTTAGGTATGCCAATTTCGGGGCTGTCTAAAGAATAGCCTTCCGCTACTAAAATTTGTGCCTGTACCAAGTCCACCCCAGTAACCATTTCAGTTACGGTGTGCTCAACTTGAATTCTTGGGTTCATTTCTATGAAGTAATGTTTGCCGTCTTGATCCACTAAAAATTCGCAAGTCCCTGCATTTTGGTAATTTACCGCCTGAGCAATTTTAAGGGCATCTGCGCAAATTGTACTTCTTTGGGCTTCTGTTAAGCAAAGGGCTGGTGAAAATTCGATGAGTTTCTGATGCCTTCTTTGAATAGAACAGTCCCTCTCATAGAGATGAACCAAATTCCCATGGCTGTCCCCTAAGACTTGTACTTCAATGTGTTTCGGTTTATCCAAATATTTTTCAACGAAGACATCTTCAATACCGAAAGCTTTTTTTGCTTCGCTTTTGGCGCTATGGAAAGAAGTCAACAGTTCATCTTCTGAATTGACAATTCTCATGCCTCTACCGCCGCCGCCTGCAGAAGCTTTTAAAATAATAGGATAGCCTGCTCTTCTAGCAAATTCAATGGCTTCCTCGTCAGTTTCAATTGGTTTTTCTACCCCTGGAATAACTGGTACATTGGCCTTAATAGCCACTTGTTTACTTTTGATTTTATCTCCTAGCTGATTCATCATATTCACATCTGGTCCAATGAACACAATGCCCGCTTCTTCACATTTTTTAACGAACTCAGGATTCTCCGACAAGAAACCATAACCTGGATGAATGGCGTCTACGCCCTTCTTCACAGCCAACTTTATGATCTCATCAATATCTAAATAGGCCGCAACTGGTCCTTTGTTCTTGCCAATCAAGTAAGACTCATCTGCTTTTAGACGAAATAAAGCATTTTTATCTTCTGCTGTATAAATAGCTACACTTCTAATACCCAGTTCTGCACAAGCTCTGAAGACGCGGATTGCTATCTCTCCGCGGTTGGCAACAAGTACCTTTTGAAACTTTTGCACTGCTTTCATATCGCTTCTCCCTACCTTTCACTTTGCCAGACAGATTCATTATTGTTCGCTATCACTTAATTAAATAAATTATATTCAACGATAACTTAATAAATCAAACTTTTTAAACTACTATACCATATATTATTCTTAATGCAAGGGATGAAAGGTAACAATTTGTGAACAATACAAAAAAAAATCCGAACAATATTCGGATTTTTGAAATATTTTATGAAATTTATATAGCGCTAGTGAAAGCATTAAACAAGGTCATCTATATGGGTTTCTTCTTTCTTTAAGATCATTTCTTCAAAATCTGAAGCCCCGTACATATAGCGAAGCACACGTTCATCTGCTGTAAGCAGGTAAATATACCGATCTGCAATTGCAATACTTTTTGCCATTGGCAATTGATCAAGATGCTTAGGTCTTTCTGGGAAGCTATCATTGAGGACATGAGATTGCCCCCAAGTGTAGGTATTTCCGTATTTGTCTAGGGCAACTGCATAATTAGAATAGGTTTTTATATCTACAATATTCTTTAACCCGCTAATTTCAACAGGAAATAGAACTTCATGCTGACCCACGATGCCTAACTGATACTTGGCATTGTCTCCCCATCCAAAAACCGCGCCATGCTGATCTATGGCAAAACTGAAATTTTTACCCGCTATAGCTTTGTCAATGTTCTTCAGCGTCGTGAGATTGACCTCAGAGAATCTGCTCTTAAAGCCCAGACCCAATTGCCCATCTTCATTGCCACCCCAGCTGTAGACCGTTCCATCCTGTCTGACTGCCAACCCGTGAGTATGCCCCATGGATATGTGCTTAATTTCCGAAAGTCCTTCAACCAGCATAGGCATGTCTTTACTTCCAGATCGTTCAGATCCTAGTTGTACGTGTTGGTTGTCTCCCCAAGTATAAACCACACCCGTGGATTCTAGGGCTGCACTAAAGGTTTCCCCTGCACTGATTTGAATAATATTTTTTATGCCCCATATTTCCTTAGCCACTTTTTGGTCAGACTTTGAGCCTGTTCCCAGTTGTCCCATATCGTTTGCACCCACTGCATAAACGGTTCCGTGAATCTTTCTAAAGAGGGTATGGGTGTCTGTCGCTTCTATTTGCACAACAGAATTCAAAAAAGGAATCATTTCTCTGTCCCTATAAGGGGTGATATTCCCCGTTCCCAATTGTCCGTTGTCATTTGTGCCTTGGCCGTCTACTCTCCCATCTCTATGAATGACAAATAAAGATGTGCCACCAGCCGCAACCCCTACAATGCCTTCCTCGCGCTTTACCACCAGCTTCTTTTGTGCAGAAGGCGACCAACGGCCTTTATTGTCTCTAATTTTCAACTTAACCATGTACTCACCAGGCAAATCGTAAATAGGTAACAGCTTGTCCCATTTGTATTCGAGAATCTCTCCGTCTACAGCTTTGCACTCTGTAGTATCCCAGTGAACACAAGTCATCGTGGTAACAACATCAGGGTAAATTTTAAAGGCAGCTACAGGCTCAAAATCCTTTTCATCTTTCTTAGTATTCAAAGTATTGAAGCTCAAATAGAGTTGGTTTTGTATGGCGTAGGAATCCCCACCAACAGATTTTACAATTTCATCTACGTCTGGGATGTCATTGCCCACCGTGATCAGAAATTTTTCATCTGAACTGAGTCTATACCGTTCCCAATCCACTTTTTGACCGGGTTCCAAGTACTTACTCAATAATTTGAAATCCTGAACAAGTCCAAGATTATCCTTGCGGTATTTAATAAGCGCGCCTTTAATGACCCCGTAATCTACCATAATATCCCGTGTCGATTTTTTTTCAGCGCCACCTTTTGATGTGAATACGGCAACACCCGCTGCAATCACTGAGGCAATAACAAAACCACTAATTTCTAAAATCAAACCCTATCACCCCATCATTCCTTGTTGCTCATATACCAAAATACCTTTTCATCTTAACAATGCATTAAAACTTTATGCCATTTTGTTGACTGCAAGCTTTAACCGTATTGTACATCAACATAGCAATTGTAGTTGTACCAACACCGCCAGGTACTGGTGTCATCATCTCAGCAACTTCTTTTACACCTTCAAAATCAACATCTCCAACGATTTTTCCATCTTCGCTGTGTATACCCACATCGATTACAATGGCTCCCGCCTTAACCATATCCGCTTTTACAAATCGTTTTTGACCAAGCGCTGCAACAATCACATCCGCTCTTTTCATAACTTCTGTAAGATTACTTGTTTTCGAATGACAAATGGTCACGGTCGCATTCTTTTGAAGCATTAACTGCGCCGCAGGCTTGCCAACAATATTACTTCTTCCCAATACTACAACTTCTTTGCCTGTTAAATCAATTTCTTCGACTTCAAGCATTTTAAAAACGCCGTAAGGTGTACACGGCACTAAGCAGTCCACGCCTTGTGAAAGCTTCCCAGCATTGATAGGGTGGAAACCATCAATATCTTTTTCAGGGGCCATACGCTCTATAACCTTACGTTCATTAATATGCTTTGGAAGGGGTAATTGAATCAAAATGCCATTAGTCCCCTTGTCTTGGTTTAACACATCCATTTCCTTTAAGAAAGCCTCTTCAGTAATGGTCTCTTCCAAAGAAATAACCTCTGCAAGAACCCCATATTTTTCAGCATTTCTCGTTACCATGCCTACATAAGACATCGATGCAGGGTTTTCTCCCACGATGATTACCTTAAGGCCTGCCTTAATTCCCTTTTCAGCCAATCTATTAACTTGCTCTAAAACTTCTTGTTTAACGAATTCTGCAGTCTTCTTTCCCTCTAATAATCGCATAAGTTCTCCTCTAAATGAATTTAATTTTTAATAACATAATAAGTAAATAAAATTTTCTCTAACATATCTATTCTAAAGAATTTCCGAATTGTATGCAAGAATAAAGCGACAGATACCAAATAATTAAGGTTCTGCCGCTTTTTATCAACCCTTTACATAAAAATCATCATCGTGCTCATCAAGTTCCTTCATTGGTACCTGAACCATCTCTACTACCATAGATCCAAAGATCATGTCATGCCAAGCTCGATTCTCATTGTCTACCATAATCCATATAAATCCGATGGCGAAAAATACCATTGAAATCCACTTGCCTAGACACTCTCTAAATAACATGTCTACAAATTTAAAATCTTTCCCCGTCCTTCGATTGACAACCTTCATATTCAAAACCAACTTGCCAATTGTAGTGGCACGGGTCATTAAGGCCAACTGAATCAATATAAGACTTGAAAAGCCTATTAAAAAGCCCAGTCCTTCGCCATACACATCTCCAAATATTTTTGTAACATTAGCCATATAAGCAATAACCACTAAAATTTCAATGACAAATGCTAAGAAACGTTTGATCGGCGATGCTGGTTTTATTATAACGTTGTTCATTGGCAATCGCCACCTTTCTATTTTCCTAGAATCGGCATTTATGATTACTTCATTCTTATGATTTTATTATATCGGCGAAGCCTTGAATAATCCTTATCAAAGTATTAAATTTATAAAAACTGCCTGTAAATTAATATAGAAAAAAGCCACCCTGACTATTATAATCGGGTGACTTCATATTAGCAAATTACGTTAAATTAATATCATTCTTTCTAGGAGAATTATTTTCTCAATACGATAGTTGCAGTTGTTCCCTCACCTATGCGACTATTGAGTTCTAGTTGTCCACCATGTTGCTCAACAATTTCAGTACAGATGGCAAGTCCTATGCCGCTACCAGACTTTTTGCTTTGACCTTTGTAGAATTTATTCTTAATGAGAGGCAAGTCCTCTTCTGAAATACCAACGCCTTGGTCTGCAATTTCTATGCGAATAGCCTGTTCTTCTTCAATAATATCAACTTCAATATCTTTCCCTTCAGGGGTAAACTTAATGGCATTGTCCAACAGATTAATAATTACCTGTCTGAGGCGATTGCTATCCCCTTCAATGGATATGCCTTTGAATTCAAACTTCTGTTTGATGGTAATTCCTAGTTTTTCAGCCCTTGGAATAAACATTTGAAGGGTACTTTCCACTTCCTCATCAATCATGAATTTTTCAAGATAAAGGGTGAACCTGCCACTTTCCATTCTTGAGAAGTCCAATAACTCATTGACCATTCCTGAAAGCCTAGTGGTTTCCCTTAAAATGACGCTTAACCCCTTATCCACTTGTTCCATGTCATCGTAACCACCAGTGAGAATGGTTTCACCCCAGCCTGTTATAGCCGTTAGCGGGGTGCGTATCTCATGTGAGATTGAAGAGATAAAATCATTTTTAAGAAGTTCCGTTTTTTGAATTTGGTCCGCCATATCGTTAAGGGTGTCTGCCAGTATGCCGAGTTCATCTTTGTAATTATTGACAATACGCTCATTTAAATTACCATCCGCCATTTGTTTCGCCATGGAGATAATGCTATTGATAGGCTTTAAAATCGACGCACTAAAAGTAAGGCTCATAATGAGTAATACAAAAAATATAGACAACACAATAAAGATAGAGTAGATGGCCATTCGGTAAACCATAGCATCTGCCTTAGTCAAAGATGAAATATAACGCATAACCCCGATGGTATTGCCCGAAGAATTAATCAAGGGAATAGAGGCTGACATAATTTTCTCGCCAGTCCCCACATCTTTTCCATTCCAATGACCCGTTACCCCATTTAGAGAAGTGACTACATCCTCAGACTCTGTTTTCGTTTCCGTATTAAATCCACTAGAACTGTATTGAATATAGCCTTCCTTGTCAATAATTTGAAGTTCAACCATCTGTTCGTCTTCGAAATCCTTGATAATGAGTTGGGCTATTTCATCAAAGCTATAATTATCTGTCTTTAAATATTTGTTATAGAAGCCTGCCGAAACAGAGAGTCGATTGGCAAGACTATGGTCCACGTAGTTGTAGTAGAAATTCTTAACAATTACCATGAATAGCAAATTAAAAACAATGGTAATCGCCAGTATGGTCACTAAATAATTTCTTACCCATCTTCGCTTAATGCCGTTTATGCCTTTTCTGCTTTTTTCCATTTATATCCCAATCCCCATACTGTAATGATAAACTGCGGGTTCGAAGGATCATCTTCAAGTTTTTGTCGAAGGCGCCTAATGTTCACGTCTACAATTTTAAAACTACCAAAGAAGTTTTCTCCCCATACATTATCTAAAATATACTCTCTGCTAAGGGGTTTTCCCTCGCTCTTTACCAAAGTGGCTATAATGGCAAATTCCAATTGGGTCAAATCTATTTCCACGTCATTTTTAAAGATTTGTCTGTTTTCAAAATCAATAACGAAAGGATCTCCCACATACTTCTCACTGTTGTCCTCTTTTAACAAGTTAACTCTTCTGTACAGCGAGTCGATGCGCGCCACTAATTCTTTTGGACTGAAAGGTTTTACCATGTAGTCATCTGCTCCGTTGATGAGCCCTGCAATTTTATCTGCTTCTTGGCTCTTTGCTGTGAGCATGATGATACCCATGTAATTATTGGTATCTCGAATACGTTTACAGACTTCAAAACCGTCAATCCCTGGCAACATGACATCTAAAACGGCAATGTCTATTTTATGCTTCTTAACAATTTCCAGCGCTTCCTCTCCGGTCTCTGCTTCAAATACTTGATAGCCAAAACGTTTGATATTAATAACCACAAAATCCCTAATATCAATTTGATCCTCTAAAACCAATACATTTCCCATGTCTACGCCTCCTGTAAGTTATAAGATCACGAATAATTGACGGCAGAGCTCTTCAGTGATTAGATAAGGACGACTTGCCTCATCTGAACTATGATACACCTTGCCGAGATAGACTTTATCTAAGTTCTTACCTAGTTCAAAATAACCTTTGCTAGTGAAATCCTCTTTGGAGAGATCCCAGTTTTTACGCTCTATCTGTTTAATTTCAAGTAAGTGCATGGATTTTTCAAAACCTTCGGCATACAAATCGAAATGAATACCCTCTGAAGTTTCTACAATACCAATCTGATTGGACCAACTAGCAGGGAATTTAAAACGATAGCCATCTTCCTGATTGTCAAAGCTCCTTAGTACGGGCTCCAACTCATCCTGAGCGTTAACTTGATTCCATACTGTAATGTAGTTCAGATAATCTGGAGTTCTCTCATATTTATTACCTGACACTAGAATAGGTATCTCTATGACCCCATCTTGATTCACATCTGTAGATTGACGCTCCACTTGGCGGTAAGTTGCTCTCGTTACCTTCCACTTTTCATCAAAAAATAAATTTTTCAATTGATTATTTTTATAGATGAAAACATCTGTAAAACCACTTCTTGCCCCAACCTTTGCGTCGATTACAATCCCTGTACTGTATGGGTTGATCTTCCCAATTTGGACTTCGGCATACTCGTTGACAAATCCATCCATATGATTTTCTGCTAAAAGTTCAAGCCGACCATTGGCCAGTGTATATACTTTTGTTTTGGCAAAAGAATCTGATCTAGAAAGTTTAACAGTAACCAGTTCATCCTGTTTGTTGTCGTTCACATCTCCAGTTACAAATTCAGTATAAGAGTCTTTAAAAATCTCTTCATAGCCATTTTCTCCGTGCATATAGACAGAAAGCCCTTTATTGAGTTGTGCGCCACTCTGCCAGCCTACGACGATTTCCTTAACCCCGTTGCCATCCAAATCCGGAAAGGAAATCTTGTTCACATCATAGCCAATTCCCTGAATATCTGTGTTGATACGCCATTTGTCATTTTTTTTACTGAGGACTGTGATTTTTATGGCAAATTGATCTGTTTCTTTCGTATGAAGAACTACGACTTCATCTTCGCCGTCCATGTCTAAATCTATGAACTGAACAGACTTTTTATTTTCACCCTCAAGGGGAGTGATTAACTTGATATCTTCATTGAAATGGTCCTTTAGCACTTGACTGATTTCTTCAAGTTCTAAGGGAAGCCTAGGCTTTGATAGCATGTCCGAATCACTTACATCGAAGATGCACCCGCTAAGCAAAGACATCATACCTATCATTACACCCAAGAGCAGACCTTTTAGGGTCGATATTTTCATGGTTTACTCCTCGCACTATTATCATCATTCTTATCATAACCATTATAACTTTGTTAGGGGTAACAATCCAATAACAAAAAACAGCGCCTAGGGCGCTGTTGCTGTCATACTATTTTGCAGATTTTACTTCCGTCCAAATACGGTTATATTCCTCTATGAAGTCACCTGGATCAAGGAATACTTCAAAGTTTGTAAGCTTTTTAACATCTGGGTATGCCGTAGGATCTCCAGAAACCTCTGGATCTAGCATTGCCTTTGCTTTTGCATTTGGTGTTGAATAGCCAATGTAGTCTACATTTTTCTTAGCCGTTTCTGCACGGTTCATAAAATCAATGAACAAATGAGCTTCTTCAATATTTTTAGCACCTTTTGGAATGACCATATTGTCAAACCACAGATTGCTGCCTTCTTTTGGAAGAGCATAAGCTAAGTCTGGGTTTTCGCTTTTCATATACATCGCATCCCCGGACCAACAAACTGCTAAAGCTGCTTCTCCTGAAATCATCATATCCTTCAAGTTATCTCCAGCATATGCCATCAAATAAGGTTTTTGCTCAATCAAACTTTTTTTAGCCGCTTCCAACTCCTCAGCTTTTCTGCTGTTTAAACTGTATCCATGTTTTTTTAAAGCTACTGCCAATGCATCTCTCTGAGAGTCAAGCATCACAATAGAACCTTTGTATTTCTCATTCCAAAGTATATTCCAACTGTCAACAGGATCACTCACCATTGTCTTGTTATAAATAATACCTACCGTTCCCCACATGTAAGGAATAGAATAATGATTACCTTTATCAAAAGGCAAATCCTTGAACTCATCAGAAATATCTCCGAAAGTAGTAATTTTGCTTAAATCAATAGGCTCAAGCATATCTTCTTTAATCATCTTTTCAATCATATAGTCTGAAGGAATGGCGACATCGTATTTGGTGCCGCCTTGTTTAATTTTAACGTACATATCTTCATTGGTTGCAAAAGTTTCGTAAACAACCTTAATATTATACTCGTTTTCAAACTCAGCAAGAACTGTTTCATCAATATAGTCGCCCCAGTTATATACATAAAGGGTCTTTTGGTTACTACTAGTGCTTGAACATCCGCTAAGCATTCCTATGAACAATACCACGCTCAGCAAGAGAGCAAACTTTTTTTTCAATCTTCCCACACTCCTTTTATTCATCATTGAGTTGATTTCTTATCCTATTTTATCTTGTCCTATTTATCTTGTTTTTTCAAGAACCTGTTTGTTATCAGAAGCTTTATTGATTACCAACAACATAATCAGTACGCTGACAAACATTAAGGTAGACAATGCGTTGATAATTGGTTTGATGCCTCTTCTTGCCATAGAGTAAATGGTAATGGACAAGTTGGTCACACCGCCACCTGTTGTGAAGAAACTAATGACAAAATCATCTATAGACAGTGTAAACGCCATGAGAAAACCTGAAATTATACCTGGCATAATTTCAGGCACAATAACTTTTCTAAAGGCATACCAAGGCGTAGCCCCTAAGTCCATTGCAGCATTTAGCGTGTCTTGATTCATAAGTCTGAGCTTTGGAAGCACGGACAAAATCACATAAGGCGTACAGAAGGTAATGTGTGCAATCAGCATGGTATTAAAGCCCAGTTCAAATTTAAGCATTGAGAACAAGGTCATTAACGCAACCCCAGTAACAATGTCTGGATTAAGAATGGGAATATTGTTCACCTGCATGACCAACTTCTGCCTCATAGGTCGCATGTGGTTGATGCCGAAAGCAGCAAAGGTTCCTATGACGGTTGCAATTGCAGATGCAGCAAAGGCTACTGCAATGGTGTAATATAAAGATTTCATAATTTGTCTGTCATTGAAAAGCGCTTGATACCACTTAAGTGAAAATCCACTCCAATTAGCCGTTGACTTTCCCGAATTGAAACTGTAAATAATGAGCACAATAATCGGAGCATAGAGAAACAAAAACATGAGATAAGTATAAAATCTTTTGACATGCTTATTTACCATACGTTTCTCTCACCTCCACCAGATCGGTCTGCCTTGTTAAGCATTGCAACCGAAATCAATATGATGACCATGAGAATCATAGAAATAGCCGAACCAAAGTGCCAATCGCCTACTAATAAGAATTGCTGTTCAATTAAGTTACCAATTAAATTAAATTGTCCCCCACCTAAGAGGTTTGAAATGACAAAGGTACTCACTGCTGGCATGAACACCATCAAAATACCAGATATTACACCCGGGATACTAAGAGGCAAAATAATTCTTTTAAAGACCATATTCTTGTCAGCACCTAGGTCTTCAGCCGCTTCTATGAATTGTTTGTCAATTTTCGTAAGGACTGTATAGATAGGCAAAACCATAAAAGGTAGGAAGTTGTATACCATACCCAATAGGATTGCCCCTTCATTATAAAGTAAATTTACACTATGAATATTAAAGAATTCCAAAAGTTTGTTGATAAAACCATTTTTACCTAAGATGGCCATCCATGCGTAAGTTCTAAGTAAGAAATTCATCCACATAGGCAATATAAATAAAGTCACTGCAATCTTTTGAAGCGATGGCTTCATTTTGGACAAAATCATCGCCATTGGAAATCCTAATAAAATACACAAAACTGTAGCTTCAACAGCCAACACCAACGAACGCCAAAGAACCTCCAAGTAAAGAGGATCCATAAATTTCTTATAACTTTCAATAGAGAACGTCATGCCGCTTGCATCGATAATAAAAATACTGTATATGAACACCAAAAATAGTGGGACTACTACAAAAATGGCGCTCCATAAGATGTACGGGCTGCTACTAAACCTCTTGAGCATTAAACCTCGTCACCTTTTCTCATAATATGCAAGTCGTCTGGCGTTACAAAGAGTCCCACTTCTTCGCCTTCTACAGATGATTTTGTACTGTGTACCATCCAAGTTCTATCACTTTCGATAATGTGCATTTCATAATGAACACCTTTAAATACTACAGAATCAACAGTTCCTATTAAAAGACCTTCTGACTTTTCAACAATTTTTACATCTTCAGGTCGAATGACCACATCGACACGTTCATTTTGCTCAAAACCAGTATCCAAACATTTAAAGGCTTTTCCTGCAAATTCTACCCAGTAATCTTCTTTCATGATGCCCTCAATAATATTGCTCTCACCAATAAAGTCGGCAACAAAAGCATTGATTGGTTCATTATAAATATTGACTGGACTACCAATCTGTTGAATTTTACCTTTGTTCATGATGATAATCTTATCCGACATGGTCAAGGCTTCTTCTTGGTCATGGGTTACATAAATAAATGTAATACCCAACTCCTGTTGCATATATTTTAATTCCAATTGCATTTCTTTTCTAAGTTTTAAGTCCAGTGCCCCGAGAGGTTCATCTAACAATAGTACCTTAGGTTCATTGACCAAGGCCCTTGCTATGGCAATTCTCTGTTGTTGTCCACCGCTGAGCTGATCGATGGCACGTTTCTCAAAACCACTTAAGTTAACCAGTTCCAACATGCGCTCTACTCTTTTTTTGATATCGCTTTCGCTGTGCTTTTTAATGCGAAGACCAAAGGCAATGTTTTCATATATGTTCATATGAGGAAAAAGTGCATACTTTTGAAATACAGTATTAATAGGCCTTAAGTACGGTGGAAGGCTGGTAATATCTCGATCTCCGAACAAGATTTGTCCTTCGTCTGGCGTTTCAAACCCGCCGATCATCCTTAGGGTCGTTGTCTTTCCACAACCGCTCGGTCCTAAAATCGTCAAAAACTCCTCTGATTTTACCCAGAAGTCTATATTGTCTACAACGCGCTCTCCGTCATAAGCTTTTACGATATTTTTTCCATGAATGATTTTCTTCTTCATTACGCCCTCCACTACCTTAATACTTACTAGAAATTCGGTGGTGCAGCTACCATTAGAATCTTAGCAGCCGTTTTACCAGAATTGACAATGGTATGGTCTACCTTTGTCTTATAATAGAAGCTTTCGCCTTTTTTCGCCTTATACTTTTTGCCGCCTAATACAACGGTAATATTACCTTGAATCACATATCCAAATTCTTCACCCTGATGAGGATCATCTTCAATAAAAGAACCACCTGGTTCAATTTCTAATAGTATGGGTTCCATCATGTTCTTTTGGGCATTTGGTACAATCCATTCCAAAAGATAACCTAATTCTTCGTCATGGGTCTCAAATATGTCTTCCTTTGCAAAAACGATTTTGTCGTTTTCAGTTTCATTAAAGAACTCTTTCAAATCCGTCCCCAAGCATTCAAGGATATCTACCAAACTGGCGATGGATGGCGAAGTCATGTCTCTTTCAAGTTGGGAAATAAATCCCTTCGAAAGTTCGCAACGGTTTGCTAATTCTTCCTGCGTCAGAGCATTCTTCAATCTGAGCCGCTTGATCTTTTCTCCTATTTGCATGATGATCTCCTCCAAAAACAAAAAATAATAAACCCATAGTTTTCTTAACCAAAGTTTATTATTACTAAACCATAAGTTTCGATTTATTATACTCCAATGTTGTACAAAGCGTCAAGTTAGAATGGCGGTAATAAGAAACAAAAAAACAGGCTAGAATCCGTGTATCTAGCCTGCTTGACTCTTTGAACGTTGCTTGTCTGTTACATACACGTATAATGTAAACAAGCCACAGAAAATTAATCCAAAGTAATAACTAATGCCTCTCCATAACAAAATTGCCATTGCCAATAGATGAGAGGTAAAAATACTGCCTAATAAAAGAGAAAATCCTACTTCTGAAGCCCCTGCAGTTCCCGGTGAGGGAATGAATGAAACAGCCATGTAGACCATGGCTTGAAGGGAAATAATTTCTATGTAAGATACACCTCTCAGACCAAGGGCTAAGTATACCAAATAGGTGACACTAAAAAACGCAGTCAACTGCACAATAGATAAGGCAAATAGCCAAATATTATTTTTATAGTCACCGTGAAATTCTGTCATAGCCAATTGATATTCTTCAATCCAATGGTTGAGTCGTTGATAGGCTCTATCCTTATGTCTTAACAATTTAAGACGATGAAGTCCTTCAATCACTACTTGTGCAATACGTTCCATCTTTTTAGGTTTAAAAGCCATTAAAATAATCGCAACTAAACCAGTGGTATTGATACTCAATCCTATAACGACAAAGGTAGTCGCAGCTTGAGCCTCTAATATGAGACCGTGAATTTTAAAAACGAACAGGACCATGGAATAAACAGTGACAGTGACTTGGAAAAGCAAGAACTTTCCTACCAAGACAGCTGTCGCATTGCCCATAGGTATTTTTTCCTTGCCTAGCTCATAGAGTTGCATCGGCTGTCCGCCACTGGCAAAGGGTGTCAAAGAACTGTAATATTGTCCAATCATTGTCGTTTTAAACGCTGTCCAAAATCTGATTTCAGGATTAACTTTTTTAATGAGATTATGCATCATTAAAGCCTCTAATCCCCAGTAGACAAACATACAGATAATACCTAGCAGGAGAAATCTAAAATCTGCCATTTTCAGCGTTTCCTCAAGTGCTATGGGGTCTATGCTGCTAAACAGTACTTTGAGGGATAGCAGAATAATAACTGCCAGTACGATATAATTAAGTATTTTTTTTTTCATAAAAGCACCTGTTCGCAATATATCTAAGTTCTGACTACAATAAATCCAAAATATATCTTCCTATATTTTGCTGATTCATTCCTATTTTTACTTCTTCAATATTTCTTTTGATTTGGTCTAGATTTTCCAAATCATTAAGAGATTTTTCAATGACTTCTTTTAAGTCATCATCTTTGTCCATTAAAATACCAATGCCTGTGTCTTTGATAAATTTAATGTTCTCTTCTTCTTGACCCACCATAGAGCGCTTTAAAACCATTGGAATTCCTTTGTTAATTGCTTCAAACAAAGTAGCACCACCTGGCTTTGTCACAATAATGTCTGAATCATCCATAAGTTTGGCTATTTCCGTAGTATACCCAAGAATTTCAATGTTTTTGTAATCACCATGGGCTGAGAGCTCATCGTAGAGGTCTCTGTTATTCCCTGTAATAACCACCGTTTTAATATTTTCCATCTTTTCAAATCGATCTAACAACTCTGAACTGATTTTTACTTTGTCCATGGCACCGCCCATAATCAGCAGTTGTTTATAACCCACTTCTTTATCCTCTCTCGGTACAAGGAAATCTTTTTTTACAGGTATACCTGTAATTTTAATACGATCTTTTTCAATGCCCTTACTCACCAATTTATCTTCTATAACCTTGCAAGGTACAAAGTAAAGATCTGTATTGTTGTGAATCCACTCCCAACTGTCTACCACATCTGTAATAGTGGTAATGAGGGGAATGTTAAGGTTGTATTTGGCTTTTACTCTAGAAACAAAACCCGATCCCAGAGGAAATGTAGAAATAATAATTCGCGGATTTACCTCTTGAATGTATTCCGCAACCTTTTTCAAAAATATATTATAAATGACTTCATCAATAAAATTCTTAGGTGTATCTTTTCGAATACTGTAAATAACATTATAAATGCTCGGATGTTTTCTAGTTAATAGGTAATAAAAATCAAAGAAATATTCCTTAGTTTTTGGTGTCGATACCTCTAAAATGTCCTTTACAATAACATTCAAGTCATTATTTTCTTCCATCAATTGTTCACTTATTGCATTTGCAACGGAATCATGCCCCATCCCAAAAGAGGATGTTAACACAAGAATATTAGATTTTCTCTCCATATGCTCCACCACCATTAGACCAACACTTCTTCCTCAAGAATCAAATGACTCGTTAAGTCTACAATTTTGTCTACAGAATACTGTTTTGAAATACTCTGCATGTTTTCAATCATTGTCATATATAAATCTCTGTCTTTCAGCAAATGATCCATCTGCATTTTAAGGTCATCTAAATCTTTTACCTGAATAGCTGCTCCAGAATTTACCAAGAATTCTGTGTTTTCCGTTTCTTGACCTGGTATTGCAAAAGGAATAATCATAGGTATTTGTTTAGACAAGGCTTCTGTGCTTGTAAGTCCACCAGGTTTTGTAACGACAACATCACAAGTGTCCATGAGCTGTGGTATGTTTTTAGTAAACCCTAAAATATCAAGTTTCTTAGCTTTTACCACGTCTTCATACTTTTCTAGGAGCATGTCTCTAAGATTTTGATTTTTTCCACATACCACAGTAAGATGGTATCTGCTATCGGACTCTACCGTAAGGGTTTTAACCACTTTGGCAATATCCTTAGACCCCATGCTACCACCCATAATCAAGACTTCAAAATTGTCTTTATCTTCAGCAGAAATAATACGTTCGCCACAATTTTGGAACTCTGCCTTGACAGGTATTCCGAATGGGAATACTTTCTCTGGTGGAATTTGAAGGTCTACAAGGGTATCTTTAGTATATTCACTGCCCGTAATATAAGCATCTACATAAGGTGATACATAGGCATAATGGGCTTTAAAGTCTGTAACAACCGACAAGAAGGTACAGTCGATTTTATTTCTGGCTTTCAAATCACTGATAATTCCTACGCCAAATGGGTGCGTACTGACGATGACATCTGGTTCTACAGTTTTGACTTCCTCAAGAACTCTATTTTTAACCATGATCAATCCATATCTTAAAAATCGATTATTAAAGCTCTTTCGGTTGAACATGCGATACATTGCACCGTAAATGATTGGAAAATTATTTGCCAAAACCTTATAACCGTCTGACATAATAGTATTTAGGGCTTTGCTGGTCTCTTTAAAAAGATCCATCGTGTAAGGTTCGTATCCATACTCTATGAATTTATCAGCAAGAGATTTTGCAGCCTGATTGTGCCCTTCGCCCGTAGACGCCGTTAGAATAAGCACTTTCTTCATACAACATCCTCCTGTTCTTCTCATTAGTTGATACAATCTGTGATATGCTAAAATAGACATGAGTCACCCTTGCATCATACTATGTAATAATTGTATTATAGGCTTGACTTATTAAGTAGGGGTTTTAATTATATTAAATATATATTAATGATTCACCCAACTATTATACCACAAATATATTTTTTTAGGAGTTGTCATGAAACAACAGTACAAGTTGAGCGCATTTGTGGCATTTGCAACCGTTCTATTTGGTCAAATTTATCTAAGACCCTTTTACTCAGATTTTAGATTTTCAATGGGGGTTGTTATTTTTGGCGTGTTTCTTCTATTATATGACCTTAAATGGTACACCTACGCCTTAACCATTGGCTCTATTTTAACCTTTCGAGTGGGACTGGCCGTGGCCAGCGGTGTTGGTTTTAACATAGCTGTGCAGACCCATTTTCCCGCTGCCCTTTACTATGCATCTTTTGCCATCATCTGTAATTTATCTTCTGTTAAGAAGCATTTGAACCCACCACTAGGTGCTATGATTATACTCTTCTTGGCGGACAGTATGTCCAACTGGCTTGAGTTGATTTTCAGAGGTGACTTAAGCTATTTGACTTTCAGCATAAAAGCGCAACCTTTATTTTTGACAGCAGCTTTTAGGACGGTGCTCATCGTCACAGGTTTCTTTCTCTTTAAATTTTACCCTGAGCTTTTCCAAAAAGAAGCAGAAAAAAGGAAAATGGCAACTTGGATTTTGACACAGTCCAAACTTTATAATGAAGTTATCTTTATCAACAAATCTGAGGAAGACATAGAAAAAGCCATGAAGAAGGCTCATAACCTCTATACCTCCACTCGGCACAACGAGCCCCTTCTTCCTAAAGAAATGGAAATTTCTAGTCAAGTTCTTTCCATTTCAAGAGATATTCATGAAATTAAGAAGGATTATCGCCGCATTCGCCAAGCGCTTCTTTCTTTTATTCCTAAAGACTTACCTCATATAAAACCCAGTGCTAAAGAATTGATCTTCTTTTTGTGCGATGATCTTGAAGCCTATGCGCTCAGCTTAAATAAATATATATCTCTAGATAAAAATATTGATGAAAATCTGCCCGAATCTCTTCTTTTCGATTACCTCAGTCTCATTAACAACTTAATTGTCAACGCGATTGATGCAATCCCTTATTTTGGCTGCATTCGATTGAGACTGAACTGTACAGATGCTATTTGGCACTTGTTTGTCAGTGACGACGGAGAAGGCATTACCTCTGATGATTTGAATTATATATTTGACCCAGGCTATTCGACAAAATTCGACCCTTCCAGCGGTGAAATGTCCACAGGTTTAGGTCTTGCTCAGGTTAAATATATCGTTTCAAACGTTCTAAATGGTTCTGTTGAGGTTTCTTCAACGCTTGGTCAAGGCACCGTCTTTCACATAACCTTTTCTGTGGAATCACCTATATCGCCAAATATATCAACACTATAGAGGAGGATAATCCTATGAGTTGCAGTTTTTATATAGTAGATGATGACCGTTCTGTGAGAAAAATGTTGATGCAAATCATTCATACCCATTTTGAAGAGTCCTCAGTCTTTCAAAACGACTCTCCTTATTTTTCTATTCAAGAAATACTCAGATTCCAGCCAGATATTGTAATTTTAGACCTTCTCATGGATGAAATGGACGGTATTGAAGTTGCCAATCAACTACGGAAAAGTCTTTATAAAGGCCATATTGTTATGCTCTCAGAGGTCACTGACAAAGATATGGTTGAACGGGCTTACGATTCTGGCGTTAATGACTATATCAGCAAACCGATTAATGTGACAGAGGTTATCAATGTTCTGAGGCGAAACATTGAGAGCCTTCAGCTTAAAAATTATGTCCGTTTGGTGGGTACACCACAAAGTTGCACTGAGATGAAATCTACGTCTGTTTTAGAACAGCAATTGCGCCAGAAAATCTCTAATATTTTTAAAGAACTAGGCATTGTGGGTGAACCTGGCACGGAAGAATTAATTTTTTGGTCTATTGCCGTGTTAGTAACCCATACTTCTTCTAGTGACATCAACAACCTTGCTGGTCTTTATCAGTGGCTTAAGGACTTCTATCCTCCCTACAACACAGATAGCATCAGCATTAAAGGCATAGAGCAAAGACTTCGCCGCCTTGTGCTGACCGTCACAGAAAATTTAGCCCATATGGGCATTGAAGATTTTTCAAGTTACCGTTTTGAAAGATATTCCTCAGCATTATTCAATTTCAAAACAATCAAGCAAGAAATGGACTTTATTAGACAGCGTTCTGAAACTAGAGGAAAAGCTGATGTAAAACGATTCCTTGACGGTTTTATGAGTTTGCTTGAATAATCAGATTTATGAAATTTATTTATTTCTATATTGTATAAAATTGTAGGATTTTGTAGTGGCCCTCTTATTCTTAAAACATAATGAATAAGGGGGCGTTTTTGTGAAAGGTAATAAAATGACACTCACCGCAAAAATTTTTACTGGTCTTATTTTAGGTTTAGTCTGCGGTCTTGTACTTTACCCAGTCAAAGAAATACCATTTATTAAGGATTTACTCATTGGATTCGGCTTTGACTTAGTCGGAAAAATTTTCATCAATGCCATTAAAATGATGGTAGTTCCATTGGTATTTGTATCACTTGTTGTCGGCACCTCAGCTATGGGAGATATTAAGAAGCTTGGCCGCGTAGGCGGAAAGATTATGGGCCTCTATTTAATCACAACAGCAGCTGCAATTACTTTAGCAATTACATTAGCGACATTTATCAATCCTGGTTTGGGCTTAGATATGTCAGCACTTGCTAAAAGTGAATATGCCGTCAAAGATCCAACACCTATCGTCGATGTTTTCTCTAATATGGTTCCTACTAACCCAATTGCTTCGATGGCTAATGCAGACATGCTCCAAATTATTGTCTTTGCAATTTTATTCGGAACTGCAATGACATTGGTTGGCTCTCGTTCTGAAAAACTTAGACATCTCTTCGAAGAAATCAATGACATCAATTTAAAAGTAGTCGAAATGATCATGAACTTAGCCCCATACGGTGTCTTTTGTTTAATGGCAAAAACATTCGCTACATTAGGTTATACAGCAATGCTCCCAATTTTAGCTTATATGGGAACCATTATACTTGCCCTTGTGCTGCAAATATGTATCGTTTACAATGGTTTACTGGTCAGCTTCACACGATTAAACCCAATTACTTTTATCAAAAAGTTCTGGCCAGTCATGTCTGTAGCCTTCTCCACCTCTAGCTCAAACGCGACGTTGCCGCTCAACATGAAAACTGTTCATGAAAGACTAGGGGCTTCAAAAGAAATATCATCTTTCACCATTCCTTTAGGTGCAACAATTAACATGGATGGTACAGCTATCATGCAAGGGGTTGCAACTGTATTTATTGCACAAGTCTTTGGCGTTGGCCTTGGAATACAAGACTACTTAATGGTTATTTTAACAGCAACCCTGGCTTCTATAGGTACTGCTGGTGTTCCTGGTGTTGGTCTTGTAATGCTTTCTATGGTCCTCCAACAAGTTGGTCTTCCCGTTGAAGGGATTGCCCTTATCATCGGTGTTGACCGTATCTTAGACATGAGCAGAACCGTTATCAATATTACTGGCGATGCCGTTTGTACTTTGATCGTTTCTAAATCTGAAAAAGAATTCGATGAGGATATTTATTATAACCGCAAAGAGTATGTATCGGAAATAGAAGAGATTGCGTAATCTCTAAGATTCACAGAAATCGAGTAGGGGGAAAATGATTATTTCATTTTCCGACCTCTCACACCACCGTACGTACCGTTCGGTATACGGCGGTTCAATCGCATAAGTGCTTTAAGCGTAGTTGCTCGTACTGGGCTGGAAAGTCATAATAGCCAGCCTGTACGAGCTTTTCATTTGTGATGGACCGCGAAAGTACTGCACTTCCAGCTATTCGCCAGTATCCTAGTCGGGTATTGCCCCATTGATACGCCTGCCATTCTGATATTCCAAGTTTCTTAAGATTCATCACCCTCGTTTTGGGTTTCTTCCATTGTTTCCAGATATACATGCGGAATCTTCTGCGCAACCACTCATTCCATGACATGATTGTCCGTTTGATGTCAGCTACGTGATAGTAACCAAGCCATCCTCGGATGAAACTCTTTACTTTCTCAAATACCACTCGCACATTCTTTCCCTGATTACGGCGTGTCAGTTCTTTCAGCTTCCTTTTCGCTTTTACCAAAGATTCACGGTGAGCTCTGATAAAGATGCCCTTTCCATTCTTCCCAAGACAAAAACCAAGGAATTTAAAATGTTTTATTGCTAAAACGCTGACATTTTTGCTCTTTTGGACATTCATTTTCAGTTTCAGTTTACCCTCAAGATACTTACGACAGGTTTCCAGAAGGCGGTTTGCCGCTCGCTTGCTTTTCGCAAGTACCACAATGTCATCTGCATAGCGAATTACCTTCACATCTCTGGATGCCATCTCCTGATCAAATTCATTCAAATATATGTTCGCCAGTAAAGGTGATAGAGGCCCGCCTTGTGGTGAGCCTTCTTCGGTTTTGCTGATGATTCCATTTTTCATGACGCCACTTTTCAAGTATTTCTTGATGAGTTCCGTCACACGTTTATCTTGGATATGTTTGCGTAGAAGATTCAGGAGCAGTTCGTGATTCAAGGTGTCGAAGTACTTCGATAGGTCTATTTCCACCGCGTGGACATATCCCTGTTCTGCATACGCCTTCACTTTCTGAATCGCCTGCTGTGCGCTTCTTTTCGGGCGGTAGCCATAGCTCCCTTCCGAAAAGAGTGGTTCAAAGATTGGTTGAAGCTTCTGGGAGATAGCTTGTTGAATGATACGGTCGATGACCGTTGGAATACCAAGCTTTCGTACACCACCATCTGCTTTTGGAATTTCCTTTCGCCTAACTGGGCTTGGCTTGTATCTGCCTTCCCGAATACTTTGTAGGAGTTCCTCACGATTTGCCTTTATCCAAGGAAGCGCCTCCTCAACGGTTAAGCCATCGATTCCCGGCGCTCCATGGTTACGCTTGACTTGTCTATAAGCCTTGTTCAGGTTTTCTCTGTCCAGTATGCTTTCCAGCAAGTCGTTTGCACCGCCTCTTTCTTTACCTTCCCGAGAGTTGGTGCTCAGCACTCCTACATACTCTTTGCGTTCCACGCCATCCCTTTGCAGGCAGTCCTTTCGGTATTCTGCTTTCAACACACCAACCTCCTTCTAGTTCTTAATCGAGACTTACGATTGTTCAGTCCTTCCCGAAAAAAAACTCGGTACTATGACCTCGGCTGACTTCTCACAGCAAGCTTTACTCCGTATTTCAGACTGTCTTACTTCACGTCTGTGAGACCTCCCCAGGTAAGAACGCACTCTTTCGCTCCATCTATCTGCCACATTTACAATAATTAGTTTCGAGTAGTTATTGGACTTTGACTTGAATTGCAGCCTTATCCCTAATTATTGCCTGATGTGATTTCTGTTCGTCAGACCAGAGCTTTGCCGCCGGCTTCCTTCAGATTCCACCTCGCGGTGGACACCCTTGCCTTAAGCTATACACTTCCCACTACTAGGGCGTGTTCGGGACTTTCACCCGTTAGAGTGCGCCCATGCTGGGCGCACAACTTAAAATCCCCTCTGAATGCTCATTCAGAGGGGATTTCTTATGCCTACAGGCAACTTAAATGGATTAAACTAGCACTGAATTAATTCAAATTACATGCCATATACCGATTTTTCAATAGCGTCAATAAGTTCTACCAAATTACCAACTTCAGGCTTGCTGAGCTGTGCATCTGCGCCTACAGACTCGCCTTTATGTCTCAAATCTCCAGTAATCAAAGATGAGAAGATGATAACAGGTAGTTTCTTCAATATAGGATCTTCCTTAATTCTTCTTGTGAGGGTATGACCGTCTAATTGCGGCATTTCAATATCTGTAATCAGAATATGGAAATCGTCACTGTATCTTTCACCTAGAGTTGCCTTAACTTTCATAATGTAATCATAAGCTTCTTGACCATCATCGAAGAATCTCAAATTTGTAAACCCTGCCGTGGTCAGTGTATTTTTAAGGACCTGTCTGATCATTGGAGAGTCATCGGCTAAAATAAGCTTAGCACTTGAACGGTCTCTAGAGACCACATCTACCATTCTCGCTTCAGAAATACCTGTACTTGGGCTAATATCCATAACAATCTTTTCAAAATCTAATAACATAATGATATTATCATTTAAAGTAATGTTACCAATAACAAGGCTATTGGCAGTAATTTCACTTGGCTTAGAAATTTGCTCCCATTTGATTCTGCTGATGCCGAGAACCTCATCAATAGCAAAGGCAACCTTGAGCTTATTGAATTCACAGACGAGAATCATACTCTTGTCAATGTTTCCATTTCTAGCCCCTTCAAGGACCATATTCATATCCACAATGGTAATGACTTCTCCACGTATTAAAGAAATGCCAGGAACCGCAGGGTGCGCATTAGGAACCTTTGACATATTGTTTATATGAAGTATTTCTTTTACCTTTACCACATTAATGGCGTAATGAACATTCTTTACCGTAAAATGAAGTATTTCTAATTCGCCTGTTCCACTTTCTAACAATATGCCTTCCTTATTGAACATCTTCATTCCTCCTATCCCATCAGGATACTATTCTGCTCTATATATACCCATTAGAGCCTTAATAAACAGTATTTTCCCCTCTAGGTTGATTTTTTTGTCATACCTTATGATTAAAAATTATACCATTACTATAGAGAAAAAGCGCTGTTGAATATTCAAACAGCGCTTTTTTTTGTATATTTTTTTAACATTTCAATTAAATTACTTAATAACGCCCATTTCTTTACCAACTTTAGCAAAAGCAGCTACTGCTCTGTCAAGTTGTTCAGTTGTATGCGCTGCCGTTACCATAACTCTTACACGACCAGTTCCTTTTGGAACTGTTGGGAATACGATTGGAGAAACAAAAACGCCATTAGCAAGCAAGTTTCTAGAGAATTCCATTGCTTTAGCTTCTTCACCAATGATTACTGGTGTAATAGGTGTTTCGCTATGGCCGATATTATAACCAAGCTCGTTCATTTTTGCTTTGAAGTATTTTGAGTTTGCCCAAAGTTTATCTGTGTACTCAGTGGACTCAGTTAAAATGTCTACAGCTTCGTTTAAAGCGCCAACAACTGCTGGTGGAAGTGATGTAGAGAAAAGAAGCGGTCTGCCTCTGTGGCTTAACCATTCTTTCATCGTGTTGCTACCTGCAACGTAGCCACCAATACAGCCAAGTGCTTTTGAAAGTGTGCCTACGCAGAAGTCAATTCTACCGTGGAGGTGGAAGTGGTCCACTGTACCTCTACCGCCTTCACCAAGTACGCCTGAACCATGCGCATCATCTACATAAGTCATACATTCAAATTTCTCAGCAATCTCAACGATTTCTGGAAGTTTAGCAATGTCGCCGTCCATAGAGAATACACCATCAGTGATGATAAGAACGTTTTTATAGTTTGCTCTTCTTTCAGTAAGAACTCTTTCAAGATCTGCCATGTCGCTATGCTTATAAACAGCACGATCAGCTTTAGAAAGTCTAGAACCATCTATGATAGAAGCGTGGTTAAGTTCATCCGAAAGGATAAGGTCCCCAGCGCCAGTTACAGCTTGAATAACACCTGCGTTACAGTTGAAGCCCGATTGGAACATCATTACAGCTTCTTCTCTTTTGAACTCAGCTAATTTTCTTTCAAGTTCTTCGTGAATATCCATGTTGCCAACAATTGTTCTAACTGCGCCTGAACCTACGCCGTATTTTTCAATAGCAGCAATAGCCGCTTTTTTCATTCTTGGATGTGTAGCAAAACCAAGGTAGTTGTTAGAAGAAAGGTTGATGACTTTATTGCCATTAAGAATAACTTCTGCTTCATTGGCAGTTTCAAGAACTGGAAGTTTTCTGTAAACACCTTGATCTTTTAATTCTTGAATGCTGTCTTGCAAATATTTGAGTTCATGTACGTTTGACATGTGTCTCCTCCTTTACTTTACACCATTTGGGAATAATACAACTTTACCACAGTTACCAGATTTCATTAATTCCATACCTTCTGCAAAATCTTCGAGTGGTAATTTATGAGTAACCAATCTTTCAAGATTGAGGTTGCCTGAAGCGATAAGGCCTTTAACTTGGTACCAAGTATCGTACATTCTACGACCAGTAATACCGTGGATTTGAATACCTCTGAAAACAACATCGTTAGCGATGTCTAAAGAAACTTCACCATTCGGAATACCGAGCATAGACATTCTGCCGCCTAATTTAAGGTATTTAAGAGCTTGGTTGATTGCACCAGCATTACCTGACATTTCTGCAACAACATCCACACCAAGACCGCCTGTAGCTTCAAGAACCGCTTTAACAACATCGTCTTTCATTGGGTTGAGGCAAAGATCTGCGCCAAGTTCTTTAGCAAGGTT
Source organism: uncultured Acidaminobacter sp. (assembly GCA_963677505.2). Classification (GTDB taxonomy): domain Bacteria; phylum Bacillota; class Clostridia; order Peptostreptococcales; family Acidaminobacteraceae; genus JBGSUZ01. Next base: position 108,640 of record CAXXWB010000017.1, read on the forward strand.
AAGTCTGTATTCATTTACGTCGATAGCGATAACTTTTGAAGCGCCAACAGCTTTAGCAACAGCAACTGACATGATACCGATAGGACCAACGCCTACAACAGCAATGCTCTTCGCAACAATTTCACCCGACATAACAGTGTGTACAGCATTTCCAAGTGGTTCTTGGATGCAAAGGTATTCTGGTGGCACTGATGGATCGTTTACCCATGCATTTGCTGCAGGGATCGCAATGTACTCAGCAAAAGCACCATCACAGTCAACGCCTAAGATTTTTGTATCTTGGCAGATGTGACCTTTGCCTGTTTGGCACATTTCGCAAACATTACAAACGATATGAGTTTCAGCAGAAACGATATCGCCTAATTTTATATGATTGACCATGCTACCAACTTCAATAACTTCACCAGCAAATTCGTGACCCATTACTTGAGGTGTCTTAATTCTATTTTGTGACCATTGGTCCCAAGAATAGATGTGGTAGTCTGTGCCACAGATAGATGTAGCATGGATTCTGACAAGGATTTCATCTGCTTTGATGCTTGGAATTTCTTTTTGAATTAACGTAGCGCCAACACTTGGCTCCATTTTTGATACAGCTTTCATTTGCCCTTTCATAGAACAAACCTCCTTAAAAATATGTGTTTACCCATTGTAAATGAGATACCACTACCCTATATTTTATAGTGTAGCACACGGACAATATAATGCACAATCATATTTTATAGAAGTTGTATGACAAATTAATTTATTCGGCATAGAACAGAACTATAGACACCTTTGTCAGCTTTTTAGTAGGATTTCTGTAAGCATGAGTGCCATCTGAAACAAAATTGGCAGCATCTCCAGTTTTTAGTTTTGTAAATGGTGCCACCAATTTCCACTTCCAATTGACCTTCCATAACCACCATAAATTCTTCCACCCCTTTGACGTGGGCGTCGGAAATATGTAGACAGCCCGGATCAAGTTCCACGGTGTACATTTCGAATTTTTTTTGAAGGATCATACGGGAAATAGGACATGAGTCTGTACATTCCATCTTCTTGAGCCACCTCATAGGCGTCTGCTCTGGAGATGATATTCACCTGACCAGGCGCTTCGCTGAGAAGAGAGGTAAAGGACACTCTAATGCCATTGGCGATCTTCCAAATCGTCCCCACTGAAGGGTTAGCCTCTCCACGTTCAATTTGTCCTAACATGCTCTTGCTGACCCCACAAAGCTCTGACAGCTGCGCCAAGGATAAATTTCTCTCTTCACGAATTCTCTTTAAGTTAATTGCCAATAGTTGATTTAAATCTTTCATATTCTGAACCCTTTCTGTGATGATGTTCTTTTATTTGATGGATTGCCCACTCAGAAGTTTTGACCAATATCTCATTGCCATTGTTTTCAAATTCTTTTCTGGCCATTTCAAGAACTTCTAAATGATTCAGGTTCCCATAATTTCCAATATTAATTAGAGCGTTGCGCTTATTGACCCCTAGACCACGCCATGAAAAACCCATTTTTCCAAAGTCTCTGGCGAAGGTTTTTTGAGATGCCTTTATAATTGTAAGAGGGTCAACGCGGTTAAAATTCACCCGATCAGGCAGTACCATCTTTTGTCCCTTAGCCAATGGCGAATTTTTCAGGACAACACAGTTGGCAAATGTCGCAACCGTAAAGTTGCCCACCAATTATCTCCATCTCTTTTTCAGAGAGCAGTCCTTTTTTCTGAGTCAGAGCTGAAATACATTTATTTGCATCAAACTCCGCCTCTCCCGTCAGCGCGTTTCCAGGACAGTGATTTTGACAGCTACGGCAATTTATACAAACAGGCGATAGCTCAAACGCCTTGTTTTTAAACAAATCAATAGTGGGCAATAATGCAAAGTCAGGTACTTCAAATTCTTTTTCACCATCTTTTTTACTCAGTATTTTTTCAAAGTTAGTCAAAATAAAAGTTAAGTGGAAGGCTGTCCCATATTCTGAATGAATCAGCATCTGACTTCTTCCCGCCTTGGCAATGCCCATTTCAATAGCGATATATCTTTCAGGAAGAGGGCCCTTGATCGACATGAATTTTGTAAATATACTCTATACCGACAGTCTCTTCAATAAGTTCTTTTATGATTTGGTGATAATCCCACTCCCAAGCCATAATACTGATACTGCTGATTTCGTTGGGTTGTGGCATGCGGTTCACTGGTAGCAACCCATAGGGAATTGCCATCCCTACAATGTATTTCCACGGTGCTATGTATGCTTTCAGACCTTCACGGTCCAAAAAGTCTGGCTCTAGTCCCAGACAATGATTCTTTTTCCTTTCGCTGATTATAAATATCAGGATAAGTTCCCAGTGGTTCAGTTTCAATAACTACAGGGTTAGATATACCTTTATTTTTCAATTTTTCAATAAAATTCATCCTGATATACTCACCCATTTCTCTATAATCCCTGTAGCAAACAACATATAGTCAATCAAGCGCCTATTTTTGTATAAAAAAAGGGGGTTGCCCCCCGGTTGTTATACGTCTAATGTCTCATCTGATAGTGTGTCTTCTGAGTCGTCTGTATCGTTTTCTTCACCCGATTCGATTCTAACGTCCTCCCCCAAGGTCATTGGAATAATCATAGATGCTGCGAAGTATCGATGGGTGCCTTCTCTTTCCTCTTCTTTGTCTTTCAAGAAGGTGTCTAGTACATTCTGAATTTTCGTGTTCAGCTCCTCAGCCTCTTCTTCATTCAAGTAGAAATCAAAATCGTTAGTTGATTTTCTTATTGATTTTTTAGTTCACGATTGTTCATCGTTGCATAGAACTCTTTCGATATTTTCTCGTAGAGAGCCATACCAGCATTTCTCATGTCTTTAACTCCATGTTCGTCATTTGTGTTGACGACCTCTGCTGTCTAGAACAATAGATTCTGCTACAGGCATGTAATACTTCTCTACCACCCCTTGTTTTACAGAAGAACATCAACCAATTTCAAAATACCTACTTTTGCTAGGGTTTTGATATGGTAGTTGACTCTGCCATGCGGTTCGCCCATACGCGCAGAGAAATATCTTTTGCACTAGCAGGCTTGTTGTCGAACGTTTCTATAATCTTGATACGATAAGGGCTTGAAAGCGCCTTAATTTGCTCAAGACTATTGACCACTAAAACTTCATTAATCCCCATTTTTAATTCTACTCCTATTAATCCTGTGTATTTTTTTAGATCCCCCAACCACATTATATTTTTTATATGAAATTTAGTCAATTTCTTTTCATGTGGCGAATCAAATTATACTACACTTCCATGATAAAGTAAGTAATATCGTCTTCTAATTTTCCGCTTTGAGGATAAATTTTTGAAATCAACCTTTCGTTTAATTGTCTAAGGCTTACTCTAGCAGACTCTCTAAAGACCTGTTCCAACTCATCCTGATCGAAAACTTGGTTCTTTTCACGATCTACTAGACCATCTGTATAAAAGAGAACCCTGTCCCCAGATTTTAAGTTGACGAAGGCTGATTTATACTCTGGTGTAAAGATACCATTTAAATTACAGATTGCAAAACCTTCCGATTCTTCTAAGTACTTAACACTGCCATCTTCACTGACTACAAAAGGAATGCAGTTCATCCCACCTGAGCAATAGGTCAACTTCTTGGTAATTTGATTATAGGAAGCAAAGAATACGACCATGTGCATTTCGTCAGGAAAATTCATTTTATTGAATTCTTCGAAGAAATTGGCTAAATTTTTATGTGGCTTAAGACCTCTAAAACGCATAATCAAACGTTCTGTCGAACGGATGTAGTTGTTGCAGAACATTGTCATAAGTGCGGCTGAAATACCATGTCCTGAAACATCCAAGATATACATACCAATATTTTCGTCGTCTATTTTATAAATGTCATAAAAATCACCCGACAGTTTGTCACATGGAAAATATTCCGACACAAAGTGAGTATTTTTCATGACCAACCGATTGGGTGGTAACAAGGACTGTTGTATATTTTTTGCATATTCCAATTCAGTAAGAAAACGATTGTTAATCTCGTTGACCTCATTGGTTTTCTTTTGGATAACACGCTCAATATTCTTTGCAAACAAGTAAACTTGGTCTTCACGTTGTTGAATATTCCGAATAGGATTTCCTATATAAATGCGATAAGAATATTTTAACAAGATACTAAAAACCTGCCACCTGAAATATATTGGAAAAGAATCGTGTCATTTGCCCATATTGTCCTAAAAAATTTGCAAAAAGTATGGAAATGAGCAATAAAATATAGGCTGAAATAATACTGATATAATGGGTATTGTGTTCCCCATAGTATTGTTGAGCACTTAAAACCATGAGAAGCACCAATTCCAAGCATACGATAAAACTCAGTGTCAATTCTACAGGACCCAACCAATAGAAAGATTCCGTACGAAGGAAGGTCAAGTTCAGTACAGCCGTTGCGCCTAAAAATAGCAGGGCTATCACTACTGGGGTCATAATAATCAGAGACTTATTATCTCCTGTCACGGCGTCTTCTGATATTCTAGTTCTCGCCCAAATAGTGACGGCAAAAAGAATCATCAAATTCAGATTTCCCAGCATACTTCCTAGTCGAAGTAAGTCAATTTGTTTATTGTAGTTGGAATAAACCACCATTAGAAAACTGAGAAGTTCAAATACTCCCGCTCCGAGAAATCCAACGGAAAGAGCTAAAACCTTAGTCTTTTTTGAGACCACAAAAGCGTAGTATGCGGTGTTATAAATCAGCATCAAGCAAATAATCATGCCTATGTCCAAAAATCCGTTTATCATGCTGAAATTAACATTGATAAGCTGATGAATCAACACTTCTTTCGCAGCAAATACAAAAACAAATATGGCAAAGCTGATCAAGAATGTGTACATCGGTGCTTTCATATTTGCCACATGATTTGAGCGCTGCTCCTTTGTCCCCGTCATCTGGTGTACCTCCTACATCCCATTACTCCTATCTTTTTAGACCACTGCCTCTAATTATTCAAAGCTGCTACCACCAATAAATTCTCTTAATATAGAAGTTGGCGGAATTTGATCCTCTTCGTCTATAGATTTAAAGTAGCTTAAGAATTTCAGTAAACGCTTCGCCTCTGAATATTCTGGTTTGGTTTCATCAATATCAATTAACAGGGGTTGTGCGTATTTTTTAAGGACGGCCATTTCGTGAACCATTGCTGAGTTAAACATCACATCAGCCTCTTCTTGGAATGGGAAAATATTTCGTTCTTCTCCTCTTCTAACAGATGGCCATTGTCCAATTGTGGTAAGGGCAGAATAACCTCTTGATCGGTTATCTCTCACTATCCTACGAAGGAGTCGGGTGTCTGTAGTTGGAATCCGATTATGCTCGTCTATGCTTAAAGTAGTCAATGCACTGATATAGATTTTAAATTTGTCCTTCTTGTCAATTGAAGCTGTCAGTCGCTCGTTGAGTCCGTGAATCCCTTCGATGATAATGGTTTGATCTGGTTGAATTTGAAGATGTTTTCCTAAATATTCCCGCTTGCCCACCCTGAAATTAAAGGTTGGCAACTCAACATATTCCCCTCTGAGAAGAGAAGACAAGTTTTCATTAAACAACTCCACATCTACAGAGTTTATAGATTCAAAGTCAAATTTACCTTCCTCATCTAAAGGCGTGTGCTCTCTGTCCACAAAATAATCATCTGTAGAAAGGGCAATTGGTTTAAGGCCATTGACCTTAAGTTGAACCATTAAACGGTTGGCAAAGGTTGTCTTTCCAGACGATGAAGGCCCTGCAATTAAAATAAGTCGCTTTTTGCTTTCTAATATTCGATCTGCAATCTGAGCAATTTTTTTCTCTTGCAGCGCCTCTTGAACACGCATAATTTCTTCTACGTGACGTTCCGTAATCCAATCGTTTAAATCCGCAACAAAGGCCACTCCTAGAATTTTTCCCCAGTCCTCAGACTCTTTATAAATTTGCGCTATTTTAGGCTGCTCAATGTACTCTGGTAAAGCTTTTAGTGAATATTTATTTGGAAATAACAGTACAACCCCTTGGCTAAAGGCCTTTAGGTCAAACACTTTTAAATAACCTGTGCTTGGGACCATATAGCCATAAAAATAATTTTTTAGCCAACCTAGAGCATACATATTAATAAAGTTCTGTGTTCTGTATTTTAGAAGGGCCTTTTTAGGCTGCATATTGAACTCTTCAAAATAAAGGGCTGCCGTATCCTTGTCTACACGTTCTTTGACAAAAGGTTCGTCGTTCTCTATAATTTCCATCATTCTTTCTTTTATCTTTGTCACATCTTCTTCAGCCAACAAGCGAGTGTATTTAAATTCAAAATATAAGCCTTTATTAAGAGAATGTTCAACAGTTACTTGTATCCCTTCGAAAAGCTCCATAGCGGCACGAATTAATACAAAAGATAGACTCCTTTGATAGATGCGAACACCGTCTATATCAGTAATATCAATCCAATCTAAGGTCATGTCTGAAGTCAGTGCAAAACTTAATTCTTTAATGGTATTGTTGACTCTCAGTGCAACAATTTCAGCTTGCTCTTCTTTTCTCAGTTTTTTTGCCAAATCTACTGCTTTGGTTCCCATTGGCACATCATAGACATCATCTTGAATTTTTATACGGATCATATTTGCCCCTGTCATATGTCTCACTCCTCTAATTTACAGCTCCTGCACGGCTTAATGGCAAAACTCTCAACATTACTTTTCCCATGATGGTATTTTTATTAACCAGTCCTACATCTTCAAATCGACTATCCTTGCTATTGTCTCGGTTATCTCCAAGAACAAAAATTTCATTTTCTCCGACGACCCATTTACTTTGACCAAAGCTTTCTGTAAGGGATCCATCTGTATAGTCCTCTTTAATGGCAGCTCCGTTGATATAAACTTTTCCATCTGTAATTTCCACCGTGTCACCGGCTACACCAATGACTCGTTTAATCAAGTTCTTTTCGCCACCGTTTTCCAGCTTCAAATGGGTTTTAAAAATAACTACGTCTCCTCTTTTAAGATCCTTTGCGTAAACATAAGCCTTGCTGATGAGAAGATATTCTCTGTCATAGTAGCTTGGTTCCATGGATGGGCCATATACCACAGTTGGTCTTATAAAAAATATAATAACTGCTGTGAGTACCAATGCCCCAATAAGGGCTCTAGCCCACTCGATAATTTCCTTTTTCATGATTCTCTCCAATTCATTCAAATGTGTAATGTTCACCACTGTGGACTGGAGAAGAGGCTCTGCTTAACAGTTCTAATTCTCTGGCAATCAATCGGTTGATTCGATCGTATTTGCGGGCTTCAATGTCCAAATCCAAAAGTGACAAACAAGTCTTAAAGTCATCTATCGTCCAATAGGGGTTGCCATAAGCCTTGTAAATTTCTTCTTTTCCAACGCCTACAAAGCCATGTCCCACAATGGAATCATTTCTTAGTTCTATTAAATCACTCATTTTAGCAGAGTTTAATATCTTCACAACTTCACTGTATTTATAGTCCACTTTCATATTGCGGTTAATATAAGTGGTAATCCCAAATACGATATTACTATTATAAATTTTGTATTGCTTTCTCAGTATTTTTAAAATGTACCGTTTTTGCATAACTTCAACGTGAAAATTAAACTGATTTCGGTTGATATGCTTTTTTACGAACATGTACTTAAAGATGGCTTCACGACAGCGATTAATTCTACCCAGGTAGTCAATAAACTCCTGGTTAACAATTTTAAATCTAATGTTTTCAAGGAGTTCAGAGAACATAGGCTCAATTTCACCGTCAATTAAATCCTTTAAATTCTCTTTAAGCCATTTGATTTCAGGCTCTTTTTGTAAGTCCTGAGGCAGAGTTCGAAGCAATTTTTTTGCGGTTAAAAAATCAAAATTGATGGCATATCGGCACGAATCCATCAAGACCGCCGCGTTAGACGAACTCAGCCCTTGATCGTTCATAATTTCCAGTGCACCCGAGTAATCATAGCGTTGAATTAATTTAACAATAATGTCGTATTCCTTGATCATCAGATCATCTCCCGTTTTGGGTATCGTCTATAAAGTTTTCTATTTCTTCCGATTCGCAAGTAAACGTGCGGTCCTCTATAACCACCTTATACCCATGAAGCAGTTGACTATCAACACTTTTAATTCTTCTGCCTCCATATTTAAAGTCCCCAACAATAGGATGGTCAATATAGGACATAGAAGCTCTAATTTGATGACTCCTACCCGTTAACAACTCCACTTCTAAAACCGTGTATTTTCCCAATTGTTGAATGGGTTTGTATTTGGTATGACAGTATTTTGCCGTATCTTCCGAGGTTTCTGAAAGGCTAACTTTATTAGTCGCTTCATCCTTCGTCAGAAATCCGATGACCTCTCCACTTTGTGACACTTTACCGTGAACAACGCACTTATAAAATTTTTGAATTTTACGTTCTCTCATAAGTTCGTTATAGCGTTTAAGTGCGTCATAGGTTTTGGCAAACACCACAATCCCACTGGTGTTTTTATCAAGTCTATGAATTGGGGCTGGCTTAAAGGTTCTTGTGGCCAAGTGCTTTAAATAGATTTGCACAAAGGAAGCCAAAGTCTTTTTGTATTCTGACTGGTCAGGGTGCGTCAGCAGACCTTTCGGCTTATTGACCACAAGAATTTCCTCATCTTCAAATATGATGTCCAAATCTGCCTCTTCAGCTGTAATGGGTACTTCTTCCAACATAAGGGTAGCCAAGGTTTCATCGCTTAAATACATTTCTAAAACGTCTCCGTCTTTTAGGAAGTATTCTTCTTTAACCTTTACCCCATTAACCTTGAATACTTTTTTTCGAATCAACTTAAAAATATTGCTGCGACTGCTGTTGTTTAAGTATTTCAGCAAAAATCGATCTAACCTTTGCCCGTCTTCATTTTTACCTATTGTTATTGATTTCATCTCATTACCTCATTTTTATATAACTCGTCTTCAAATCGCCTTTGATTTTGAAGCCAGCATGTTCATAGAGCTTCATTGCAATGTCGTTGCCACTTTCAACGGTAAGGGCTGGCAATGTGTGTTTTTCAAAAAGTAGCTGGCAAAGAGCAAGCGTGATTAAATTTCCTATGCCTTTATGTCTAAAGGCTTCAATCACATAGATGCCGCCAACAAGTCTGTGCCCTGACAGACTATACTCTAAAAGACCTTGCCCAATAACCTGTTCCTTGTACATAACCAATAAATAAGCATCTAAGTTGCTTCTTTCATTCATTTTCTTTTTCAGTTGATTGACCGACAAAGGATTTCGATTGAAATTTTTTTCCACCTCTATTAAAAATGGAACCATTTGATTAAAATCTATTTCAGATGCCAAGGAAAGTGAAATCCCATTTTTACTATATGCATTCAATTTTTCAGTCAGTTTACTTTGTTGGAATTCACTTAAAATCTGACCCTCAAAAGCCATCCAATAATAATCTTCGTCATTGGTTTCTATTAAACTCTTCTCAAGAATTTGTTTTGCCACATCCACTGAAAAAAGATTACCTTTTAGACAATTGGTTTTTAGACTGATCAGAGTTTTCAATACATTGTACTTAGATTTTACTCTTAGGTCCATGAAATGAACCAAAGTAAGTCCCTTGCCATTAGAAGCAATCAAACCGATAATTTCCAGTTGTTCAGTAACAGGATAAACCTCAAAACCATCTATCAGTCCTATAACTTCACCCGTTGGATCCAGCTGAAAGATTTGATAAAAAGAAGCTGCCTGCCAATAGTTCTTATTCAAATATTGTTCGATGGTTTTCATCCATACTTTGTCACGCTTCAAAGGTTCTAACATTTTGCCCTCACTCAAGTTCTTTCAAAAGATTGATCTAATAGGATTGTAACACGTTATTAGTCGCTTTAAAACCTTTTAACATTGGCTTTGGGTTGTATTTATGGTATTCTAGTCTTATGATAAAAGGCTTATGGGAGGTAATATGGGCGAAAGAATAAAAGACTTGATTTACGATTTTAGCGATATCATCATTTCACTGGTGATCATCACCATGATTTTTGGCGTGGTATCTTGGAAAATATCTGATTCGATGGCATATACCCAATTTACTGGCCAACCGACAAAGGCAGTTTTGGACAAAAATGATACAGCTTCTGGAAGTAGCGAAGCAACTGACCCCACTACTACAACTGGGGGAGAAACAGGTTCCGACACACAAGGCAATAGCACAGGGGTAGCTGATACTTCAGGTACTACTACGACACCAACCAACACCACCGGCACTACAACCACAGACACTTCTTCGCAAGGCGGTAAGCCAAGTGCTTCTGCAGGAACAACAGCACCTACAACACCAACGACTACGCCAAGCAGTGGCGTCAGCGCCGATGTGAAAATAGTAATTCCCGCAGGTTCTGCAGGTATTACCATTGCCAAAATTCTTAAAGCACAAGGCATTATTACAGATACGAAGACTTTTATTACCCGTGTAGATGAGTTGAAAATGGGCCCAAAATTAAAAGCGGGAACTTTCACCATCAAAGCAGGTAGCACCATGGATCAAGTGATTTACACTATTGCTGGCAAAAAATAATTACCGATAAGAAATGAACTATTAAATTAAAGACTGCTTATTATCTGTTACCTCAATAGATATAAGCAGTCTTTTTTATGCCCATCATCTGTATCTTTCACAGTCTCTCCTATCGATTTTTTAGCAGCTATTTTTATTTCCTACTAAAATAATCGGATTTAATACTTTCTTAATGATTATCATTATCAATAAGTGTTATAATCAAACTATCAAATAACTTAACTTTTTAGGAGGATTAATTATATGGCACATCAACTTTTACCTTTATCTTATGATTACAATGCACTTGAGCCCCACATAGATGCTTTGACTATGGAAATTCACCACAGCAAACACCATCAAGCCTACGTCAACAATTTAAATGCTGCTCTCGACAAGCATCCTGAACTTTATCAAAAGCCTTTAGAGGTTTTGATTCAAAGCCTTGGAGATGTACCTGAAGATATTCGTATCCCAGTAAAAAACAATGGAGGCGGTCATTTAAATCACTCTCTTTTCTGGGAGTTGTTAAGCCCAGGAGGTAGTACTGAACCTGTTGGCAACTTAAAATTAGATATTGAGACTACCTTTGGTAATATTGAGCAGTTTAAAGAAAAATTCTCTCAAGCTGCCACAACTCGATTCGGTAGCGGTTGGGCTTGGTTGGTCTTAAATTCAGTAGGCAAACTAGAAATTATCTCAACACCTAATCAGGACAGTCCTCTTTCCGATGGCTTAAAACCTATACTCGGACTGGATGTTTGGGAACATGCTTATTACCTTAAATTCCAAAATAGACGACCAGATTACATTGCAACTTTCTGGAAGGTTCTTAACTGGTCTGTTGCAGAAGATCGCTATCAGAAGTTAAAGTAGGTCACCCCCCTGACCACTCTTCCTTCCTTAACAAGAAACCTCTTTATTTAGTGAGAGGTTTTTTGTTTTTGGGGTATAAAAAGACCACTAATAATTAGTGGGAGGTGTTGTTTTGGAAAATAGAGACGCCATTTTACTGGAAATAAAAAAACAAGGTATTCCTCTTGACGTCCTATCGGAACGACAACAAAAATCCTTGTTGGCTAGCATTGCAATGAAATGGATTTATGAACCTCTTCCCGACGCAGTTTCTAAATCTTATAAAATATTGGAGAAAGAAATTCAAGCTACGCCTCAGAAATAACCCGCTTCTCAGGGTATTTTTGAAAATATCTAAGTTCATAGGCATTTATCGCTGTTTTCCCTAATTGGAGCATAAGTTGTCTGTTCACCGCCGCTCCAATAACAATGCCAATTCCCGGAATAAACTGCAGCATTTTTGCCAAATCAATATAGTCTCGATACTCTTGTTGGAATCCCTTCCAGTCAATTTTATCTAATGGTTGTTTTAACTTTTCTCTTTGAACTTCATATTGAATGAGCGCCTGTAGGTGCTCTTTTTTTCGAACGGGACTTGAAAAGGCTTCACTAAAAATCAAAAGGGCAAAGTACCGCTCTCTCGGGTCTTTTAAGTCGTAACCGTAGTGACTGCCAATTTCAAAAATCAATTTAATTTTGAAACTCATTAGAAGAGGTAAATCCAATAAACCTGTGACAATTCCTCCCGCACTGGTGCCTGCGCCGCTGATCATGCCCATATGAACATAATTCTCTATGGATTTTTCAGCCTTTTCAGCTGATTCTTCTATAGAGCGTGCCGGGTCTGCACTTGGTAACAGTATCCCCGAACCGCTTAAAACAACTCTTGTGAAGCCTTCCATTCCCTTTGTAATTGCTGAGTTGATTTGACTTGGAATAAACTTTTGAAAATATTTTTGGACTTTGTCCGCTCCCCTGTCAAATAGGTTGGCCTTTTTCATTTCTACTTTTAGCCAATCTTGAAGTTCAATATATCTTGGATTTTTCATAATATATTAATCACCATAATGAATGAATTGAGTATGACAAAAATGCCAAGGATAGATACTATAATTTTGCTGGTTTTTGAATGATCTTTACTCAAATAAATGCTAACATATTGACCGATAACGCCATCTAACAAAAATATAATCATGATTGTTACTGCCATGAATAAGCCTTCTACGCCAATACCGCCGCCTAATGCTAATTTGGCCTCTGTAAGCCTTTTGAAATAGTAGGCTGCAACTCCACCTATGATGGTAAAGCTTAACATAACGCGATATTGCTTTTCCTTATAAAACTTAATACATGCAAATATCAACACGGTTATAATGACACCTAAAAAAATTGCTAAGGACAAATTAGTCACTTTGCACCTCCATCTGAATTAAATCTACTAAAGCCAAAAAAGAGCCGATAGAAACCATCGACTCTTTTATTTTAACTGTTTTATAACATATTTTCTAGGGCTTCCATAGAGGGAATCAAAATCTGTTTCTTGCTTTTAAACTCAATGAGTCCAACTTCTTGAAACTGACTGAGTTTTCGGCTCATGGTTTCTCTGGCAATCCCTGCGTAGCTTCCCATCTCCTCACGGCTGATTGTGAGCTTAATAAGGGTTCCCGCCTTAGTCTCTACCCCATATTCTTTCGCTAAGTGAACCAACAGTCCCGCTACCTTAATGTCCAAGTTATTAATAGACAAACGCTCTACCAAGGCTTCTGCTTTGGTGATTCGCTCATAGGCCTTTTCAAAAACTTTTAAGGTGATTTCAGGATTTGAAAGAATGATTTTGTCAAATTCACTTTTTGCTAAAAGACTTACCTCTGAATCTTCTAAAGCCACAGCATCTAAATCGAATTCATCTTCTTTGAGCAGATTAAAGGCACCGAAAAAGTCTCCGCCTGACATAATATAAATAATTTGCTCTTTTCCTTCACTGTTGGTTTTGAACAATTTAATTTTGCCACTGCATAAAATAAACAATTTATTTGCCTTTTCACCAATTTTAAAGAGAAAATCCCCTTTTTTATAAGCAATATTGGTAACCCCGCTGGAAATTTTGAAAGCCTCATCCTCGGAAAGATTAGAGAGTAACGGGATGTTGCTGATACAATTGCGTTTACCACATTTTACACATTTTTCGCAGGAACAGGTCAACGTCTCCATTTCTTCTCCCTTCACTTTATCCATTGTCACTTAGTATATTTCCATAGTTGGAAATAGAAACAAGCTTCTGCAATTATGCAGAAGCTGCTGGTCTTCTTTTCTGATCATGTAATGATTTAACTCGGTCAATTAAATAAACTTGGAGGGCTTTAGCCTTCTCTTTGTCCATTTGAGGTGTTTCTTTTAATGGGTCTTCTTTTTGAAGCTTTGAATATTTGACGACTCCCATTTTATGATAAGGTAAAATTTCTACCTTATCAATGAGTGTTTGATAATTCACAAGGAGTTCTGCCAGTCCGTCCATAGCTTCTTCTGAATCTGTAAAGCCTGGCACCATAACATGCCTAAAGCAGACTTTTCCTTTAAAATTCTTAAGGGCTTCTAGAAAAGCACTTTGACCCCTTCGACTAACACCTACCAGCGTCTTATGAGCAACCTCTTCAAAATGCTTAATGTCTAAGAGCAAATAGTCCGTGTATTGTAAAATTTCTTCAAAATACTCTGAATCCCCGTAGCCTGAGGTGTCCACAGCGGTGTGGATCCCCTCGGCTTTCATTTTTTTTAGAGATTCTAGTAGAAACTTACCTTGTAATAGAGGTTCTCCCCCTGAGAAGGTAATGCCGCCGCCTGAACGCTGATAATAAGGTTTATAGCGTTTTGCCATTTTTACAAGATCGTCTGGGGTCGTTATCTCGCCACCTTTAGTATTTTGCGTATCTGGGTTATGGCAGTATAAGCAGGAAAGTGGACAGCCTTGTAAAAACACAATGGTTCGTATACCAGGGCCATCGAGCAACCCCATGGTTTCAATTGAATGGATGCGTCCTGTGGTCATAGGTCTATCTCCTCTCTTCTGCTTATAAATTTTCTATAAGTTACTTAAGTTATTATTGAACTTTATCTAAATTATATGAACTGCTAAATCATAAGTTTTATTAAACACATTGGTGGAAAGTTCTCGAGATAACTTCTAATTTTTGCTCATGTGTCAATCGGTTAAAGTGTACCGCGTAACCAGATACACGAATGGTGAGGGTTGGGTACTTTTCTGGGTGATCCAATGCATCTATCAATTTCGTTCTTGAAAGAGCATTGATATTCAAATGGAACGCCCCTTGTGCAAAGTAACCGTCTAAAAGTGCTGCAAGGTTAAGGTAACGCTCTTCGTCCTCTTTACCTACTGCTTCAGGCAATATTGAGAAGGTATTAGAAATACCATCTTGGCACACCCCAGCAAATGGTAATTTAGCTACTGAATTTAGAGATGCTAAGGCACCCATTTTATCTCTGCCGTGCATTGGGTTAGCGCCTGGAGCAAATGGAATACCTGCCGCTCTCCCATCTGGCGTTGCCCCTGTTTTCTTGCCATAAACCATATTAGATGTAATTGTCAGTATAGATAATGTGTGTTCTGCATTTCTGTAGATTGGGTTTTTCTTAAGTTCTCTGCTGAACAGTTCAACCACTTCTACGGCAATTTGGTCAACTCTGTCGTCGTCGTTACCGTAACATGGGAAGTCCCCTTCAATTTCAAAATCAACGGTCAAACCTTTCTCATTTCGGATGGGTTTAACTTTCGCATATTTAATGGCACTGAATGCATCGGCAACAATGGAAATGCCCGCCGCACCAAAAGCCATAAAACGGTGTACATGTGTATCATGTAAAGCAAGTTGACCAGCTTCATAAGCATATTTATCGTGCATGTAGTGAATGGTGCTCATGGTGTCTGCATAAAGAGATGCAAGGTACTCTATGACGCGTTCAAATTTCTCTTTGACTTCATCATATTGTAGATACTCACCTTGGAGGGGTTCAATGCCTTCAACCAAACGGATAGGATTGCCATCCTTGCCCATTTTCATTTCATCTCGACCTTCGTTGATCGCATAAAGGAGGGCCTTTGCAAGGTTGGCACGAGCGCCGAAGAACTGCATTTCTTTACCAATTTGCATTGCTGATACACAGCATGCAATCCCGTAGTCATCCCCATAAATAGGTCTCATAATGTCGTCGTTTTCATACTGAATTGCCCCTGATTCAATAGACATTTTCATACAATACCGCTTGAAGGCGGCTGGGAAAGCTTCACTCCAAAGAACGGTCATGTTCGGTTCTGGCGCTGGATCTAAATTTGTAAGGGTATTTAAGAATCTGTATGACGTTTTAGTAACTAAAGTTCTACCGTCTAGACCCATACCGCCAATCGATTCCGTGACCCAAGTTGGATCCCCTGCGAATAGGGTATTGTAGTCAGGTGTTCTCAGGTGTCTAACCATTCTAAGTTTAATGACCAATTGGTCAATGAGTTCCTGTGCGCCTTCTTCTGTGAGAATACCCTCTTCCATGTCTCTTTGAAGGTATATGTCTAAGAAAGTGGTATTTCTGCCCAGTGACATGGCCGCCCCATTATTTTCTCTAACGGCTGCCAAGTATCCAAAGTAGAAGAATTGGATGGCTTCTTGTGCATTTACAGCTGGTTTAGAAATATCGAAACCATATGCTGCTGCCATGACTTTCATTGCTTTAAGGGCTCTGATTTGCATGTTGACTTCTTCTCTAAGTTGAATCGTTTCAGCCGTTGCAGGACCTTTTAGTACGTATTTAAAATCTTTTTGCTTTTCAGCAATGAGTTTATCAATGCCGTAAAGGGCAATTCTTCTGTAGTCGCCAATGATTCTACCTCGACCGTAAGCATCTGGAAGACCCGTTAAAAGACCTACTGTACGAGCCGCTTTCATTTCGTCTGTATAAGCGTCGAATACCCCATCGTTATGGGTTTTTCTGAATTCTACAAACTGCTTTTCCATCGTCTCATCTAAGTGATAGTTATACGCCGCCAATGAGTCTTTGACCATTTTGAAGCCGCCGTAAGGGTTCACAAGTCTTTTAAGCGGTGCATCTGCTTGGAAGCCTACAATCACTTCATTTTCTTTGTCGATGTAGCCTGGTCCATATGCATCAATACTTGAGAATTTCTCTGTAGCAATATCGATAATGCCCTTTTCAATTTCTTCTTTGATTAGGGCTTCTGATTTTTCCCAAACGCTATTTGTTTTGGATGTTGTTCCAACTAAAAAGGATTCATCACCCTCGTAAGGTTGATAATTTTCCTGAATAAATAATCTAACGTCAATCTCCTGTTGCCATTTGTCGCCTTTAAAGCCTCTCCATGGGTTCATCATGTCAGCACTCTCCTTTTACTTCATTTTCTAAGGTCATCTATAAGATTAAGGTTCTTAATTAACGGTTATAGCCTCATAATAGCCCATTTTTGTAAATAAAAATGTGACCACAAGCACAAAATGAAATTATGACAAACTTGTTATTGTTCAGAATTTTGTGCGCATATGACGGATTTTTCTATTTATTTGCCGAATGATAGTGATATATTAACAAATATCGTTCGCAATTTCTACCTTTAATTTGTTTATTTTTTATAAACACTGTTTTAATATTCGTATTTTTAATATATTACCTATTATTTTCCCTTCCGTTGAAATAAGACTCCCTTTCATATAAACTGTATTTATGAATATTTTAGGGAGGCACTTCATGTACGGATGGATTGTTTATAACGGCGCACTTCGCATTAAAAAAATAGAAAAATTAGTTGAAAGACTTTCCAGCCGAGGGGCTGAAAAAGGAATGACCTTGGAACTGGTAAAAAATAATGAACTCCTTCCAAGCTATGGGGCAAAAGGTGAAGCAGAACTTACGACCTTAAAGCCTTTTAAAAAGCCTGAGTTTATTATTTTCTGGGACAAAGACATTTTCCTTGCCAAGCATTTAGAAATGATGGGCTTTAAGCTTTTTAACTCTAGAGAAGCCATTGAAGTCTGCGACAATAAGGCTTTAACCCAACTAAAGCTTGCCAATTTAGGCATCCGAATGCCTAAAACTATAGTTGGCCCTTTTGTCTTTCATAAACAAAATTTGAGCGATACTTATATTGACCATGTTTTTGAGACCCTTGGACCGTCTGTTGTATTGAAAGAATCTCATGGTTCTTTTGGTATGCAGGTCTATAAAGTAGACAGCCGTGAAGCTTTTAAAGAAAAAGTTGAAGGGATTGGCAATAACGCTTTCATCATGCAAGAATACATTGAAACAACTTATGGCAGAGATGTTCGAGTTAATATTATTGGTGGTAAAATCGTTGGGGCTATGAAGCGTCAAAGCACAGAGGATTTTAGAGCTAACATCACCTTAGGGCGGCGTGGGAGAAGTCGTGAACCTCACTAAAGACCAAGAACAACTTGCTCTTTTAGCCCACAATGCCATTGGACTTGATTTTAGCGGCATTGACCTTCTTTATGGCGAAAATGAGGAACCCATTCTCTGCGAAGTGAACTCCAATGTGAATTACCTCAGCTATGAAGATTTGTCAGGCATAGATTTTAGCGGTCTTTTGGTAGATTATATTGCAGAGCAGGTGAAATAATGACAGCAGACTCATTAGAACGGCCTGTAAAGGGACTTTTACTTTACAACCGAGAAGACTATGACAAAAATGCCAGCTACGTCGACTGGCTGATTAGAGAGGCTCAAAAAAAGGGCTTACAACTTTCCTTTCAACTTAAGGACGTCTTTTTAAAAAAAGGACTAGAGGCCAATCACGGTTTTACATTTTTGATTAACCGAACCCGTTCTTATGAAATTAGTTTAATGTTTGAATTAAACGGCATCAGGGTTTTTTAACAACGCTCAGGTAACACTGCTTGGCAATAATAAACTGGCAGGTTATAAATTTGCTCAATCTAAAGGCTATGAAATTGCCCCGCTGTTTTTAGATTTTGCTCACCGCGAAAATGTGATCTCAAAACCCAACGACGGACACGGTGGCGAGGGTATTGGTCTTCTCAGCCAAATCCATTTAGACGATGGCTACTTCCGAATTCAGCAAGGTCTTGTAACGGATATTGTAGGGGATATTCGCTTTTATATTATTGACAACCAAATCGTTCATGGCATATTGCGCTCCTCGGGCGAAAAGTTAGTTTCCAACTACTCTCAAGGGGGAAAAGTTGAAATTTACCCATATTCTCCCGATGAAAAAGCTTACGTCGAAGCCTTGATTGAAAACCTTCATGTGGATTATGCTGGCATTGATTTTCTTTTGACCCATGATGGTCGATTAATTTTTAACGAAATAGAAGATGTGGTGGGCAGCCGTATGTTAAGCCACTTGGGTATTAACAATACGACGGATTTATTTTTGGCTCATATTATGAGCATTACGAACAAAAAATAAGCGCTGAGCCTCAGCGCTTATTTTTTTATTTTGCAGGTTGATTGTACAACAAATCGAAAATGTTGCCTGTAATGTCTATCTTCGCTTCTCCTGGGGCATCCCCATAGATTAAGGTTCGTTTCCTCTCCTCATTTTCTATGGTCACTCGAATCTGATATGCCTTTTTCAAATTCTTGTTTTCCCAACTTTTTGTGCTGTCTGCAAAGGGGAGTATATAGGTCGTTCCGTAGAGTCCCTTGTTTTGAAGCTTAAGGGCTAATGGAAACTTTACATTATAGCCCACTTCGTCTTTATAGTAATAAAGATTGCCCTTTGTGTCTTTGTAAGTCATCGCTTCCAGTTCTGGAGATAGGTTTAAGGATACCTTGTCCACCTTCCCTCTGGTTTCAACTGAAAAAGTCAGCTTTTCCATGGACAAAAACCGATAGGGTTCATTGGTCATTTGTTCACCAAAAGCATTTTTCTGACCTCGCCAGTGTTGCCACGCCCCTTTGACGCTAATGTTTTCAATCCCAAAAGCTTCTATGGGTACGACTCTCTTACTCTCTGCCCACGCCCCTTTAGGGTCTGTAACCACCCCACGCCATTCTATGGTTTTGCCCTTTTCCACGGTCAAAGGTTTTAAATTCACCTGCTGACCTGAAGATAAATCGCTGAAACTCTGGTATAAAACTTCCTCTTTCTGGTCGCATTTCAGATACACGTCCAGTTTCAGACGGTCCTCATCTGGGTCGCTTACCCTTAGGGTCACTTCATGTTGATCCCCTTCATAAAGAGGGTTTGGTACCAGTTTCACAAAGTCTACCACAGGCGGGCGGTTGCTGATGGTTGTGACTTTAAAACTCTTTTCTTTTGCTATGGCTGGGTCTTCTGAATCCATGGCCTTTACCACGAAGGTATAGGTCTTATCTTCTAAAACCTTGTCATTTACCGTTTGGGGGATGTAGAAAGAAGTATCCTTCCAAGTTCTTTCTGGGTAAGGCGATTCTGTTTTTACGTTACCTTTTTCTTTCGTTAAGACAATTTTGTTCAGTATAGGGGTCTTGCCATCGTACATTTGAATTTCCATATGGTGTGCATAAGGGTAGCTGGTCCAAAGATTGTGAAAAATAACGTTATTCCCTGTTTGAAAAGCCGTCAGAGGGTTCTCTGGTTTTTCAGACTTTAGGTTGGCGTCCATTAAAAGTCTGACCTCAGGGGTAATTTCTTTCATAACAGGTTCAGACCAAGCCCCTTCTTGATCCTTTACTCGGTAGTAAAGCTCTAGGGTTTCACCTTTTTTGATGTTGGCGATTTCTATTTCCGTTCCCAGTGGTCCCTTTTTCATTTGCCAGTTCTTGTCGGTGGTTTTTCTATACTGCCACTCTACCTCGGTTATACCTCGACTGCTTTGACTCTATAGCGATAGGTAACCTTTTGAAGTTATCTTCAGGTTTTCCCCCGCTCAGAACCGTGCGTGCGCCTTTCAGCGCACACGGCTCGCCAACATACTAACTTACTCCCCTCCATCGGGTTTCAATAAATAGTAGACTCACGTCTACACTTTACACGAAGAATCTCTCGTTTTGAGTTTAACTCTATAATTTCTTATTTTGTTTTTAGCTTTATCGGGTACAATATCATCAATGACTTTACCATGAACGTATTCATCACAAGTTGTACAAAGCCAAATCAGGTTTGGTACTTTGTTTATCTTGTCAGAGGGTATATCTTCTCTTAATCGGTGACAGTGCCATGAACTCTTATTTAGGATTTCCCCGCAACATCGACATTTGCCCTTATCTCTATTGAATGAGTATTCTCTGTTCATAAAATACTCAAAACTATTAGATGGGATTGCTCCATTCGATTTATTGTCCACCTCATCTTCAATACAAGGTCTATCGAGTGGATGTCGTTTGGCTCGTTTATTATGCTTGAGGTATAATTCCCTACCATCTGTGCTGTAAGGAGTTATTTTCTGGTCGAAGATAGACTTGACATACTCTACTGGAGTGAGAAAGGCTTTTGTTATGCCCACATAGTGACCTTCATACTTTACGGCATAAGTTTTTGTATCTATTTTTGCATGCCTATGGATTTTATTCGTAAGTTCCCTGAGTGGGATTTTATGCTTACGATAATTCTTTCCATACATTTTCTTGAAAGTATGATATGCACACTCGTTGACGTTGTTATCCAAGTACCTATAGGCTTTGCTACATACTGATATTTTCCAGTATTCAGTTAACCCAATAATCATAGAGTTTATCTTTTCGATTTTATAGGCTTTTGATACCTCGTCTGGTGACATTTTTATTGCTTTTACTTCCTCACATATCTTTCTGGTTTGTCTTTTAACTCTGTCTGAATCAGGGTATACCCTGACAATTTGTCTATCTGTTGGTTTATTTGGCGTTTTTCTTGCCATTCCAACCTCAATGCAAAATCCTAAAAATTTTATTGGCTTTAGTCTTAAATCGGTTATGAGTGTCTTTTCCTCTGATAGCTCTAACTTGTATGTTTTCTTGAATTCTTTCTTCAATTTGTTCAGGTATTGTTCGGCATATGTTACGTGGGTTGTTAGTATTATCCAATCATCAGCGTATCTAACCAAGTAGAGTGGTTTATATCCTTTATTTCTGAGAACCTTTCTCTTCCAGTCCTCGTTTTGAGGTCCTTCTGGGATTAAGTATTCTCTTCCTACTTGCCAGTCAAAGTCATTCAAATATATGTTAGCCAGTAGTGGTGAAATGATTCCGCCTTGAGGTGTGCCTGCGTTTGTATGAAAGTGTTTGTTACTTTCAATATATCCAGCTTTCAGCATCTCTTTTAGTATACTCAGGATTCTTTTATCTCTAACCCCGATTTTCCACACTTTATTGAGTAAAATTCTATGGTTGATGTTATCAAAGTATCCTTTGATGTCACCTTCGATTGCAATACAGGGCGTTTCCTTAGCACGCGGATTGCTGATTAAGGCTATTATTTGCCTTATTGCATGCTTTCCCCCTCGATATGGTCTAAACCCAAAACTATGTCTGTAGAATTTTGCTTCCGCAATTGGGTCTATAACAATTCGTATGCATTCCTGAATAATTCTATCAATTAGCGTCGGTATCCCAAGTGGTCTTTCTTTTCCATTGCTTTTGGCAATGTACACTCTTCTAACTGGTCTGGGTTTGTAATTCCCTGCGCTTGTTTGTATCAACGAGATTAGTTCCTCTCTTTTCATAGAAAGGTATTTGTCGATTTTGAATCCATCTACT
This sequence comes from uncultured Acidaminobacter sp., assembly GCA_963677505.2. Lineage (GTDB taxonomy): Bacteria > Bacillota > Clostridia > Peptostreptococcales > Acidaminobacteraceae > JBGSUZ01. The sequence goes on from CAXXWB010000017.1 coordinate 130,762, forward strand.
CCGCTCGTTTTCGCCCCAGAATTTGACTTTATGTTGTGAATTGCTGTTGTTATTGTTATCTCATTGAATGCAACTTCCCATATCCCATGAAACGCATATCCAAGTTTGCTTTTGTCATAAATGAAATCCAGTGTATCCCTTAATTCAGCTTCACTCGAAAACTTACCGTTTAAATGCACGGGCTTCACCTCCGTGGTTCGGTATCTTATGTTTAGTTAAGATATCATCTTCCACGAGAGATTCTTTCGTATTAGTTTGTCTGGTCTCCTTCGCCATGTAATGGTCTTTCTCCATCTCGGACTACTATGAGACCTCTGACTTCTTGTGCCTTTCACAGCTCTATCAAGCTCCACGCACAAGCTCTCAAACGTTCCATCATATTTATCCTATTGTGTGTCCTTTAGGTCAATGCTGTGGCCCGAGGAATTCTAACACGGTTTGAATCATAGTTGTTCCGTGTTTATCGTAAATCATTTCATATTCACGACCACATGCTGAACCACACAGCAGCATATGGTATTCCCAATTTCTCTATCTTTCGATAGCCGACCTTAACGAGCTTAACGCATTTTCACTTTCGTTAACCATGGGATACGGATGCCCGCCTCATTATTATCCATATCCTTTGGAGGACTTAGGTTTTCAGAGTACGTCTTCACCTGGCTTAACACCTCAATTAATGATAGTTAATTGACGCATTCAGGAGTATTAGCACGCGTACCTTCTCAGGATTGATATTATCCTTCATTGAAGTTGATTCTGTACGGCAAGGGGGTTTCACCCTTGTATTCAATATGATAGTTCTCTACCTAATTTAATGCCTTAGGTATGGCTACTTTCGGTGTTAGAATATCCCTCTAACCCTTGTGTAGCAACGTTTCGCACGATGGTCTAAGTCATAAGAAGTATTGTCAAAGGCTTTAAGCGAAAATGGGGCATAATTTGAATACTGGACTTCCATTTTTGCTATCGGTCTTCTATGTACATAGACTTTCATTTCATCGGTATTAGAATCTTTGTTGTAATTTTGGAAATTGGCGTCTGTACTTGGCTGATCAGTTGCTCTGTAAAAGACGTTGTATAGTCCGACTTTATCGAAAACACTTACTGGGGCTGCACGCTTAACATTATGGTAAATGGACTGCCCTTCGCTGTTTTCAAAGTAGGTGCTGTTTTGAAGGTGATTGTAGACTTCGTTGATTTTGTTGTCGCCCTCTAAGTCACTAAAATAGCTGTTATACGTAACCGTATCTTCGCCTTTAATAACGTAAAGCCCATCTTGACCTTCAACAAAATTTTTGTTCTCTTCGGTGATGTCTGAGAGCATATTTTCCAATCCATCTGCATCGTACTGCTTGCCGTTAGGTGTGGCGGTTATCATATCCCTTAGATTGATTTCCGTTTTCTTGTTTGTACTTCGGTCAATGTATTTAGGATTGGTTGCGACTTTGACTTTGATGTTATTGGCTTTGATATAGTCTAAAAGCTTTGGATCTACCTTTTGGAAAGAATCTTTTTCGCCAAGGTAGAGAATGTACTTTTCTGAATTTGGTCTAAAGGTTGTGGTTGGCAGTTTTGAAAGGTCTGTAGCGTAGAATTTCCAGCCTGCAATATTGGTTGAATTTGGTTCCTGCTTGAAACCTACAACTTTATAGTTATAAGTACAAGCCCAAGACCAATAACCATCCTTATCTTTTCTGCTACCTGTATAAACAGCATTATAACTCTGCAATTTTCCCTCAACTGCGTAAGAATAAGACGAAAAATCACTTATACCGCCAAATGTAAATGCTGTTGGTACATAATAATAATGATATACCGTAGAAGGTGGTGGTGTATTTGGATACCCGCTACCGCCCTCTACTCCAGTCCATTCATCAATTAATCCAAAAGATTTAGCATACTCATGAACAGCCTCATTAGGTACATAATCTGTTATTTTACTTTGAACTAAATATTGTGGAACACCGCTTTTAAGTGGAAGGTAAGACCCCTCTGGAAAAACGTAACCAGCTTCCCAATTATAGCTTGGTGTACTGTACATAGTACGATGATCGTTTGGACTCCAAGTCCCAATTTTACTATAAGTAAAAACACCATCATCATTTAGATTAAAACCATTACTATCATATGTTGCATGTGTTTCAATCGAATAAGTGTATACGTCACCATTATTAGCATATGCTTTTGATGGTATTTCTAGATGATCTATCCCTCCAATTGCTTTATCTAAATTTGATAAATTAGTAAGTTTTACAACTTGATTTTGATAATCTAATTTTGTCACAGTACATTGCCAACCATTATTCAAATATGCGTATACTCTACTAGATACATCTTGGTACGAACTTGCAAACCCAAAACCAGTGTTTTGTCCGAAAGCACTTAGACCGCCACCAAAACCGTACCAGTCGCCACCAGAAACACGTACAGCCAATCCCCCAGCAAATAATTTTATATTTGTGACATTACTAAACTGCGGCATTTTCCAAAATGGCGCAGTATTTCCAGTGCCTATAACACGTTGAAAACCGTAACCTTCTCTAGCAGATGTGTTTGAATAGTAAGCAAATATCCGACCAAAGTCCAATTCGCCGTCATAACCATCAAACATGCCATTTAATGGTTTATATTGTTTTAACGCACCCGCTGCGTATACCGAACCATCATTTGATAACGCATATAAAATTACACCATCACCGCTTATCTCTTTTATATTTGACATGTATTTTGTAAATGGTAAGTAATCATATACAGTTTCTGTTATATTGGCAGAACTACCGCAATAGTATAAATCTCCATTTTCAAGTAAAATGACAAATAATCGACCTACTGATGCCATTTGCTTAACTCTAGCTGGAAATACTCCAGTAATAGGTCCTAGAGTATAAGACCCGTCTGAATATTCAATTAAACTACCCCATTGAGCTACTTTATATTTTTGAGTTGTTTCATCGTTAATAAAGTCAAATCCATTTGCTTCGGCATTTGTGAATCGCCCCACATATTTTGAATCGGTATTCACCATCATTTTTACATTGAGGTAATTGTCAAAGCTTTCTCCAACATATTCATTGAGCCGTGTTCCCAGTTGATTGAACTTATCCCCTGTATAATCTGTAACAACGATTACATCGACTTTCTTTTCCGTCTTGGGATAAAAACTGACAACTGGGTTATGGTTATTGACTTCAACTATTTTTTCGCCGTTATTTATTTTATAGTCACCATTTGAGACAAATTCAGGAATGGTTTGTTGCCCGAATCCTTCTTTTACTCTTAAATAGATTCTGTACTTACCAACTTGATCTGCTATGATCTCTAGTTTATTATCATCTGGCAAAGTAGCAGTTTTTAGGAATGTAAGGGTCTCATCATCGAAACTGCCATCGTTGTCCTTGTCGAAAGCATAATACCAAGAACGTTCTGCGATGTAGTCGCCATCTATGGATTCAGAGTTGTCAAAGAAGGTCATTCCGACTTTTTTATCACTGTCTCTGTAATAAGTATCAAAAGACGATACCACCACTTCTGGTTTTAAATCCTCTGAGATATTAATAATCATTGATTGAGTGCTACTCATACCTGCGCTATTAAAAGCGGTACACTCTACATAATATGACCCCAACTTTTTAAAGAGGGTATCTATGTTCTTGCCTTTTAAAGTCTTTGCTTTTATTACACTTGGGTCTTGTCCATCAAAAGGTTTGATTTTCCAAGTCACCTGTTCTTCTGTGGTGGTGTAATTCATTATGTTAGACACATTAGAATGGAACGTCACTTTTCGGTTTTCTTTTAAAGTTCCTGAAACGTCAATATCCAACATAGGCGGTGGTGGTGTGACATTGAAAAACTGCTCTGTCTCTGCATATGCGCCATCATCATCAGTTACACCCAAAACGGCTTGTATTCTTGTACCTGTAGTGGGTGTTGTTTTAGAAACGCTTCTTTTTCCTTCTTCATCGTAACCATAGCCCCACTGAGGAATAGAAAACTGCCACGAAACCACTTGTCCATCGGGGTCAAAACTAGATGCACCGTTTAGTCTAATGTCATTTCCAACGATTACATCAGGAATTGGCGCTAAGATTGGAATTGGTGGTTTATTGTTATTGACGGGCGGTTCTTTTTTATGAATGTAAGTATAAGAAGTATCCCAAGTATCATTTCCCCTCATTTCTCCATCTAGCAGCGTATAAACGACCTGCCCTTTAAAGGCTTGTGTAAAAGGACTGCCTTTATATGGAATTCTAAAAGTCTTTTTCTGAGTTAAACTCAGTGACGGTTTAAAAACGTCTTTGTAGACAATGTTTCCTTCGGGTGTTGTCAAAGTATAATCAACTTGCTTAACTTTGCTAAGATCTACGCCTTCAAGACTTGAACTGATATCGACTGGAACATCGGCGAACGTGTCCGTTTCTCCTATTTCCATTTCTTCGGGTGAAGTTACGTCAACGCCTGAAACGATTTCATCGTTTTTGATGATTTTAATTACTGCTTTGGCGTCAGGATTGCTTTCTGCTAAATAAGGTTCTTTCAACCACCCACAAATCATATGGTATTGGGTGTGAAGTTTAACCTCATATGTTCCTATAGGTAAGTCTTTTACATTTAAAGTGGCGTTATTTCCCCCATCTAGCCAAGTGGTGCTGTTTTGAGATTTGTAACTCCAAATGTATTCTTTTTTAACGTTCTCAGGAAAAAAGGATTTTCTTCCTACAAGGTCTATTAATTCGCCTTTTTTGAAAACTTCGTAAGCAGTTGGGGTTTCACTTTTTCCTCTTGTAATTACTGCGGTGGGGTCGAGGACGGGTTGAGCCGGAAAAGGCACTTCGATATTGTACATGTTTACTATCGTTGCTTTTGTATTATCACCCCACTTTGCAGCATATCTAAATTTGTCTTCATCTTCATACACTTTGCCCCAACTAGGAGCACCTATGCTATCAATTCCACCCTGTGCTTTTCCGTTGTAGTTAATAACAACAACTGAATCAAGTAGAATCATTCGTGATGATCCTTTCATACCTGAGAAAAAATTTTTTATATTTTCTCTGTCTGCATCATTCTCACACGCTTGATTATAAAAACTAGAATAAAAATTAGGAAGACTTTGCTTTGCGGGAGGCATCCCAATAGTTGAAATATAACTCATGAAATAAGAAGTTATATAATCACCATCATCATATTCATCGATTAATGGGTTATCCATCCTTTTAATATAAGCTGTATATTCTTTTTTATTTGCGATAATTTTTGCTTTGAAAGCTAATGTCGTGTAGGTTATTCCTGTTTTAGCTTTAGCCGCTTTGACAGACCATTCACGGGCATTAGTGTCTTTGTTATAACCTCCGTTATCATACGCAAATATACTAATTGGTAATAAACTAACTATCAATACAATAGAAAGAAAACTATTAAGTAATCGTTTTGATTTTTTCAAATAAACATCTCCTTAAATTATTTAACAGGACTTATTTCTATGATGTCAGAAACTTGAGCATAGCCCCCTATTCCCCACATATCTCCATTCCAAGACCATGTTTCATTGTCATAATTTGGATAATAACCAACAGCAATATCTAAATCAACACAATACCAAGCATTACTTTTTAAACTTACAATTGGTTCATTTTTTTTGTTCACAGCCATTACAAATGGTACTGTTTTATTTGGTGAAGTAATATTGAAATACAATCTAGTTCTAACAAATGATACGTTGAATCCTTCATAAAATAGCGTTTTGTCCGATATCATAAAACTTTGCATAGATATTTTATTTTTCTTTGCTAATGCAATATGATTTTCTATCAACTCTTTTGAATAGTAACTTGATGGCATAATTTCCTTCAAAGCCGCTTCAGTCGCTTTCGTATTTTTATAATCTACATTAAAATAAGCATTTGTAAATTTTGTAGCCACTTCATACCAATGATCCACCTCTGCCATGCGTTTTTCTCTTGCCATATTGCTTGAAATCACATCTCGTTCTATTACCGCAATTGAATTTAAGTAATCTTCATATTTGTCATATTTCAAAAATATCATTTCATAGCGGTTACGTTCTTCTTCATCAAGCTCTTTTAAAACCTTTGTTCTATCTTCTACAGGAATACCATTTTTAAAAGTCATATATTTTTTTACGCTAGATAATTTAGGATAAGTAATATTTGAACGAATTGTTTTAACAGTAGGAGCTGAACCCCAACTTTTAAATTTATTAGGTGCAGTATAAATATCCTTTATCTGAAACGGATCATACCTCTTAGACTTATCCAAGATTCTCCCCATCATTACCTTCATCTCAGCTTCAGTCACTTTATTTTTAGGGTTAAAATACTTCTTCTCATTTTTCAGTTGTGGTTCATAAAAACCGTTCATAGTAGTGGTAAAAACAGCCCTTTGATAAGACGGGTCAATAGCCTTCACATCGCCCATGAAATAGCTGAGTAGTCTCTCATAATACAAATCAGGCTTAACCCCTTCTTTAGTTCTGAGAACGCCATAAAGAAGCTGTGCTGATTGTTCTTTAGTGATAGCTGCGCTTGGATTAGCAATCAACTTATGACCTTTAGAAACCCATTTTTGATTAACAGCTTCTTGAATTGGGTCTGTGTAGGGAACTTGAAGGGTATCTAAAATGGTTGATACATATTGTTTAATGGTGACGGTTTTCGGTGCGGTTGTAGCGGTTGCGGTAAACGATGGTATTATTGATGTTAAAATGATTGCTAGTGTAGTGATTCCGATAATTAATTTTTTCATAAAATCAGTCCTTTCAATATGTATGCGTTAGTCGTTAGATGTTACGTTTTCTCATTATTATCATTTTGATGAATTTAATAAATTTATACTTAAGATATTTTCTATGTATTACAACAATAAAAAAACATTTTCAAGGTAAATTTTACCATATCCAATTAACATAGCACAACAATATTTACTATTATTTTTCTATAAATAAATTTTTTGCACAAAAAAACCTCAGCACTCTTCTTCATTTCATGAAGGAAAGCTGAGGTTTCTATTAGTTCAGTTGTGTAAAGCACTCCATTATCTTTTTTAAATTTTTAACATCCTTAAATGTTGTTAAATAGGACATTAAACGCCAAACACAGTCATCGTCACGCTTTATAATTTTTTCCTTAACCCATTTGAGAGTTAAAGCAACGACATCCTTAACCAATTCATCTCGTTTTTCTTCGCAGGAGTAAGTGATTTTAAATTCCAGTACGGCTTTCAAATCACTGTAATGCTTTTCACAGTAAGAAAATTCAAGGGCTTTTTCCGTATACAGCAACAAATTTTCTTCTTGCCCTAAATATAAATAGCCTTTTGCTAGTTTAAAGTATATTTTTCCTAAATAAGCAGCTTTTACTGACTCAGGATCTGTTTCGATAGCTATTTTTGATTGTTTCATCGTTTCAATAAGAGCTTCGGACTTGTCTATACGGATATAAATGTCTATTAAGTTAGATAAAACTAAGTACTTTTGTGGCCTCATTGTCAATTCATGAAAAATATTATTATAAATCTGAATTGCTTCTTCCCATCTATTCCCTTCTGCAAGCCTATTGGCTTTACTAATCCAAGCCTTATTACGATCAAAAGTATCTAACTTTTCAATATTTAACATATCGTCAATTGTGGCAGAAGAAAGTTCCCATTCGCCTAATCTACTGGCTGCTAAATTTTTATTCATTAGAACCATATAGTGATCTCTAGGTTCCAACTTAGGAAACTTTTCAAGGGCTAAATTACAGTAATAGAGGGCTTCCTTGTATCTTTCAAGATAAATCAAATTATAGCTGACATTGATGTATGTTTTAAAAATGCTAGGGTTTCCGATTACATGAGCCGAAAGATCTACAGCTCGCTTGCTATAATAATAAGCTTCAAAATACTGCTTTCTATTGGAAAAATAGACTTCACAGACCATATCGAGAGCAAATGCCGCATCATAATCTTCGTTCATGACCAACTTATTTTCTATTTCTAACACATCTGCTTTTTTTCTTTCGTCATTTAGATTAAATTCGCCTCTATCAATTTCTTCTGTGAGCTTAGCTGCTATTTTCAGAACTTGTTCTTCTTCAGATTCTAGCAGTTCCTCAACGGTTATATTAAAATCAATTCGTCTGTCCATACAGATTTTATTGATTTCCTCCGCAACCTTTTTTGCCACTTTAGGAGTCAAAGAAGCCTTGTCGTTTTCAATGATGCTGATCATATTTCTAGTAACAATATCTCCAGTTATTTGATCTTGCCTTATCCCAAATTGTTTTCGAATGCTTCTTAGTCTTTTCCCAACTGAAACAACTTCCATACAATATTCACCCCCCTTGTAACTATATTTTAAACAAAACGTAAATAATGCTATTTACATTGATGCGATACTAGGTTATTATAATACTATTATGAGGCAAGATAAACAAAAAACAAATAATTATCTTAAAGGAGATTTTCAAATGAATGTAGACATGCTCAAAAGAACGATCTCAGCATTAGGTTTATCGGTATGCATTTTATGCGCTAGCCTAATTGTAACACCAAACCCAGAAGTAAAAAGTACCGAAACACCTACAACTGGCATCTATCATTTAATGGATGATAATTTTCCAGAAAGAAAGTAAAAAATTTAGTCGATCTGTTATTTAATAACATTTTTTTAGACAAGAGGACATCAAAATCTTTCTCCAGATTTTGATAATGTTCCCCATTTTTTTCGCCAGCCCCTAGCCATTAGATGTTCAGATTTTGTCCCCAACAGATTCTGTATTCGAAATGGCTAAGGGGCATTTTTTGTGCTTATTTTTACTCATTAATTTCTTCTTCCGCTACCAGCCTATTTTTCATTGTGATATAAACACTCTTGGGAAAAACCTTCAAGTTCAACAAAGACTTGAGTTACTGATAAATTTTCCAAATACATAACTGTACATGTATCAGAAATTTTGTTGTCCTCTAATATAATAACATTCCCGCCTTCGCTCACCAACCAAATATTATTTTAATCTGCAATAGCACCGCAGATTAAAATTCTGATGGTCATCCATTTACCATATTAAAGCAAAATACCCAAAACTAAATGAAGTAATCTTCAAGCTTACTTGCATAAGCCCTCACCGTTGTTATAATATAGCTAATAGTTTTTAGGAAAATATATTCGTTCATTTGGAAGGAGACATCAAATGAAAAAGATTGTCGTCATCAGTAATTTTCAAAGTGTGTCTATTCAACATCAATCTGTTTTAGAAAAATTATTTGACGAGAACGTTGAAATTATTCCCCTATCAGTAGAACAACATATTTTTAAAGAACCTATTGATGCAGATATTCTTTTGATTTCTCTATATTCCATTTATGTTGGGGTTCAAGAATATGTACAACCCCATACAAAGGTCATTGTGCTTAGCACCACCATTACAGTGCAGCAATACGAAATGATTCGTGAAATTCCTATACACAATTCAGTCCTTTTAGTTAATTATAGTCCTGAAATGACCCTCGAAACCCTAGCCATGTTCAGACAGATTGGCTTAACAGACTATGATTTTATTCCTGTTTATCCAGGTAAACTCAATATTCCAAAAGTGGACTATGCCGTCACGCCAGGAGAATCTGACAAAGTGCCTGCCTATGTTAAAAACGTCATCGACATTGGCCACCGCACCTTATCCATTAGTACTATTTCAGATGTTGCCGTAGAACTCGGCAAGGAAGCTATCTTGAATACCGCCCCATTTATTTCATATTTTAACGAACTGAAGAAGCCTTCAAATGCAGTATCGGTTCTTTTAGGAAAAGCAAACAATATTGAAAGCCGTTTTTTTAAGCTTTTAAATTATATTGATGAAGGCATTTTGTTTACCAATAATGAGGGTATCATTTTTGCGATTAATAGCAAAGCCCGTGAAGTATTAAATCTTAGTGAAAGTTGCATTGGTGAGAATATTGGATCGCTGCTTCCTAATGATTTTATATTGCAGGCAATTCACTCACAACAAGGCATTGATCAGCAGTTGATACAACTAAAGGAACGTCATATTGCCTTTAAATCTTCTCCAGTTTGGACAGCAGGAGAAGTCACCAGTATATTGATGACCTTCAATCGTTTTGAGGAAAAAGAAGAAACGCAGCACCGTTTACGGGCTCAAATTCTTGGGAAAGGTCATCGTGCAAAATATCATTTTGAGGATATTTTAGGTACCAGTAGTGCCATTGAAAAGACAAAGACCATCGCACAAAAAATGGCTATGTCCAGAGCATCCGTTCTAATAACAGGAGAGTCAGGCACCGGAAAAGAATTATTTGCACAGGCTATTCACAATAGTTCTGATCGAAGAGACTATCAGTTTGTTGCCATTAACTGTGCCACAATACCTGAATCCTTATTAGAAAGTGAACTTTTTGGTTATGATGAAGGGGCTTTTTCAGGTGCTCGTAAAGGTGGCAAAATTGGCTTATTCGAACTTGCCCATAAAGGAACCATTTTCCTAGACGAAATTGGAGAAATGCCCATCCATTTGCAGAGCAGACTTTTGAGAGTTTTGCAGGAACGTGAAGTCATGCGTGTTGGGGGCGATACCATCATTCACGTAGATGTTCGTATTATTGCCGCTACGAACCAAAACCTAAAAAAATTGATGGGTAATCACCAATTCCGTACGGATCTTTATTATCGACTTAATGTGTTAACCTTGAATATACCACCTCTTCGTAACCGAGAAGAAGACATTAGTCTCATTTTTAATAAATTTAAATCTCAAATCAGCGCACATTATGAGCTGACGAAGGAAGCACTTCATTTCTTGATGTGCTTTAGGTGGGAAGGCAATGTGAGAGCACTGAGAAATTCAGCAGAATATTTTTCCTACTTAGGTAAGGAACTTATCGAATTAGATGATATTAAATCTTATTTAGAGGGCGACGACCCTAACTTTGAGCAAGGGAATAGTCCCACACTACTCACAAACCGTGAGTTTATTCTCAAAACTATTTTTCTGAGCAGAAAGCAGTTTAAGCGCATTGGTAGACGAACTATTTTTGAAAGTGCCAATCAACAGCACCTTTACATTACCGAATCTGAAATCAGAAGAGAACTCTCAACCCTTGAGAAGGATGGTCTGGTCATCAGTCTTAAAGGCAGAGGCGGGACTGTGCTTTCAGATGCTGGGCTAGACTATTGCATAAATAATTTTAACAAATAGGCAAAGAGACCAAAAGCTCATTGAGTGAAACTAATCACTCAATGAGCTTTTTTAATGGGTTAAATGGGTTTATCAGGATGGCATTCACCCTTTTAACCCATTAATATTATACCCGCTTTGATTTAACCCGCACAAAAGCCCTATTTGAATTTTGGCACAAGACTTGCTTATTAATAAAGATGTACCGTTTACGAATTATGAATATATTATAAACCAGTTAACTATTATTAAGGAGTGTTGAATCTATGAAAACAGTGATCCACACAGAGCATGCACCAAAAGCAATTGGTCCTTACTCTCAAGGCATTTCTCTTAATGGCTTTGTATTTACCTCAGGTCAATTGCCAATTGATCCATTGACTGGAACTATGGCCGAAGGTATTCAGGCTCAAACAGCCCAATCTTTAAATAATGTTAAAGCTATTTTAGACGCACAAGGGCTCACGTTAGATGATGTTTTTAAAAAACAACGGTCTATCTCAGTGATATGGCTAATTTTTCAGCAATGAATGAAATTTATCTCACTTATTTCAGCAGCCCATTTCCCGCTCGAAGTGCTTTCCAAGTTGGGAAATTGCCCCTAGATGCCCTCGTTGAAATCGAAGTCATTGCAGGTAAATAGTTTGACATAATCAAAGTTGATAATCAAGTTTTAGAAAAGAGGATTATATGTTTGAATTTGATAAGGTCAGAGATCGCAAAAGTGAATTTTCTGCGAAATATGATGAACTTGAAATGAAGTTTGGCAGAGACGATCTCTATGCCATGTGGGTTGCCGATATGGACCTTCCCGTTGCCCCACCCATTCTAGATGCTATTGAAGAAAGAGCTAAGTCGCCTATTTATGGCTATACGACAAGACCAGCTTCTTACTACAACGCTGTTTCTGATTGGTACAAAAAAAGATACGACTTCCAAATGGACCCTACATGGTTGATTCACAGCCCTGGTGTGGTTACCTCTCTCAACATTGCCGTTAGAGAATTCACAAATTCAGGCGACAAAATCATTATTCAACCCCCAGTGTACAACCCGTTTTATGACGCAGTTCGACTAAATGGCAGAACTTTAGTTGAAAACCCTTTGCTCTGTATCGATGGCGACTACACAATGAATTTTGACGAGCTTGAAAAACAAGCTGCCGATGCTAAAATGCTTATCCTATGTAACCCTCACAACCCAGTAGGCAGAGTCTGGACCAAAGATGAACTCAGTCGTGTTGCAAAAATATGCATTAAACATGATGTTCGTGTAATTGCTGATGAAATCCATGGAGACATAGTTTTTAAAGGGAAAAAATACACACCTTTTGCTTCGCTTTCAGAAGCTGCAAGAGATTTATCCATCACTTGTTTCTCAGCAACAAAACCTTTCAACATTGCGGGTCTGCAGGCTTCAATGATTTACACATCCAATGAAGAAGACAGAAAAGCCATTGACCAATTCTTTACTATTTTCGATATGAAGCGAAACAATTGCTTCAGTCTAGTAGCCGTAGAAGCCGCCTACAGAGACGGCGAACCATGGCTAGAAGCAATGATTGAATACGTTGAGAAAAACATGAAGTATATATCTGAATTCTGCGCAGATCGCCTTCCAGAACTTAAACCTAACACGCCAGAAGGCACCTACTTACAATGGGTAGACTGCACTGCACTTGGTATGACAGACGAAGCTCTTAGCCAGTTCATGATTAATAACGCTAAGATTGCCCTTAACACAGGAACTTGCTTTGGTCCTTATGGTAGTGGTTTTGTCCGATTAAATGTTGCTTGTCCAAAATCTATGGTCGAAGAGGCAATGCTCAGTCTTGAAAGAGCCATCTGCCAACTTAGAGCCTAAAGGAATGAATATGATGACCCCTATTCAATTGCCAGAAAGAGTCTGGCTTGCCAATCTCCCCACCCCTATACATGAGATGAACAGTCGCTTCCCGAGTCGCAAGAACGTGAACCTCTACATTAAAAGAGACGACTTTACGGGAAGTGAATGTTCAGGCAATAAAATTAGAAAGCTTGAATATATTTTGCCAAAGGTACTTAAAGAAAATTGCAATATTTTGATTACCTGCGGTGGTGTCCAGTCCAACCATTGCCGCTCAACGGCAGCTATGGCTGCACGTTTGGGTTTGCAATGTCATTTGGTCCTTAAAGGTGATATTTCCTCGGAAATTCAGGGTAATTATTTTATGGACCAAATGCTTGGCGCGAAAATTACTTTTATCTCAGAAGATGAGTATCGCAACAATCGCCAAGAAATAATGTCAGATTTGAAAACTCAATATAGTCTAAATGGACATAATGCTTATGTAATACCTGAAGGCGCTTCTACAGGACTGGGTATGTTCGGTTATTTCAATGCTTTTATGGAAATACTCGATCAAGAAAAGGCCTTGGGCATTACCTTCGATCAAATTTGTATTGCCTGCGGTTCGGCTGGTACTTATGCCGGTTTATATTTAGCCAATGAAATAACAAAAGCTCAAAAGAAAATAATCGGCATAAATATTTACGATAAAGGAAAAGATTTTGATACACTGATAAAAAACATCGTTCAAGAAGGCCTCAGCTTTACTGAGAACCACGACTTAAATGACCTAATTGACTACAGTCATATTCACATGGTTCAAGGTTATGTGGAAGGTGGCTACGGGGTTTCAACATTAGAAGAGATTGCATTTATTAAAGCATTTGCCATTAAAGAAGGTATTATTTTAGACCCAGTTTATACAGGAAAGGGCATGCACGCCCTCTTTTCAGAAATAGAAAAACCTAACTCGATTTTTGAAGGCAACATTTTGTTTATTCATACGGGAGGCCTTTTTGGAGCCTTTTCAAAAAACCATGCTTTTGAACTATAAGATATGATTACGTATCCATAAGGGGGATCTTATGTACAATATTTTTGAAGCTATTAACCGATTTTTTGATTTCATCGTTCCAATTGCAGACTTTTTGTGGGACTTTCCAACTAATTTTGCATGGTATGCCAATATTCCAATTTTAGGGAAATTTACATTTGCCATCATACTTCTCGTTGGCTCTGGTATTTATTTCTCTATTAAAACAAGATTTGTTCAGGTAACACATTTTAAAACAGGTCTTAAAATCATGATGACTAAAAAGTCATCCGAAATGGGCATCAGTCCTCTCGGTGCTTTTATGCTCAGTTCGGCAACTCGAATTGGTGCAGGGAATATCATGGGAGTTACAGGGGCTATTTCAGTTGGAGGCCCTGGCGCATTGTTTTGGATGTGGGTGTCTGCATTCTTTGGTATGGCAACCGCATTTGTTGAAGCTGTGTTGGCTCAACTTTACAAAGAAAAAGGTTCAGGAGAATATGTGGGCGGTTTAGCCTTCTATGGACAGAAAATTCTAGGTAATAAGCGAGGCATCGGCATTATACTCGCAATCATTTTCATCGTCTACGCTCTATTTAGTGTTCCAGGTCAAATTTTCCATATTTTCACAGCCCTTGGCTCCGTTGCAGATACTATTACAGGAACTACTTTTGAAAGAACTTCTAGCGTCTACATGACCATAGGTGTTATCTTGTTCTTTGCGGTTTCAGTGACCATCTTCGGCGGTCTAAAGCGTGTTACAAAAGTTGCTGACTATGCTGTACCTGTTATGGCAAGTATCTATACCGTTCTCGTATTGATTCTCTTATTGCTCAACATCGGACAAATGCCTTACGTGATTAAAGCAATCTTTGCTGGCGCCTTCACCCCAGAAGCTGTATTTGGTGGCGGTTTTGGTGTGGCACTTGCCCAAGGGATTAAAAGAGGTCTTATGTCTAACGAAGCTGGTCAAGGAACCATTACCATTGCTGCAGCCGTTTCTGAGAACGATCATCCTTGCGAGCAAGGCTTTATTCAAGCCATTGGCGTTTTCCTCGACACAATGATCATTTGTAGTTTGACAGGTCTCCTTATTATTACTGCCCACGTCTGGACTGGAGATGCAGGCGTTGCTTGGGATAGTATTCAGTCTTCTAAAATTACGGTCTTCTTAACCTCTGCAAAATATTTAGTACCAGGGGTAGCGTTTGATAATATTGTCACAATCATTTTATCTTTATCTTATGCACTATTTGCCTTCACTTCATTAATTGGACTCATCTGTTTTGCAGAGATTTCAGCCAACCTAATCTCTTTAAACCGATTCTTCATCAACTTTATTCGAGGTATTGGGGCATTCCTACTAGTTCCTTTTGGTATCCTTACGGTTCTTGCAGGACTTGAGCTGGGTAACCTTTGGTATATTTCTGACTTCGTTAACATCATGGTCGTTTATGCCAATGTTCCAATTCTCCTTGTAGGTGCTAACAAAGTCTTTAAAGTATTGGATCATTATAAAAAGACCAACGGTGCTCGCTTTATAGCATCGGATATCGGTTTAGAACTTGATTCAGATATTTGGACAGCAGAAGCCCGCACAGAAAAGTGCTAAGCATTCAGCTTAGTGTATACTAGCGTCACCTAGGGACGATTTTTAGACTAATGAAAAACCTGAAGGTCTCACGGAGAACTTCAGGTTTTTTGATTGTAGATTAGATTTAAAAATTTCCCACCAGTATTTCTCATATAGTCTGAATCAACAGCACAGTTAACCCTAAGCTCCACACTAGTATCTACGCCATCTCCAGTAGTCCCCGATAAGGTAACCACAGATTCCGTAGTTGTTTCTGCTATTGGGTCAATTCCAGTGTAGGCGCTGTCACTTGGGCATACCTTATTGTTTTAGAAACGGATTGAGATTTTCCATATATATTGATTGCTCTAAACACAAATGTATTATCGCCTTCTTTTAACGCCAATGATTTTGAGAAACGATTGCTACTATCTAAAATAACTTCTTCATCGTTTAAGTAAAGCGTAACCTGTTCTGCTTCGCCTACAATTCTACCAGACACTGTGTATTGGTTGTTATCAGAGACTTCCTTCCAACTATCAAATAGGATTTGCGGAGAACCTACTTCAAACATGATGACTCTTGTCTCTTTAGTTTCCTTACCAGCCTTATTTTTTAATACAAATTCAAATGTATTTGCACCTTCTTGCAATGTATAACTTTTACTCCAATTTTGTATAAAATTACTGTTTTCATTGGAAGCAATGGTATTTCCATTAATCAGGAGCTCTGTGCCATAGTTTTTATCAAACATTGTCCCATATATTATAACGTCTTTAGAAGTAACCTCTGTTGGACAATTTGTTATTTCAAGGACTGGCCCTCCAACGCTAAAATTAATTTTTTTTGTTTCTTTAAAGACTTTGCCGACTCTATTTTTTAATACAAATTCAAACGTATTTACACCTTCTTGCAATGTGTAACTTTTACTCCAACTTAGCAAATCATTACTATACTCATTTGAAACAATCGTACTCCCATTAATCAAGAGTTCTGTACCATAGTTACTATCGAATATGGTTCCATATATTGTAATATCTTTAGTGGTAACCTCTGTTGGACAATTTGCTATTTTAAGAACAGGACCATCTACACTAAAATAGATTGTTTTTGTTTCTTTAGCTTCTTTCCCTGCTTTATTTTTTAGTACAAATTCAAATGTATTTGCACCTTCTTGCAATGTATAACTTTTACTCCAATCTTTTAAATAATCACGGGACTCATTTGAGGCAACGGTCTTTCCATTAATCAAGAGTTCTGTGCCATAGTTCTTATCAAACATTGTCCCAGATATTGTAATATCTTTAGAAGTAACACTCGTTGGGCAATTTGTAATCTTTAACACAGGTTTTCCAATCTCATACTTCGCTTCAATTGTTTTAGATGCAGTTTTTCCTAACTTAGAACCTTGAACGTTAAAAACCTTGCTATATTCACTTTCAAATTTATAGTTGAAGATACCTTCATATCCGCCTTCACCATTACTTGAAAGTTTAATAGTTTTACCATCTACAGTAACTTTTGCGCCTTCTTCCGTTAAAATCATCACAGACACATCCTCAGGATTTTCACCCTTGACGATTGAGACTTCTAATTTGAGTTCTTTATCTATATTGCTCATCGCTTGCTTTGTCGCTCTATTGATTAAAGTCACTGTTTCTGCTCTTGTAATTCCTTTTTTAGGATAAAAATTTCCATTTTTATATCCATTTATTAATTTTCTTTCACTTGCTAAACTCACATATTTCATCAATTGGGGTGAAATATCCTCTGAATCAATAAATCTATCGTTTGCATAATTTGAATCTTCTACATCTTGATCTGTCAACCCCATCATCTTTACAAGAGCAACTGCGATGTCTTCGCGGGTTGCAGCTTGAGTAGGTTTAAAACTAGGCTTGCCTCCAAAAACATTACTGTAGCCAGTCAAAAACTCTTTGCATGTTTCGATGTATGGGTAAGACCACATGTTAGAATTAACATCTGCAAACGTAGGTTCTCCAGGTGTTTTAAGTGGTGCATTAAATGCTAAAACTAACATTTTTGTAAACTGTTCACGTGTAACAATCCCATTAGGATTAAATTTATCATTTCCTACACCCGTAACGATTCCTTGAGTTGCAAAATAGTAAATTTCATCCTTGGCCCAAAAATCATCTGGTACATCTGTAAATTTTACATTATCACTACCTTCATAATCTGGGTTGGTGCTTTCAGCGAACGCTTGCACATTTAAGCTAGCAAATAACATTATGACCATGCAAACAAACCCCACTGCCTTTTTTATTTTTTTCATTTTACGCCACCTCTCCCATTTAATAGTAGTACTCAGTTTTCACCATATAGCATTCAAAAAAACACTGAAAAAAATTGCTAAATCCTTCAATGCCAACAAAATATAGTGAACACTTTGTGTTTTTCCTTACTTTTATCATTATTTCTAGTTTCATCCAATTATAAATATACTACATTTTTGTGAATAATAATCTATATGTATCGCTACAACATTGTATTTTAATGTAATTTCAAACGGAAATAAATAAAAGGATTGAAGCAACTTACTTCAACCCTTTTCAAAATTCTTATGGTGGAGATGAAGGGACTCGAACCCTCGACACCTAGACTGCCAGTCTAGTACTCTCCCAGCTGAGCTACATCCCCAAATATAACATTTAGACTACCGTTTTATCGTAGCATATGAAGTTTAGAAATACAATGCTATAATGTAAGAATGATCAGACAGTTTTAAAGGAGGTCAAAATGGGTTTATTTAGAAATCGTTGGGATTCTGAAAATTATCCTTCTCAAGAAGATTACTTAGAAGCAAAACGAAATGGTACCCTTGAATAAAAACCGCCAATACGTTAATACACCAACAAGTTCAGAAAGAAAGGCTAATCTTTCAACACCTGCAGCTCACGTGGCTGACTCAAAAGACCATTCTCTTGAGTCTCAGACAAAAACCATTGAAGCCAAGGTAAGAGCTGCCAATGCAGAAACTAAGGCCGCCGATGCTAAACGTTATAGAGATACCTCTTCCAAATATGGCGAACCAAAACCGTTTGTCGGTCGTTTGCCAAAAGTTCAAGGAGATAAAAAAAGTTCATTCAAAATAATTCTATTTTTGATTGTACTTATTGTTAGTATACTACCCACTTTCAGCAAGTTGTTAGACAGCGCATCCAACGAACTCCATCTTAAAGAGTGGTTTAACGCCAATAGCAGTCAAGAAACGATTGACCCTACCCTTTCAGAGGAAACTGCTACTACAGCAGCCGTTGATATAACAAGCAACATCACAACCGAACTGGCTGCTGACAGCTTTATCATCAGTAACCCAAGCGAAGAAGAAACCTCTGACTATAGCGGTATTGTAGAAAATATTATTACAAAAGACCTGACTAACATTCATTTTGGTCGAGACGCAAATGAAGTACCTTTCTTAGAACTAAAATTAAATAATGGTAGTCAGTTCCCCCTTACTCTTTCAAAATTTATGAACGAAACAGAATACAGTACCTACTTCAACGATGATGGTACATTTTTGGACACTACCCATATCGAGTTCGTTTTTACAGATCTTACTAACGACGGTTTTAAAGAACTCTTAGTTTACTACTATACTGACGATGCTTACCCTACTGTAGAGGTTTTCTATAATACAGGTAACGACGTAACACCTTACAAAGCCCTAGACTTCTTCGAAAGTTATACCAAACTGAACATTACCAGTGAAGGTATTATACAACGACTTACCGATGAAGGTGGTATTTACGATGAAATCCAAGTCACCTCGGAAGGTGTCTATAAAGTAGAAAACTAAAAAAAGCCCTCCCTACCAGAATTAATTTTCTGAAGTAGAGAGGGCTTTATCCTTTTATAAGTTAAACCTAGAATACAAAATTTCCATTTTCAAAGACAGTTACCTCTGAACCATCTTCTTTAATGCCGACAATGCTCAAATCCGCTGTCCCAATCATAAAGTCTACATGGGTTAAGGAGTCGTTGACGCCAAGCTTTTTAAGCTCTTCTAGGCTTGCGTCTTTTCCGCCTTCTACATTGACAGGGTATGCCTTTCCAAATGCAAAATGACAAGAAGCATTTTCATCGTACAAAGTATTGAAGAAGAGAATTTTAAGGTTCGAAATAGGTGAGTCGTAAGGAACCAACGCCACTTCGCCAATATAACGAGCGCCTTCGTCCGTATCCAACAATCCCTTAAGAACGTCATAACCCTTCTCAGCTGTAAAGTCAACAATCTTGCCGTCTTCAAAAGTCAGGCTAAAATTGTCTATCAAATTGCCGTTGTAGTTCAGAGGCATTGAGCTGACCACCTTGCCGTAAGAGCCTTTCATAGCAGGTGCTGTAAAAATTTCTTCCGTTGGCATATTGGCTATGAACTCCACCTTTTCAGGGGTAAATTCTGAACCACCTAACCAAATGTGGTTTTTAACCAATGCTACGCTAAAGTCTGTCCCTATGCTGTTTTTGTATCTTAAAGTCTTGAAATTGTGCTGATTGAGAATCTCAATTCTTCTGAGCAAGTTAGCTTTGTGCTGATCCCACGCGGCAACGGGATCTTCTGCGTCTACTCTGACAGATTTAAAAATAGCCTCCCAAAGTTTGTCCATGGCTTCGTCTGTCGGAATTCCTGGGAAAACTTTCATTGCCCAAGACTCTGTTGGAATAGATGCCACACACCAAGCGTTATAGTTTGACATGGTTCGAGATCTGTAGTGAACCAGTGCTGTGCTAGACGCTTTGTTTTGTCTTGCCATGCGTTTTGGGTCAACGTCTTTGAACACTTCTGGATCTGACGCCGAAATGCTTAAGAACGCTGTTCCTTGATCTGCGTGATCGTTGTAGAACTGTTTTTGCCACTCTGGGAACTCGTCGAAAATTTCGTCGTTGGCGTGAAGAAGGGTTTCTCTTGAAATAAGATCATCTCTCCAGTTCATGACGACTTTTCTTGCCCCAACTGCGTAAGCTTCTTTTACAATCACCCTTGCAAAATAAGCACATTCTACGGGACAGTTGACCATCAAGATTTGGTTTTCCTGAACGTTAAGCCCAGAACGCACCAATAGTCTTGCGTATTTCTCTAGTTGTTTCATTTCCATTTTAACCACACCCCTAATGTATTTTTTACCCTACTTTGTTTGTAGGGCTTCTAGCTCTTTATCTGTCAACTCTCTATAACTACCGAGAGGTAACGTCTCATCTAACTTGAGTTGCCCCATTTGAACCCGTTTTAAATAAGTCACTTTTTTGCCAACGATTTCAAACATTCTTTTAACCTGATGAAATTTGCCTTCATAAATAGTTAAAAGTATTTTTGAAGTTTCTTCGTTGCTTTCTAAAATGACTAGATCTGCAGGCATTGTCTTGTAATCGTCTAGCATAACGCCCTGTTTAAACCGCTCACCATCGGCTTCAGTGACTTTTCCAAGAATATCTGCATAATAGGTCTTCGGAACGTGCTTCTTCGGTGACAGCAAATCATGGGCTGCCTTACCATCATTGGTTAAGACCAAAAGGCCTTCTGTATCTTTGTCCAAGCGTCCTACAGGGAATAGTTCGAAAAAGTTATAGTCAGGACCTATCAAATCGACCACTGTTTCCCCTCTGCCATCTTCCGTTGCAGACAAATAACCTTCAGGTTTGTTCATCATTAAATAGACAAACTCCTTGTAAACCACTTCTATGCTTCTAAACGTGACCACTTGTGTGTCCTACATCCACTTGCTCACTGCCAGAACGTGCTCTTTCGCCGTCAACCTTTACAGAACCTACACGAATAAGGTCTTTAAGCTCTCTTCTTGAGGCGATCCCCATATGGCATAACATTTTATCCAGTCTCATTTTTCTTGCCATTATACTAGCCTCCAAGCTGATTGATACATATTTTTAAGTGTTCCTTTACCCATTTTTGCCCACCCTAGTGGGTATCCATCTACTGTAACCATAGAAAGACCATCTTCTCCATCCGTATGAAGGGTCTCTCCTTTTAAATACTTTATAGCTTCAATTTGATCTTGACCGAAATTAACCACTCGCTTCATGTCTGGCGCTTTCAGGCCCATAACGAGAGCCTGTGAGGGTGTAAATTTCTTGCCATTCCACTCGCCCAGCAGCCAACCGTAGCGAACGACTCTCACCCCTTTAAGTGGTAAGTCGTAGACCGGTCTTAAGTAAAGCTTCCCGTTGAGTTCTTCAAAATGACCTTCAATAGGATTTTTCAAATTTTCCAACATAAATGCCTTAAAATACTCTGGCGGTGAATTATCCTTTAAAACCTTATAAGTCTGAGCGTCTCCCACTTCACGTCTTAGTTTGCCAACGAAATGTCCTTCTCCCTTTAGTCGATGAGGCCAAAGTCGACCGTAACCTTCCCGAGTAACAAACTCAAATCGATTAGAGTCGATTGCCACTTGAGTATAATCCTTATGACCTTCTAAAAAAGTATTGAGACAATCTTCGTTTTCAAGGGCTGAAAAGGTACAAGTCGAATAAACCAGTTCTCCTTCAGGTTTCAACGTTCCATTAATCTCTTCCAATATGCTGTTTTGCATGGTTCTAAACTGCTTAGTGTAGTCTTCGTCCCATTCAGCTACCATTTTGGGTTCTTTTCGAAACATGCCCTCTCCTGAACAAGGTGCATCAATTAAGAGTTTGTCAAAGAAACCTTGGAATTTCTCGCCAATTACGTCCTCTGTGGTATTGAGAATTAGAACATTGGTCACGCCCATCATTTCTAAATTCTTAACCAAAGCCTTAATGCGAGAGGTACTAATATCGTTTGAAACCAAAAGACCCTTATTGTGAAGGTATGAGGCTATTTGCACGCTCTTGCCCCCCCTGGGCAGGCGCACATGTCCAGCACGTTGTCTGACTCCTCTGGTTCCAAAACGTTCACTGGCGCCATAGCTGAAGGCTCCTGTATATAGTAAAGTCCCGCAAAGTAATGGGGGTGTCGCGTCGGTTTGTCTTCTGGGTCATAATAGAAGCCATCTCTCGTCCATGGAATGGGCGTCAGCTTAAAAGGGCTGATTTTGAGAAAGTCCTCTACAGAAATTTTTAAAGTGTTTACCCTCAGCCCATAAAAGCGAGGATCATCGTAACTGTTTAGAAAAGCTTCCAAATCCTCACCTAAAAGGGTTTTCATTCTATCTAAAAAGGCTTCAGGCAATTTCATTTTTTTCACATCCATTTCATGGTCATTTAAATCTTTTTACCGTCTTATCTTACCATAGGGACAGGCTTTTTTCTATTTCTCCCAATGAAATATGTCCGTAAATCTATTTTTAGGGGTAACAATTACTTGTAAAAACTTTATAATAGACTTAGAGGGACGTTTTTCGTCTCACCTAACGTGACGATCTTTGTCTCGTCTAACGTGACGATCTTTGTCTCGTCTAACGTGACGATCTTTGTCCCGTCTATTGGTCTCACTAAATTCAATTTAAAATATGAGGAGGAACTCAAATGGCACTCGTTACATCCCAAAAAATGTTTGAAGACGCTTACAAAGGCGGCTATGCAGTTGGTGCATTCAACGTCAATAATATGGAAATCGTTCAAGGTATAGTTGACGCAGCAAAAGAAGTCGATGCACCATTGATCCTTCAAGTTTCAGCTGGCGCTAGAAAATATGCAAAACCAGCTTACCTTAAAAAACTCGTTGAAGCGGGCAATCATCGATTCAGGCGTAGATATTTGTCTTCACCTTGACCATGGTGACACTTTCGAAATTTGTAAGCAATGTATTGACGACGGTTTCACCTCTGTTATGTTTGATGGCTCACACCTTCCTTATGAAGAAAACATTGCCGTTACCAAACAAGTGGTTGAGTATGCCCATGCCAAAGGTGTTGTAGTAGAAGCCGAACTCGGTAAACTCGCTGGCGTTGAAGACGAAGTCAACGTTAAAGCGGAAGACGCTACCTATACAGACCCTAATCAAGCAGTGGATTTTGTAAAACGTACTGGCGTAGATTCTCTTGCTATTGCTATTGGTACGTCTCACGGTGCTTATAAATTCAAAGGGGAAGCTAAATTAGATTTTGACCGTCTTCAAACAATTTCTAACTTGCTCCCTAACTTCCCAATTGTATTACACGGTGCTTCAAGTGTCGTTCAGGAGTTCGTGGATATGTGTAACGAATTCGGTGGTAGCATTCCTGGGGCAAAAGGCGTTCCTGAAGAAATGCTCAGAAAAGCAGCAACTATGGGCGTTTGCAAAATCAATATTGATACAGACCTTCGCCTTGCTATGACTGGCGAAATTCGCAAATACTTAGCTGAGAACCCTGCTGAATTTGACCCTAGAAAATACCTAGGTGTAGGTCGTGACGCTATTAAGCGTATGGTGAAACATAAATTGGTCGACGTTCTTGGTTGCAACAAAAAATAGGCTTCTCACACACCTTTTTCTGATAAGAAACATATGCCGAATATGGCAAATTAACTGACTAAAGCACGGTCTTATAAAGCCGTGCTTTTTTTTTGCCCTTGATGATGTTAATAATTTATTCAGAGGTTCAATGCCTCAAGTTAAATTCTTATGTTAATATTCTTTTTTTGGGGTAAATATTATTTAAATTGGGGGTGGAATTTAATATGAAACATATCAAAACCAAAATTATTTTATTAACAACGCTCTGTATCGTAGCCGCCGCAGTTGTAATTGGAAGCTTTAGCGTTTGGCAGCTTTATTCTTCCAACATGAATCACATGGCGGTCCTCAAGGCCGAAATGCTTTCTAGTTATGATGAAACCATTCAATTTGCAACTCAGTCTGTAACAACTGAACTGAAAGGGGTTAAAAACCAAGTTGCCTCAGGTCTCATTACCATGGATGAAGCCAAAGTCATAGGTGCAGATATTATTCGTAACGCAGCTTATGGCGAGGGTGGCTATTTCTTTGTCTACGGATTAGATGGCATGACCATTGTCCTCCTTGGCGATCAAGCCGTTGAAGGTACTAGCAGAATTGATTTAAAAGATGCCAATGGAAAAATGATTGTTCGCGATTTTATTGATATTGTCAAAAAAGATGGCGCAGGTTTTTCAGAGTATTATTACCCTAAAAAAGGAGAAACTGAAGCCCTTCCAAAACGTGCTTATGTTCAACTGGATTCTGATTTTGGTTGGATTATCGGTACAGGCAACTACATTGACGACATTGACAAAGCCGTTGCTACAGCTTCCGATGAAGCGATGAACCAACCTCGCATTAAAATGTTGCTCACTTTTGGAATATCCCTTCTCATTGTGGTCGCTGGCGTTATTGCAGCCGTCATTACCAGTGCTTCTATCAGCAATCCTATTGTACGGATTACAAAGCTAATTCACCAGACTGCAGCTTTGGATATGACCTATGACGAAGATTTTACACACATTTATAAGTATAAGGATGAAACTGGTGTCATGGCCCATGCCGTAGCGGATTTACGGGAAAATTTAAGAGAACTGGTGAAAATGCTTCATAATGATTCAGTTTCACATTGCCGAAGCCAGCCAACACCTCACTAGCATTTCCAATTCAGTAAGCGATAGTATTGTTGCTGTTGCTTCTGCCGTAAGTGAAACTGCTCTAGGTGCTCAAAGCCAAGCAGAAGATGCTCAGGAAAGCACTGAAAAGCTCCATTTACTCTCTATGAGAAATTGAAAAAACTGTAGAGAACTCAAGCAACCTTCAAGAGTTAACTAAAGTCGCCAACGAAAAAAGCAAGCACGGGTCAGGTCAAGTTCGCTCTCTTACAACAGAATTTGAACGCGTTGAAAATATTACTGGAGAACTAGAAAGCAATGTCAATCGTCTTTCTGACAAGTCTGCGGAAATCAGTTCTATTGTCAATGCCATTCAATCTATCGCCGAACAAACTAACCTTTTAGCACTAAACGCTTCTATAGAAGCAGCAAGAGCTGGTGAGCACGGTCGTGGTTTTGCAGTCGTTGCCGATGAAATTAGAAAATTGGCTGAGCAAACTTCTACCTCCACCCATAAGATTGAAAATATCATTGGGGAAATTGTAGCTGAAATCGAAGATACGAAATCAAATATGAGCACCTCTATCCACTCCGTATCTGCTGCTTCTGGAAACGTTCATACGGCAAAAGAAGCTTTTGATACCATCGATGCAGCCCTTATGGATACCTTTGATAATTTAAACGACATTATCGATCGTGTCAATTCTATCAACAATTCTAAAGATGCAGTTATGTTCTCTGTTCAAAATATTTCTGCAGTCACCGAGGAAAGTGCCGCCGCCGCTGAAGAAGTTTCTGCCACCATGGACGATCAAAAACAATTGGTTCAAGATATGCAAAACAGAACCATCTCATTAAGAGAAATGGCTGAGAAACTTCAACAGGAGATTTCAAGATTTAAATACTAATTATTTTCACTGGGTTTTGCCTCATTAAAAAAATGAATTGTGTACGCCTTGTGAAAACTATATAATAAATATAGTTTATATGGAGGTGTATAGTATGCAAAACCCAGTTATTACATTTGAAACCAGTTTTGGCATTATCAAAGTTGAATTATATCCTGAGATCGCTCCGATCACAGTCAGCAATTTTGTCAATTTAGTGAGCAAAGGTTTTTACGACGGATTGATTTTCCACCGTGTCATTGAAGGCTTTATGATTCAAGGCGGATGCCCACAAGGCACTGGCACTGGCGGTAGTGGTACAAATATTAAAGGCGAGTTCACTAAAAATAACGTTGCCAATGATTTAGTCCACACCAAAGGGGTCATTTCTATGGCTAGAGCCCAAAACCCTAACTCGGCAAGCAGCCAATTCTTCTTAATGCATCAAAATTCACCACATCTTGATGGCCATTATGCAGCGTTTGGCAAAACAATTGAAGGCCTTGAGATCATTGATAAAATTGCCACTGTCAAAGTTGATCGTATGGATAGACCTTTCGAAGATATCACAATTGACAAAGCAACCGTTGAGCTTAACGGTTATGTGCCTACATCGGAAGAATAAATTTCAAATTTAAAGACCTTATTGGCCTTAATTTTATCCAACAAAAAAAGAGCGTGCTACACGCTCTTTTTTTGTTCATAGAAAGTCACATTATGTCTGACATACTTCCCATCTTCATAATCAAAGACTGCGGAAAAATGTTCTTTTCTGTTAAAAATCCAATCTAAAAAAATACGGTCTCCGTCCCAAAGGTTAAGGTTGGTCATTTCTTCAAGAGGAATCCAAGAAAGGCTACCTTCATCTGATTCGGTTAACTCACCGTCAAAGTCATTGGCAGTATAAATAAAGGTGTACCAGTCGTCCTTTCCATCAAAATTGGGAAAGGTGATTAGACCTTGGTATTCCCAAGTTTTTAAAGCTAAGCCCGATTCTTCGAACACCTCTCTGACTAAACATGCTTCAGGAGACTCCCCTGCCTCAAATTTGCCGCCTAGTCCATTCCATTTTCCCTTGTGATAATCTTTATCTCTCTTATTTCGGTGGAGCATCAGCACTCGATCCCCATCTAATACATAGCATAAAACAGATAGTTTCATAGCTTATTCTCCTATAGATTGTTTAGCAGCAACCTTTAACAAAACCATTAAAGCAAGGGTTCCGACAATAATAACCAAACTTACAATCCAAGTCATGAACATTTTCTGTTCAATTTCTTGAAAGACCTTTTTTTGATTGTACTCGTACACAAAATACAAATGTCTAGTCTTGTCGTAATGAATACGAAGCATTGAACGTTTAATCTCATCATTCTTTTCATAAATAACAGGTTGATACACTTTGGATTCTTGACGAATAATATCAATAATTTTCTTGTTGGTATTTAGGTCCACGTTGTTAAAGTAGTGGGCATTTTTTTCTCCACCGCCCTGATATAAGGCTTTCCCACTGCTTTCAAAGACATAAAAATTGCCTGTATAGTCTCCAAAATAGTAAGCAGAATTAAGAAGTTCATCAATCTTTTGATTGGTTTCTGCAATTTTTTCTTGAAGAGATTTCAGTTCAATTTCGATGGTAATAATTTTCTTTTGTTCCTTAGACACACCAATGAGAACCCTGCGCTCCAAAAGCAACTCATCGCTTTGCTTCATTTCATAGGAGATAATTTTACAGGTTTCAATCTCGTTTACATTTACACCAAACTGTTCCATGTAAATATTTCGGTTAGCTTGAGTGTTGTCCCTAATTTCAATTTGATAGTCTCCATTTTCATTGGTATACCTTTTATTTTCTACGAATGTCCCTTTAGTTTTAAAGCTTTGGGCCATATCTGTATAAATTTCTATAAGACCTTTGTCAAAGTGCTGATAGCTTAATTTTATAATATTGTTTTGAAAAGCACTGTTCATTTCATACGAATTGACAAATTGGCTGAGGAGCATTTCAGAAGTGTTCTCTAATTGCTGTTCAATATTGTATTTGACTACCTGCTGAGAAAAAACGGCTTGAACCAATGCAATCATCTCAATGAGAACTAAGCCCATCAAGATAAATGAATTTCTGTTAAAATGCTTATTCTTCACAGAGACTCACCTCCCATTTGCTCACTTTCGAGGAAATAGAGATAATTTCGGTAAATGAGTAAAACAATAGCTATGGCAAACAGGAAACTAACCAGCATAATAAACACTAAAATGAGAGTCAATTGAAGATACTCGCTTTCATAAACACTTTTTTTAGTAGCAATGACAACACTACTCGTTTCCGTTTCTGTAATAGTTCCCACCCACCTGTCCTGAGTGCCGTCAGGAAGATTAATCTTAAACGTAAATAGAGGGACATAGGCAGACATGTCTTCTGTACGGTTATAAGGCTTTATTTCTGCAATTTCGCCGCCCAAGAGTTCCGTCGATGAAGCCATTGTGATTTTCTTTCTTGAGTTAATCTCTATAACCTGATAATTAATATGTTGGTTGACTTGATTCATATTGCTACTAACCACTTTTTCCGCTGCCTTGCTTAACTCTGGCTGTTTTTTATAGCCTATATTTGTAACTATAATCCAAGGCTGACTTTTGGACACATAGTAATACAACCTGTATTCCTCATCCTGTGCAATGCCTTCCTGAATAGGATTTTCAATCATTTTATAGAAGCCAACGTGATTCTCCACGCTATAGTGATTCAAGTTTTGAGGTGATATATTGAAGACCTTTACACCAAAGGAATTGAGCAAGCTGTTATCTTTACTGCTGTAGATATTAACAGTTGCATTTTTATCATTTAAAAAAGCACCTGCCTTTTCAAATGCCTCTTCCTCGCTTTTTCCTTTTATCAAATCATCTAGTAAATCATACTTAATTTTTTGGATATTTTCGTCGTCTTCAATCATGAGCTGATCGATTAATGCCAGCCCTGATTTGTAGTCTCCAGAAAGATGTACGGCAATATTTTGTTGCACCTGCATCATTTCAGATTGGATTTGTGTACGCTCTCTTTTTGCAATGATTTTTACATTCAAGAACACTGTGCCAAAAATTGCAAAAATAATAATAATTGCTAATGTTAATCGGCTTCTCATTTGCCAGCTCAAGCGCACACCTCCTCTTCTTTTGCTTTATTCTATCATAAAGAAAGAGATGTCAACAACAGTGGGTTGACATCTCTTCCATATAAAGTGATTTATTCTACTTTTTCTTTTTTAAATCCTTTGGAATATTCAGTTGCGAACTAATCATTGCTCTCGAGGTTCCTCTTGAGCCTTTTGAAGGTGCTGAACTTTCGTTCTCATCGTCTTCCAGTTCTTCGCCTTCTTCATAGTCATCTTCTGAGT
Source organism: uncultured Acidaminobacter sp. (assembly GCA_963677505.2). Lineage (GTDB taxonomy): Bacteria > Bacillota > Clostridia > Peptostreptococcales > Acidaminobacteraceae > JBGSUZ01. Next base: position 160,158 of record CAXXWB010000017.1, read on the forward strand.
ACTGCTCGTCATATATAGGCTCTTCAACACTTCCATGAATTGGCGCATGTCTCATATGCTCAAAGGTTTCTGTATCGTCCGCCTCTGAAACCATGCGTTCTTTTGCTTTTAGGGCAATTTCCACGGCTTTTTCATGATTTAACTCCCCAACTTGTCTTTCAAAGTAAATCGGGCAATCACGTTCTTCAAACAACTTGTTCAAGAAATCCCAAATTTGGTATTTGCCATCTCTTGTTTCTGCAGAAGCTGGTAAAAATACATCTTCGCGAGTCATGCCTAAGGTTTCTCGAATGAGTTTTTCCTGAGGCTTTAATTGACTTCGCTTAAGCTTGTCTGACTTTGTTCCAATAACAATTCCCATAAACCCACAAGATTTAATCCACTCGTACATGAGAATATCATCTTCACTAGGCTTATGACGCATATCAATCAAAAGACAAACTTCCAAGAGATTCTCTCTCTTATTAAGATAAGTCTCAATGATTTTGCCCCATGTTCCTCTTTGAGACTTAGAGACTTTTGCATAACCGTAACCTGGCAAATCTACAAATCTGAATTGATCGTCAATGTCATAAAAGTTAATGGTTTGTGTCTTGCCAGGCGTAGAACTGGTCTTTGCCAAGCCCTTTCTGTTGATCAACATGTTTGTCAAAGAGGATTTTCCCACATTTGAACGACCTGCTAAAGCAATTTCAGGCTTGTGGTCAACAGGATATTGCGCCGGGCTGACCGCACTGATCACGAACCGACATTGACTAATTTTCATCTTGATTGCTCCTTACGAGTGCATATTTAAGGACTTCATCCATGGTTTTCACTGGAATAAAGTTCATTTTAGCTTTAACTGTGTCAGGAATTTCTTCTAAATCTTTAATGTTGTCATATGGGAATAGGACCGTTTTGACCCCAGCCCGTCTGGCTGCTAAAGATTTTTCCTTTAAGCCCCCAATTGGAAGAACTCTTCCACGAAGGGTAATTTCTCCTGTCATCGCAATATCTCTTTTAACAGGTAGGCCTGTCAATGCAGAAATAACTGCTGTTGCCATGGTAATCCCTGCAGATGGTCCATCTTTAGGAATTGCACCTTCAGGAATATGAATATGAATATCCAATTTTTCATGGAAGTCAGAAGCAATCTCATACTGGTCTGAAATAGAGCGAATATAACTCATGCCCGCTCTGGCTGACTCTTTCATAACATCTCCAAGCTGACCTGTGAGAACAAGATTGCCCTTACCTGCCATCGTAGACACTTCTATGCTGAGAGTGTCTCCACCGACTGATGTCCATGCTAGGCCTGTAACAATACCTACTTGGTCTTCTGCATAGATTTCATCGAAGAAGTTTCGCTTTGGACCAAGGAATTTATCCAAATTGGACTTATTGACCTTAACGTGATCTACTTTTTTCTCTACAATTCGAGTGGCAACTTTTCTGCAGACAGCGGCAATTTGTCTCTCTAAATTTCTAACGCCGCTCTCTCTTGTATAGCTGTTGATAATCGCCATTAGCGTATCATCAGACAATTTCAAGTTTTCTTCTGTTACGCCATGCTCTTTAAGCTGTTTGGTCACCAAATATTTTTTGGCGATGTTGAGCTTTTCGTACTCAGTGTATCCAGATACCTCAATGACTTCCATACGGTCAAGTAGAGGTCTTGGAATGGTACTGAGGGAGTTGGCTGTGGTAATAAACATGACCCCAGAAAGATCGAAAGGCACTTCTAAATAGTGGTCTGTAAAGTCGTTATTTTGTGCAGGGTCTAAGACTTCAAGAAGAGCTGACGCTGGGTCGCCTCTAAAATCGTTGGCCATTTTGTCAATTTCGTCAAAGAGGAAAACTGGGTTTTTTGTGCCTGCTTCTTTCATACCTGAAATAATACGACCTGGAATTGCTCCTACATAGGTTCTTCTATGTCCCCGAATTTCAGCTTCATCTCGAACGCCACCTAATGACATTCTGACGAATTTTCGGTTAAGAGATCTTGCTATAGACTTAGCTATAGAGGTTTTACCCACCCCAGGAGGGCCCACTAAACAAATAATAGGGCCTTTCAGACTCTTTGTAAGTTCTCGAATCGCCAAATATTCAAGCACACGTTCCTTAACAGATTTTAAACCATAATGGTCTTCATCTAATATTTCTCTGGCTTTACTAAGGTCTAAGGTATCTTTAGTTCGCTTATTCCAAGGTAAATCTAAAATCCAGTTGATGTAATTTCTCACCACAGCACTTTCAGCCGAAGCTGGTGACATGCGAGCAAGTCTTTCAATTTCTTTCTCAACTTTTTCGTGGACTTTTTTCTCTAATTTGAGCTTACCAAGCTTTTCGGTCAATTCATCGATTTCATCGTCTGGGTCATAATCTTCCCCTAACTCTTCGCGAATCACCTTCATTTGCTCTCTAAGGTAGTATTCTTTTTGAAGTTTGTTAATCTGTTTTCTGACTTTTTCGTTGATGTCCTTTTCAACTTCCATGATTTCAATTTCGTTGAGCAAAATCGAATAAATCACTTCAAGGCGTTTCTTAGGTTCAATAGCCTCAATAATTTCTTGTTTTTGTTCAATCTTCAATATCATGTTAGAGGCCAAAATATCGGCAAAGCGACCTGGCTCTTCAATGTTGGAAACCGACAACAATACGTCAGGTGATACTCTGTTGCTGACAGTAATGTACTTTTCAAAAGCGGTCAAGCAAGAACGCATTAAAGCTTCTGCTTCTCTGTCTTTTGTTTCATCTTCTTCAAATTTAATAATTGACGCTCTAAAGAAAGGTTCTTCTTCAATCAATGTCTCTACACGGCCTCTGCTTAAACCTTCGACCAATACACGAATCGTATCGCCAGGGAGCTTAAGCATTTGTTTGATTTTACAGATTGTCCCGATTTTATAGAAATCTTCCGCAGTGGGAAGGTCTACATCAATATCAATCTGAGTCGTGAGGAAAATCTTTTGATCATTGATCATAGCCTCTTCAAGGGCTTTTACCGATTTTTCTCTGCCGACATCAAAGTGAAGCACCATGTAAGGAAATACAGACAGCCCTCTCAAAGGAATCAAAGGCATATTCAGTACTTTTTCCATTTTTTCCATAGCAATCACTCCTTACTTAATAGTTATATATTATAATCCGTCGTTTACGCTGGGAAATCTAATACACTTTCCTCAATTACCTATTAGCCATTTTGGATTCATCAAAACAGTTTTCGATATTAAAATTATACACAAATTTTTATCACTCAACAAGATAGAGTGCTAACAAAATATGAAAACGACTAAAAAAAGTTAAAAGCGGGTCCAAAGACCCGCTTATTTTTAAGAAACGCTTTCATCTTGATGATCGTGTTTCATGCCCTTTAATTTTAGTACAGGCTGTTTCTTTTTAGCAATGCTTTCCTCTGTCACTACAACCAGTTCAATATCCGTTCTAGATGGAATATCAAACATAATGTCCATCATGACATCTTCTACGATGCTTCGTAGACCTCTTGCACCTGTACCTCTTTCAATTGCCAACTTAGCAACAGCGACCAAAGCATCTTGCTCAAATTCCAATTTAACATCGTCCATATCAAAAAGACGTTGGTATTGGCGAACCAAAGCATTCTTTGGCTCTTTTAAAATTTGAATAAGAGCAGTCTCGTCAAGTTCATGAAGAGAAACTGTTACAGGTACACGACCGATAAATTCAGGAATCAGACCGTATTTAAGAAGGTCTTGTGTCTCAAGCTTCTCAAGCAAAACACCAATTTCTTGATCTTTTTTGCTTTGAATTTCAGCACTGAAACCAAGCTCTTTTTTCCCAATTCGGTGTTGAATGATTTTATCTAGGCCGTCAAAGGCACCACCGCAAATAAAGAGAATATTCGTTGTATCAATTTGTAAGAATTCTTGGTGAGGATGCTTACGTCCACCTTGTGGCGGTACATTCGCTGTAGTGCCTTCAAGAATTTTAAGAAGGGCTTGTTGTACCCCTTCTCCAGATACATCTCTTGTAATAGATGGATTGTCTGACTTTCGAGCAATTTTATCGATTTCGTCGATATAGATAATCCCATGTTGGGCTTTTTCAATATCGTAATCTGCTGCTTGAATCAGTTTAAGCAAAATATTTTCAACGTCTTCGCCTACATAACCTGCTTCAGTTAATGCTGTAGCATCGGCAATGGCAAAAGGTACATTGATAATTTTCGCTAATGTTTGGGCTAACAATGTTTTACCTGAGCCAGTTGGTCCAAGCATGAGGATATTGCTCTTTTGGAGCTCTACTTCATTTTTAACGCCCACGTGTTTGATACGTTTATAGTGGTTGTATACTGCAACCGCTAAAGCACGCTTTGCACGATCCTGTCCGATAACGTAATCATTGAGTACGCCAAAGATTTCTAAAGGCTTTGGCAATTCTTCTAAATCAATATCGTCCAGATGTTCCAAGTCCTCGGAAATAATCTCACTACACAGTACAACACATTCATCACAGATATAAACATTAGGACCTGCAATTAAGCGTTTTACTTGATCTTGAGACTTTCCACAGAAAGAACATTGCAAGTGCTTTCTATCATCGAATTTAGACATAGGTTACCTCTCTTTTTCTACTTTCGGGATACAATCACCTTATCAATTAAACCGTATGTCACTGCTTCTTCTGCAGCGAGGAAGTTATCTCTGTCCGTATCTTTTTCAATGATTTCAATAGGTTTCCCGGTGAATTCAGCTAACTTTTCATTAAGAGTTTGTCTCATTTTTAAAATTCGTTCACTGTGAATTTTAATATCTGAGGCTTGTCCTTTAAAACCACCTAGTGGCTGATGAATCATGATTTCTGAATTTGGCAGAGCAAAACGTTTGCCCTGAGCACCTGCTGACAGTAAAAAAGCTGCCATGCTCGCTGCCATACCGATGCAAATCGTCGATACATCAGGCTTAACAAAATTCATTGTGTCAAAAATAGCCATACCTGACGTAATAGAACCGCCTGGGCTATTGATATAAAGACTGATGTCTTTATCTGGATCATCCGCTTCTAAGAAAAGCAACTGTGCCACAACCAAACTGGCTGTCACATCATTGATTTCCTCTGACAAGAAAATGATACGGTCCTTTAAGAGTCTTGAATAAATATCATAGGAACGCTCACCGCGGTTGGTTTGTTCCACAACTATAGGGACTAAACTCATTAGGACACCTCCCAATCATTCTTATACAAGTTTTGCGCTTTCAACAAGAAGATCAACTGTTTTCTTAGTTTTTAAAGTCGTCTTGAGGTAATCGTACTCATCTCTTGAGAATACTTTTCTAACTTCTTCAACTTCAGTTTTTTGAGCTTCTGCAATACGCGTAAGTTCTGCTTCAATATCTGCTTCAGTTACTTCTACGTTTTCAATTTTAGCAACTTCTTCTAATACAAGAGCTGTTTTAACTCTAATTTCTGCATCGTTTCTCATTTGATCTTTAAGATCATCTAATTTAGAACCCGTAAATTTAAGATAGTTTTCAAGATCTAAACCTTGTTGTCTCAGTTGGTAATCAAAATCTCTGATCATGCCTTCAATTTCCATGTCTACCATGCCTGCAGGAATGTCCGCTTCAAGGTTAGCCACAACAGCATCTACAACATTATCTCTTGTAGCAAATTCAGCATTTTTAGCTGCGCCTTCTTCAAGTTGTGCTTTAAGGTCAGCTTTTAAAGCGTCAAGAGTGTCGAACTCAGACGTATCTTTTGCAAAATCATCGTCTAAAGCAGGAACTTCTTTTACTTTGATTGCGTGGATTTTAACTTCAAATTTAGCATCTTTACCAGCCAAGTTTGGCGCATGGTATTCAGTTGGGAAAGATACGTTAACAACTGCATCGTCACCGATGTTTTTGCCAACGAGTTGTTCTTCGAACCCTGGAATGAATTGAGCTGAACCGATTACCAACGTTTGGTTTTCAGCTGTGCCGCCTTCAAACTGCTCTGTACCTACGAAACCTTTGTAGTCAATTGTTAATGTGTCGCCCTCTTGAACTGAACGGTTGTCAATTGAAACAAGTCTAGCGTTCATTTCTCTTGATTTTTCAAGTTCAGCCATAAGAACTTCTTCAGTTACTTCGCCGTCTACTTTTTTAGCTTCTACGCCTTTATATTGACCAAGTTTTACTTCTGGTTTAACGCCTACTACTGCGTCAAATACCAAATCTTTGCCTTTTGACATTTCAACAATATCGATGTCAGGTCTAGCAACAACTTCTAATTTCAACTCATCGATTGCACTGCTGTAAGCTTCTGGCAAGATGATGTCAAGGGCTTCTTCAAAGAACACGCCTTCTCCATATTGCTTTTCGATGATATTCTTTGGCACTTTGCCCTTTCTGAATCCTGGTACTGCGAATTTAGTTTTTGATTTGTTATAAGCTGCATTGATAGCTTCTTCAAATTTAATTACCGGTACTGTTACACGAATTGTTGCAACACTTTTCTCGTTGCTGATTAATTGATAGTTCATTAAGATCCTCCTCATATTCCATAAAGATGCGCACCTACGTACTGGGCGCTCTGTTAAGCTCGTCATTGACAAGCGGAATGATATTATCAAGCAAAAGCCAATGGCATTTTATCATCCATTGGCTTTTCAGCTACCTTCAATAATATTATATCATTATAATCTGTGTGTAAACATTTTTTTTGCCTTGACTTGCGGGCTTAAAACCTTTAAAAACCTAAATAGACAGACTATTTGCCTTCAAAAATACTTTTGATTTTTTCAGTTTTACCTTCTTCTGACAGTTCAACCCCATTGACGAAAACATTCTGAATCGTCATTTCTTCCGATTTATTAATTAAAAAGATGATCTCATATTGATCTTTTCTAGCGTCTAAACCTTGAAACACCAATTTGCCTTCAACTTCCGGGTCAGCTTCCCAGTGCTGTGAGGTAAACTTTTTGTTTAAAATTTCCCCTATGTTTTGCTTGTTCATTTGTCCGAGAGCAGCTGCCGAAGCTTCTTTAATATCGTTTTCTGGTCTCTCTGTTATAATGAGCTGTTCCCCATCGTTGTCATATTGAATTTCCTTTCCCAGAAAAGTCATTAGCTTATCAGGTCTTACATATAATTCATTGTTAATCTTTACGCCAATGTCATAAAGCACCAGATCTTTATATTTAAAATCTACATTGGAGTAGCCCATGTCTTCCATGCTCAAATCAACATCTGCCGTTGCCGCTGGCATTGGACGCAAAAAAGAGTATGTTATAAAAAGCGTCAGGCACAAGGCAATGCCAAAGCCCGTTCCATAAATAAAATTCTTCATATTCTACCACCTAAATTTAATCCACAAATTCCAGTATTTTGATTCGTCGTTGATTATATCACAAAAAAAATTATCTACCATAATTATGAAAAAAATGTTAGGGTCATAGCGAAACAGTTGTTCTTATGTTATTCTAATGTAGTATTTTTTCAGAAAGGAAGACACATTATGGACTTATATGAAAGTCTGTTCACATACTGCGGCTATCAATTTAACGAACCACAAAGACTTGCAATATCACATTTTAAAGGACCAGCCTTAACTTTGGCGGTACCTGGAAGCGGTTAAAACGACTCTGCTCTTAGCACGGACCGTATCTTTGGTCTCTGAGTGGGGTGTCAATCCTGCCCAAATTTTGACCATGACCTTTTCAAAGGCTGCCGCTCTAGACATGGACGCCCGTTACAAAGAAAAGTATAAGCCCCATTTTAAATACGACTTAAAGTTTGGTACCATTCATAGCTTTAGCTATCGTATATTGAAAACTTGGAGAAAGAGAAGAAACCTTCCCCTTCTTTTAATCGATGGCGACGGAGAGAGTAAATATGAAATTTTGTCAAAACTTCACAGAAAAGTAAACAATGATTATCTTGGAGAAGAAGCCTACGAAGAACTTTCCAACGCTCTTAGTTATGCTAAAAATATGATGCTCCTCCCAACAGAATTTGAAAATGAAGGCTTAAAATTCCCACAATTGGCCAAACTGTATGTGGCTTATGAGAAGTATAAAATAGAAAAGGGTCTCATCGACTTTGACGACATGCTCAGCGAAACCCTTTATGCCCTTCAAGAGGATGAAAATCTTCTAAAAACCATTCGTGAGGCTTACCCTTACATTCAAGTCGATGAAACCCAAGACACCTCAAAACTTCAACATGAACTGATTAAACTCATCGCCTACCCTAAAAACAATTTATTTGTAGTCGCTGACGACGATCAGTCCATTTATGGCTTTCGAGGAGCATTTCCTGAGATGATTCTCAATTTTGACAAGGCCTATCCTGGAAGTATCCGCTATTACCTCGATCAAAACTATCGTTCTAAGGACGAAATACTAAAAGTCTGTAGCGCCTCCATCCTCCATAACAAAGAGCGCTACGAAAAAAAACTGACTGGTGTAAGAGGCAATGGCGGCTGTGCCAAACTTGTTTATTTTGAAGGCATCGAAGAAAGAAACACGCACCTCGAAGAACTGATCCAAACTTTTATTAACGACCCTAATAAGAAGCAAAATGAGTTCGGCGTTTTATACCGAAACCACATGTCTGCCCTGTCAATTATTGACGCCTTGATGCAACTTCGCATTCCCTTTGAAATGAAGGATGGGAAACAGAAAATCAGCACCAAATGGCTGGTTAAAGACATTGCCGCATTTCTGGCTTGGTCAAAGGACCCGTCGGACCTACAAGCCTTTGAAAAAATTTGTTACCGAACCAATGCTAGAATTTCTAAGCAAATGTTGGAATATGTGAGAGCCAATCACAGAGGACGTAATATTATCGAGGTGCTTATTGAAACCTCAGGTTCCAACCCTAACAAAGTCAGAATGTTACGAGTCCTTGAATCTAATCTAAATTTAGTAGGTCAAACTTCAGCGCTGACAGCCCTTGACCTAATCGAAAAGGAGTTGGGGTATAGAGAATTTATCACCTATGCCACGGAAAATATGGGCTATTCTGAGCTGGGTATCAATAACTTATGGAGTTCTTTAAAGACCATTGCCCGAAAGCAAGGCTCCCTCCAAGACCTACTTAACCGCCTTCTTGTTATAGATGGCTATATGGCTACCCACCATGGAAAAGCACAAGTGAAGCTTTCCACCATTCACGCTTCTAAAGGACAGGAATACGATTCGGTTATTCTAGTGGATATTAATCAAGGGCTTTTGCCCAGCGTTAAAGTCAGCGACAAACCTCTCACCCCTTCTGAAAACAGAACTTTAGAAGAGGACCGAAGGCTATTTTATGTTGGGCTTAGCCGTGCCAAGGAGTCTGTTCATATTCTTCACGCAAAATTCTTGAACGGGGACTATATATCGCCTTCACCTTTTATTAAAGAGATTGAAAAGGCTCTTGAGGTCTCTGTGGTCAAAGGAAACAATATCTCCCAAAGTTACAAGGATTTCAGTGGCTCAAGTGGAGCAGCTTTATCTAGCTTAGAACCGGTCACCTCACCTTGGTCTATAGGCGACTTTGTCCTTCACAGTAAATTTGGTCGTGGTCAAGTCCTTAGTATTGAAGACGATCATCTATCTATTGGTTTTGATGACAAAATTCGTGATTTGTCCCTTCGGGTTTGTGTGGAAAATAAAATACTGACTTAAATTTTAGTCGATTACTATCGTTACAAAAGTGTATTAAAATAAACAGGCAACCCTTCCTCATCAATCGGTAGGGTTGCCTGTTTCTATTTCTGCTTTTTGTTATATTGTTTTTTCTACTTACTTTTGTTTTATATCCATCTTACATAACTTGTTCTAAGTCTTTAATCGCCGCTTCCATAATCATTGCCGTGCTGTTTTGATTTCCAGACACCCCATTGAGCTGATCCGCTGCATCACTAACCTTTTCAATTTCGCTAGACAGCTCTTTAAGTAGATTAGAAATTTCAGTAGCAAATTGAGTTGTGCTGTCCGATAGCTTTTGAACTTCGTTCGCAACAACGGCAAAGCCTTTGCCGTGTTCCCCAGCTCTTGCTGCTTCAATGTTGGCATTTAAACCCAAAATCTTCGTTTGCATAGCAATTTTGTTGACAGAGTCTGTAATTTCACCAGTTTTATCAATATACTGCCCAGATTGCTTAACTGCCATATTGAGATGCTCGCTGAGTGTACGGATGCTTTCTACGCTTTTGATTAATTGCTCAAATTCTTTAGAAAACGTGTTAGCTAAATTTGTAATTGAACCCATTTGTGCACTCATCTTGTCCAATAAAACCACTTGTCCATCTACCATTTGGTTCAGTACATGGGCAATTTGAGCATCTATAATTTGATGTGTTTCTCCATAAAGTGCTTTAAGCTGAGTCACTACATGGTTTGAACCAGTAGCCTCCACTATTACATCAATGTTGTACCTGCTAATATTTTTTATATCTTGATCTGTTGCAATTCCCTGTTTTTTAGCATAAAGAATCCCCTCGGCACCTGTGTTGGTGTCTACCACCAAACTCACCTTAATATCCGCCAAGGTTTCAAATACTTTCATTAAATTTGTGCCGCCATGGCCTGCACCAACAATTGCGATATTCATATATTTTCCCCCATCTCAAATAAATAGCCCGCTTACCCTTTTGAACATTTATCACATCAAAATATGCATTGCCTACTCATTATACACTATTTTGTACCACTGTACGAAGAAGAAAATTGGAGACTTATGGAATAATCATTACAAAATAGTTAAAAATTTATCAAATATTTTTCATTAATTAAATATTCTCGGTTCATTTTTAATTTTAAAAACCCTTGCAAATAGTGACGTTTCTTTTGTTTTTCAAATATTTTTATAGATTTCCCTAAAAATACTAAGTGTTTTTGATAAGCACATGCTATTTATTCAACTTTTGTTGTTAATTATATAACGAGCGAGTATACTTAAAGTAATACTTATCTTACCCATCGCAATTATCCCTAGGATTATTATAAGGAGGACTATCATGATTGTTCAAATTTGCATTGGAAGCGCTTGTCATCTCAAGGGCTCCTATCAGGTCATTCAAAACCTTAAGGGTCTTATCGAATCCGAAGGCCTTGAAGAGGAAATTATACTCAAATCTTCATTCTGTCTTGGCGCTTGTTCAGGTGCTGTCGCTGTGAAAATTGATGAATGTCCTGTAGAATCCCTTTTACCTGAGCAAACCACTATATTTTTCAATGAGCGCATTAAGGGGGCCCTTGCCAATGAAATTCATAGAGTTTAATCATAAGAAGTGTGACGAATGTTATAAATGTCTCCGCGTCTGCCCTACGAAGGCTATAAAATTTACCGACAACAGCAGGGATATTATAGACGACCTATGTATTAAATGCGGTATTTGCCAAGCATCATGTCCACAAGACGCCCTCACCATACAAAATGACAAGTATAAAATCAAAAAGCATATTAATCTGGGTAAAAAAATAGCTGTTTCTCTAGCACCTTCTTATGCAGCGGCCTTTGAAGTTGAAAACCCTAAGCGGATTATCTCTGCATTAAAAGCCTTAGGGGTCTCATGGGTAGAAGAAACCAGCGTAGCTGCTGAAATTGTTTCTCAAAATTACGAAAACCTCATCGAAACCTTACCCAGTCCAAATATACTCACCACCTGCTGCCCTTCTGCTAACTATTTGGTGCAGTACTACTATCCTGAACTATTAAGCTATATGCTTCCAGTGGTTTCTCCTATGATTGCCCACGGAAAAATGCTTAAAGAAAAGTACGGTGACGACTGTTATACCGTCTTCATTGGCCCTTGTCTTGCAAAAAAAGCTGAAGCAGAGAGCCATAGCGCCATTGATGCCGTTCTCACTTTTAATGAATTGATTAATTGGCTGGCAGAGGAAGGTATTGACTACAAAACCTTCTCCCCTGGTGAATTTGATGAAATACCTACCATTCGAGGCATGGCCTATCCTTTAGGTGGCAGCCTCTTTAAAAATGATCGTCAGACCCCGATTAGTAAGGACTACACCATTATACGCGTCGACGGTATTGAGCGTTGTCATGATCTTCTGGAAACCCTTAAGAAGGATGGTCTACAAAAATACTGTGTTGAAATGAACATTTGTCACGGCAGTTGTGTCAACGGTCCCGATATGCCCCATGACAACCAGACCTTCTATCAGCGCAAGGATCGCATGTTTGACTATTTAAAAAAACATGATCATTACCAATCTCTTGACGAAATCCTCACAGAAAACATTGCCAATTTGTCCTTTGAGGAAACCTTTAAACCTCATAAAAGCGTTATCAAACAGCCTAATAGCGATGAAATTCATGCCATCTTACTCCAAATTGACAAATTTAGTGAGAAGGATTACCTCAACTGTGGTTCTTGTGGCTATAACACCTGTGTCGATAAAGCAATCGCCGTCTACAATGGTCTTTCTAAACCTCAAATGTGCCTCCCGTACCTGCGCTCTAAGGCAGAAAGTCTAAGTTCGGCCCTCTTTGAACATACCCCTAACTTGGTTTGTATCTTAGACCAAGAACTAAACATAATTGAATATAACCCAACCTTTGCTAGGGCTTTTGATATGGAGGAAACTCCAATGAAGGGAATGCCCATTATCGCCTTCCAAAGCGAAGAAATTTATTTAAATTGTAGAGCTGAAAAATCCAGCATTCTCGGTCAAAGAGAATGGATTGAAAATACCGACAGAGTCCTTTACTGCAACGCCATTTATACCGATCGATTTATCATCGGTATTATGACCGACATGACCATCTTCGAAAAAAGCCGTCAAGAATTGGCCGCTGTTAAGGAAAAAACCCTCACAGCCTGTCAAGAAGTCATCAATAAACAAATGCGCGTTGCTCAAGAAATAGCCAGTCTTTTAGGCGAAACCACTGCTGAAACCAAGGTCAGCTTAAATCGCCTAAAAGAAATCGTACTTTTAGATGAGGGCTACTGATATGGAGACTCAGAAAGCTTATATTGATATTGCCTATCACGCCCTGAACAAAAAAGGCGAGGAACTTTGCGGCGACCAAGTAGATGTTTATAAATCTGAGGAGGATACCTTTTTCGTTATGGCAGACGGTCTTGGCAGCGGCGTAAAAGCTAATATTTTAGCCACTTTAACCGTAAAAATTGCCATGACCATGCTCAGAAACGGAGAATCCTTAGAAGAAACCATTGACACCATTATGAATACGCTGCCCGTTTGCAGTGTCAGAAAAGTGGCCTATTCCACTTTTTGCATGATTCATATAAAAGGAGATGGCCATTGTCGGCTAGTAGAATACCATAATCCGCCAGTCTTCTATTACAAGCAGAAGAAAATTACCGACTATGCATCCAGCTTTGAAACTTATGGCGACAAAGAGGTTCGCATTTCAGAGTTTAATTTGGAAATTGGAGATTATCTCACCATTGTCAGTGACGGGGCCATTCACGCTGGCGTAGGTCAAATGCTTAATCACGGCTGGGAATGGGAGCATATTGCTAATTATTTAAATCGCCAGCACCCAAAATCTGCAGAACACGTAACGAAATGTCTGATAGAAACTTGCAATAATCTATATGACGGTCGGCCTGGAGACGATACCACCGTTGCCACCATTATGCTCAAGAAACCTCAAATTACCCGCATTTTTTCAGGCCCACCTGAAAACAAGACGAAAGACCACGCAGTGGCATATGCCTTTTCAGAAGGACAGTCTAAAAAAGTGATTTGTGGCGGCACTGCTGCCAACCTTATGGCAAGAGAGCTTGTTCAGGAACTGCGAACTGAGATGGATTATTACGAGCCCTCAGTCCCTCCTATTGCTCACCTTAAGGGCTTTGATTTAGTTACCGAAGGTGTTCTCACTTTAAAGAAAGTTTCTGAAAAATTGGACGCATATTCTGAAGGTGAAATCATACCCTTTCATCTTAAAGATGGGGCAACACGTCTGTCGGATTTGCTTATCAATGATAGTACCCACATTGAATTTTGGATTGGTAAAGCCATCAACCCCGCACACCAAAATCCCGATTTTCCATTTGAATTGAGTATTAAGCTTCACGTTCTGGAAAAAATAATAGCTACCCTCAAACAAATTGGAAAAGTTATAACCATTAAATATGTTTAGGCAGGTGCATTATGAGAAACTTTGAAAATCAAGTTCAACTGGTCAAATATGAGGTCCTTAAAGAAGTTGCTAAATTGACCTTTGAAGATACATTGGAAGAAATGTACGTCCGTATACCCAATAAAGTAGACCCAGGTCCTGAGCCACGGTTCAGATGTTGTATTCACCATGAGCGGGCCGTTACAAAAGAGCGGATTAAAATGGCTATGGGAGGTACGCCTGCTATTGAAAATATTGTAGAAGTATTGGATACAGCTTGCGATCAATGTCCTGTAAGTCGCTACAAAATCACTGAGTCCTGTAGAGGCTGTCTTGCCCATCGTTGCCAAGTCGCTTGCCCTGCAGACGCCATTCAAATTGTATGTGGAAAAGCAACCATTAACGAAAGCAAATGTATTGAATGTGGCAGATGTCACTCTGCTTGTCCCTATAACGCCATTGTTGATATTAAACGTCCCTGTATGAAGGCTTGTCCTGTAGATGCCCTCACCATTAACGAACAAAAAAAAGCGGTCATCGACAACAACAAATGTATACAATGTGGTGCCTGCGTTTACAATTGTCCTTTTGGTGCTATCCAAGACAAATCCGAGATTGTGCCTATCATCCGCCGCTTAGTGGCCAGCAAGAAAAAAGGCGGACCAAAGGTGTACGCCATTATCGCCCCGGCATTCGCCTCCCAATTCAATTATGCCAACTTGGGTCAAATTATTTCAGGCATTAAAAAGTTAGGCTTCCAAGATGTTATCGAAGCGGCTCTCGGGGCAGATTTAGTCACCATCCATGAAGTCGAGGAACTTTTGCATCACCTAGATGGCAACAGTTATATGACCAGCTCCTGCTGCCCCGCCTTTGTCAATTTCATTGAAAAGAAACACCCTCAAATTCTAGACAACGTGTCACAAACGGTCTCGCCAATGATTGCAACGTCTCAGCTCATAAAATCCGTTGATCCTAGGGCTATTACCGTCTTCATCGGTCCTTGTATTGCCAAGAAAGTGGAAAAGGATTTGCCCAAATTAAAAGGCATTACAGACTATGCCATGACCTTTGAAGAACTGGTCGCTCTCCTAGACGCTAAGGAAATCGTTCTGGAAGATTTGGAAGAATCACCACTGGATAATGCCTCATATTATGGCAGAATATTTGCTGGGGTAGGTGGGCTTTCAAAAGCCGTAGATGCGACAGCACAAAAAGTCGCTCCTGAGTTTAAAGTTAAACCCCTTGTGGGAGACGGTATCAAAACTTGTGACAAGCTTATAAAACTGGCTAAAGCCAATCGCCTAGATGGTAACTTTATTGAAGGCATGGCTTGTTCTGGAGGCTGTATTAAAGGACCTGTTACTATCCATCACGGTGCGAAGGACTTAAAAGCCCTTGACGAGTACTCTAAAAAAGCGCTTGAACAGGATGCTATTACTGCCACGCGTGTCTTTGCAACAGAAAATATCATTATGAGCAAAGCCAAGCTCTAAGTATGCTCGGGGCTTAAAACAAGAAAAGCTCTTGAAGTGCTAACTGCATAGCACTTCAAGAGCTTCAATAATTTCTTCAGGTGTTCCATTAACCGCCGCTTGGTACTCTGTCGGATCAAAAATCTCTTCATCAAAGACTAGGGTACATATTTTACTGCCTAGGACATAGGACGTATCGCCTAGAGACAAGGCTTCTCTGCCTTTAAAAATACTACCCTTCCAAGGCTTATAATACACCTTGTAGTCTAACCAAAACTTTTGACGCTGTTCTTCATAGGCATCTAATTTTTCCATGAAGAGCTCTGCATCCGTCTTTGTCTTTTCGCTACTTAGGGCTTCTACCGCTCTCATTTGATGCATGAGAGGTGCAATGCTTGATGCCATGGCTTCTAAATAATTCAACTCGTAATAGTGAGACTGATTTTTAAAGGACATTACCAATATCATTGCACAAGGACCCTCTGAAACGGCATCAAACTTCACCACATCAATTGGCGCAATACAGGTTTTTCCTTGATTAAGTTCAGGAGATTTTGCTTTTAAATATTTCCCAACACTGCCCTCTTCATGGTCTATGAGAAGGCCTCTTGAAAGTAAATTGATGCCTTGCTCATTTAAGGCAAATTTTTCACCCATTAAAGTAGATCCTGAGCCTTGAGAAACTACATAAGTTCCATCAGCTTCTCTGTAGGCAATATAGGCTTCATCTATACCTGCGAACAAATCAAGACTTTGGAAAATCAATTCACTAAGTTCATCTAAATCTGTGGCACTGGTGACGGTTTTAATACTCTGCGTAATATGTTCTAAGGCTAACTTCGCCTGATCGATTTGCTTTTTCTGATTTTCCAACTGTTGTAAATGGTTGGCATTGTCTATAGCCGAACATATTGCGGTTAAAATACTCTCAATGGTTTCAAACAAGCTAACATCAAAAGGTGTCCCACTAATGGTTTCGCCCATGGTGACAAACCCAATGACTTCCCTCTTTTTAAGCAAAGTTATATAAACGGCTCCTAATTGCTCAAAGGGTTCTATGGTTCCAAACATCTCTTTTAAAATTTGGTGGTCCTTCTTCACAGAATAGGTCAGCCTACCAGATGGTATTTCTTGGTTGTAGTTTAACTCAAAATAAGTCTGTTTAAAGGAGATTAAATCTTCAAAATGCCTTAAGGCTATTTTCCCAATTCTCTCATCCATTAAGCAAAAACTAGTCTTTGCGCTGGCCGTTAATTCTCTAATGCCTTCTACACAACTTTTAATAAGTTGTTCTAAGTCTCGTTCCGTTAAAGTCAGTGCCATCAATCGATGCATCAACATCTGATTGTACAGCTTACGGTCCATCAACTGCTTAAATTCTTTATTTTTCTCAATTTGTATGCCTGCATAAAAAGCATTGTTAATTAGCTTTTTTAACGTCTCAGCATATAAGTAATCTTGATCGTCCCACGAATTAGAAATAATCAAACCAATCAGCTCATCCGCTACAATTAATGGCAACATAAAATTTGGATGGTAGCTTGTCATAATCTCTTTTGGTAAATATTCCTCAAGACCAGATGTCAGCACTACCCCTACCTTTGTAGCAAGTTGGGCGATTTGTTGAGTCACCTCAAAAGGATCATATATAGGATTTACGCCTCGAGACGCCTTCCAGCACATGGCATTATCACTTTTCATCCAAAGTTGAGAGGATTGGAATTTCAATGCATTATGCACATATTCGTAGCCATAAGTTTCAAGTTGTTCAGGATGTAACACCTGTGTAAAGAAATCAATAGCTTCCAAAATTTGGTCCGGTTCCAAATTGCTCTTCTTGTTCTATCATTATGATTTCACTCTCACTTTTGAAGTTTATACATCACTGTGATGCATTTGGTTGTCTTTGACATAGAATGACCCTGTGAGGACATCGTTGACCCTCTTAATATGGTTTTTAATTTCCAAGGAACTCTTCGGAAAGACTTGATCCATAATTTTTACTTCCCCATCTCCACGGATGCGAAGGACCTCTTCCATGTTAATGAGTTTCTCTTTGATGTTGCTAATTTCCCCAACAATCTTGTCCAGCTCTTTCTGCATCAGATGATAGGTATTAATAGCTTTTTGATCTAACTGATCCATATTCAATTGGAAAATATCTATTTGTCTTTTGATTTTGTTAGCTCTTTCGAGGACATCCAAATAATAAGCATTTAGATTTTCCATCTCAAGTTTCATTTGAACTCTATCAAAACCCACAACACAGACATTGGTTTCTCTCTCAAATTGGTTGCCAATGACCCCAGTAATGATCTGATGTTTGGCTACAATTTTACCCCCAACGACTTTGGCACCACGTTTTAATAGCTCCACTTTAGCCGCATTGATATTGGCATCGTATGCATATACGCCAATTTGCACCATTCCTACTGCGTCAATGTTGGTTTCACTAACGTATTTTAAGAATACATTTTTACCCGCTTTAAGTATTGCAGTTCCCTTACCATTTATGCCACCCTTAATACTGATGGAGCCTTCTCTAGACTCAATGAGTGTGACAGCACCTACGCCCATAGGGCCGAGAATCATAATATCTTTTGTCGCCTTAACAATAAAGCAGTCTTCTACTGTCCCTTTAATGGTCACATGACCATCAAAATCTATATTGCCAGTGGAATAGTCTACATTGCCATTAATCATCAAATGATTATCAACGCGAATCATTTGGTCTATTACAGCTACAGCTCCTGGTATTCTCGCTCTAAGGACAGATGTTCCATTGGCCATCGGAAACATTTGAACTGTTTCTGGGTCAAATCTCAATTGATTATCCTTGCCTGGCTTAGGAGGTACAGGTTCTCCCTTAATGGTCGGTCCCTTCAGTTCCCTCAGTCAGTGGAATCTTCTCCCCTAACCAATCTCCAATTTCTACTGGATCAATTAAGTGTATATCAAAATGGTCTACACCGCCATCAGTTTTAAGTTCAGGCTTTTTAGTTGCCATTTCATAGTATTTTATCTTTGCATCATCTCCAGGAATAGGTGCAATACCTGCGGCGATTTGAATTCGTTTTTTGTACTTCCATAGGGTTCATAATAACATCTGTCATCAGCCCTACCTTAATGCTATTTTCTCTTAGCAACTGAAGCATATCTGACATAACCGATTCTAAATTGCGGGCATAGTCTTCCTGTAGAATATTCAGCCGGATGTATGCAGACATTTCATCCTTTGAAATTTCCAGCTCAATTTCAGGCTTGTATGTCCCAATATGGATTTCTTCTCCATTTGCTTTAATAAGCCCATCTCTCAGAGCTGTAAATTTGCTGACTTGAAGTCGTGGTGAATTGACAATAAGCTCGTTAAAGCTTTTTAGGTCAATGGGCTTTCTGCATTTTACAAAAAGATCTTCTTCCTTTGAATAGATTTCAACAATGCCATCTGAATAATGAACCAAAGTATACACCTCACCAGTTCTTTGTTTAACAATTATAAAAATATCATACACAAAATCTTCTGAAAAATAAAGCAATTTAAGTACATTTTCACAGATAGATTGATATGGCGCTACTCTACGTTTTTTTTGTTGTACAAATTTGATTGTACAGTAAATAAACATCAATGTACACTGTTAATTATATATAGATAAAGCTATGATTGTATGCATAAAAAAACACACCATTGGGCATTTCCCACAATGGTGTGTTCATTTTTATACAACATTTGCTAATTATAGCCAAATTATACGATTACTTATTCAACAGTAACACTTTTTGCAAGATTTCTTGGCTTGTCTACATCGTTACCTCTGGCAAGAGAAACGTAGTATGCAAAGAGCTGAAGTGGAATGATACTGAGAATTGGTGCTAATTCATCAAGGGTTCTTGGAATTCTAATCACTTCATCTGCAAACTTATCAATTTCTGTATTGCCTTCTTGAGCAATTGCAATAACGTGAGCGCCTCTAGCTTTTACTTCTTTAATATTTGAAAGCATTTTATCATATAAATGTTCTTGGGTTGCTGTTGCAATTACCAATGTTCCCTCTTGAATTAAAGCGATAGTACCATGTTTCAACTCCCCTGCCGCAATGGCGAAAGAATTGATATAAGAAATCTCTTTAAGTTTGAGAGAGCCTTCAACCGCCGTATCTACGTCAATACCTCTGCCCATAAAGAACACAGACTCATTGTTAAACTGTTCATCTGCTAATTTCTGAGCTGTTTGATAATGGTCAAGAACTGTCGTGACTTTTTGGTCAATGACTTTTAGTTCTGCGAGAACTTCATTGTACTTAGCATCATCTAATTTCTCGTTTAATCTTCCCATATAAAGGGCCAATAAGTAGAAGGCCATCAATTGCGTTGTATACGCCTTTGTTGAAGCAACTCCAATTTCAGGACCTGCCCAAGTATAGAAAACATCATCCGACTCACGAGCAACTGAACTCCCTACTACATTGACAACACTTAGAATGCGAGCGCCATGCTTTTTAGCTTCTCTAAGAGCTGCTAAGGTATCTAATGTTTCTCCTGACTGAGAAACGGCAATAAATAACGTTCTATCATCTATAAATGGATTTCTGTATCTGAATTCCGATGCCACGTCACAAATAACTGGAATGTTTGCATATTTTTCAATAGCGTATTTACCAATTAATCCTGCATTATAAGCCGTACCACAAGCAACAATATAGACTTTGTTGAATCTTTCCAATTCTGCTTTAGTCATGTTGAAACCTTCAAGAACAATTTCATCTTTGCTCTCATTTAATCTTCTGTAAAGTGTTGCATTAACACCTGCAGGTTGTTCATGAATTTCTTTCAAAGTGAAATGCTCGTAGCCTTCTTTTTCAGCAGAATCCATATCCCAAGTCACTTCATAAATATCTCGTTTTACTTCTTGACCAAGCTTATTGTAAATAGTGACCTTATCTTTAGTCAAAACTACAGTTTCATCATTTTCAATAAGATAGACATTTCTTGTGTATTTCAAAATAGCTGGAATGTCTGAAGCAATATAATTTTCTTCCTTGCCAAGACCTACAATCAATGGGCTGTCTTTACGAACTGCTACGATTTTGTCTGGTTCATCTTTACAAATTACACCGATGGCATAGGCGCCTTCCATTTTGGAAACTGCTTTATTGACTGCGGTTAGCAAATCTCCCTCATAGAAATAATCTATTAAGTGAGCAATAACTTCTGTATCGGTTTCTGACTTAAATTCAGTTCCTTTTGTTTCAATGAGCCACTCTTTAAGACTCATATAATTTTCAATAATCCCATTGTGAATAACTGCAATGGTCTTGTTCATATTAACATGAGGATGGGCGTTCATCACCGATGGCGCACCATGAGTCGCCCATCTGGTATGACCAATCCCAACAGAAGAAACCAACGATTCTGATTTAAGTGCCTCTTCAAGACACGAAAGTCTTCCTTTTTCTTTTCTGACTTCGACTTTGTCTCCAATAACTAGAGCAATACCAGCAGAGTCATAACCTCTATATTCTAATCTTTCTAAACCGTTTAACAATACAGGCAACGCCTGTCCTTTTCCAATATATCCTACAATACCGCACATAAGTTGATCCTCCAATAAAATAATGTTTTAGTTTACTCAACGAAAGAAAGAGCCTCTTTTTAATGGCATAAATAGAATTAATTACCACTTCCAAAAAATAAAAAAAGCTGTCTAGCAGCTGTTATCATTTTGAAAATTTTTATCAAAATAGGTACAATGAGCCTTCAAACTGTTCTGCACATTCTGTCCCACAAATCGCTTTGTGTCTTTGTAGTGCATTTATCGGTTACAGTCTAACCGCGGGGCATCCGCCGAATTTTCGATAAACCCCGACCTCGTCAACTGCCTTTAATCATCGCTTTTAAGCGGTGGCAGTTCTGGCGCTAGTCTAATATTCAATTGGTCACTGATCACCTCATTCTCACCTCCTAGAGATTTACTTTTTTTGCCTTTCACTCGTTGTAGTGTCATTATACCACTTATTACAATAATGTGAATAACATTTTAGTTACAGCCTCCAACTTCTTAGATTCTTTTTTTCTCACCTTAATTAATTAACCAATTCTTCCATATTCTTTTCATTAATCCTATTATCTTTCTATAAATGCTTATATAATAATAATTTTCAATTTTGGACTTGAAAAGATTGCTAAATGAAGTATCATGTCTAAGGACTATTAATTCATGGAGGTATTATCAGTGGGTAATCATTTTTTAGTAGCGATTAGCATCTTTTCGCTCAGCTACATCACTATCATTTCTGAAAAAATCAATCGGATGATCGTCGCATTACTAGGCGGCGTTTTAATGATTGGTTTTCACGTTCTCAGCCAAGAAGAAGCTTTTTCCATCATAGACTTTAACACTATTGGCTTATTAATCGGTATGATGATCATCGTCAACATTCTTAAACGAACAGGATTCTTTCAGTATTTGGCTATAAAAATGGCCAAAATTGCAAATGGCGACCCTTGGAAAATTTTGTTCCTCTTTGCACTTACAACAGCTGTTTCTTCTGCATTATTGGACAACGTTACAACAGTTCTCCTTCTTGCACCAGTCACCTTTGTTATTGCAGATACTCTTAAGACAAACCCAATCCCATTCATGGTACCAATGATCTTTGCATCGAATATTGGTGGCGTTTCCACTATTATCGGCGACGCAACTACCATTATGATTGGCTCAGCTACAGGTTATGATTTCTTAGAATTTGCTCGGAACATGGCGCCAATCGCATTGATTGCCTTTGCCGTTATGATTGTGTCTATGAAACTCATTTACGGTAAGTCATTAAAAGCTTCAGAAGAAAATAGAAAAGCAGTTTTCGCATTAGATGAGTCTAAAACCATTAGCGACAAAAGTTTGCTCATTAAAAGCTTATCTATTTTAGGACTTACCATTATCGGCTTTATTGTTCATCAGTCAATGGGTCTTGAATCTGCTACCATCGCTTTAGCTGGTGCAACGGTTCTGTTGCTTCTAAGTGGCATCGATCCAGAGGATATTCTCGTTGAAATTGAGTGGAATACCATTTTCTTCTTTATTGGTTTGTTTATTTTAGTCGGCTCATTAGAAAAAGTTGGCGTCATTGCTGCACTTGCCGAAAAAATGGTATCCTTAACACAAGGGAATCTTTTCTTCACTGCCATGCTTATTCTGTGGGTGGCTGCACTTTTATCTTCAATTTTGGATAATGTGCCTTTTGTTGCCACAATGATTCCTCTATTAAAAAATATGGAGCAATTAACGGGAACTAGCTCTCCAGTCCTTTGGTGGGCTCTCGCTGCAGGTGCATGCCTTGGCGGAAACGGTACCCTTATTGGCGCCTCATGCAATGTTATCATTGGGGGCATGCTGGAAAAACGCAACCATAAGATTAATTTTATGGACTATATAAAAGTTGCATACCCAATTATGCTCCTTAGTATTGCTGCTATTACTGTTTACATGGCTGTATTCTACTTCTAAGAGGGAGGGTCATATGAAGAAATCATACCTATCATCAGAAGCAAGTGAACATGAAATGAAACTCGTCCAAATGGGCGCGAAGGTTGAACTGGTCAATAGCAAAATGTGCTACGTCCGCTTTGTAATAGAAGGTCTTGAGATTGAATACGTTTACAACATCAATCATAAGAATAAATTTTTCTTAGAAAGGGTTAAGCCTTACCCATTGGCACTAAGAGTGACCGACACAGAAAATGAATTGATTGCTGTCATTGAAATTGATTTAGCTCAGTTTAAAAATGCCGTTAAGAGTCACAATATCAACTCATTTATTAACATTGGAACGGAACTAAACAAAAGCATTAAAAAATTTGAAGACTTATTTCTCTATTATAACCTTCCAAAAGAAGAGTGTGATGTTTTACAAAGTAAAATTGATGATCTTTTAGAATATATCTATAAAGCCAAAGAACATTCCGAAAGAATCTTCTTCGAAAAAGAACCTGAAAATCTTTAGATTTTCAGGTTCTTTTTTTAACGCCATTCAGTTTTTTTAAACTTCACGAATATCTGCAAGTTGTTTTTCGATTTCATATGCATTGAGCTTTGGCTTAATCTTAAACCGCTTTCTCATACGTTCTGCCAATCGGTCAAAATAAGTGTAAAGGATTGGCACTAAAAATAGTGTTAAGAACGTTGATGTGGCAAGACCGCCCGCAATGACGAGACCCATCCCTCTTAGGGTTTCACTGTTTGACCCATTGGAAAAGATCACGGGAATTTGAGCTAATATCGTTGTCATGGCTGTCATGAGAATTGGTCTAAGTCTTGTTGGACAAGCTTTAATCGTTGCTTCCTCAATACTAAGTCCATCTCTGTTTCTAAGGGTATTGATATAGTCCACTAGAATAATCCCGTTGTTTACAACAATCCCCACTAAGACAAGGCACCCTATAATCGCCATCATACTCAGAGGCTCCCCTGCAATGAATAGGAGTAAAAATGCACCTGTAAACGCTACCGGTATGGTAAACATAATGATAAAGGGATCTACCAAGGACTCAAATTGAGCCGCCATAACGAGGTATACCAAGAGAATCGCTAATATAATAACCTGAACCAATGAACCAAAGGTATCGGTCATGGTTTCATTTGTACCACCTAAGGATACCGTGTAGCCTTCTGGCAATGTCATTTTCTTAATCAGCTTTTCAATATCACTGCCTACGCTCCCAGTACTTCTGCCAAATACATCACAGTCTACCGTTACATATCGACTTTGATCCGAGTGACTAATTGAATCAGGAATGTCATCTAGGGTAATCGTTGCCACGGAGGAAAGTGGCACATAGGCTCCAGTTCCCGTAGAAATGTTAATATTGTTCAAATCACTCGCATTCGTTACAAATGCTTGTGGGTACACAATATTTACATCCAGTTCCTGTTCATTTATTTTTAGGGTTGTGGCTTTGTAACCCGAAACAATATTTTTGACTTGGGATGCCACCTGAGACCCCGTTAAATTATACTGACGAATTTTATCTTTATCAATATTGAGGGATAACTGTTTTGACTGTTCGCTTAAAGAGCTTGTAACTTGTCTCGTTCCTTCAACGGAAGTCATTTGTTTCTCAATCTGATCGCTGATTTCTTTTAACACATCTAAATTGTCACCATAAATCTCAACGGATACGCCTGAGCCTCCCATTGAACCCATGCTGCTTGAAGCAGAAACCGTTACTTTAGCCCCTGGAATTCTTTTAGCGCTATTTCTGACACTTTCCATAACTTCAGTAACGGAACGATCTCTTTTTTTCTTATCCACCAAATGAACCTCAATTGAGCTTTTTTGGGAGCCTCCACCACCTCGAAGAGCACTCATCCCACTAGTGGAATCCGACATTGATACGGTCATAGACGTTAATTCAGGAATGGCTTCTAACTGCTTTTCGACCCTAAGTGATAATTCGTCGACGGCGGCTAACTGACTGCCTTTAGGCGCTTCTACCGTGACAGTGAATATCCCGCTATCTGTCGATGGCATGAGTTCCATGCCGATGAACGGCAACAAGGTTAAACTTGCCACAAATATGCCCATAATCCCTAGCAATGTCTTCTTTTTATTTTTTAAGACCCATCCTAAGGAAGATCTATAGATTTTATCTAACCATCTGATAAAATGGTCAAATTGATCCAATAATTTATTGATGAAATTCAGACGTTTAGGCGCATGATTTCTGTGTACATTGTTGACATAATTCCCACTAAGCATTGGTACCACAGTTACAGCCACTACCAATGACATGAGAAGAGAAAATACAACTGCAAGGGCTAAGTCCATCATCATTTCCAGCACTAACCCGCTCGCAAAAATAAAGGGTACAAATACAGCGACCGTTGTTAAGGTTGAAGCTGCCACTGCCATTGCAACTTCTTTGGTTCCCTTGTATGTTCCTCTGACCTTGTCCTCACCTTCAGCGGTTCGGTGCCTATATATATTTTCAAGAACAACAACTGAATTATCGACGAGCATCCCTACCCCAATGGAGAGACCCCCAAGAGAAATCATGTTCAAAGTCGTTCCTGAAAAATACAGTAGTACAAAGGTTCCTATAATAGATAAGGGCATTGAAATGGCAATAATACTGGTTAAACCAACGTTTTTCAAAATACAAACAATACAATAATAGATAAAACCGCGCCAATAATTATGTTTTTGATAACACTTTTAACCGAATCTTCAATCTCTGTACCTGACTCACTAATTACTTTAATTTCAACATTAGGATTAGCTTTGGAAAGCTTGTTCACATCCTTTATAACTTCCCTAACTGTCGTTACTGTATTGGCATCACTGGCCTTTGTAACCGCAATATTGATACACGACTCCCCATTAAATCGGCTGATGGAGCTGACTTTTTTATTGGTCTCAGTAATATTTGCAAAATCTTGAAGTTGAAGTACCGTTCCATTATTTAACTTTACCGGTGTTCCTTTTATGTCTTCAATACTCTTCATTTTTAACTGACTGCTGATGGTAATAGTGTTTTCTCCATAGTCAACCACACCACCTGGCATATTGGTATTTTCCGAGGCCAGAATCTGCCCTATAGCCGTCATAGAAAGTCCTAAACCTTCCAGTCGTTCAGGGTCTACTTCAATACGTATTTCCTTTTCATTACCCCCTGTAATTTCCACAGAAGATACCCCTGATTGTCGTTCCAGTCTGTCCTTTACAACGTCTTCTGCAAAAGTCTTAAGTGCGTCATTGCTCATACTCTCCGAAGAGACGACAATATTTGCGACAGCTTCGGCATTGAGGTCAATTTTCATAATTGTAGGTGTCTCAACATCTTCAGGGAGGGTCCCTTCGATCATGCTAATTTTGTCTCTCATGCTACTGACTGCTTTATCAAGGTCTGCTCCATAATTAAGGTTGACAACCACCAAGGACTGACCGTCTGAAGAGGTCGAACTGACGGTATCAATGTTCTCTACATTGGATACAGCACCTTCTATTTTGTCTGTTACAAGGCTTTCAACTTCCTCTGGCCCCGCGCCTTTGTATTCCGTCATAACAATGGCCACCGGAAGATCTACGTCGGGCAGCATCGCCATTTTCATTTTGGAGATTGAGACAATCCCCAAAATCAATACAACTGATATCATTACGAATACAGTGACTGGCCGTTTTATCGCCGTTTTAATAAAATCCATTTTTATTCCGTCCTTTCACTGTCTTTCTACTCTTCAGTTGCAATGTCTACTGCATCGCCTTCTTTGACAAAGCTTTGTCCTTTGATAACAACTTGATCGCCTGTCTTAATACCTTCTATAACTTCAATGCTTTCCTCGTTAGAAATCCCTGTTTTAACTATTTTTTTCTCTACAATATTCTGAGCGTTAATGGTAAATACATAACGTTCTCCACCTTTATCAATAATGCTATTTAGGGGCAAGCACATCACTTGATCCTTTTTATCTATTACCAATTTTACAGAAGCAAACATGCCTGGCTTAACCGTAGCATCTACCTGATTGAGACTTACCTCTACAGGATATAGCATGGTGGTGCTATTAGCCGCTGGAGACAAATGGGCCACTGTACCCTCGTATGTTTTATCAGAAACTGCGCTGATATTAACATATACCTTACTACCTTCAGCAATTCTATTGATATAGTCATCTGAAACATTAAAACTTAACTTTAATTTTTCATTATTGACGATGGTGATCCCTTGTGTCTGAGCTGAAACCATCATCCCTTCTGTGATACCAAAGGAACTTATAACCCCATCAATAGGTGCAGTTACTTTTGTATATCCCAGTTGAAGGCTGGCACTATCAGAAGTAGCAGCGGCCTGCTGAATACTCGCTTGAGAAGCCGCCTTTGTCGCACCAATTGTCTTTTCTTTTGCTCGAGCTAAACTGTCTTTTGCCGACACCAACTGGAGTTTAGCTTTCTCTGTATTAGAGCGAAGGGCATCTAAATCTTTTTTAGAGACAGCACCCATCTTATAGAGTGATTCTGAGCTTTCCAAATCTTTCTTTAGATCATCGTATTGAATTTGATAAGAATCCACCGAAGTTTGAAGTTGTTGCACCTGATTTTCTAAGTTCGCTCCAACATTCATATCATAGTTAGCTTTTGCTGCAGATAATTGAGCAGACGCTTGGCTTGCCTGTAACTGGTAAGTTGAATCGTCTATTTCAAACAGTACGTCGCCAGCTTTTACAACATCTCCTAAATTTACATTGACCTTTGTGACGGTCCCACTCACTTTAGGGTAAACAGCCACTTCATTTTCTGCTTGAATCTTTGATGATAATTTAATATAGTCTTCAATTTTCTCTGGCTTCATCACTTTAGTTTCAACACTTACTTTTACACTAACTTCAGCTTCCTGGGACTTACCCATTAACCCACCTTTATTGACCAAGCCTAGAATCGCTACAAGAATAACCGCTCCAACTAGGGTCATGCCAACAATTTTTTTGTTGTTAATCCGCTTCATAATATTATCCTCCCAAGTATTCTTTTCCGAAAGTATGCTCTTCAGCTATTTGATAAGCAATCTGCTTTTTATACCCTTACGGACAATACTATATTAAGCATCTAAGCTTAAGCTTTTCTTAAAAAAAATATTATTATTATAAATTGCCACATTTTAAGTTATTTCTAAGCTTACTTCGGTATAATGACAATAGTTAGAGGGAGGCTCTCATGAAAATACTGTTGGTTGAAGATGAGGTTAAGTTAAGTGAGGCTTTAGTTTATATGCTTAAAAAAAGTAATTATATCGTAGATGCCGTTTATGATGGTATCACTGGTTTAGAATATGCTGAAACAGATCTTTATGATTTGATTATTTTAGATAGAATGTTACCCAAAATGGAAGGTTTGGACGTCTTAAAAAACATACGAGCAGAAGGCATTACAACCCCAGTTTTATTTCTTACTGCAAAGGATTCCATTAAGGATCGGATTGAAGGCTTAGACTGCGGCGCTGATGACTACATGGTTAAACCTTTTTCAAAAGACGAATTATTGGCACGGGTAAGAGCTTTAGGTCGAAGAGCTTCAGAAACCATTATTAACGAAGAAATTAAGCTTGGGGATATTAAGTTTAACCCCTTAAAAAGAGAGCTTCAATCTTCAAATGGCATCATTCGCTTATCTTCTAGAGAAGCTCAAATTTTAGAAACCCTTATGAAACACAAGAATATGGTCATCACAAAAGAATTACTAATGGATCGAATTTGGGGCTTCCAAACCGATATTGAAATCAACAATGTAGAAGTCTATATGTCTTACTTAAGAAAAAAACTTTCTCAGGCAACTCAAAAGGTTATCATTGAGACCATTCGAGGTTCCGGATATTGTTTGAAAGAGGTTCAGTAATGTTTAAGCGACTTAAAATGGAATTAATTTTAATCAATGTTATTTCTCTATCAATTATTCTTTCTTTTGTCTTTTCGGGAATTTATATCTTAACCAAAATGAGTATTGATACTCAGACCCGTTCTTTCATGGAGTCCACTGCAGAAACAGAGAAACTGATTGGACCCCTAAGTGCCGCGGATAAGGCTTGGGGTCAAAACAACACCTTTTTCTTCAGACTGGATCGCAACCAAAACTTCATAAACTACTCAGCGACTTTCAACGTTTCCAAAGAAGATATTTCAATGCTTTTAGATTATGTAAACCACCAAACAGAAGCAGAAGGTCTTTTCTACAACGAGCAGTACAACCTAAAATATTTAAAGTACCCTAAAAATGACGGCGAGATTATTGTATTTTTAGACAATCGAATTGAATCTTTTATATTGAACGCCATCATAACACGTTCACTCTTTATCGGTCTTATTAGCCTTACCTCAGTGCTTCTCATTAGCTGGCACTGGGCCAATAAAGCCATTAAACCTGTGAAAAAGAACTGGGAAGATCAAATGGAATTTGTAGCGGATGCCTCTCATGAACTGAGAACGCCTATCGCTGTCATAACTTCCAATCTTGAAGTCGTCCTAGATAACGAAGAGGAAACCGTGCGGAGTCAGTCCCACTGGCTTAACAACATTAAAGAAGAATTGGAACGTGTTCATAAGTTGGTGAACGACTTACTTCTGCTTGCCCGTTATGATGCCAACGAAGAAATTTATATATCCGAGTCTTTTGACATTCTATCACTTATAAACAATCTGGTAGTTTCCTTTCAACCCTTAGCAACAAAACATAGTATTCATATTGCCTTTGACTACTTTGATGAAACCCCAATTTATTTACTGGGAAATTCCTATCGTATGAAGCAGTTATTGACCATTCTTATTGATAACGCCATACAATACAACCAGGAAAATGGCAATATTATTATTTCCGTTACCAGTCAAAACAACCTATTGTCCCTTTCCGTCAGTGATACTGGCGAAGGCATTTCACCCGAGCATCTCACACAAATTTTTGAACGGTTTTACCGAGTGGATAAATCTCGTTCCCGATTAAATGGAGGCTCAGGACTTGGACTTTCTATTGCAAAATGCATTGTCACAGAACACAAAGGCAAAATATCCGTTTCCAGTACCCTTGGTAAAGGTAGCCGATTTACGATGACGTTTCCAATTGAACTATAAAACAAAAGCCGCTGATTGCATCCTCAGCGGCTTTTGTTTTATAAATTATCAGGTTCTTTTTTAAAGTACAGCCGTTCTGCCGTACATTTACATCTATCAATCACATCATTAGCGTGTTCAAATTCTTGAATCAATTCATTGATTGTAGATTCAGGCACATTATAGTACAAGAACAAATCTTCAAACCGTTTTGCGGTTGCATGGAGCATATTTCCCAGTTTAATAAATTTTTGCATATTGTGACTCTTCGCCGCCTGCCTAAACTGTTCTAAATCAATATCAATAATTTCAATCACCCTTTGAATGTCCTCATAGACTTTTACAGGGAGCGGATAGGGTTTGACCCTCTCTAAAAAGAATTTGCCCTTGCTGTTGATATTATAAGCGTACTCAACAACAAGTCCTTCAATATCAAATTCTACAAAACACATTTTCCCATTGATTTGAGTCACTTTCCCACCCATTTGAACCAATCTCATTTCATCTTCCAGTGCTTCAGCAATAACATACTTTTGCATGTAAACTCCTCCTGTTATTGAAATTACACATGACTAAATTGACTACGCATAGCGCACAGCAATATACACAGCAGATATCAGTACAGAGACAATCATTAAGGGAAATGCAAATTTCATGTATTCAAAGAAGCTAACCTTGTGATTTTTCTTTTCTAACATACCGCAGGCCACTACATTGGCCGAGGCACCTATCATAGTGCCATTGCCTCCTAAGCAAGCCCCAAGAGCCAGAGCCCACCATAAAGGCGTTACATTCATGCCGCTGAGTTCCCCCATGCTTTGAATAAGAGGAATCATAGTTGCCACAAAAGGAATATTGTCTAGGAAAGATGAAAGCAGAGCAGAACCCCAAAGTAACAGCATAAGAGTCATAAATAAATTCCCCTGAGTTGCCTCCAAAATGACGTTAGCAAACCATTTGATGATTCCCGCTTCTTCTAAACCTCCAACCAATACGAACAATGCGATAAAGAAGAATATAGTAGTCCATTCAATATCCATAAAAACATCTTCTGGATCGATTCCGCTGATAAAGAGCAAAATGGCCGCCCCCGACAAAGCAACCGTAGCAGATTCAAGGTGCAAAGTACTGTGAAAGATAAATCCCAGTATGGTCGAAACAAGCACTACAACTGATTTAAACAGTAGTTTATGATTTCTAATCGCTTTGGTATCATCAAAACCCATGATTTTTTCTTTATTTTCTTCAGTCACATGAAGTTTATTCCCAACTGTGAATTTTATAATCAATAAGGTGGTTATAGAAATAATGAGAACTACTGGTCCTAAGTTAGTGATAAAATCTAGAAATCCTAAACCATTGGCGCTACCAATCATAATATTAGGAGGATCTCCGACTAAAGTTGCCGTCCCTCCAATATTGGCCATCATGACCTCCACCAATATAAATGGATAGGGATCTATTCTAAGGGTTTCAGTAATAACAAAAGTCACTGGCGCTATAAGCAGTATCGTCGTTACATTGTCTAGAAGTGCCGACGAAATTGCCGTAATGATCGCAAAAGATATGAGAATCATCCAAGGATCAGCCTTAGCGTGCTTGGCTGATTTTATAGCTAAATACTCAAAGACCCCTGTCTTCTTCATAATATTGACAATCACCATCATACCAATTAAAAGACCAATGGTTCCAAAATCGATAAATCCAACAACATTTGATTCTGCCACAATTCCTAACAAAACCATCAGCGCAGCACCAAATACCGCCACTGCCGCTCGGTTCACTTTTTCAGAAATAATCAGACCATAAATTGCTATAAAAATTAAACCTGCCATAAGTGCTTGTGTATTCATTCTAGTCCCTCCTAAAAGTGAAGGTAACTCTTTAGGCTTATCCTAGTCTCATTTCAAGCAAAGCCTTGAGTTCACCTGCGTAACGCTCTAAAACGGCTAAATCATCGCCTTCAATCATTACTCGAACAAGAGGTTCAGTACCTGAAGGTCTAATGAGGACACGACCATTTCCGTGGAAATAAGTCTCGACTTCTTTAATTTTTTCCATAATAACTTCATCATTCATATAGGCATTTTTATTTTCAGTTCTAACGTGTGCATTTTTAAGAACTTGTGGATAAATCGTCATCACAGACGCCAACTCTGACATCTTCTTACCGCTCTCCTTAAGGACACAAAGAAGTTGAACAGCCGTCATAAGACCGTCTCCCGTCGTATTTGTGTTAAGGAAAATAATATGGCCCGATTGTTCGCCACCAAGGGCGTAGCCGCCTTTTAGCATTTCCTCAAGGACGTATCTGTCACCAACTTTGGATTTTACTGCATTTAGACTATTTTTCTTAAAAGCCTCATCCATTCCAATATTGCTCATAACCGTAGTTACAACTGTGTCTTTAGGAAGTATGCCTCTACTTTTCATATTGATGCCACAGATAGTCATAATTTTATCGCCATCTACTAGCTCACCGTTTTCATCTACTGCTAATAAACGGTCCGCATCCCCGTCAAATGCCAAACCTACATGATATTTGCCTTCTCTTACAATTTTACCAATGACCTCAGTATGGGTAGAACCACATTCTTTATTAATGTTGAACCCATCAGGTTGATTGTAGAAAGCATCTACATCAGCCCCTAGCGCTTTTAAAGCTTGTTGAGCCACATTAAATGCAGCGCCGTTGGCACAGTCGATAGCAACTTTTAAACCCGTCAAATCGGAAAATGCCGTGCCTCGGACGTATTCTGAATAAAGTTCCCCCGCTTTATAAACTTCTGTCTTTCTACCAATTTCAGTTCCACTAAGAACTTGCCCCAATTCTTTGTCGTTGAGAATGTAGTCTTCAATTTCCGCTTCTATACCGTCGGAAAGTTTAAACCCGTCTCCATTAAAGAATTTGATGCCGTTGTATTCCACAGGATTATGAGAAGCAGAGATCATTACCCCAGCGTCCACTTTAAGATGCCTCACCAAGTAGGCAATTGCTGGTGTCGGCACCACACCCACTTTAATAACATCACAGCCTGCCGATAATATACCTGCAATCAAAGCAGATTCCAACATATCTCCAGATACTCTTGTATCTTTGCCTATGAGGATTCTCGCTTTGTGATGTGTCTCCTTTGTCAAAACGCTTGCACCAAACTTACCGAGCTTATATGCCAACTCATTGGTTAACTCAATATTCGCAATACCTCTAACACCATCCGTACCAAATAACTTACCCATCTTACCCCCTATAATTTCTTTAATTTAATATATTATCAATTAGCTTCTCATTTGTTCTCTAAACTATATTATACTCTTTCATATCTTTGACTTCAACCTAGAGCCTGTCCCGTTAGACAAGCGCCGTCCCTCTTCTTGCATCAACGGTTTTAAGCAACAAAAAGGACCGTCAAATTAGGCACCCCTACCCATCATGACAGTCCTTTTCTATATGTGCTGAAAACGATTAACCCCTATTACTCATTTCCGTAAGGCGATCTGAATATCACCTTGCACGAATTATTACATATTTTTTACTGCTTCAGCACCTTTAAGAAGAGCGCTTTCATTGAGTGGTACTAAATGTGCTTTGCCTTCACCGAAAACTTTTTTGAAAGCTTCAAGAACGCTTTTTACTTCAACAGGTTTGAAGATTTCAAGATATGCACCAAGCATTACCATGTTAGCAACTCTATAGTTACCAAGTTCAGTTGCTAACTCATTCGCAGGAATATAGTAGGCTTTAAGATCATCACGGCTTACTTTTCTTTCGATCAAAGAGCTGTTGATGAAGACTGTGCCGCCAGATTTAACATCTGCTTCAAACTTGTCAAGGGATGGCAAGTTCATGATGATTGCAGAAGTTGCATCTGTTGTGATAACCGGTGACCCGATTGGTTTTTCAGAAATAATAACGTTGCAGTTTGCAGTACCGCCACGCATTTCAGGACCATAAGAAGGCAACCAAGATACTTCTTTGCCTTCAAGCATACCTGCATAAGTCATTAATTGACCCATAGACATAACGCCTTGACCACCAAAACCAGCGCAAATAACCTTCTCATTCAACATATTATTTGTCCTCCTCTGGTTTTTTTAAATTCCCTAACGGATAGTAAGGAATCATATTGTCTTCAAGCCAAGTAAGCGAGTTTGCAGGTGTCATACCCCAGTTTGTAGGGCATGTAGAAAGGACTTCTACTAAAGCAAAGCCTTTACCATCAAGTTGGCATTGGAAGGCATTTTTAATCGCTTTTTTAGCATTTCTTACCGCAGCAGGATTGTGGACAGAAACTCTTTCAACAAATACAGCGCCGTCAATTGTCGCAATCATTTCAGCGATTCTAAGTGGGAAACCATTTGCTGCAGCCGTTCTGCCAAGTGGCGCTGTAGTCGCTTTTTGACCAATAAGAGTCGTTGGCGCCATTTGACCACCTGTCATGCCGTAGATTGCATTATTAACAAAAATTGTTGTGAGTTTTTCAGATCTATGAGCAACGTGTACAATTTCAGCCGTACCAATAGAAGCAAGGTCGCCGTCTCCTTGGTAAGTGAAAACTGTATTTTCAGGTGTAACACGTTTGATACCAGTTGCTACAGCAGGTGCTCTACCGTGTGAAGCTTCTTGCATATCAAAATCGAAGTATTCATAAGCAAGAACTGAACAACCTACAGGTGCAACACCGATAGATGTTTCTAAAACGCCGAGTTCTTCTAAAACTTCAGCGACTAATCTATGGATAATCCCGTGTGTACAACCAGGACAGTAGTGCGTTTCTTTAGCTGTTAAGCCTTTTGTTTTTTGGAATACAACGCTCATTATTTTGCACCTCCGATTGTTTCTTTAACAGCAGCAACAATTTCTTCAGGAGAAGGAATCATACCGCCTGTTCTACCGAAGAAGCTGACAGGTAAACGACCTGCAGTTGCAATCTTAATATCGTCAACCATTTGACCCATAGACATTTCAACAGATAAAAGACCTTTACATGATGCAGGAATTTCGTTGAATGCCTTTTCAGGGAAAGGCCACAAAGTAATTGGTCTGATCAGACCAACATTGATCCCTTCCGCTTTAAGATCAGCAATGGCATTTTTAACGATTCTTGAAGTTGTACCGTAAGAAACAATTACCAATTCTGGATTTTCCATATTG
Organism: uncultured Acidaminobacter sp.; assembly: GCA_963677505.2. Taxonomy (GTDB): domain Bacteria; phylum Bacillota; class Clostridia; order Peptostreptococcales; family Acidaminobacteraceae; genus JBGSUZ01. The sequence continues at coordinate 195,423 of CAXXWB010000017.1, forward strand.
TACATTTCATAGCGAACTTCTTTTTCTTTCATTTCGTTATATTTTTCTTGGAGTTTGAAATTATGTTTTTCAAGCTCAGCCGGGTCAAGGGCTAAAGAGTTAATAATGTTCTTCTTTCTCTTGCCTTTCATGCCATCTGTCGCCCAAGTTTTAGGTTGAAGCGCTCTACCACCAGTAATCTCTTTGAATTCAATTGGCTCCATCATTTGACCAATCATGCCATCACCAAGAACCATAACTGGGTTTCTATAGTAATCTGCAGCGTCAAAAGCATCTTGAACGAAGTCAACCATTTCTTGAAGGTTAGCTGGTGCGTAAACCAATGTTTTATAGTCGCCGTTACCGCCGCCTCTTGTAGATTGGTTGTAGTCTGCTTGTGATGGTTGAATACCACCAAGACCAGGGCCGCCTCTTGAAATACTAACAATAACAGCAGGAAGTTCCGCGCCTGCACAATAAGTAATTCCCTCTTGCTTTAATGCAATACCAGGAGAAGATGAAGATGTCATAACTCTTGCGCCAGCACCAGCAGCACCGTACACCATATTGATTGCAGCAACTTCAGATTCAGCTTGTACGAAAACGCCGCCTACTTTTGGCATTTCTTTTGCCATATATTCAGGTATTTCGTTCTGAGGTGTAATTGGATAACCGAAGAAGTAACGACAACCTGCTTTAATAGCAGCAGCCCCTATTGCTTCATTACCTTTCATCAAAACTTTAGCCATTCTATTTCCCTCCCTATGAATTATTCCATGACTCTTTCAACAGTGATCACGCAGTCAGGGCACATTGTTGCACAGTTTGCACAGCCGATACATTTGTCCATTTCTACAACAGTAGCTGGACTATACCCTTTTTTGTTGATTCTTGTTGTGTCAAGTGTCACGATTTTCACAGGACAAGCCACTACGCAAAGACCACAACCCTTACAGATGTCTTCGTTGAAAATTACTGTACCTCTTGCCTTAGCCAAATTTAACCCTCCTTTAGTTTACATCCAATCCTCTCTCATATACATCTTGATGGGGAACACTTCCCCGTTTAAATCCGAAGGCAAATGGTGGGCGGCCTTCTCTAGTATGCAGACGTATTTGATAGGGATTTCCAGTTCCTTTGAAACCGCTTCTACAAGCTCCTGTCCATACATGACGTCTTCAACAGAAGTGTCTCGAAGTAAATGTGTGTTATTTATCAAACCTGTGACCCTTGCCCCCACAATCCCTTCAATAGAGCGAATGTGAGCGAGAACGCCTTCCACAGTTTGAGTATCTTGTCGGTAGCGATTGATGACACAAAACATGTCATAATCCCCTGGTATAAAGTAGTTTCTAAATCTTGCAATACTTCTGGCACCGATAGCATCCCCGCCAACATCCATCACAAGGTCATAACTATGATCTTGAAGAGGTGCTGAAACTTCCGCTGATACCATAGGCAAATCTAAATTGGCATGATGGCCTAAACTACCACTGATAACTTTAACACCTGCCTCAGTCATCATCCCCGCTTTTTCCCTTGAACGGAAATAGGGGTTAACCACATCCATGTCTGCAATTGCGACTTTATTGCCATTTTCAGCAAGCCTCATGACGTAATTGACTGCAAACTCCGTTTTACCACTGCCATAGTGTCCAATAATGATACGAATTCTTTTATCGTTAAGCATAGATCCTCCTAATTACTTGTAGATCTGTGCAGCTTCCTCTCCGTTTAAAACTCTAAGACCACCTTCAGCAAGGGCTTGCATTTCACCTTCACCAGGATAAACATAAATTTTAGAGATGAATTCAACAGCTTCTGTTACCCACGATACAAATGTCTTATCGAAAGCAATACCGCCCGTAATAACAATGCCGTCTACTTTTCCTTTGAGGACCGCCGCACAGCTGCCAATTTCTTTAGCGACTTGATAAGCCATGGCTTTGTAAACCAATTCAGCGTTTTTATCGCCATCTTCAATCATTTTTGTGACCACACGGCCATCGTTTGTATTTAAGTAAGCAACCAAACCACCGCTGCCTTTGATTTTCTTTTTCATTTCGTTGTGTGTAAATTTGCCTGAGAAACATAGCTTAGCCAAATCCCCAACAGGAAGACCGCCAGTTCTCTCAGGAGAGAAAGGACCTTCACCATCTAACGCATTGTTTACGTCAACCACATGACCTTTTCTGTGAGCGCCAACTGAAATGCCGCCACCTAAGTGCGCAACAATCAAGTTGATGTCATGGTAGTCTTTGCCCATTTCTACCGCTGCTCTTCTAGCAACTGCTTTTTGGTTAAGGGCATGGAAGATTGAAACTCTTTTAATGTCAGGCATACCTGAAACGCGAGCAACATCTTGAAGTTCATCTACGACAACTGGGTCAACAATGAAAGATGGAATGTTGAGTTTTGAAGCAATTTCATGAGCGATGATACCGCCAAGGTTTGAAGCATGTTCACCCATAAGGCCCACTTTTAAATCTTCAAGCATCATGTCGTTAACGGCATAAGTGCCACCTTCAATTGGTTTTAAAAGACCGCCACGACCTACAACGGCACTTAAGTTTTGAAGATTGAAACCTTGTTCATTTAAAGTATCTAAAATAACTTCCATTCTGAAGTCGTATTGATCGATGATTTTCTCGTATTTGCCAATCTCGTCAGCAGGATGGTTTAAAGTCGTTTCGAAAACACATTTGTCATTGTCAAAAACTGCAATTTTAGTTGAAGTAGAACCTGGATTGATGGTTAATATTCTAAAAGTATTCATTCATATCCCCCTAATAATAAATATTTACATAATTGCAGCCATGAGAACGCCAAGCGCAATAGAATTAAGCTTGCTGTCGTCATCATCAGCTCTAGAAGTCAATACAATCGGTGCCTTAGCACCTACAATAATACCAGCACTTCTGGCACCTGCAAGGAAGGTAAGGGCTTTGTAGAGCACATTGCCCGTTTCAATCGTTGGACAAAGAAGAATATCCACTTTCCCAGCCATTGGATCTTTCATCCCTTTGATTCTAGACGCTTCTTCAGAAATTGCATTATCAAGGGCAAATGGTCCGCCTACTTTACAACCTTTGATTTTGCCTTCTTTATACATGTTGACCAAAATTTCAGCATCTACTGTAGCCGGCATTTTCGCATTTACTTTTTCTTTAGCACAAATAACACCAACGTTTGGTTCTTGAAGGTCTAGCGCATTGGCAACAACCACAGAGTTTTCAATAATTTGTTTTTTAGTATCTGCATCTGGAGCAATATTCATTGCCGCATCTGTCACATAAAGCAGTCTAGGGAAATTAGGGACGTCGAAAACGGCCACATGGCTAAGTGCATTTCCAGTTCTAAGACCAATTTCTTTATCCAAAACAGCTTTAAGTACGATTGAAGTATCTACCAAGCCCTTCATCACTAAATTAGCTTTGCCGCTTGAAACCAATTCAACTGCCTTGTAAGATGCTTCCGTCATATCTTTGATATCAATGATTTCGTAGTTTTTCAATTCGATGTTGTGTTGTTTACACACCTCAGTAATCGCCTCAAGGTCACCGACTAAAATAGCTTCTACAATGCCTGCTTTTCTTGCATTTTCAACAGCGAGCATAACGTCATCGTCTTGTGCACAAGCAACGGAAAGGATTTTAGGACCTCTCTCTTTAGCAACTTTTAATACTTCATCAAAACTCTTGATCATTATAACGCCACCTCATTTTCATATATTAAGGCTTTTTCTTCTCCGCTAGAAACTCTGAGATAGCCTTCGTTAAGTGCCTTCATTTCATCTTCACCCGGTTTAATAATCACTGGGGCAATAAAAGAGACATGTTCTTCGATATAGTCCGTTAAGAATTTACTGTACGCTACGCCACCTGTTAAAACCACAGCATCTACTTTTCCGTGGAGTACAGAAGCACACGCGCCAATTTCCTTGGCAATTTGGTAACCCATCGCTTCAAAGACAAGTTTGGCCTCTTTGTCTCCTGCTTCAATCTTTTTAAGAACTTCACGGGCATCGTTTGTGCCTAAGTATGCAACCAAACCACCTTTGCCGCGAATTTTAACTTTCATTTCTTTATCATTAAATTTTCCTGAATAACAAAGTTTAATTAAATCGCCTACAGGAAGTCCGCCCGTACGTTCAGGAGACATAGGTCCCATTTCGTTAGCGTTATTAGCATCAATTATTTTGCCATGCTTCATCGGAACAATTGAAATGCCGCCGCCAAGATGTGCCACAATTAAATTGAGGTCTTCTAGTTTCACGCCTTTTTCATCTGCCACATTATGAGCGATAGCTTTGATGTTTAATGCGTGGACCAAGGATTTTCTAACCAGTTCTGGCATACCTGAAATACGAGCAATTGGCTCAAATTCATCAACTGCCACAGGATCCACAATATAAGCTTCAACCCCTGCAGTGTCTGCAATACTTCTTGCAATAATACCACCAAGGTTTGAAGCATGGTCCCCTTGAATGCCTACTTTTAGGTCTTCAATCATTGTTGGTGTTACAGTGTAAGTCCCACTTGGCATTGGTCTGAGGAGTCCACCTCTACCAATAACTGCACTAAGAGTATCAAGACTATAACCTTCTTTGTTCATCCACTCAATAATCATATTTTTTCGGTACTCATATTGATCTGTGATATGTTCAAACTTATCAAGGTCTTCAGTGGAATGATTCAAATTATGTTGGATCAAATTTTCGTTGTTTGAAAAAATAGCAACTTTTGTTGACGTTGATCCAGGATTAATAATCAATGCATGTACTCTTGACATGAGTCACCTCCGAATATTTTAGCAAAACTCTTACCACATAACTTACTATCGCAATTCCCGTGCCAAAAAACAAAAAAAGCAGCATACACAATGAACCATCCCCCCAGTAAGACTTTGCGGGGCAAAGACTATCCCACATAAGATGGCTCAATATGAAGTGACTGCAATATTTTTCATGCAAAAATTTGCATTTTTCTTTATTCAAGTGCAAATTTTTGCAACTTGTAGTACAAGCTCCTGATAGAAATATTTAGCCTTGTGGCAGCCATCTCTCGGTTGCCCTTGCAGGACTTGAGCGTAGCTCTAATGATTTTTTCCTCTGCCTCTGCCAATAAATCATTAAGGGGTTTTTGATCAAATTCATCGGAAAGTTCAAGGGCATTTTCTAAAGCCAATTGATATCTTTCCTTAGTCGGGTTGACTTTTATTTGAGCCACTACTGGCAAATGACTGGAATTAATGGTTTTTTTCACCAATTTTCATGTTAATCATTGCACGACCTACAAAATTCTCCAACTCTCGAATATTCCCTGGCCAATCATAGCCATAGATTAGCTCCATGGCTTCGTCAGAAATATCACTGACATTGCGTCCATACTCTTGATTGTACCTTTGAATTAAAAAGTTCACCAATTCTGGCATGTCTTCTTTTCGCTCTCGCAGGGACGGAATCTGAATAGGAAACACATTCAGTCTATAATAAAGATCCTTTCTAAAAACACCTTCAGAAACGGCTCTTTCTAAATCCACATTTGTTGCCGAGAGAACCCTTACATCCACGGGAATAGATTTGGTTCCTCCCACTCTGACAACTTCTTTTTCCTGTAAGACACGAAGGAGTTTGGACTGCATAGATACACTGATTTCTCCTATTTCATCCATAAAAATAGTGCCTCTATGAGCTCTTTCGAACAACCCTACTTTGCCGCCTTTCATTGCCCCTGTAAAGGCACCTTCTTCGTACCCGAACAATTCACTTTCAAGAAGACTTTCGCTCAGTGCAGCGCAATTGACGCGGACAAATTGGTTAAATTTTCGGGTGCTTGCATTATGTATGGCATGGGCAAATAATTCCTTGCCAGTACCACTTTCTCCCCTTAATATAATCGTCGCAGGGGTTTCCGCTGCCATCTTGGCTTTTTCAACCGCTGCAAGGAGTCCACCGTTTCGCCCTTTAATATCGTCAAAAGTATACTTGGCTTCTAAATTTCTAATAATTTGCTTGGCTTGATCCAATTCCACAATCAAGCGGTTAATTTCAGACAAATCGTGTATCACCGCTACGCTGCCCTTAAGCTCATCGTCTACCATTATAGGTGCCGCTTCAACCAGCACTTCTTTTTTGAGAGGTCCTGTCCGAATTCTCGTGCTCTTCACAGGCTGCCCTGTGTCAAGAACCTTTAAATGGACACTGTCTCCTTCACTTAAATCAACAGTGCAATGTCTCCCTATAATGTCCTTTTCAGAATAGCCCGTAAGTCTTGTGTAGGCAGGATTAATCAAAACGCCATAGCCCTTTTCATCTACAACAGAAATAGCATCTTGAGTCGCATTAAAAATTGCGCTCATCAGTCCCTGTATTTGCTTCAGATTGGTTATTTCTTCTGCCAAGACCAAGACCTCAGAAATATCTCTAAATACTGCTATAGCGCCAATAATCTCATCCTTCTCATTTCTGACAGGCATCCGATTCGTAATGATGACAATGTCTCTTAACTGCTGTTGTTGGTTGAGTTCAGAAATACCCGTCTTCAATATAAATGGCAGACGGGTATTTTCAACAATCTCTTCAATTTGATTTCCAATAGCAGTTTCGGAGTCTTTTCCAGTCAATAGGCTAGCCGCTTTGTTAAAAATAGTGATTATGCCTTTCTTGTTGACTGCAATCATAGCATCATGAGTCGAATCTAGAATCAGTTCAATCTCTTTTTTCATGCCGGATCTCCTTTAGTTTTTTACACCTTCAACTTCTATTTCATTTGGTACAACAGTAATAGACTCCGTATCTAGACTGCAAGAACCCTCAATTTTGATTCTCTGCATCCCCTCTCCTAAGTCACCTGCATCACCATCTAGCTGAATATTTCCTTCTGAAAGTTTTTCTATCGCCGTACTGACCCCTTTGACCTTCACAGTTACTTTACGATTTGGATCCGCTAAACTTACTGTAATTCCCGCAGGGACATTAAGCCATTTGATCTGGCTCGCTACCAAAATAAATTCCTTCTCTACTATCTTTTCTACCGTCAGATGCACCTTAACCGTTTTAGGCAAATCCAAATATTCGCTGCCCGTTGGAATATCCAGTGCCACATTTAAATCTTGGCTAGAGGTGAAACTGCTGACATCAATAGCTTTCGTTTTAATGATAGCCGTTGAAACAAATTTATCCGCTTTCCCTTTAAGAGCCACTGACTGAGGTAAAATATCTACCTGTGTGATTTTATAACCACTTGGAACACTTCCAGTCAAAGTTGCTTGAACCTCCGCTGTATTCTCTTTAAGAACCCCTAATGTGGCCGAAACACTCATACTACTCAGCGTTACACCCTGAACGACTTGACCGTTTTTATCTACTGCTTTAAGGTTAATATTGGTCACAACGTTGTTCTCAACAGTACTTAAGTCTAACTCCCCTAAGACACCCGCTACAGCTTTTATGCTAGTTTCCGGTCCTTTAACCACAACCTGTTTAGGTGACAAAACTATCTCACCTAAGCTCTCACCTTCATTTAATTTTCCAGTGGTCTTTATGGTAATGTCCTTAGTCGCTTCTGTTAGCCTATCAATTGTCATTTGAATTTTATTTTCCGACAAACTCTCAATAGTTACATTATCCGAGAATATTTTCTTAATAATAGGAAAATAATTCGCACCCTTATAAAAATCTTTTACATCTGCTGAAAGAATAATATCCTCTGGCTTAATGTTCATGACCGCTTTTCTTCGCCCTTTTATCTTTACCGATACCTCTGGCACATTTTCTTCAAGAATCACATAGCCGCCACTCTGAATAATCTCTTCATTTAGAATCTCAACAGATAGATTAGGTATTGTTCTTACGATTTCTGGATTGACCTGGTCCATAACATAGAGCCAAAAGATTATAGCAAACATCAAAGACAAAATTTTAGGCATGGTCTTCTTTTTAAAATTACTCTCATTAAATTTGTGCTTATAAACATCAATCTTTTTCAGTGACATCATTTTTAAATATCCACCTCTTTTTGATTAGCGGTTTAGGCTGAACAGATGTAAATCCTTTTCGAATAACATTGGTCAAACCATTATTGTCTAAGTGTCTTGTCAACTTACCATTCATCGCAACAGAAATGGCTCCTGTTTCTTCAGAAACGACTATAACAATGGCATCTGACTGCTCTGCAATTCCAATCGCCGCTCTGTGTCTAGTCCCTAGCTCTTTACTAATGCTCTGAGTCTCCGAAAGCGGCAAGAAACAACCTGCTGCCATAATCCGATCCCCTCTAATTATAACCGCCCCATCGTGTAGAGGCGTATTGGGTATAAATATGTTAATCAAGAGACCAGAAGAAATATTCCCATCAATTTTTACCCCAGTATGAACAATTTCGTTAAGACCCGTTTCTCTTTCGATGACAATTAATGCACCAATTTTCTCTCTTGAAAGACTGCCCACCGCATTTACCAAGTTGGTCACCATACTGTTGAAACCTTCATCCGTAGCTTCCATCCCCTTTGAAAGGAATTTTGAACGGCCAATATACTCAAGGGCACGTCTAAGCTCTGGTTGAAATACAATTAGTAAAGCGACAACGCCCAGTGTCATGGTATTCATTAAAATATAATGGACCACATAAAGCTTGGCCCATTCCGATAATTTCAGCATGACCAATAAAATAATCAAGCCCTTTATCAACTGTTCGGCTCTGGTTTCTTTTATGAGCAAGAGAATTTTATAAAACACAAACGCAACAATTAAAATGTCAATAACATCCATAATTCTAACGTTTGATATAACCCACATGACTAAATCCAAAATCAACACCCCGTTTCCTATTCCTATACCTTCCATCTTATACTATAAACCAATTAGAAGGAATGACAAGTTTAAAATCCGTTACAAAAATGCAGATGTTTCGTAACTCTAAATAATTTGTTATGATAAACATGGTTCAATATTACTATCGTCAAGTCATTCGTAATTATTTTCAGATTGGAGCACTTTATGAAATCTTATTTGTCTCAACCCTCTGATAAAAACCAGAAGGTAAACATATTTAGTAGACCCCTTGTTATTGCCTTACTTGCAACTTTCTCCTGTTTTCTATGGGGAAGCGCTTTTCCATCTCTTAAAGTAAGTTATGGACTGCTCAACATCGCTAACAGCCCTTGGTCAGTAAAAATGCAATTTGCAGGTTACCGCTTTTTCTTGGCTTCACTCTTTACTTTTGCTTTCATGATGATCACTCGCATGGATTGGAAGCTAAAAAAGTCAGAAATTTTACCGCTTCTCACCCTAGGGCTTTTTCAAACCACTATCCAGTATATCTTTTTCTATGTAGGTGTAGGCAATACCACGGGTGTGATCGGTTCAATCCTCACAGCTACAGGCACTTTCTTTTCTCTGATCCTGCCACATTTTTATTATAAAGACGATAAACTCACCCTCAATAAAATACTCGGACTAGTGATTGGCTTCACTGGGGTTATATTCATGAATTTTGGAAAAGGCGGCTTTCAAAGTCAATTTACCTTCCTCGGAGAAGGTGTCCTCATTATCTCTTCTTTTATAGGTGCTGTAGCTAATATTTATGCTAAAGAAACTAGTTCTGACATTAACCCCGTCAAATGTAATGCTTATCAACTGTTCTTTGGTTCCCTCATAATGATTTTTGCATCCTTACCCCTTGCTGGCGGTAATCAAATTCATTTCAATCTCGTCAGTTTCCCTATTTTTCTGTGGTTGGCCTTTATATCTGGATTTGCTTATACCATTTGGTATGTACTGCTTAAACACAATAAGGTTAGCAGAGTTTCCATTTTCAAATTTGAGACGCCTTTATGGGGTTCTATTCTCTCCGCTCTGTTTATTGCTGGGGAATCACTTACCAGTATGACTCTAGTGGCCCTACTCATGACTATTTTGGGCATTATTCTGGTCAATATAAATTACTCACCAAAAAAAATCTCTTAAACTTATTATTCAATATAAAAATGAATTTCGAGTCACGCCACCCTTAAATACACTATCATTTTTACTCCTAAATCCAACATAAAAAAAGACCGAGGCTTAGCTTCAGTCTTTTTTTATGTTAGAGGCTTCCAATACCTTCTTTTGAGCTTTCTTACTCAAAGCCAGCAAACTTTCAAAAACAGAGACTATTTCAAAAATAGATTCATTTTCTCCGAGTCGTACACTGAGTTGTCTCAAAATAGCAGCTTCTCTATCTGGGTCGTAAAGGGCTATGCCCTCAGAATCCTTAATTATTGCAATCTGAATAGCACACTCAAATCGTTTGACAATTAAGTCAAGGAGATCACGATCTATTTCATCAATTTCTTTCCTTAGGTTGATGAGATTTTCTTTGCTCATAATAGTTCACGCTTCTTTCTGCCTATAATTACACCGACAAAAGTGTCTCTAGTTTTGTTGACACAAGATAATATCTAAAAGGGCAAATGCAAGTATTGCCTCTATAACAGGAAGGGCTCTTGGTCCAATACACGGATCGTGTCGCCCTTTTATCTTTAATGGTCCCATTTCACCATTTCCTTTTAGTGTATCTTGAACCATTCCAATGGATGGTGTCGGCTTGATAGCTACATGTACAGTAATAGGCATCCCATTGGTAATACCACCATTAATGCCACCACTATGATTTGTTTCTGTCATTACTTTCCCATCTTTAGAAATGAATCGGTCGTTTCCTTGAGAACCGCACATTTCAATCACGTCAAAACCCGACCCAAAAGATACGCCTTTCACACCAGGAATACTGAATATGGCGCTAGATAAGTAACTTTCAATATTATCAAAAATAGGATTTCCATAACCTACAGGCATTCCTATCGCAGCTACAGAAATTTTTGCCCCTATAGAGTCTTGATTCTTTCGCGTCTGTTCAATCAACGCCATTGCCTCTACGGCCTTACTGTCATCATACATTGGAAACTCGCTGTTCAGTAATCGTGACTCTGAAATTGCTTTCTCAATATCTAAATCTTTTACTGTGCCCACTTGGCTTATATGCCCCTTAATACTGATTCCATAATCAGCCGCCAATACTTGTTTCGCCAAACTTCCAGCGTAAACTATGCCCGTTGTCAATCTTCCTGAAAAGTGTCCGCCCCCTCTAGGATCGTTGAATCCTTTATACTTAACCCTACCTGTATAATCTCCGTGGGAAGGACGATCATGAATTTCAACATTTTCGTAATCAACACTTTTGGTATCTTGGTTTTTAAATATCACTGCAATAGGAGTCCCTGTAGAATAACCCTTATAGATTCCGCTGATAACTTGTGGTAAGTCACTTTCACTACGTGGCGTACTCCAATTGTTTTGACCAGGACGTCTGCGATCTAATTCTCTTCGAATGCCAACCTCATCTATCAAAACCCCTGGTGGAAAACCATCAATAACAGCTCCTACACCAGCGCCATGAGATTCTCCAAAAATTGTGAGTTTAAGGTTTTTTCCAATAACACTTCCCATTACAATTCACCTCTTTCCTCTAAGTCTTTCTATACACGTTTAAAGCTCAATTAATCCACCCAGACTGACAAAGTCTTTAAAGAAATCAGGATATGACTTTTGGACAGCATCATATCCCTTTATGAAGACCGGTTTTTCACAAATTGTCGCTGCAATAGCCATGGACATCACTATTCGATGATCATTCCAACTGTAAACCTCACACCCACCCTTTAAGGTAGACTTACCTCTGACAATCATACCATCCTTTGTCTCAACAATGTCAGCGCCTAATTTGCTTAGTTCAGTTACAGTAGACAAAATACGGTCCGACTCTTTCACTCGCAATCTCTGACCATTTACAACGTGGGTTACGCCCTCGCTTTGAGAGGCAAGTACACACAATATTGGTATTAAATCTGGGCATTGAGAAGCATCAATTACCATTCCCTTTGTTTTAGATGGATAGACAATTAATATATCCTCTTCCCAAACAAATAGACCTCCCATTTGTGCTATCAATTGAAGAACCACCCCATCACCTTGAACGGTTTTAGGATTTAATCCACGAATGCGAATGACCCGATTGCCAATAATCCCTGCAACAATCCAAAATGCCCCCTGAGAAAAATCACCTTCAACCTCTACTTCAGTCGCTTTATACCCCTCTGAAGCCTTTATTAAAAATGATTGATAACCTTGGCGCTGAACATTGACACCAAACTTTTCCATAACCTCAATGGGTAAGGTCTAAATAGCCTTGGGATTCCATTTTTCCCTGTATACTGATTTCAGTATCACCGTGCCACAAAGGGGCAGCTAAAAGCATACCCGTTGTATATTGAGAACTTACAGCGCCAGACAGACTGTACTGGCCTGCCTTTAAGTATCCTTCTAAGTCAATTGGCAATTGACCAGAATAATTCCAATTGATTTGACATGCCTTAAATATTGGAAAATATTCATCAATAGGCCGCTCTATTAAACGACCTTCACCTATAAAAGTTAGTTTGTCGGATATAGACAAGCCTACAGGCAAAAGAAATCTCAATGTAGAGCCTGACTCATAGCAATTAATTATAATAGGATCTTTAAGGTTTACTTCACGCCTTATTCCACGAACTATATAGGTACTTGAATCTGAAGCATTCCCTCTGAGAATTGTTGCGCCTAATGCAGATAAAGCCTCCATTGTGGCTTGTATATCTTTACTCATATTTATCCCTGTAATACAGCTTTCTCCATCAGCCAATGCTGCACAAATTAGAATTCTATGTCCAATACTTTTTGAAGAGGGCACTTTAACTTCGCCGCCAAGGTAAGCCGCTGTAATTTTAACTGCTTCGTTCCCTTTTGATTGCTTCATAAATTTTACCTTTCTGCTAGAACACTCAATTTCTTTTGAAGTTCATCAAAAGAAAACCATTGAATCCTTGCACTATTTTTAATCTTTAACAAAAATTCTTCATCAGACAAATTACTATTTTCCTTATATTGTGCCAAGATTAGTTGTCTTGTATCCACCATGCTAATTTTTTCCTGATTCTCTATATGCCCTTGCACAGAGTTCGTCAATATAAAATTAACACCATTATTTTCAGACTTTTTATCTCTTCTAAGATATACCATTATTCTACTTACGTCTATTTCCAAAAGAACAGGAATTCCATAGCTGTCCATCAAAGATCTCAAAAAGTAGTAGTCGTCCCACTTTCCTGCAATTCTTAGTGCCCAAAGACAACCATTTGCAACACAATGGCCATGACTTATTTTAAAATTCTCTCCACTTTCAATAGCATGCCCAATAGTATGACCAAAATTTAGATACTTCCTAATTCCCATTTCTTTAAAATCATTTTCTACAACAACTTTTTTTGTTCGCAACGCCAGTTGAATCATATCATCAAATAAAACCATATCATTTTCAATAGCGTTTTTGAAACCATTAATATCGCCAAAGTATTTAAGCGTATTCAGCAATTCAGGATTGCCTAAATACCCGTATTTAATTAATTCTCCAATGCCATCTGACAAGACTGAATTCGGCAAAGTTTTTAGAAATTTGCCATGCATAATCACCAACTCTGGATTGTAAAATGACCCCACAAGATTCTTACCCTGAGTTAGATTAACAGCGACTTTCCCGCCAATACTACTATCGATTTGAGCCAAAAGTGTTGTTGGAATTTGTATGAACGCCATTCCTCTCATATACACCGATGCGCAAAAACCTGCTAAGTCTCCAATAACGCCTCCACCAAATGCAATCATCAAGTCAGTTCTACCAAATTCACTTTCTGCCATCTGCTCCCAAATTTTTTCTGCATTTTTAAGCGTTTTACTATTTTCTCCAGGCTTTAAAGCCTTATAATGAACCTCTAATCCTAATTTCCTAATATAAGATATCAAGCTCTTTAGTTCATCTTCCAACGTTATAGCCACATTCGTATCAGTTATGACAATAACCTTCCTGCATCTCAAATGAATAGCAAACCATGTCGCCATAGCATGACCAGCGACACAAGACTCTGATCCAATCCCGTTGTTCTGATTTTTCATTAAATCATCCGAATTCAAATTACTTGTAAATATAATATCGTAACGGTCCTGATCATTAGTAATGTCCACAGACTCACCCCTTTGATAGCTTCACTATTCTTATGCTCTTTGACATTCTATTTATTGCTATTTAAAGTTATATTCTCTATTACCTACAATTATAATTGCTGTCTTTTAGGATAGCAAAAAAGACCTACCGAAGTAAGTCTTTTTTGAAAAATTGGTGCCCAGAGGCGGAATCGAACCGTCGACACAGGGATTTTCAGTCCCTTGCTCTACCGACTGAGCTATCTGGGCATAATATTGCTATCTAAATTCTGTAGCCAACCTTTTGAAGTGGTGGGCCTTCAGGGACTCGAACCCTAGACCTGCCGGTTATGAGCCGGATGCTCTAACCAACTGAGCTAAAGGCCCCCAAAAAGCTTTATGGCGGAGGGGGTGGGATTCGAACCCACGTGGCTTTGACACCTAACGGTTTTCAAGACCGCCCCGTTATGACCGCTTCGGTACCCCTCCATAAAACATAAAAAAAATGGTGCGTCAGTAGGGATTCGAACCCCAGACCCACGCCTTAGAAGGGCGTTGCTCTATCCAACTGAGCTACTAACGCATATTTGGAGCGGAAGACGAGATTCGAACTCGCGACCCTCGCCTTGGCAAGGCGATGCTCTACCACTGAGCCACTTCCGCAAAAAAAATTGGTGCGGGTAGAGGGACTTGAACCCCCACGTCGTTGACACTAGATCCTAAGTCTAGCGCGTCTGCCAATTCCGCCATACCCGCATTGTTTCTATTTCCACCAATCATCTCACAAGATAACTTGTAGAAAAAATGGTGGGAGCAATAGGGATCGAACCTATGACCTCCTGCTTGTAAGGCAGATGCTCTCCCAGCTGAGCTATGCTCCCATAAATGGTGACCCCTAGGGGAATCGAACCCCTGTTACCGCCGTGAAAGGGCGGTGTCTTGACCGCTTGACCAAGGGGCCATGTTGCTCTACGTTTGTAGAGCTTTGTGATTTCTCACGTTTTGTGTGATTCTCTCACAACCGGCGATGACCTACTCTCCCAGAGGGCTGCCCCTCAAGTACCATCAGCGCTGGAAAGCTTAACTTCTGTGTTCGGGATGGGAACAGGTGTAGCCTTTCCGCCATTATCACCAGATAGTTAGCAAATTACGGCAGGTGTTTCGCAGAAACATCCGAGAGTAATTTGCGGTTTCGCCCTAAGGCGAAAAAACCACCTTCTTGAAAGTTGTTACACCTTCAAAACTGTATATGTTTAAGCACTTCCATCGAATTGTTAGGTTGAGCTTGCGTTTTGAACTTTACGCTCTAGGTTTCACTTCGTGAAACACGCTTACCTTTCGGCAATGCTCTTTTTTTGATCAAGTCTTCGACCTATTAGTATCCGTCAGCTAAAAATGTTACCACTCTTATACCTCGGACCTATCTACCTGTTAGTCTATCAGGGGTCTTATTCCTTTCGGATGGGAAATCTCATCTTAAGGGGGGCTTCGCGCTTAGATGCCTTCAGCGCTTATCCCTTCCGCACGTAGCTACTCGGCCATGCTCTTGGCAGAACAACCGATACACCAGCGGTGCGTCCATCCCGGTCCTCTCGTACTAAGGACAGATCCTCTCAAATTTCCTGCGCCCACAGCGGATAGGGACCGAACTGTCTCACGACGTTCTGAACCCAGCTCGCGTGCCTCTTTAATGGGCGAACAGCCCAACCCTTGGGACCTACTTCAGCCCCAGGATGAGACGAGCCGACATCGAGGTGCCAAACCTCCCCGTCGATGTGGACTCTTGGGGGAGATAAGCCTGTTATCCCCGGGGTAGCTTTTATCCGTTGAGCGACGGCCCTTCCATTCGGTACCGCCGGATCACTAAGTCCTACTTTCGTACTTGCTCGACTTGTCTGTCTCGCAATCAAGCTCCCTTTTGCCTTTGCACTCTTCGCGCGATTTCCAACCGCACTGAGGGAACCTTTGAGCGCCTCCGTTACTCTTTGGGAGGCGACCGCCCCAGTCAAACTGCCCACCTGACAGTGTCCCTAAGCCGGATTACGGCTTCAGGTTAGAACAGCGATATTGAAAGGGTGGTATCCCAACGGCGACTCCACGAATACTAGCGTACTCGCTTCTACGTCTCCCACCTATCCTGTACATCCAATACCAATGCTCAGTGCCAAGCTACAGTAAAGCTCCACGGGGTCTTTCCGTCCTGCTGCGGGTAACTGGCATCTTCACCAGTACTACAATTTCACCGAGTCCATTGTTGAGACAGTGCCCAAATCGTTACGCCTTTCGTGCGGGTCGGAACTTACCCGACAAGGAATTTCGCTACCTTAGGACCGTTATAGTTACGGCCGCCGTTTACTGGGGCTTCAATTCAATGCTTCGATTACTCTAACACTTCCTCTTAACCTTCCAGCACCGGGCAGGCGTCAGCTCCTATACTTCATCTTTCGATTTAGCAGAAACCTGTGTTTTTGTTAAACAGTCGCTTGGGCCTATTCTCTGCGGCCCCATTTAGCTCTGAACCTAATGGGGCACCCCTTCTCCCGAAGTTACGGGGTTATTTTGCCGAGTTCCTTAACAATAGTTCTCTCGCTCGTCTTAGTATTCTCTACTTGCCTACCTGTGTCGGTTTGCGGTACAGGCACCTCATTACTCGATAGAAACTTTTCTTGACAGTATGAAATCAACAACTTCGCTACTTAATTTCGCTCCCCATCGCACATCGCCACTCCCGACTGGATTTGCCTAATCGGGCTAACTCTGTACTTAGACGCACACAACCAACGGTGCGCATTGCTTATCCTCCTGCGTCATTCCTTCTCTCAAACGCAATTCGGTGGTACGGGAATCTTCACCCGTTGTCCATCGCCTACGACTTTCGTCCTCGGCTTAGGCCCTGACTGACCCTGGGCGGACGAACCTTCCCCAGGAAACCTTAGGCTATCGACGGGCAGGATTCTCACCTGCCTCTCGCTACTCATGCCAACATTCTCTCTTGTGTACAGTCCACCACTCCTTACGGTATAGCTTCTGCCCGTACACAATTGCTCCCCTACCCCTGATACCTAAGTATCAAGCCGTAGCTTCGGTAATAGATTTGAGCCCCGGTAATTTTCGGCGCAGGACCACTCGACCAGTGAGCTATTACGCACTCTTTAAATGTATGGCTGCTTCTAAGCCAACATCCTGGTTGTCTGTGCAATCCCACATCCTTTCCCACTTAATCTATATTTTGGGACCTTAGCTGACGGTCTGGGCTGTTTCCCTTTCGACTATGAATCTTATCACCCACAGTCTGACTCCCGGATATATGAATCTGGTATTCGAAGTTTGATATGCTTCGGTAGGCGGTGAAGCCCCCTAGGCAATTCAGTGCTCTACCCCCAGTTCACTCACTCCGAGGCTAGCCCTAAAGCTATTTCGGGGAGAACCAGCTATCTCCGAGTTCGATTGGAATTTCTCCGCTATCCACAAGTCATCCCAGCCTTTTTCAACAGACATGGGTTCGAGCCTCCACTTGATCTTACTCAAGCTTCACTCTGCTCATGGATAGGTCACTCGGTTTCGGGTCTACGCCATACAACTATTCGCCCTATTCAGACTCGCTTTCGCTGCGGCTCCGGTACTGAATACCTTAACCTCGCTGCATAACGTAACTCGTTGGCCCGTTCTACAAAAAGTACGCTGTCGCACATATAAAGTGCTTCAACTGCTTGTAAACATAGGGTTTCAGGTTCTATTTCACTCCCCTCCCGGGGTTCTTTTCACCTTTCCCTCACGGTACTATGCGCTATCGGTCACTAGAGAGTATTTAGGCTTGGGAGATGGTCCTCCCTGCTTCCCACAAGGTTTCACGTGCCTCGTGGTACTCTGGATCAGGCTCTTTCGATCTTCACCTTTCGCTTACTGGACTTTCACCGTCTTCGGTGTGCCTTTCCAGACACTTCAGCTAGGTTATCTTCTACTCTATGGCCTGTCCTCAACCCCAAACGCCGAAGCATTTGGTTTGGCCTCTTTCCTTTTCGCTCGCCGCTACTAAGAAAATCGATACTTTCTTTCTCTTCCTCCGGGTACTTAGATGTTTCAGTTCCCCGGGTCTCCCTCCTCACACACTATGTATTCATGTGCGGGTACTTAAGCATTACCTTAAGTGGGTTTCCCCATTCGGACATTCTTGGATCAATGTTTGCTTGCAACTCCCCAAGACTTTTCGCAGCTTGCCACGTCCTTCATCGGCTTCTAGTGCCAAGGCATCCACCCTATGCTCTTTATAACTTGACCATAATGGTTATTTAACCTTAGTTTTTATTCCTTCAGATATTCGGCTTTCGGTGATTGCTTTCGCAATAACCTTTCGCCAAACATTCCTTCAGAATGTTTTCGATGTGTTACTCTTACATATACAGTTTTCAAGGTGCAATCTTTTTATTTCCTCTTGCCTTTCTGTGCTTGCTTCGCAAACATTTTTCCGGCCAAAGTTTCGCTAGGCGAAAAATTGTTGGTGGGCATAGATGGACTCGAACCATCGGCCTCACGCTTATCAGGCGTGCGCTCTAACCAGCTGAGCTATACGCCCAAGGAAATAAAAGGTTCTGAAAGATTGATTAACAATCCCTCAAAACCAAACAGTGTATAACTTAGCTCCTTAGAAAGGAGGTGATCCAGCCGCACCTTCCGATACGGCTACCTTGTTACGACTTCACCCCAGTCATTGGTTTTACCTTCGACAGCTTCCTCCTTACGGTTGGATCACTGGCTTCGGGTCCCCCCAACTTCCATGGTGTGACGGGCGGTGTGTACAAGACCCGGGAACGCATTCACCGCGGCATTCTGATCCGCGATTACTAGCAACTCCAACTTCATGTGGGCGAGTTTCAGCCCACAATCCGAACTGGGATCGGCTTTTTAGGATTCGCTCCATCTCTCGACTTCGCTGCCCGTTGTACCGACCATTGTAGCACGTGTGTAGCCCAGATCATAAGGGGCATGATGATTTGACGTCATCCCCACCTTCCTCCGGTTTGTCACCGGCAGTCCCTCTAGAGTGCCCAGCATGACCTGATGGCAACTAAAGGCAAGGGTTGCGCTCGTTGCGGGACTTAACCCAACATCTCACGACACGAGCTGACGACAACCATGCACCACCTGTCTCTTCTGCCCCGAAGGGAAGATCCGGCTAAGGATCGGTCAGAAGGATGTCAAGACCTGGTAAGGTTCTTCGCGTTGCTTCGAATTAAACCACATGCTCCGCTGCTTGTGCGGGTCCCCGTCAATTCCTTTGAGTTTCACACTTGCGTGCGTACTCCCCAGGCGGAATACTTAATGCGTTAGCTGCGGCACCTAGCTTTGACACCAGACACCTAGTATTCATCGTTTACAGCGTGGACTACCAGGGTATCTAATCCTGTTCGCTCCCCACGCTTTCGAGCCTCAGCGTCAGTTACAGTCCAGAAAGTCGCCTTCGCCACTGGTGTTCCTCCTAATATCTACGCATTTCACCGCTACACTAGGAATTCCACTTTCCTCTCCTGCACTCAAGTTCGACAGTTCCAAAGGCTTACAATAGTTAAGCTATTGCCTTTCACCTCTGGCTTGTCAAACCGCCTACGCTCCCTTTACGCCCAGTGATTCCGGATAACGCTTGCCCCCTACGTATTACCGCGGCTGCTGGCACGTAGTTAGCCGGGGCTTCCTCCAAAGGTACCGTCACTGTATTCTTCCCTTTGGACAGAACTTTACGACCCGAAGGCCTTCATCATTCACGCGGCGTTGCTGCATCAGGCTTGCGCCCATTGTGCAATATTCCCCACTGCTGCCTCCCGTAGGAGTCTGGACCGTGTCTCAGTTCCAGTGTGGCCGTTCACCCTCTCAGGTCGGCTACTGATCGTCGCCTTGGTGAGCCATTACCTCACCAACTAGCTAATCAGACGCGAGCTCATCCCATACCGATAAATCTTTGACCCCTAAGCCATGCGACTTTGTGGTCTTATAAGGTATTAATCACCGTTTCCAGTGGGTATCCCTTTGTATGGGGCAGATTGCTCACGCGTTACTCACCCGTCCGCCGCTTTCATAATGTTCGCTTTGACCGAAGTCTCCACTTGCATTAATCTCGCTCGACTTGCATGTGTTAGGCACGCCGCCAGCGTTCATCCTGAGCCAGGATCAAACTCTTAATCAAAATCCTGATTCGGATTGAACTCCGACATTTACATGTCATTGTTTTGGTTTCCTTAGAAACCATCCGGTTTTGTTCCTCTACGCCGACGGGGTCGGTTTCGAGTCACTGTCTTTAAAAAGACATTTTGAATCTTTCGATTCATTTAAATTGTGATGCATAATGCATCGTATCAATCTAAGCTTTTTGTTATACACTGTTTAGTTTTCAAGGATCGTTTGTGTCGTCATTGTCTCTCGGCGACTTGTATATAATATCATTTGCAGTTTTCTTTGTCAACATTTTTCTAACATTTTTATTTTCAAACGTTTTAAATGTTGGCTGAACGTTGACTGCTTAGTTATAATAGCATGATTACATTAGCTAAGTCAACTCCTTTTTCGATTTTAAATAGTTTTTTTTCTAATTAGTTATATATCAACGCTTTAGAATCCATTAGATAGATTGAAAAATCACAATTCTAATTACCTAGAAATTATTTTCGATTATTTAATCCTCCATAAATATAGTCATTTAACAGTAATTATGAACTCTATGGCTTCAATTTAAAGTAAATGAGAAATAGATATAAATTCGAAATATTAATCGCAACTCTTCGCCATAAGATATTCAAGATAAAGTTTGGACAACATACTCACATTTTTTTATAAAGATATCCCCTAGTTTTTTACTTCTATTAGACTGTTTAGTCGTTATTATTCAAAAAAACTTCTTAATTTACTAGTATAATCTATTACATATACTTCCTAAAGCTCATACCGATAAGTCAAAGACTATACATAAGTCGTAAAATTCCAAACTTCGTTACCTTTTCTTTGCCTAAATAAGTCTGCTTTAAAGTACTCTTACAACCCTGAGAATAGTATCTGCTAATTTTTATTCAAAAGTTCAATTAAGTGTGAATAAAGAAGTGGCTATTCTTCATTTAGAATTTCCGACGACTTTTGTGCTGAATAT
Source organism: uncultured Acidaminobacter sp. (assembly GCA_963677505.2). Classification (GTDB taxonomy): domain Bacteria; phylum Bacillota; class Clostridia; order Peptostreptococcales; family Acidaminobacteraceae; genus JBGSUZ01. The sequence goes on from CAXXWB010000017.1 coordinate 216,587, forward strand.
TATTGCCCTGCTCCAATTTGCCTTTTTAGATATAAATTTTCTACCTCGAACTTATTTAGTTTCTTGAAGTCATACATCCATATAATAAGAATACGCGATCTATTCATTGAGAATCATTTTGTAAGGATTATCTAGCTAGATGATACTCTATTGAGAGTTAATCACATTTTTTTACCATCAAATCGCCCTTAATTTAAACACCCTACCGTATGATTAAAAAATTCTAAAATAGACATTGACAGTATTTCTCCACAGTATTTGTCTTTTCAAAAAAATAGTAAACTCTTGGATTTAAAAAACTACATTGTTGACCAAATTAGTCAATATGACTCTTCAGTTTGAATTATGATTTTTTGCCAACTGCAATCACACAAACAATCGACTTGCTACTTTATAATTATAAGTAAGCTTGATAATACATTGTTCGCTATCATTTTAGCTATCAATGTATCCAGAAGTAATTCTGATGATGAGAAATATCCATACGTTCTTGTTGAATCAACCTTAAATCTTGGTCTTATTCTAAAATGAAATCAATTCTTTTGCTTATGAAATACTTTAAAAGAAGCAAGAGCCTTTAAGTAATTTAGAAGTTTAAGTTAAACTCTTATCGACTTAGTGACCAATAAAAAAAGAGAATCCTAATAAGAATTCTCTTTTTTCTGGTCGGGGCGGCAGGATTTGAACCCGCGGCCCTCTGGTCCCAAACCAGATGCGCTACCAAGCTGCGCTACACCCCGATGATGTCAAAAAAATAAAAAATGGAGCCGGTGATGGGACTCGAACCCGCGACCTACTGATTACAAGTCAGTTGCTCTACCAATTGAGCTACACCGGCATATTTTTTGTTTGCTCATAAAAAAATGGCGACCTGGAAGGGACTCGAACCCTCGACCTCTAGCGTGACAGGCTAGCGTTCTAACCAACTGAACTACCAGGCCAAAATGGTGACCCCTAGGGGAATCGAACCCCTGTTACCGCCGTGAAAGGGCGGTGTCTTGACCGCTTGACCAAGGGGCCATGTTGCTCTACGTTTGTAGAGCTTTGTGATTTCTCACGTTTTTGTGTGATTTTCTCACAACCGGCGATGACCTACTCTCCCAGAGGGCTGCCCCTCAAGTACCATCAGCGCTGGAAAGCTTAACTTCTGTGTTCGGGATGGGAACAGGTGTATCCTTTCCGCCATTATCACCAGATTCGCTAACAATTCATGACAGATACTTCGTAGAAGTATTGAGAATGAATTGTGGATTCGCCGTTAGGCGAATAGCTTCCTCTTCTTGAAAGTTGTTACACCTTCAAAACTGTATATGTTTAAGCACTTCCATCGAATTGTTAGGTTGAGCTTGCGTTTTGAACTTTACGCTCTAGGTTTCACTTCGTGAAACACGCTTACCTTTCGGCAATGCTCTTTTTTTGATCAAGTCTTCGACCTATTAGTATCCGTCAGCTAAAAATGTTACCACTCTTATACCTCGGACCTATCTACCTGTTAGTCTATCAGGGGTCTTATTCCTTTCGGATGGGAAATCTCATCTTAAGGGGGGCTTCGCGCTTAGATGCCTTCAGCGCTTATCCCTTCCGCACGTAGCTACTCGGCCATGCTCTTGGCAGAACAACCGATACACCAGCGGTGCGTCCATCCCGGTCCTCTCGTACTAAGGACAGATCCTCTCAAATTTCCTGCGCCCACAGCGGATAGGGACCGAACTGTCTCACGACGTTCTGAACCCAGCTCGCGTGCCTCTTTAATGGGCGAACAGCCCAACCCTTGGGACCTACTTCAGCCCCAGGATGAGACGAGCCGACATCGAGGTGCCAAACCTCCCCGTCGATGTGGACTCTTGGGGGAGATAAGCCTGTTATCCCCGGGGTAGCTTTTATCCGTTGAGCGACGGCCCTTCCATTCGGTACCGCCGGATCACTAAGTCCTACTTTCGTACTTGCTCGACTTGTCTGTCTCGCAATCAAGCTCCCTTTTGCCTTTGCACTCTTCGCGCGATTTCCAACCGCACTGAGGGAACCTTTGAGCGCCTCCGTTACTCTTTGGGAGGCGACCGCCCCAGTCAAACTGCCCACCTGACAGTGTCCCTAAGCCGGATTACGGCTTCAGGTTAGAACAGCGATATTGAAAGGGTGGTATCCCAACGGCGACTCCACGAATACTAGCGTACTCGCTTCTACGTCTCCCACCTATCCTGTACATCCAATACCAATGCTCAGTGCCAAGCTACAGTAAAGCTCCACGGGGTCTTTCCGTCCTGCTGCGGGTAACTGGCATCTTCACCAGTACTACAATTTCACCGAGTCCATTGTTGAGACAGTGCCCAAATCGTTACGCCTTTCGTGCGGGTCGGAACTTACCCGACAAGGAATTTCGCTACCTTAGGACCGTTATAGTTACGGCCGCCGTTTACTGGGGCTTCAATTCAATGCTTCGATTACTCTAACACTTCCTCTTAACCTTCCAGCACCGGGCAGGCGTCAGCTCCTATACTTCATCTTTCGATTTAGCAGAAACCTGTGTTTTTGTTAAACAGTCGCTTGGGCCTATTCTCTGCGGCCCCATTTAGCTCTGAACCTAATGGGGCACCCCTTCTCCCGAAGTTACGGGGTTATTTTGCCGAGTTCCTTAACAATAGTTCTCTCGCTCGTCTTAGTATTCTCTACTTGCCTACCTGTGTCGGTTTGCGGTACAGGCACCTCATTACTCGATAGAAACTTTTCTTGACAGTATGAAATCAACAACTTCGCTACTTAATTTCGCTCCCCATCGCACATCGCCACTCCCGACTGGATTTGCCTAATCGGGCTAACTCTGTACTTAGACGCACACAACCAACGGTGCGCTCTGCTTATCCTCCTGCGTCATTCCTTCTCTCAAACGCAATTCGGTGGTACGGGAATCTTCACCCGTTGTCCATCGCCTACGACTTTCGTCCTCGGCTTAGGCCCTGACTGACCCTGGGCGGACGAACCTTCCCCAGGAAACCTTAGGCTATCGACGGGCAGGATTCTCACCTGCCTCTCGCTACTCATGCCAACATTCTCTCTTGTGTACAGTCCACCACTCCTTACGGTATAGCTTCTGCCCGTACACAATGCTCCCCTACCCCTGATACCTAAGTATCAAGCCGTAGCTTCGGTAATAGATTTGAGCCCCGGTAATTTTCGGCGCAGGACCACTCGACCAGTGAGCTATTACGCACTCTTTAAATGTATGGCTGCTTCTAAGCCAACATCCTGGTTGTCTGTGCAATCCCACATCCTTTCCCACTTAATCTATATTTTGGGACCTTAGCTGACGGTCTGGGCTGTTTCCCTTTCGACTATGAATCTTATCACCCACAGTCTGACTCCCGGATATATGAATCTGGTATTCGAAGTTTGATATGCTTCGGTAGGCGGTGAAGCCCCCTAGGCAATTCAGTGCTCTACCCCCAGTTCACTCACTCCGAGGCTAGCCCTAAAGCTATTTCGGGGAGAACCAGCTATCTCCGAGTTCGATTGGAATTTCTCCGCTATCCACAAGTCATCCCAGCCTTTTTCAACAGACATGGGTTCGAGCCTCCACTTGATCTTACTCAAGCTTCACTCTGCTCATGGATAGGTCACTCGGTTTCGGGTCTACGCCATACAACTATTCGCCCTATTCAGACTCGCTTTCGCTGCGGCTCCGGTACTGAATACCTTAACCTCGCTGCATAACGTAACTCGTTGGCCCGTTCTACAAAAAGTACGCTGTCGCACATATAAAGTGCTTCAACTGCTTGTAAACATAGGGTTTCAGGTTCTATTTCACTCCCCTCCCGGGGTTCTTTTCACCTTTCCCTCACGGTACTATGCGCTATCGGTCACTAGAGAGTATTTAGGCTTGGGAGATGGTCCTCCCTGCTTCCCACAAGGTTTCACGTGCCTCGTGGTACTCTGGATCAGGCTCTTTCGATCTTCACCTTTCGCTTACTGGACTTTCACCGTCTTCGGTGTGCCTTTCCAGACACTTCAGCTAGGTTATCTTCTACTCTATGGCCTGTCCTCAACCCCAAACGCCGAAGCATTTGGTTTGGCCTCTTTCCTTTTCGCTCGCCGCTACTAAGAAAATCGATACTTTCTTTCTCTTCCTCCGGGTACTTAGATGTTTCAGTTCCCCGGGTCTCCCTCCTCACACACTATGTATTCATGTGCGGGTACTTAAGCATTACCTTAAGTGGGTTTCCCCATTCGGACATTCTTGGATCAATGTTTGCTTGCAACTCCCCAAGACTTTTCGCAGCTTGCCACGTCCTTCATCGGCTTCTAGTGCCAAGGCATCCACCCTATGCTCTTTATAACTTGACCATAATGGTTATTTAACCTTAGTTTTTATTCCTTCAGATATTCGGCTTTCGGTGATTGCTTTCGCAATAACCTTTCGCCAAACATTCCTTCAGAATGTTTTCGATGTGTTACTCTTACATATACAGTTTTCAAGGTGCAATTTTTGCCTACCGCTATTTGCTTCGCAAAGAGCTTTCGGCCGATGTTTCGCAAAGCGAAAAATCGTTGCCTTTCGGTGATTGCTTTCGCAATAACCTTTCGGCATTCATTTCTCGTAGAGAAATGAATTTGGTGGAGGATAAGAGGATCGAACTCTTGACCCCCTGCGTGCAAGGCAGGTGCTCTCCCAGCTGAGCTAATCCCCCGGGTATGTGCGGCGTCCCTATACTCTTATGAGCACCGGTATTTCGCAGAAACATCCGAGAACTCACACTGAGCACAGCGACTCGCTATGCTGAGGTTCTATTCATTTCTGAATAACGATCCCTCAAAACCAAACAGTGTATAACTTAGCTCCTTAGAAAGGAGGTGATCCAGCCGCACCTTCCGATACGGCTACCTTGTTACGACTTCACCCCAGTCATTGGTTTTACCTTCGACAGCTTCCTCCTTACGGTTGGATCACTGGCTTCGGGTCCCCCCAACTTCCATGGTGTGACGGGCGGTGTGTACAAGACCCGGGAACGCATTCACCGCGGCATTCTGATCCGCGATTACTAGCAACTCCAACTTCATGTGGGCGAGTTTCAGCCCACAATCCGAACTGGGATCGGCTTTTTAGGATTCGCTCCATCTCTCGACTTCGCTGCCCGTTGTACCGACCATTGTAGCACGTGTGTAGCCCAGATCATAAGGGGCATGATGATTTGACGTCATCCCCACCTTCCTCCGGTTTGTCACCGGCAGTCCCTCTAGAGTGCCCAGCATGACCTGATGGCAACTAAAGGCAAGGGTTGCGCTCGTTGCGGGACTTAACCCAACATCTCACGACACGAGCTGACGACAACCATGCACCACCTGTCTCTTCTGCCCCGAAGGGAAGATCCGGCTAAGGATCGATCAGAAGGATGTCAAGACCTGGTAAGGTTCTTCGCGTTGCTTCGAATTAAACCACATGCTCCGCTGCTTGTGCGGGTCCCCGTCAATTCCTTTGAGTTTCACACTTGCGTGCGTACTCCCCAGGCGGAATACTTAATGCGTTAGCTGCGGCACCTAGCTTTGACACCAGACACCTAGTATTCATCGTTTACAGCGTGGACTACCAGGGTATCTAATCCTGTTCGCTCCCCACGCTTTCGAGCCTCAGCGTCAGTTACAGTCCAGAAAGTCGCCTTCGCCACTGGTGTTCCTCCTAATATCTACGCATTTCACCGCTACACTAGGAATTCCACTTTCCTCTCCTGCACTCAAGTTCGACAGTTCCAAAGGCTTACAATAGTTAAGCTATTGCCTTTCACCTCTGGCTTGTCAAACCGCCTACGCTCCCTTTACGCCCAGTGATTCCGGATAACGCTTGCCCCCTACGTATTACCGCGGCTGCTGGCACGTAGTTAGCCGGGGCTTCCTCCAAAGGTACCGTCACTGTATTCTTCCCTTTGGACAGAACTTTACGACCCGAAGGCCTTCATCATTCACGCGGCGTTGCTGCATCAGGCTTGCGCCCATTGTGCAATATTCCCCACTGCTGCCTCCCGTAGGAGTCTGGACCGTGTCTCAGTTCCAGTGTGGCCGTTCACCCTCTCAGGTCGGCTACTGATCGTCGCCTTGGTGAGCCATTACCTCACCAACTAGCTAATCAGACGCGAGCTCATCCCATACCGATAAATCTTTGACCCCTAAGCCATGCGACTTTGTGGTCTTATAAGGTATTAATCACCGTTTCCAGTGGGTATCCCTTTGTATGGGGCAGATTGCTCACGCGTTACTCACCCGTCCGCCGCTTTCATAATGATTGCTTTGACCGAAGTCTCCACTCACATTAATCTCGCTCGACTTGCATGTGTTAGGCACGCCGCCAGCGTTCATCCTGAGCCAGGATCAAACTCTTAATCAAAATCCTGTGCATTTCGAAAAATGCTGACTCGGATTGAACTCCGACTAACAACTTTTTCAAGTTGTCTGCTATGATTTGCAAGCAAATCATTCGCATGTCATTGTTTTGGTTTCCTTAGAAACCATCCGGTTTTGTTCCTCTACGCCGACGGGGTCGGTTTCGAGTCACTGTCTTTAAAAAGACATTTTGAATCTTTCGATTCATTTAAATTGTGATGCATAATGCATCGTATCAATCTAAGCTTTTTGTTATACACTGTTTAGTTTTCAAGGATCGTTTGTGTCGCTTTTCAGCTAACACTTGCATCGTTTCTTTTCGGTTAACAACTTGTTAAGTTTGCGTTGACCGCTTTCGGCGACTATTACATATTAACACTGCTGTGCTATGATGTCAACATGTTTTTTTAGCTTTTTTCAAGCCGTTTTTAAGTTGCAATGTAGCGTCCCCTAAAGGACTTACTTAGATTAGCATGAACGAGGCTATCGGTCAATATACTTTTGAAATGTTCTATTTTTCAGGCAGTTCTCTCTATTCAATTTAATATAACCCTTTTATTCTTTAACTTTATAGATATATAAGGAAGAAACCTTCTTCGCAAGAGTGAATCTACAAAGAAGGTTTCTTTATTTAAGCCACTTATTTGTATAATGTTTTCGTTAAACTAATGCAAAATTGATTATAAGAGATCCAATTACTCCCTTATAAAAGCTATTTAACGGTGAACTACACCAATTAATTCTTTCAACTCTTTAACTTTGTTTTCTTCACAATAGCGAATAAAACCGTCTAAAATTACTTTTCCTGCATCTGGAGCAACCAATGTGGCAGTCCCAACGGCTATTGCAGCAGAACCTGCCATCAAATATTCCACTACATCTGTCTCGTTCATGATGCCACCCATTCCTAAGATTGGAATTTTTACAGCACTATAGGTTTCATAGACCGCTCTTAATCCAACAGGCTTTATAGCAGGGCCAGACATGCCGCCAATTTTGTTGGCTATGACAGGTTTTTTCTTTTTAATATCTATCGCCATTCCTGTAACCGTGTTGATCATGGACAAACAATCTGCCCCAGTAGCCTCTGCTGCTAAGGCAATTTCTTTGATGCTGGTCACATTGGGACTAAGCTTAACAATTAAATGTTTTTGAGATGCTTCTTTAACAGCATGCGTTACCATTTTTACCATTTCAGGATTGGTGCCAAATGCCATTCCGCCGCATTTTACATTTGGACAGGAAATATTAAGTTCAATGCTATCCACGTCTTCATCTTTTAAAAGAGCTGCCATGGCGGTATATTCTTCAAGGGTATTTCCGTTGATGTTGACGATTATTTTGGTGTCAAATTTTCTAAGGTAGGGGATTTCGTTTTTAATAAAGCTCTTAATCCCTGGATTTTGTAGTCCTACGCTGTTTATGATGCCCATTGGTGTATCTGCCAATCTTGGTACTGGATTACCTAAGCGAGGTTCTAATGTTAGCCCCTTTACTGAGATACCACCTAAAATGCCAATATCGAAATAGTCTTCAAATTCTCTTCCAAAACCAAACGTACCCGATGCCATGGTTATTGGATTTTTTAGAATAAGCCCATTGAGATCTGCTTGCAAATTCATTAAAACTGCACCTCACTTCCTAAGAAAACTGGGCCTTCAACACAAGTTCTCACCATTTTCTCTGTATCGTCTTGAATGACCTTTTTTGCGCAAACTAAGCACGCACCCATACCACATGCCATTCTTTCTTCTGTAACAAGGTAAAGTGCTTTCGCATCCCCATTAAAAGCCTCTTTAGATTTTTCCAGCATAATGTCTGGGCCACAGGCGACGATTGTCTGTTGATTTAGGTCAAGATTAAGTCTTTTGCAATGGTCAACGGTATTTCCAATATTAACTGTATACTTTTCTTCCTTATAAGTGTCTTTTAAAAGAAGATTTTCTTCCATCGTACATATGTGAACTTGATTACTGTATTTTGCAAAATCTTCAACCAAGTAGACCTCTTTTTGATACCCTAAAATGGTTGTCACAGAGATGCCTTTTATCGAAGCTTGTTTTGCTACCTCTAATAAAGGAGCAGTCCCGATACCCCCACCAATCAATATTATCTGATTGGTCTCAAGGGATTTTTCAAGATTATACCCATTGCCAAGAGGTCCTACTGCAAGAACTTCATCATTTACAGTAAGGTCACAAAGCCTTTCGGTTCCTCTTCCCATTTTTTTTATAACAAAATGGATGCCCTTTTCACTGACTTGGCTGACGCTGATTGGTCTTTTCAATATAGGGCTTCCCTGATTTTGAATGCCCAAATTATAAAATTGGCAGGGCTGAATATTGCTGGTTTTGGGATTTTCTAGAATAAGTTCAAAGATATCGCCTAAATGTTGTACTTTCTCTATCACTTTCAAGGTGTTGATCTTAGTCGACATATCTTCCTCCCATTGCCTTTCCAGCATTTTTAAGGGCTTGGTTCAAGTCTTCATTTGCCTTGATGGTCGCTTCTCTGATATAAGCTGTATACGGCTTGCTGCCATCTCCTTTTTCATAAGCGAAAATGATGCCTCTTGAGGAATTGACAATGGCTCCGATACCATTTTCATCGAATCCATATACCACATCTGCAGCGGTTCCGCCTTGAGCGCCGTACCCTGGGATTAAGAAAACTGTTTTAGGTAATAATTCTCGTAGTTTTTTTAACTCTTCTGGATAGGTTGCACCAACTACTGCGCCAATATTACTGTACCCATATTCGTTGGCAATATTGTATTCACTTTCATTGATGGTTTCTGCTACCCACTCATAAATCATTTTGTCTTCTGATTTTCTATTTTGAAGTTGATGAGAACTTGGATTTGAGGTTTTTACAAGAAGGAAATTCATACTATCCTGCTCGTTGGCTATTTTATAGAATTCTACATTAGAGTCATCGCCCAAATAAGGGTTGATGGTAATGGCGTCTGCATGAAAGGGCTTGTGCTTTGTGCCAAGAATATCTACTTCACCCACATGGCCCTTTGCATAAGCTGCGGATGTTGAGCCGATATCGCCTCTTTTAATATCCCCAATGACGTACAATCCTTTAGACTGGGCATATCGAACTGTCTCTTCGTAAGCTTTCACGCCTTCTACACCGAGGAGTTCGTAGTATGCCGATTGTGGTTTAACGACTGCCACTAAATCAGCAATATTGTCTATAATGTCACAGTTAAATTTATAAACAGCTTTTGCCGCAGCCGCTAAAGTCTTACCTTCTTTTTCAATTTCCTTTTTTAAAGTCTCTGGCAATTGATTGACCACAGGGTCTAATCCTACACAGAGTACGCTTTTCTTTTCCATCATTTTTTCAATCATTCTTTTAGATGACATTGAGTTGGCCTCCTTCAAGCAACAATTTATTTCCTTTGACGACGTGTACGACTTTTCCTTCAAGTTTGTGTCCTATCCAAGGACTGTTAATACTCTTTGACTGGAAATCGTCTTTGCTGACTTCCCAAATCTCATTGGGATCTATGCAGACCAAATTGGCAACTTGGCCGTCTATAATATAATTTGGTGTTTGATTGAGAATGATTCGCGGATTGATGCTCATAAGCCTGATCAAGGTTTCCATCGGAATAGATTCTTGCTTAAACAGGGTGTTGATGGTGCTGAACATGGTCTCTAACCCAGTAAAACCGTATGAACCCTCTTTGTAATTTGCTAATTTGCTTTCCCATTCGTGGGGGGCGTGGTCTGATGCGATGGCGTCTACCCAACCTTCCTCGATGCCTTGAATGAGAGCTTTTCTATTGGATTCACCTCTGATGGGCGGATTAACTTTGTAAAGTGCTGTTTCAAAATCTAAAGTTTCTCCATCAAAGTATAAGTGGTGAGGGGCTACTTCGCAGGTCAGATTCATGCCTTTCTTTTTACCCAATTTTACAGCTTCTAACGACTGAATGGTGCTGAGGTGTGCGACATGGAGGTGACCTCCTGTATTTTCTAAAATTTGAATATCTCTCTCAACAATTTGGCTCTCCACTTCCGGAGGATAAGGTCCATTTTGATATTTTGCAGCAGCCTCATGATCTTCTGAATGAGTCATGACAGGACATTTTGTTTCACGGCTTATTTTTAGAGCCGCCGCCAAAATCGCAGGGTCCATCACAGTACGACCGTCATCGGTATAGGCAACCGCTCCCATTTGAGTCAGTCCCTTTAAATCTGTAATATGTGCTCCGTCTTGATCCAATGTTACTGCTACAGACGGTAACACTTCTATATAAGGATATTGATGTATTTTTTCCAGATAAGCTTCTAATCTTTCTTTTCGGTCCATGGCAGGTTTGGTATTAGGCATGGTACAAACTTGGGTGACGCCGCCCATGATGGCTGCTTTTTGTCCACTTTCCAATGTTTCTTTTTGCTCAAAACCCGGATCTCTAAAGTGGACGTGCAGGTCTGCAAAAGCAGGCATTACAATCAGGTTTTCTGCATTTAGTACATGATTATAGGAATTTTGCTCGTCAGTTGACTGCTCTTCTGTATTTCTAATGATTTTGATGATGCCATATTTATCAATTGAAATGTTGCACGCCTCTAATTGCAAGTCTTTACCAGTGTATGCTTTTGCGTTTTTGATCAATATACTCATGGTTTCCACCTCCAAAACAAAAAATAGCCTTTGCATTCCTGCAAAAGGCTATTGTGCGCGACAAAATTGTCGTATTAGCTCAAACCAATCGACAAACGGCTGTATTCCTACCTTGCAGGTCTCTCGTACCTGATTAAAGGCTTATGTAGTTTGTAATAATTTATCACATTGTCTGACATATGTCAACTTGCCATATTTGTATTTTTTTAATTGACTGATAAGTAAGTTCTGTGTTAACATATACCAAAATAGCAACCTTTAAGTTGATACTGGGATATCAAAAAGGAGGAACCGAATATGTCCAATGTCGTTAGACACCTTATCGAACCTGAAGATTTTACAATCGAGGAAATTGTCTCTCTTGTAGATACAGGTTTAGAGATTTACAAAGATCCAAAACCTTTCCAAAAAGTATGTGATGGTAAAATAATGGCTTCACTTTTCTTTGAACCTAGCACACGTACAAAGTTAAGTTTTGACTCTGCCATGATGAGACTTGGCGGCAATGTTCTCGGTTTTAGCGATGCGAGCACTAGCTCTACTGCTAAAGGGGAATCACTTGCAGATACCATTAAAGTCTGTGGGTATTACAGTGACATTATTGTCATGAGACACCCTAAAGAAGGCGCACCTAGACTTTCTTCAAGATTTACAGACAAGCCGATTATCAACGGCGGCGACGGTGGTCATCAACATCCTACTCAAACTTTGACCGATTTGATTACAATCAAACGATTCAAAGGGACTTTGGAAGGTCATAAGATTGCATTCTGCGGTGACTTGAAATTCGGCAGAACAGTTCACTCATTGATTAGAACCCTCGCCAGATTTGGGAACAAAGAATTTTACCTCGTCTCTCCTGAAGAATTGGCTTTGCCATCTTCCCTCAAGAGAGCTCTTGAAAAAAGCGGCGTTAAGTTGATTGAGGTCAGAACCCTTGAAGAGATTATTCACGATGTAGATGTGCTCTACATGACACGTATCCAAAAGGAGCGTTTCTTCAACGAAGAAGATTACATTCGCCTTAAAAATGCCTTTATCTTAACCAGAGAAAAGCTAGCACCAGCTAAGCAGGACATGATCGTTTTGCATCCACTACCGAGAGTAAATGAAATTGCTTATGACGTTGATGAAGATCCACGGGCTAAGTATTTCGAACAATCTGAGATGGGTGTATATGTGAGAATGGCATTAATTTGCAAACTGTTGGAGGTGGGTCCTTATGCTAGAGGTTAAAGGTATTAAAAACGGGATTGTAATCGATCACATTAAAGCAGGCAATGGCATTAAGCTGTTCAATAAATTAATGAGCTCAAAATCTAGTGAGCCTTCTGTGCTTTTAATGAATGTTGAAAGTAAAGCTTTGGGCAAGAAAGATATCATTAAACTTGAAAATGTCTTTGATATCGACTTAAATCTTCTCGGTTTGATCGATAAAAACATTACCGTTAGCGTTATTAAGAATTCTCAAGTTGTTGAGAAAAAGACTGCTCAAATTCCAACAGAAATCAGCGGTCTCTTCGCTTGTAACAACCCAAGATGTATCACCAATTCAGATGCCTATGCGGTAACTGAGTTTAAACTATACGAAAGCAACGGTTCTGCTGAGTACATCTGCCAATATTGCGAAGAAATCACTAAATATAAGTTATAGGAAACACCTAATCTTGTTATCTTCAATACTCATTATATAATTACCCAAACACAAAAAGCCGAGTTTCCTCGGCTTTTTGTGTTTTTTGTTTATTTTAGTTTCCAATTTTCAATAATTTTCTCTGCAACTTTTAGGCCATCGCAAGCCGATGACATAATGCCTCCAGCGTAACCCGCGCCTTCTCCGCAAGGATATAATCCATCATGATTGGTGCTCATGAGACTTTCCTGGTCTCTAACAATTCGAATGGGCGACGAAGTTCTTGTCTCAAATCCAGTTATAATTGCATCATCCATGGCAAAGCCTTTTAACTTTCTATCCATTTTAGGAAGAGCTTCTTTCATCGCTTCAATAATAAAGGCTGGTAAACCGCTTGTCAGATCTGTCATTTTTACACCTGGCGTATAACTTGGCTTAACGGTACCGATCTGGTTAGCTTTAGTAGGATCTAAGAATGCACCTACCGTCATGGCTGGTGCTTTACCATCTTTGCCCCCTAATTCAAAAGCCTTTCGTTCTATCATTCTTTGGAACTCAATGCCTGCTAACAAATCTGCGGATGGGAAATCTTCTGGATTCACATTGACAAGAAGGGCACTGTTAGCATTGTTTTGATTTCTAGCGTGCTGGCTCATGCCATTGGTGACTACCGTGTCGTTCTCTGAAGCTGCGCCTACCACAAAACCGCCTGGACACATACAGAAGGTATAAACACTTCTACCACTGGTTGTATCTGATGTCAAATGGTATTCCGCCGCACCATAGCGCTCTAACAAATCTATTGTATGAGGTTCATACTGACTGAGGTCAATCATCTTTTGAGGATGTTCAATTCTTACGCCTACCGCAAATGGTTTTCGTGCAATATCCACTTGTCTATTTTTTAACGTCTCAAAGGTATCTCTTGAACTGTGACCAATGGCGAGAATTGCGGTCTCTGTCTCTAAGCTTTCTCTCGTGGATAAACTGAGTGCCTTTAGGCGCCCTTCTTCAAAGACAAAGTCTTTTACACAGGTATTAAATCTGATTTCTGCCCCTCTTTGAATAAGGTCATTTCTCAAATTTTTAACAAGAGGTTTCAATATATCTGTACCGATATGTGGTTTATTTTGATAGCGTATTTCTTCTGGCGCTCCATATTTTGCTAAAATTTCTAGAACGGTTTTTGAACGAGGATCTTTAATGCGCGTGGTTAATTTCCCATCTGAAAATGCCCCTGCACCACCTTCTCCAAATTGAACATTGCTTTCAAGATTGAGGGCGCCTCCATTCCAATAGTCTGCGACTTGCGCCGTTCTGCTGTCCACATCTGCGCCACGCTCTATAATTACTGGTTTATATCCCATTTCTGTCAATAACCATGCAGCAAACATCCCAGCTGGTCCAAATCCGATGACAACTGGTCGATGATTTAGCGTTTTAGCCTCAGCTTTGGTTTGCGGTTTAATATAATGCTCATTCGGCGCAATCTGGATATCTGATCGTTTGGATAGCAATCGCGCTTGGCCTTTTATTCGACAATCTATGGTATAGACAGCCATTGGTGGATTCTTTCTTGCATCTAGAGATTCTTTTTTAATGTGCCATGCTTCCAACTCTTCGGGTAAAATTCTAAGATCCTTCAGGAGCTGTTTCTCAATCATCTCTCGGTTATGTTTCAGTGGCATTTTTACTTGATTGATTCTAATCACGTTTTGTTCCTTCCCATTGCTTTATTTGCAATCTATGTGTTCCTCTTCTGAATCAGCAAACCATATGCTGATTTCTTTTTTTGCATCTTCTATTGTAGCAGATCCATGTACGGCATTTTGTTGCACATTACTCCCATATAAGTAGCGGATGGTGCACGGTCTCGCATTAGCAGGATTGGTGGCTCCATTGATTTCTCTGACCACTTCTACGGCATTTTCCCCTTCAAGAGTCATAACGAGGATGGGATTTGAAGACATAAAGTCTAAGAGAGGTTCAAAAAATGGTTGCCCTTGATGCTCCTTATAGTGTTGGCTCAAAACTTCTTTTGTCGCGAGGGTCATATAAAGATCTGCTATCTTTAATCCGTGAGCTTCATACAATTGGAGGATTGTACCTACCAGTTTTTTATGGATGGCATCGGGTTTAATGATCACTAATGTTTTTTCCATATAGCTGCCTCCCTAGTTTTGCTAATTCGTCTTCTGAGTTTCTTCAGTTGTGTTAGTTGTATCTGTTTTTCCATCGTTTCCAGTGTTGGTCTTATTTTCAGTTTTCTCTTTATAAACGTCTTTCATTTCTTGAAGTCCCATTGCTTTAGCCCTGCTGATGATTTCTTGGTCGCTTATATGGTTAGGCGATGTTAAATCAATCATAATTTGGGTTCCACCAAAAATGGTCAGCCCAAGTCCCAGCAAGAGAGTCAATAAACGTTTATAAATTTGCTTACTTAATTGCACTTAATCACACCCTTATGTTGATAAGTTAAGTTTTTAGAGCTTTATATACCAATAGTCTTCGGTTTTATCCACAATTTGCACAGGTTATCCACATGTCTATCAAGGAGATTCCTCTCTATACTTCATGTCTATCCACAGTAAATCTCTCAATTTCATACTTTTCTGTAGGTCTGATTCCTGCTTTATTTAAGGCAATTCGCAATTGTTCCTCAACACTGTCTACCCCTTCTAAATTAGGAAGAAGAAGACCTCGTTTGTAGCCATTAGTCACAATAACGCCATATTTTTTAGGATTCAGCTCTGAAGAATCAGATACCTTTTCTGACGGTGATAATATATCCACAGAAATAATAAGATGCTCTAGCTCTTCTACTTCTATAGCCGGGAATCTAGGATCTTCGCTGCAAGCCTTGATTGCATTGCTGATAATATCGCTGGCTAAGTTAATTTCTATCCCCGCGGTAATGCCCATGCATCCTCTGAGACCGCCTCTGTCTTTAATGGAAACAAAAACACCTCTGCTTTTACCCAACAAGTCTGGCGTTTGGGCAAATTCAGGAATAGCCAGTCTT
Source organism: uncultured Acidaminobacter sp. (assembly GCA_963677505.2). Classification (GTDB taxonomy): domain Bacteria; phylum Bacillota; class Clostridia; order Peptostreptococcales; family Acidaminobacteraceae; genus JBGSUZ01. The sequence goes on from CAXXWB010000017.1 coordinate 232,249, forward strand.
TGTTTTGTTTTTGTAAAATGTTCTACTGTCAGTCTTGCCAACTGAATATATTGGTCTTCCTGTTCTACTCGGTCCATATGGATTTTGTGAAGTTCACTTCTCAGTAGTGGCAGCATGCTGTCTCTTGATTCTCCTGTAGGTGTAAAGGATACCACACTGTAACCTACGCCAAATGGTCCTTCATAGCTTTTAATTTGAGTTTTGTGTTCTATTGTATCCAGACTGCCCAAAAGGATTTCAACAGATTTTTTTCCACACTCTCCCGCCTTAGTCACCAACCGAGTTGGCAGAGTCATCAGTTTAACATAATTCTGTGTCGCGAGACAATCTATAAAAATCTTATCAAAAACTGGGCCGTCTTCTGTATAGGTGTAATGATCTGTTTCAATCAAATGATGGGATAAATCGCCACTTGCCACAATAAGGATTTTTCTTCCTAAAGAAGCGGCTGCTTCTCTGATACATATGCCAAATTGATAAAGAGCTTCTTCTGACAAGAGGCCATAGGTGATGGCAATCAATTTATAGTTCTTATAATTTTGATTAATAAAGTGTAGCGGTACAATCACACCATGATCTACCACTTCGTCTAGATCAAAGCGTTCAGCCAGTTGTTTGTCATACTTTACTGATGGTACATTTTGATCGTAGGCTCTTTTCAATATTTCACCCACAAGCTCTAAATCATTTTCCTGACGAATTGAAATTTGCGGCGCGCCAAAGGTGGACAAACTACCTGTTAAGGGGGTTGCCGTCCTGATGGTAATGGCATCTGTAAAAACGGGGCCATGAGGTGATATGATGACAATGGTCTCTGGCGCCAGTTTGGCAATTTCTTTAGAGATTTCTCCATAGGATTGACTGGTGGCAGAAATTTACTTTCTTCTCCCATACCTATTCAGGGATAATGATTGGTGGATGGGGTACTAAATACCCGGCAAGAAGGGACATATCAATCTTCCTCCTAAGAACTAAAGTCTCAATTAGGGTGAGTTTAATTACATGGTTTCAGGTTTTATATACCCTTTTGAAACCAATTTATTGATATGTTCTTCCACTTTTTCGTCAATATTGATTTGATAGATGTCTTCCAGTACAAACATCATAGAGACTGCCACTTGAGCGACGTCTAACAATTCTTCACTGATGAGGCTGACAATTTCTTTATGTTCTTTGTCTACAACTTCTCCGTTTAACCCTCTAAATTACCGATAATTTGTGCCAATTCCCTGCTTCTTCCATCAATTTAAGGCAAGTGGATTCTAGCCCCGGCTGTAAATTGTTGAGTTTAGGCAAGCTAATTTGTTTATATTCATTTTGCGTTGTCTTCATTTAAGATGCCTCCATTTTAAATTATAGTTACTCTTATTATGACATAAGTTTGGCTATAATGAAACGTTGGTGTAAGTCTTGTATTGATAACCACTACCCTAATCCTTTTCTCTTCAAAATTGTTGCTTTGATCCATTTAGTTTTCAGAACCATTTACTTACGCACTAAAAGTGCGTGTGAAATAAAAAAACATTGCAAACGCAGCGTTTGCAATGTTTTGTATAATCTGTAGAATCCTTTTACTATCTCTTAGAGAACTGTGGAGCTCTTCTAGCAGCTTTAAGACCGTATTTCTTTCTTTCTTTCATTCTAGAGTCTCTAGTTAAGAAACCTTGTTTCTTAAGAGCGCCTCTAAGTTCTTCATCAACTCTGAGAAGAGCTCTTGAAAGACCGTGTCTGATTGCACCAGCTTGACCAGTGAAACCGCCACCTTCAACGATTACGAAAACGTCGAATTTGCCTTCAAGACCCGCTACTCCTAAAGGTCTTTTGATTTCTGCTCTAAGTGTTTCATAGTTGAAGTAATCTTCAACTGTTCTACCGTTTATTGTGAAGTTACCGTTGCCTGGAACAAGTCTAACTCTAGCAACAGAACTTTTTCTTCTACCAGTTCCTTGATACATCATATCGCTTACCTCCTCCGTAGATTATAATTCTAAAGCTTCAGGTTTTTGAGCTTCGTGACCGTGCTCAGCACCGCTGTATACTTTAAGTTTTTTGTACATTTCTCTACCTAAAGTATTCTTAGGAAGCATGCCTTTGATTGCTTGTTCTACAACGAATTCAGGCTTTTTAGCCATTAATTCTCTGTATGATCTTTCTCTTAAATGGCCGATATAACCAGTATGCCATCTGAATTTCTTTTGATCTAATTTCTTACCAGTCAATACAACTTTATCAGCATTGATGATGATTACATAATCACCACAATCTACGTGAGGTGTATAAATAGGTTTGTGTTTACCTCTTAAAACTGATGCAACTTCTGATGCCATTCTGCCAAGTGTCTTGCCTTCAGCATTGACAACGTACCATTTTCTTTCTAACTCAAGTGGTTTCGCAACGAAAGACTTCATTGTTTCCCTCCTATACCAATATTATTTTCCATACATGAATTTTGAACTTCACCTTTCAAAATTCCAATTTATCAATAAAACCCGGGGCCGGATTTTATAAGTCATTAATTAAAACATCCTTCAATATTATATTACAGCTTATGAATATCGTCAATATTATTTTGAATAATAATTACTATTTCAAAAATCAATTTCTTTAAATCTATACGAAAAAATTTAATAAAAAACCTCTAAAAGGCACAACCCTTGAGCAGGAGCCGTCCAAGGAATTAGGCTTCTATTTTGAGCCGCCATAATTTGATGAACTCTTTCATAGGACAATTTTCCCTGTCCAACTCTGACAAGGACTGCTACTAAAATCCGAATCATATTATAGAGAAAACCATTCCCATGGAAATTAATCATCAATTCCTCATTCCCTTGGCATTCAAATTCTATATTATAAATAGTGCGCACCGTAGATTTTACGTTGCTACCCGAAGCACAAAAAGATTTAAAATCATGTTCCCCGATGAAAATAGTTGCGGTTTTCTTCATTGCCTCAACATCTAACTTTTCCCTCACGTGCCACGAGAAATCATTTTTAAAAGGATCTCTGAGAGATGCATTGTGAAGACTGTAGGTATATTTTTTTGAAGTCGTGTGTACAATGGGATGAAAAGCTTCCGTTACCACTTCAACCTTTTGAATAACTACATCATCAGGCAACGCTCGATTAATGACAAACATAAAGTTTTCAGGTGGCAGTAAGCATTTATATTGAACACAAGCAACTTGACCTTTAGCATGAACCCCCGCATCGGTCCGACTTGCACCAAGAATTTTTTATATTTTCGCCAAGGGCATTGCTCATAGTCTTCTCTAAGACCCCTTGTACCGTTCTACCCTTAGGCTGATACTGCCAACCGTTAAAATGTGTCCCTTTATATGCAATTGTTATTTTAAGTGTAGTCATCAATGCCTCCTAAAAAACGCCAGGTACCCTTTGGAGTCCCACAAGAAGAACCATGTAAAGGCTAAAGACCGCCACACCAATGGCATCCTTTTTAGTATATTTAAGTTGTTTCATTCTAGTTCTGCCTACCCCACCTCTATAACAACGGGCTTCCATTGCCATTGCTAATTCATCTGCACGTCTAAAAGCACTGATGAAAAGGGGTACCAATAACGGAATGAGGCTTTTAGCTCGAGAAGCTAAGTTTCCACTTTCAAAATCTGCACCTCTAGCCATTTGAGCCTTCATGATTTTATCCGTTTCATTGAGGAGTGTAGGAATGAATCTTAATGCGATGGTCATCATCATTGCCAACTCATGGGATGGTACGCCAAATCGTTTAAAAGGATTCAGACAGGCTTCTATACCATCTGTCAGTTCAATTGGCGATGTGGTTAACGTCAGCATAGATGTTCCGATGATTAACAAGATTAATCGCATACCCATATAAAAGGCCTGTCTTAGCCCTTCTTCAGTAATAGTGAAAATCCAGAAGTGTACTAGTTCTTTACCTGGCGTGAAAAAAATATTTAAACCAAAGGCGAAGAGGATGATAAATAGAATAGGTTTCAACCCTCTAACGATGTATTTAAAAGGCACCTTTGAAATTGCAATTGTCATAATCAAAAAGGCGATGACAATGCCATATCCCAAAAGGCTTGTTACTGCAAACAAACTTGCGATGAAGATAATTGAAGCAATAATTTTAAACCTCGGGTCCATTTCATGAATCACGGACTGCATCGGTAAATATTGCCCAACCGTGATATCTCTAAGCATTTTTCTTTCTCCTTATTAGTGTCAAAATCTCCTCTACAGCACTTTCCACAGTATATATGTCATTGTCTGTTCCAAATCCCAATTTTGCGAGTTTTTGGCCAACATAGGTGACTTGCGGGGCTGCTAGACCAATACTTTCTAAAGTCTCAATGTTTTGAAAGACTTGCTGAGGCTTTCCTTCCAAAACGACTTTGCCGTCGCTCATAACATATATATGAGAAACATATTTAGCAATGTCCTCCATACTATGAGAAACTAAAATAATCGTATTATTTTCTTTTTCATGAAGGGCCTTCAACTGATTAAGAATTTCGTCACGACCTTTAGGATCTAATCCAGCTGTTGGCTCATCCAAATTAGTACTTCGGGTTTCATTGCCAAAACACCTGCAATAGCAACTCTACGCTTTTGACCACCACTCAATTCAAAGGGAGATACATCTTTTAATAGCTCATAGTCTAGACCGACGATTTCCATTGCACTTTTTACAGCTTCTTCAACAACCTCTGGCGCCCAACCTAAATTTTTAGGTCCAAAAGCAATGTCCATGGCGACTGTCTCTTCAAACAGTTGGTATTCTGGATATTGAAATACCAATCCAACTTTTTTGCGAATGTCGTTGAGTTTTACCCCTGGTTGACTGATGTCAAAGCCATTGATTTCTATAATGCCTGAACTTGCCTTTAAAATGCCATTTAAATGCTGAATTAGCGTAGATTTCCCCGAGCCGGTATGACCTATCAGACCTACAAAATCTCCTGTTCCAATGTGCATACTGACGTTGTCAAGTGCATTGGTTTGATAAGGACTACCTAAGTCATATATATGGTTGAGATTTTTTATAACAATGGCCATAATGCTTTCACCAATTCATCGACGGTAATAATTTCCTCGGAAATATCGATGCCTTCTTTTCTTAATTCATGAGCTACTAAGGTGACTTGTGGTACATCTAATCCCATATCTTGAAGTTTTTCCAACCTGCGAAAAGACTTCCTTAGGGGTCCCTTCCAAGAGTTTCTTACCTTTTTCCATAACAATAACCCTATCTGCTCCAACAGCTTCATCCATGAAGTGTGTGATGTGGACGATGGTGATTTGCTCTTCTTTGTTCAGTCGATGAACGGTCTCCATAACCTCTTTTCGCCCAATTGGATCTAACATAGCGGTTGGTTCATCTAAAATAATACATTTTGGACGCATAGCTAATATCCCAGCAATAGCAACTCTTTGTTTTTGACCGCCACTTAACAAATGAGGTGGCTTTTTAGCAAAGGGCGGTCATATGGACAGTTGCTAAAGCTTCATCTACTCTAGTTCTTATTTGTTCTGGACTAAGACCTAAATTTTCTGGCCCAAAAGGCAACGTCTTCGTCTACTACAGTAGCAACCAACTGGTTGTCTGGATTTTGAAAAACCATGCCTGCAGTCTTTCTAATGTCCCATAAAAGTTTTTCATCGCTGATGGACATGTTATCAATCAGTAAAGTCCCTTCTGTGGGCATCATAATGCCGTTACACAACTTGGCAAAGGTAGACTTCCCCGAACCATTGTGACCGATTATGACCACAAACTCGCCATCTTTAACGTGAAGATCCAAACCATCTATAGCCAGACTCTCTTTATGCTCTGTATATGAATAATGTACATTTTGCGATTGTATCATACTTTTCACCATCTATTTTATTTTGGCACCCTAATATTATACTACTTTTAGGCACTAATCTCAATTTTATATAGGTTTTATTGAAAACTATTCTCAAGTTGCCACGCTAAAAACACGATAAAGTCTCAAAATGTCAAAAGGGGACTAAGTATATACTTAGTCCCTCTATCTGCTTTATTTTAGAAAATTTAGTTATTCTATTATACTAATTCGATCAATGCCATAGGAGCTGCATCGCCTCTACGAGGGGGTCCGATTTTGTAAATTCTAGTATAACCGCCATTTCTATCTTGATACTTAGGAGCGATTTCTTCGAACAATGTCTTAACAACAGTTTCATCAGTGATGAAAGCTAATGCTTGACGTCTAGCGTGGAGATCGCCTCTCTTTGCTAGAGTGATCATTTTCTCAACCGCTTTACGCGTTTCCTTCGCTCTTGTTTCAGTAGTCTCGATACGGCCATTCATGATAAGGCTTGTAGCGAGGTTTCTGAGCATCAAATTTCTGTGAGCAGATGGACGGCCAAGTTTACGGTAACCTGCCATTGTATCCCCTCCTTTTCACGACTATTCTTCGTCTGATTTAAGTCCTAATCCTAACTCTTCGAGTTTGTATTTAACTTCTTCAAGTGATTTCTTACCGAGATTTCTTACTTTCATCATATCGTCTTCAGTCTTCTCAGTAAGTTCCTCTACAGTGTTAATGCCTGCACGTTTCAAACAGTTATATGAACGGACAGAAAGGTCTAGCTCTTCGATTGTCATCTCCAAAACTTTTTCTTTCTTGTCTTCTTCCTTCTCAACCATTATCTCCACGCCGTTTACACTGTCTGTCATGTTAATGAACAGATTGAGATGTTCTGCCATGATTTTGGCACCTAGCGATGCAGCTTCATCCGGCTTAATGGTCCCGTCGCTCCAAATTTCCAATGTTAATTTGTCATAATCCGCAGATTGACCTACGCGAGTAGAATCTACTGCAAAGTTAACTTTTTTAACAGGTGTAAAAATAGAGTCAACAGGAATAATACCAATAGGTAAGCCTTGCTCTTTGTTGTTATCCGCGGATACATAACCTCTGCCTTTAGCAAGTGCAAATTCCATATTGAAAGCACATTTGTCTTCCAATGTTGCAATATGCATATCTGTATCTAAGATTTCAACATCTGCGTCACAGATGATATCACCAGCTGTGATAGGGCCACCTTCTTTTTTCTCAATTCTTAAAATCTTCACATCATCATCTGAGTGAATTTTCGCAGAAAGATCTTTGAGGTTTAAGATGATGTCTACTACATCTTCTTTGACACCAGGAATAGTAGAGAACTCATGCAAGACGTTCTCAATTTTAATCCATTTAACAGCAGTACCCGGAAGCGATGAAAGAAGGATTCTCCTTAAGCTGTTGCCGAGCGTTATGCCGTAGCCTCTCTCTAAAGGTTCTACAACAAACTTGCCGTAAGTGTCGCTCATGTCTAAACACTCTATACTTGGTTTTTCGATTTCTAACACTATTCAAACCCTCCTTTTTATCTAAAAAATTCACCGAGGGTAACTACTCGACGGAATACTATCTTGAGTAAAGCTCAATGATTAAGTGCTCTTCGATGTTTAATTCGATGTCTTCTCTAGATGGAGCAGCTACAATCGTGCCAGCCATTTTGCTGAAATCTGCGTCTAACCAGCTTGGTGAATTAGTTGCTTTTTCAGCGATTTCTTTAAATTTAGCAGAACTCATGCTCTTTTCTTTAAGTGCAATCACATCGCCAACTTTTAAAGTCATTGATGGGATATCTGCATTCTTGCCATTTAAAGTGAAGTGACCGTGTACAACTAATTGTCTCGCTTCTTTTCTCGAGTTAGCGAAACCAAGTCTGTAAACCACGTTGTCAAATCTTAATTCAAGAAGGCGAAGGAAGTTGTCACCAGCTTTACCATCAAGCTTAACAGCTCTCTCGTAAACTTCTCTGAATTGACCTTCGATCATGCCATAATATCTTTTAACTTTTTGTTTTTCTCTAAGTTGAACGCCGTAACCAGAAAGTTTAACTCTTCTAGCACCGTGTTGACCTGGAGCATTTTCTCTTTTCTTAAGAGCACATTTATCAGAATAACATCTTTCACCCTTAAGATATAGTTTTGCACCTTCTCTACGACAAAGTCTGCATGAAGGCCCTGTATATCTTGCCATTAACTACACCTCCTGTTAGGAAACTACACTCTTCTTCTCTTAGGCGGTCTACAACCGTTATGTGGAATTGGTGTTACATCATTAATTTGAGTAATTTCAAGTCCAGCCGCTTGTAAAGCTCTGATTGCAGCTTCTCTACCAGAACCGGGACCTTTCACGAATACTTGAACTTGTTTAAGTCCATGTTCCATAGCAGCTTTAGCAGCAGCTTCAGCAGCCATTTGCGCAGCAAATGGAGTTGACTTCCTGGAGCCTTTGAATCCTAAGCTACCCGAGCTCGACCATGATAATGCATTGCCAGCGTTGTCAGTTAACGTAACGATTGTATTGTTGAAAGTCGATTGGATATGCGCTTGACCGCGGTCAATATTTTTTCTTTCGCGCTTTTTCTTTTTAACGACTTTTTTCACTTTTTTAGCTACCATTGTTCATCCTCCTTTACTTTTTCTTTTTGCGTCCTACAGTTTTCTTAGGACCTTTTCTAGTTCTAGCATTTGTCTTAGTTCTTTGTCCTCTAACTGGAAGACCTTTTCTATGACGAATGCCTCTAAAACAACCGATTTCTCTAAGTCTCTTAATGTTTAATGAGATCTCTCTTCTGAGGTCCCCTTCAATAACATAATCTCCTTCGAGAACTGATCTGATTTTACCAGCTTCTTCTTCTGTAAGATCTTTTACACGTGTATCTTCGCTAATTCCAGCTTTAGCAAGGATTTCCTGTGATCTTGGCTTACCAATACCGTAGATGTAAGTTAGGCCGATTACTACCCTCTTCTCTCTAGGTAAGTCTACGCCTGCGATTCTTGCCATGAACGTGCACCTCCTATAAATGCAATAAATATCTTTATATGTTTCGGTCTAAGTTTCCCTTGTGGGTCAGCCGCACCTTGACCGTTTAACTAACCTTGTTTTTGCTTATGCTTTGGATTTTCGCAAATGATCATTACACGACCTTTTCTCTTAATGACCTTGCACTTCTCGCAAATTGGTTTTACCGATGGTCTAACTTTCATTTGTTATCCCTCCTTATCACTTACCACGCCAAGTAATTCTACCTCGAGTTAAGTCGTACGGAGACAGTTCTAATGTCACCTTATCACCTGGCAAAATTCTTATGAAGTTCATTCTTAACTTCCCAGAGATATGGGCTAGAACTTCATGATTATTCTCAAGACGTACTTTGAACATCGCGTTCGGCAAGGCTTCAATTACTGTTCCTACAACTTCAATAGCATCGCTTTTCGCCATTTATAATTTAACCTCCTGATAATTTGTACAATTATCGTTATCCCAGTTTATCAATTTCACGCCTAATCCATTCATCTGTAATCGATCTACCTTGGTCGAGTTCAGCTTTGAGGTCATAGCTAACCTGATTGACTTTGGCGATATGTTTCACTTTTTTCATTTTAGGCGAGTTGTACTTGCGTAAATCCCCATCTACTAATAATACGAAATTATCGTCTATGATGTCAAGTACTAAAAACTTCCGATTTTTGTCTCTTCCAGCTTTCGACTTAACAACCTGACCGATGGCCAATTCCTTAGTGTTTTCCATCAAGAACCTCCTCCTACTCTGCCGTTAACAAAGCGGGCTCACCCTCTGTGATGGCTACTGTGTGTTCGTAGTGGGCTGATAAACTGCCGTCTGCGGTTACCACCGTCCACTTGTCGCTGAGGACTCGTACGGCATGAGTTCCAGCATTGACCATAGGCTCGATGGCTAGAACCATCCCCGGTGTTAACCTTGGACCCTTACCTGGAAGTCCGAAGTTATTTATGTGTGGATCTTCATGTAATGAAGTACCTATGCCGTGTCCACCATAATTTCTCACAACGGAGAATTGATTGGCTTCAACGAATGTTTGAATGCTATGAGACACATCAGACAGTCTGTATCCCTGCTTACAATACTTCAAACCTTCGTAGAAACTATCTTTGGTTACTTGGATGAGTTGAGCAGCTTGATCACTAATCTTACCAACGGGGTGTGTCTTTGCGCCATCTCCGTAATATCCATTTTTAATGGTTCCAATATCAATACTGATAATGTCGCCTTCATTTAATGTCGTATTACCGGGAATCCCGTGGACAACCTGTTCATTGACTGAGGTGCAGATGCTTCCGCTAAATCCGCCGTAGCCCTTAAAAGCTGGAATTGCACCATACTTTCGTATGGTTTTTTCCGCTGCTTCATCAAGCTCTCTCGTCGTTATGCCGGGTTTGATCATTTCTTTCAAGACCAGATGAGTATAAGCAACGATTTTACCCGCTTCTCGCATATACTCAATTTCCGACTTGGTTTTAATAGTAATCATTACTATTTGCTCCCAAGCGCTCTGCAAATATCTTCGAATACCGCATCTATGGCTTTCTCTCCATCTAAGTTGAGGATTATGCCCTTAGTTGTGTAATAGTCTACAAGTGGAGAAGTTTCTTCAACGTAAACTCGTACGCGATTTGAAACGGTCTCTTCATTGTCATCAGATCTTTGATAAAGTTCGCCACCACACTTATCACAAATTGCTTCTACCTTTGACGGATTAAAGCTGATGTGGTAAGTTGCGCCGCATTCTCTGCAAATTCTTCTGCCGACTGCTCTTTCAACTAATAGATTTGGATCGACTTGAATGTTCACTACATGATTGAGTGAGCATTCCATTGTTGCTAGTACCTGATCAAGTGCCTCCGCTTGTGCAACCGTTCTCGGGAAACCATCGAGAAGGAAGCCTGCTTTGCAGTCTTCTTCTCTTAGTCTGTCCGCTACGATTTCATTCACTAAAGAGTCTGGAACGAGTTCGCCTCTGTCCATAAAAGCTTTAGCTTCTTTGCCCAACGCAGTGCCTTCTTTAATATTTTTTCTGAAGATATCTCCAGTCGAAATATGAGGTACGTGATATTTATCAACGATGTTGGCTGCCTGTGTGCCTTTACCGGCTCCAGGAGGGCCAAGCAAAATGAGTCTCATATCATCATCTCCCATTTATTATTTCAAGAAACCTTGGTAATGTCTCATTACCATTTGTGCTTCAATTTGCTTCATTGTTTCAAGTGCAACACCGACTACGATAAGTAATGATGTACCACCGAATCTGAAGCCCAAAGAGCCTACAGCAAGTATGATGTTTGGAAGAACCGCGATTAACGCAAGGTAAATTGAACCAGCAAGCGTTAAACGATTGATTACCTTTTGCAAATACTCAGCTGTTGGTTTTCCTGGTCTAATACCTGGTACAAAGCCACCGTTTCTCTTCATATTTTCTGCAAAATCTTCTGGGTTAAAGATAACCGAAGTGTAGAAGTATGTGAAGAATACAATTAGCAATGCATAAAAAATGTTATAAATAAGGTGACTTGAGTTAAAATTCTTAGCTAAGAATGCATAGAAAGCTGATCCAGGGAAAAATTGTGCAACTGTCATCGGGAACATCAATAATGATATACCAAAGATAATTGGAATAACTCCAGCCTGATTAACTTTGATCGGAACGTACGATGAATGACCACCATACATTTTGCGACCAACGACTCTCTTAGCATATTGAATAGGAACTTTTCTGACGCCTTCTAAAACATAAATAACTGCTACGATTACCACTAAAGCAACTACGGCAAACAAAACAACTGTGAGCGGATTCATTGAACCGTCTACCACACCTTTGTAAGATTTGATTAGCGCGCCTGGAAGACCTGCAATAATACCGGCGAAGATGAATAGCGAAATACCATTCCCTATGCCGTTTTCAGTAATTTTCTCACCAAGATACATGAGGAAAGCTGTACCTGCTGTCAAAATGACAGTTGTCAACAAATATGTGCCCATGTTTGGATTAGTAAACACTGGTTTAAAGAGTGTTAAGCTCCATCCAAAACCTTGGATAAGGGCAAGGACAATCGTACCGTATCTTGTATACTGAATGCTTTTCTTTTTGCCCTCTTCTCCACCTTCTTTAACCATAGCTCCAATGGAGTCAGGAAAAGCGATTTGGAGAAGATTCATGATAATAGATGCTGTGATATAAGGGGAAATCCCCAAAGCGAAAATAGATAATCTTTTAAATGATCCACCTGACATCAAGTCAAAGAAGCCAAGGAGTCCCTGATCATTGTTAATCATTTGATCTAACAACGTCTTGTCAACTCCAGGAACTGGAATGCTTGAGCCAAGTCTAAAGACCACAATCATCATTAACGTGTAGAGTATTCTCTTTCTTAAATCAGGTATTTTCCAAGCATTTCTAAGTGTGGAAAACAATTAGATCACCTCTGCCTTTCCTCCAGCAGCTTCAATCTTCTCAATTGCTGACTGAGTGAATTTGTTTGCTTTTACTGTAAGCCCTACTTTCAATTCTCCATCGCCAAGCACTTTAATACCATCATTGAACTTTTTAACTTTACCAGATTCAATTAAGAGTTCTGGTGTGATGACTGTGTTTGCTTCGAAAGCATTCAAGTCTTCTACGTTAATTGTCGTCCAGATGATTCTGTTTCTATTTTTGAATCCACGCTTAGGAATTCTTCTGAAAAGAGGCAATTGACCGCCTTCGAATCCAGGTCTAACGCCACCGCCTGAGCGTGAGTTTTGACCGTTCATACCGCGACCAGCAGTTGTACCTAGGCCTGAACCTGTACCTCTACCAACTCTCTTTTTGCTCTTGTTTGTTCCTTCAGCAGGTCTTAATTCATGTAATCTCATCTCGACACCTCCTTTTTTGCTTTATTCAACTACTTTCAAAAGGTAGCTAACTTGTTGAATCATGCCTTTCATTTGGGCATTGTCTTGCTTTTCAACGATTTGACCCACTTTTCTGAGGCCTAAAGCTTGAATCGTCTTTTTGTGTTTTGGGATAATGCCGATTGGACTTTTAACTAATTGAATTTTCATGCTTAGGTACCTCCTTAACCACGAATTTCTTCAACAGATTTTCCTCTGAGTTTCGCTACATCTTCAATAGTCTTCATGTTCTTAAGGCCTTCAAGAGTTGCGTTAACCATGTTTCTTCTGTTGTTGCTACCAAGTGACTTAGCTCTTACGTCTTTTACGCCAGCGAGTTCAAGTACGGCACGTACTGGACCACCAGCGATAACGCCTGTACCTTCAGCAGCAGGCATGATTAGGACTTTGCCCGAACCAAATATGCCGTGAAGTGCGTGAGGAACTGTTGTACCAACTCTTGGTACGTAAACGAGTTTCTTCTTAGCGTCTTCAATTGCTTTTCTGATCGCTTCAGGAACTTCTTGTGCTTTACCAGTACCAATACCTACATGACCGTTCTCGTCACCGACAACGACTAATGCGCTAAATCTAAAGTTTCTACCGCCTTTAACAACTTTTGTTACGCGGTTGATATGAATAACTTGTTCTTTAAGCTCAAGTTTGCTTGCATCAATAATGCGGCTCATGCGTTAACCTCCCTTACTAGAATTCTAGGCCAGCTTCTCTAGCCCCTTCTGCTAGTTCTTTAACTCTTCCGTGATAGAGGTATCCAGCTCTGTCGTATACAACTTTAGTGATACCCTTCTCAAGTGCTTTTTTCGCAACGGCAGTACCAACTGCTTTAGCAGCAGATTTGTTACCAGTGTGAGCGAATTCAGCTTTGATTTCTTTATCAAGTGTAGAAGCAGCAACTAAAGTTGTGCCGTTCGTATCGTCGATAATTTGTGCGTAGATATTGTTCGCACTTCTAAAAATGTTAAGTCTTGGACGTGCTGCAGTTCCAGCTACTTTCTTACGAACGCGAAGCTGACGGCCTACACGTCTAACATTCTTATTTGTCTTGTTGATCATGGACGTGTCACTCCTTTCTTAATTACTTCTTACCAGTTTTGCCTTCCTTACGTCTAACGTTTTCGTTTTCGTAACGAATACCTTTACCTTTGTAAGGCTCAGGTTGTCTCCACTCTCTGATTTTCGCCGCATAGTTACCAACAGCTTGCTTGTCGATACCTTTTACGATGATGTCAGTTTGTGAAGGTACTTCAACTGTAAGACCTTCTGGATCTTGCATTACTACTGGATGTGAGAAACCGAGTGTTAACTCAAGGTTCTTACCAGTTTTAGCAGCACGATAACCTACACCAACAATCTTGAGTTTGCGCTCGTAGCCTTTAGTAACACCTTCAACCATATTGTTGATAAGTGTACGGCTAAGACCATGGAGTGATCTGTGCATTTTGTTATCAGTAGGTCTTACGACAGTGATAACATCGCCTTCTATATTAACTTGCATATCTTTATTGATTGGTTGACTTAACTGTCCCAAAGGACCTTTAACAGTTACAACGTTCACAGCGTCTACAGTAACTGTCACGCCTTGTGGGATCGTAATTGGCAATCTACCTATTCTTGACATCTGTTTTGCACCTCCTACTTCATCCCGTTAATTTTACCAAACGTAGCAGATAACTTCTCCGCCAACGCCAAGTTTTCTTGCATCTTTATCTGTTATGATACCGTTAGAAGTAGAGATGATCGCGATACCGAGACCCCCAAGTACTCTAGGAATATCAGTTTTCTTAGCGTAAACTCTAAGACCAGGCTTAGAAATTCTTTTAAGGCCACTGATAACTCTCTCTTTGCCTTCTCCGTATTTAAGTTCAATTCTGATGATCCCTTGTAAGCCATCATCGATTATGTCATAGCTTCTAACGAAACCTTCAGATAAAAGGATTTCAGCTAATCTCTTTTTAACATTAGATGCTGGAACATCAACACTTGCATGTTTAACCATGTTAGCGTTTCTGATTCTGGTCAGCATATCTGCAATTGGATCTGTAGTCATACTCATGAACAATACCTCCTTCCTCTTTTTCTACCAGCTTGCTTTTCTCACACCTGGTATTTGACCTTTGTAAGCTAATTCTCTAAAACAAATACGGCAGATACCGAATTTTCTAAGAACAGCATGTGGTCTACCGCACACTCTACATCTTGTATATGCTTGAGTCGCATATTTAGGTGCTCTGGCTTGTTTAACTTTCATTGATTTTTTAGCCATTTGCTACCCCTCCTTATTTGCTGAATGGCATGCCCATTAACGTTAAGAGTTCACGAGCTTCTTCATCTGACTTAGCAGTAGTAACAAACGTAATGTCCATACCTCTTACTTTGTCGATTTTATCGTATTCGATTTCAGGGAAGATCAATTGTTCTTTAACGCCTAAAGTGTAGTTACCTCTGCCATCAAATGCGTTTGCATTTGTGCCTTTGAAGTCTCTTACACGTGGAAGTGCGATTGTGAACAATCTATCCATGAATTCATACATAGTGTCGCCTCTAAGCGTTACCTTTGTACCAATTGGCATACCTTCTCTTAATTTGAAGTTCGCAATTGATTTTTTTGCTTTTGTGACAACTGGCTGTTGACCTGTAATTGTAGCAAGTTCAGCTACGGCAACTTGAACAGCTTTTGGGTTATCTTTAGCTTCGCCAAGACCCATGTTCACAACGATTTTTTCTATTTTAGGAATTTCCATAACATTGCTGTATTGGAATTTCTCCATCAAAGCCTTAGTGACTTCTTCTTTATATTTATCTCTAAATCTTGCCATGTGTACAAACCTCCTTCCGAGTTAGATTAGTCTAACACTTCGCCAGATTTCTTAGCAATTCTGACTTTTTTACCGTTTTCGAGCACTTTATAGCCTATTCTAGTAGCAACTTTTTCTTTAGGATCAAGAATCATAACGTTTGAAACGTTAATTGGCGCTTCTTGATGCACGATGCCACCTTGTTGAACTCTTTGATTAGGTTTTTTATGCTTCGTTACCATGTTGACGTTTTCAACAATAACTCTGCTTTCAGCAGGCATTGATTGAATTACTTTACCTTTTTTACCTTTATCTTTACCAGCTACAACAACAACTGTATCGCCTTTTTTAATTCTCATACAATGCACCTCCCACTCTTACTATAAAACTTCTGGAGCAAGAGAAACGATCTTAGTGAATTTCTTATCTCTTAATTCTCTTGCAACAGGGCCAAAGATACGAGTTCCTATTGGAGATAAGTCATCTTTTATGATAACCGCAGCATTTTCATCAAATTTGAGATAGCTACCGTCGTTTCTTCTAACTCCGCTTACGGATCTAACAATAACAGCTTTTACTACGTCACCCTTTTTAACAACTCCGCCTGGCGTTGCATTTTTAACCGCACAAACGATGACATCACCAATGCTACCATAGTATCTTTTAGAACCACCCAAAACACGGATACAAAGAAGTTCTTTAGCACCTGAGTTGTCGGCAACTTTAAGTCGGGTTTCTTGTTGGATCATGCTTATTACCTCCTTCCGATCAGCAAAGATTACTTCGCTTTTTCAATAATTTCCACAAGTCTCCATCTCTTATCTCTAGAGAGTGGTCTTGTTTCCATGATTTTTACTTTATCGCCAATGCCACATGTGTTAAGTTCATCATGGGCCTTGAAGTTTTTTGTTCTTTTAACACGCTTTCCGTAAAGTGGGTGTCTTACGAAGTCTTCGATCTTAACGACGATGGTTTTGTCCATTTTATCGGAAACAACGATGCCCATTTTAACTTTTCTTCTTGCTCTTTCTTCCACGGCTCTTACCTCCTTCGCCATTAAGCTCTTTCTCTTAAGACAGTCTTAACACGCGCGATATCTTTTTTAACACCTTGGATTTTCATTGGGTTCTCTAATTGACCAGTAGCCAATTGGAATCTAAGGTTAAATAATTCGCTTTTAAGATCGTTAAGCTTTGATGCTAACTCTTTGTCAGTGAGTTCTCTGAGTTTATTAGCATTCATTAGATTCACCACCCTTTGCAACTTCCTCACGCTTCATGAACTTGCATTTGATAGGAAGTTTGTTAGCAGCAAGTCTCATCGCTTCTCTTGCAACTTCTTCATTAACTCCTGAAAGTTCATACAAAATTCTACCTGGCTTAACAACTGCTACCCAATATTCTGGAGAACCTTTACCGGCACCCATACGAGTTTCAGCTGGTTTTCTTGTTACTGGTTTGTGAGGGAAGATTTTGATCCAAACCTTACCGCCTCTTTTAATATATCTGTTGATCGCAATACGAGCAGCTTCAATTTGTCTAGAAGTGATCCAAGCTGGCTCCATAGCCACTAAAGCGTAATCTCCGTATGCGATGGCATTGCCTTTTTGTGCAGTACCTTTCATGCGGCCTCTGTGGACTCTACGACGTTTCACTCTTTTAGGCATTAACATGTGTGTACAGCCTCCTTCCGTTAACTTTACTATCTATTTCAGACCGATTACTCTTCTACTGAAGCGTTATCGTTAGGTTTTTTAGCTTTGTTGAATGGTTTATTGTTATTGTTGTTTCTAGGATTTCTGTTGTTATTCTCTCTAGGCGCTCTAGCTTTTTTAGCTTCTTTTCTTTGAAGAATGCTTTCGCCAGTAGGGCTAGGAAGAATTTCACCTTTGTAAATCCAAACTTTAACACCAATTTTACCATAAGTTGTATCTGCTTCAGCAAAACCGTAGTCGATATCAGCTCTTAACGTTGAAAGTGGAACATTACCTTCGCTGTAGCCTTCAGTTCTTGCGATTTCCGCGCCACCAAGTCTACCAGCTGTAGCAACTTTAATACCTTCTACGCCGTTGATTCTCATAGTTCTTTGGATAGATTGCTTCATAGCTCTTCTGAACGTAACACGTCTTTCAAGTTGAAGTGCGATGTTTTCAGCAACGAGTTGTGCATCTGCATCTGGCATATCTACTTCAGAAATATCTAATTGAATTGTTTTACCAGTGAGTTTTGTAAGATCATCTTTAATCTTCTTGATGTTCTCTCCGCCTCTGCCAACAATCATACCTGGTTTAGCAGTGAAGATATTTACATGAACCTTATTGTTAGCCGCTCTATCGATATAGACTCTTGAAATACCAGAAGTGTAAAGTGTTTTCTTAACATACTTTCTGATTTCAAAATCTTCTATTAATAAATCGGAAAAGTTTTTCTTGTCTGCATACCATTTAGAGTCCCAATCTTTAATAATACCGACTCTTAAACCGTGTGGGCTTACTTTTTGACCCATCGATTACCCCTCCTTACTATTGTCTTTCAGCGACCATAACGCCAACGTGGCTTGTTCTTCTAAGCATTGGATTAGCTCTACCTTGTGAACCCGCTCTGAAACGCTTCATTGTAGGTCCTTGGTTAGCGTAGATGTCCGATACGAACAAACTATCTGCGTTCATGTGGTGATTGTTTTCAGCGTTAGCGATTGCCGATTCCAAAACTTTAAGGAATACTCTTGCACCTTTATTAGGTGTGAATTTAAGAATGGCTTTTGCTTCTTTTACGCTTTTGCCTCTTACCAAGTCAGCGATTGGTTTCATCTTTCTTGGAGAAACTCTCATATATTTAGCTTCTGCTTTAGCTTTCATTACTTCAACCTCCTTCCAGTCATTTGAGATTATCTACCGCTCTTCTTATCTCCAGCATGACCTTTGAATGTTCTTGTTGGAGCGAACTCCCCAAGTTTGTGACCGATCATGTCTTCAGTTACATATACAGGAATGTGTTTTTTGCCATCATGTACTGCAATTGTGTGCCCTACGAACTGAGGGAAAATTGTAGAAGATCTTGACCAAGTTTTGATAACTTTTCTATCATCATTTTTGTTCATTTCTTCGATGTTACGAAGTAAAGCTTTGTGAACAAAAGGTCCTTTTTTAAGCGATCTGCTCATGTGTTGTGTTTCCTCCCTTCACCGAGTGAATCGTTTGGCAGAGGATTTAGGCAACTGCCTTACCCTCCATAACCCAAACTATTTCTTTCTTTTTGAAACGATTAATTTATCAGATGATTTGTGTTTCTTTCTAGTTTTGTAACCAAGTGCTGGTTTACCCCAAGGCGTCACTGGTGCAGGTCTACCGATTGGAGTTCTACCTTCACCACCACCATGAGGGTGATCGCAAGGGTTCATTACAGAACCTCTGACAGTAGGTCTAATACCCATGTGTCTAGTTCTGCCTGCTTTACCAACGTTGATTTTTTCGTGGTCGATATTACCAACTTGACCGATAGTCGCTCTACATTCACTTCTAACATTTCTAGTCTCGCCTGATGGTAATCTAAGAAGAGCCATTTTGCCTTCTTTAGCCATCAATTGAGCTGAGTTACCAGCAGATCTAACGAGCTGAGCACCTTTACCAGGTTTCATTTCGATATTGTGGATCACTGTACCCACTGGGATGTTAATAAGTGGTAATGCGTTACCGATTTTAATATCTACGTTTGGACCTGACACAATTGTGTCGCCAACGTTTAATTTGTAAGGCGCTAAGATATATCTCTTTTCACCATCAGCATAAGTTACAAGTGCAATGTTTGCCGATCTGTTTGGATCGTACTCAATTGAAGTAACTTTTGCAGGTACATCGTCCTTAGTTCTTTTAAAGTCGATGATTCTGTACTTAATTTTAGAACCGCCACCTCTGTGACGAACTGTAATTTTACCCTGGTTATTTCTACCTGAGTTTTTCTTTAATGATATACATAAAGACTTTTCCGGCGTAGACTTCGTGATTTCTTCAAATGTAGAAACAGTCATTTGTCTGATAGCAGGAGAAGTTGGTTTAAATCCTCTGATTCCCATAGTTCTTACCCTCCTTTAATAATGCTGGCTCCTACATACCTTCAAAGAATTCAATATCCTTGCTTTCTGCAGAGAGTTTAACGATAGCTTTCTTCCAGCTGGAAGTATATCCTTCAAATCGGCCTTGTCTTTTGAACTTGCCTTTAACGTTCATTGTGTTGATTTTTTCAACTTTAACGCCAAAGATTTGTTCAATAGCTTGTTTGATTTCTGTTTTGTTAGCATTTTTATGCACTTCGAATGTGTACTTCTTTTCAGCAGCACCCATCATTGCATTTTCAGTTATAACTGGTCTAATGACTACATCATAAGAGGTTTTCATTATGCATACACCTCCTCAAGTTTTTCAACAGCAGCTTTAGTAACAACTAAGCTAGTGTGGTTGAGAATTTCATAGACGTTTATTTGACCTACAAATGAAGTCGCAACGCCTGGAAGATTGTTAGCAGAGAAGACCACATTGTCATTTTTGTCAAGTGTTACGATTAACGCTTTGCCAGTGACATTGAGGTTCTTAAGTACAGCCATCATCTCTTTTGTTTTTGGAGCAGCCATTTCGAAAGCATCAAGAACGATCATCTCATTGTTGATTACTTTTGAACTAAGTGCTGATCTAAGAGCTGCTCTCTTCACTTTTTTAGGAAGTGTGTATGAGTAATCTCTTGGTTTTGGAGCAAACACAACACCACCACCAATGAAGTGAGGCGCTCTGATTGTACCTTGTCTTGCATTACCTGTACCTTTTTGTCTAAATGGCTTTCTGCCGCCACCTCTAACTTCTGCTCTAGTTTTAGCAGATTGTGTACCTTGTCTTTGGTTAGCAAGATAGTTAACAACGACTTGATGTAACACTTCTCTGTTAACTTCTGCGCCAAATACCGTATCATTTAATTGGATTTCTCCAACCTTGTTACCCATCATGTTGAGTACGTCTAAATTAGGCACGATGTATCCTCCTTTCCTAAGCCAGAATCAATTATTTGCTAGCTTTGACTGCTTTGTTGATTGTTACTAATGTACCTTTAGGTCCCGGAATAGCACCTTTGATCAAGACAAGGTTTCTGTCTGCTTCAACTCTAACCACTTGAAGGTTTTGAATTGTAACAGTTTCTCTACCCATACGTCCCGCCATTGTCATACCTTTGATAACTCTTGCAGGGTATGTACCCGCACCAAGTGAACCAGGTAATCTGTGGTGTTTTGAACCGTGAGTTTCAGGACCTCTACCAGTATTCCATCTCTTGATAGTACCTTGAGTTCCTTTACCTTTTGAAGTACCAGAAACGTCAACAATGGCGCCAGCTTCAAAGATATCTGCTTTGATTTCTTGGCCTACTGTGAAAGCAGTAACGTCTTCCATTCTGAACTCTCTAACGTGTTTTTTAAGTGCCACGCCAGCTTTTGCAAAATGGCCTTTAACAGGTTTGTTTGCTCTGCTTTCTTTTAAATCGCCAAAAGCGACTTGAATAGCGTTGTAACCATCAGTTTCAACAGTCTTAATTTGAGTAACAAATAAAGGACCTGCTTCTACAACAGTTACAGGGATCATGTTTCCAGTTGCATCGAAAACTTGTGTCATCCCGATTTTTTTTCCTAATAATCCTAACATTACTACACCTCCCAATAATCTTACAGCGGATTGCTTAGCAATCATACTAAGAATTGTAGGTCATCTATGATAAACCTGAATCTTAGTAACGATGTTAATACTATAATTTGATTTCGATGTGAACACCAGCAGGTAAATCAAGTTTCATCAACGCATCAACAGTTTTTGGTGTTGGGTTGAGGATGTCGATTAATCTTTTGTGTGTTCTCATTTCGAATTGTTCTCTAGAGTCTTTGTACTTATGTACCGCTCTGAGGATTGTGATGATTTCTTTTTTAGTAGGAAGTGGGATAGGACCCGCTACTTCCGCACCAGTTTTCTTAGCAGTGTCAACAATTTTAAGAGCTGAACTGTCAAGTACTTTGTGATCATAAGATTTCAATTTAATTCTGATTTTTTGGCTTGGATTGTTAGCCATTTGTAATACCCTCCTTTTATCGTACGTTACACTTACACATACGACAGAAGTCTTAGCACACTCACCCTGGCGTATCAGGTATGATGGAGCAAAATGAGACTTCAGTCGCCCAATTCTTTGATTGGACATACTCAGCAGAAATTTTTCCTAGGCGTCCCCGGTAACCTTCTGCGTCATCGCAAATCAAACACGCTATATCAGTATACCTGTTAGCGCGATGGATTACAAGTGCTTTTATAAATATTTTTTGCACATTTTAAAAAGGGCTAGTGTTGTACCTAGCCCTTTCAAAATTCTGTCAGATGCCTGCTTTCTTCTATTAAAGAAGAACATTGGCGATGGGTGATTCTCGAAAGAATCGATTACCCTTTCGTTATTCACTAGGTGAACACCTTGCGGGGTTTGTTTTTTGCTTCGCAAAGAACAAACTATTTGATGATTTTAACTACTGAACCAGCGCCTACTGTTCTGCCGCCTTCACGGATTGAGAACTTAAGGCCTTCTTCGATTGCGATTGGCGAAATAAGTGTGATTACCATTTCGATGTTATCGCCAGGCATACACATTTCTACGCCTTCTGGAAGGGCTGCTGCGCCTGTTACGTCTGTTGTTCTGAAGAAGAACTGTGGTCTATATCCATTGAAGAATGGTGTATGTCTGCCGCCTTCTTCTTTTTTAAGTACGTATACTTGTGCAAGGAACTCTGTATGAGGATTTACCGAACCTGGTTTCGCAAGTACTTGGCCTCTTTCGATTTCTGTTCTTTGTACGCCTCTAAGAAGTGCGCCGATGTTGTCACCAGCTCTACCTTCATCAAGAAGTTTTTTGAACATTTCCACGCCTGTTACTACTACTTTTCTTTTCTCTTCTGCCAAACCAACGATTTCTACTTCTTCTGATACCTTTACGATACCTCTTTCGATTCTGCCTGTTGCTACTGTTCCTCTACCTGTGATAGAGAATACATCTTCTACTGGCATTAAGAATGGTTTGTCGATATCTCTTTCTGGTTCTGGGATGTATTCGTCGATGATGTTGAACATTTCAACGATTTTGTCGCCCCATGCGCTGCTTGAATCTTCTAATGCTAGAAGAGCTGAGCCTCTGATGATTGGTGTATCATCGCCTGGGAAGTCATATACTGAAAGAAGATCTCTGATTTCCATTTCTACTAACTCAAGAAGTTCTTCATCGTCTACCATGTCACATTTGTTTAAGAATACTACGATATATGGAACGCCTACTTGACGAGCAAGAAGGATATGTTCTCTTGTTTGTGGCATTGGACCATCTGCTGCAGATACAACGAGGATAGATCCATCCATTTGTGCTGCGCCTGTGATCATGTTCTTAACATAGTCGGCATGTCCTGGGCAGTCTACGTGAGCGTAGTGTCTTGCTGGTGTTTCGTACTCAACGTGTGCTGTAGAGATTGTGATACCTCTTTCTCTTTCTTCTGGAGCCTTATCGATGTTTGCGAAATCTACTGCTGCACCAAGACCGTATCTGTCATGAAGTGTTTTTGTGATTGCCGCTGTAAGAGTTGTTTTACCGTGATCGACGTGGCCGATTGTACCAATGTTTACGTGTGGTTTATTTCTTTCGAACTTTTGCTTAGCCATTGTGAAAATCCTCCCTTAGTTTTTTAATTTTAAAGAGGCGATAGAGCCTATCGCCCCTTATTTCAGATTATTTTGTGCCCATAATTTTTTCTGCAATGCTGTTTGGTACTTGTTCATAATGGCTGAAGATCATTGTGTATGTACCACGACCTTGAGACATTGAACGAAGTTCTGTTGCATAACCAAACATTTCAGAAAGTGGAACGTGCGCACGGATAACTTGGTTACCGTGAACCATTTCCATACCTTCGAGCTTACCACGTCTAGAGTTAAGGTTACCCATAACGTCACCGAGGTAATCGTCTGGAACTGTAACTTCAACTTTCATGTAAGGCTCAAGAAGAATAGATTTCGCTTTTCTGAGGGCTTCTTTCATTGCCATAGAACCAGCAAGTTTGAAGGCCATTTCAGATGAATCGACGTCATGGTAAGAACCATCGTAAAGTTCAGCGTGAACGTCAATAACTTCGAAACCAGCAAGGATACCAGCAGCAAGAGCGCCTCTCATACCTTGATTAGCAGGCTCGATGTATTCTTTTGGAATAGATCCACCTGTAACTGTTGATTCAAATGTGTAACCAACGCCAGGCTCATTTGCTTTAACTCTGATTTTAACGTGACCGTATTGACCTTTACCACCTGATTGCTTCGCATATTTGTAATCAACTTCAGCAGAGCCTACAATTGTTTCCTTATATGCTACTTGAGGTGCGCCAACATTTGCTTCTACTTTAAACTCTCTAAGAAGACGGTCAACGATGATTTCAAGGTGAAGCTCACCCATACCAGCGATGATTGTTTGGCCTGTTTCTTCATCTGTATATGTCTTGAAAGTAGGATCTTCTTCAGCAAGTTTCGATAAAGCAACACCCATTTTTTCTTGACCAGCTTTAGTCTTAGGCTCGATCGCTACACGGATAACTGGCTCTGGGAAGTCCATTGATTCAAGAATGATTACGTGGTCTTCGTCACAAAGTGTATCGCCTGTAGTTGTATATTTTAAGCCAACAGCTGCAGCAATATCACCTGAGTAAACCTTTTCGATTTCCTCACGTTTATTAGCATGCATTTGAAGGATACGACCCATTCTTTCTTTCTTATTCTTAGTAGAGTTAAGGCAAGAAGAACCTGAATCGATAGTTCCAGAGTAAACTCTGAAGAATGACAAACGACCAACAAATGGGTCTGTCATGATTTTAAATGCTAAGCTTGAGAATGGCGCGCTGTCATCAGCAGGTCTTGAATCTTCTTCGCCGTCTTCATCGATACCTTTAATTGCTTCGATATCAAGTGGTGATGGCATAAAGTCAATAACTGCATCAAGCATAAGCTGAACGCCTTTATTTTTATAAGATGAACCACAAAGAACTGGAACAACAAGATTCGCGATACAGCCTTTTCTAAGACCCATCATGATTTCTTCTGTAGTAAGCTCTTCGCCTTCAAGGTATTTCATAGTTAATTCTTCATCTGCTTCAGCAGCCGCTTCAATCATTTTAAGTCTTGCAGCTTTTGCTTTTTCAAGCATATCTGCAGGAATTTCAGCAATTTCAACTTCTTTACCAAGATCATCTTTGAACATTGTCGCTTTCATATCGATCAATGTGATGATGCCGATAAATTTGTCTTCAGCGCCGATAGGTAGTTGAATTGGAACTGCATTTGCTTTAAGACGGTCGTGCATCATAGATACAACTCTATCAAAGTCTGCACCTGTAATATCCATCTTATTGACATAAGCCATTCTTGGAACGCCATATCTAACTGCTTGTCTCCAAACAGTTTCTGATTGAGGCTCTACGCCACCTTTTGCACAGAAAACAGATACTGCGCCATCAAGTACGCGAAGTGAACGTTCTACTTCAACTGTGAAGTCAACGTGTCCCGGTGTATCAATAATGTTAACTCTATGATCTTTCCATTGGCATGTTGTTGCAGCGGAAGTAATTGTGATACCTCTCTCCTGCTCCTGCTCCATCCAGTCCATTGTTGCGGCACCATCATGTACCTCACCAATTTTGTGGGTTATACCAGTATAATAAAGAATACGTTCTGTAGTCGTTGTTTTACCAGCATCGATATGGGCCATGATACCAATGTTTCTTGTCATTGCTAACGAGAAAGCTCTTGACATATCTTAGTCCTCCTTGATTATAACCACTGCCGAGCCGCATCGGGCGACTCGGTCAGTGAATAGAATTCTACCATCTGTAGTGTGCAAACGCTTTGTTAGCTTCAGCCATTTTATGAGTATCTTCTCTTTTCTTAACAGAAGCACCCGTATTGTTTGCAGCGTCCATAAGCTCTTTTGCCAATCTTTCAGTCATAGTGTTCTCGCCTCTTTTTCTTGTGTAAGTGACGAGCCATCTAAGACCAAGAGTTTGTCTTCTTTCAGGTCTTACTTCTACTGGAACTTGATAGTTAGATCCGCCAACACGTCTTGCTTTAACTTCAAGAACTGGCATGATGTTGTTCATAGCATCTTCGAAAACTTCAACGGCATTTTTGCCAGTTTTCTCAGCGATAGTTTCAAACGCACCGTAAACGATGTGTTGAGCAACACCTTTCTTACCATCATACATAATAGCATTGATAAGTTTTGTTACAACTTTGCTGTTGTAAACTGGATCCGCAAGGACCTCTCTCTTTGGAACATTACCTTTTCTTGGCACTGTACTTCCCTCCTAGAATGATTAATTCATCATCGGTACTCGACATAAAGTTATGCCGTTGTGCACCTAACAATATATAGTGTGTTACATTGTAGCTAGCCTTAACAATATAAATTAACAAAATGTTAAACTATATAAAGCCCCTTCCTGCGTAGGAAGAGGCAATTTTTGTCTTAAGCAAGATTAGCTCTTTTTGACTTTAGGTCTCTTAGCACCATACTTAGAACGTGATTGTAATCTGTTTGCAACGCCAGATGTATCGAGTACACCACGGACGATATGGTATCTAACCCCTGGTAAGTCTTTGACTCTACCACCTCTGATCAAGACAACGCTATGTTCTTGAAGGTTGTGGCCAATCCCAGGAATATAAGCAGTAACTTCCATACCGTTTGAAAGTCTTACCCTTGCAACTTTTCTAAGAGCCGAGTTTGGTTTCTTAGGAGTAACTGTTTTAACTGAAGTACATACGCCTCTTTTTTGTGGCGCGCTTTGTTTAACAGGTGTTCTCTTTAGGGTATTGAAAGTTCTTTGAAGAGCTGGAGAAGTTGACTTCGTCACTTGTTGCTCTCTACCTTTTCTCACTAATTGGTTAATAGTAGGCATTTGTGCACCTCCTTTCTTTTTTTCGATGGTATTTATTATTTTAATATTACTGCAGTCGCAGCACCAACGTCAATTTTACAAGCTTTACCGAGTAACCTCATGGTTTCCACAAGCTCGACAGGCACATCATTGGCTTTCGCCAAATCAATGACCTTATTTATTACAGAAACATCTGCGTCTTTGGCCACATATACCTTGCTGGCCTTGCCTTCAGCTATGGCTCTGGAAGATTGCTTAATCCCTACTCTAATTTGGGTATTTGAATCGAATTCCAGCATACCTAAACGCCTCCTCTTCATTAATCGAAACGGAAACGGTGCCGCCGTGCACACTATAACATGATAGCACCGTTTCCTTCAACTGTCAATTAAAATTCAAGAGTGAGTCTAGAAATACTGTGTCGATTTCCTCAGTAGGTTGGATTGCAATTTCCTTGTACTTCTTCATCCCAGTACCTGCAGGAATCAATTTACCAATGATAACATTCTCTTTAAGGCCAATCAAGCGGTCTTCTTTGCCATTGATTGCAGCTTCAGTAAGAACTCTTGTCGTTTCTTGGAAGGATGCAGCTGATAAGAATGATTCTGTTGCAAGGGATGCTTTTGTAATACCAAGAAGCGTTCTGCTTCCTTGTGCCTCAACGCCAGAGTTTTCTCTGATGTGTCTATTTTCTTCAAGGAATTCTTTATAACCAAGGACGCCGCCAGGTAACATCGTTGTATCTCCCGGTTCATCAATTTTGATTTTCGAAAGCATTTGCTTAACGATAACCTCGATATGTTTGTCATTGATATCAACCCCTTGGAGGCGGTAAACTCTTTGAACTTCTTTCGTGATGTACTCTTGTACGCCAGTGATACCTTTAACGCGAAGTAAATCATGAGGATTAACCGAACCTTCGGTAATCAAATCGCCAGCTTCAACAGTCGCACCATCTTTAACTCTAACTCTAGAGCCGAAAATGATTTGCGAAATGCTTTGCTCGCCAGAAGCTGAAGTAATAACAACTTCCTTCTTCTTCTTAGTTTCTCTAAAGGATACTGTACCGCTGACTTCAGCAATAACCGCCTGCCCTTTCGGTTTACGAGCTTCGAAAAGCTCCTCAACCCGTGGAAGACCTTGCGTAATATCGCCGCCGGCAACACCGCCGGTATGGAACGTACGCATTGTAAGCTGTGTACCAGGTTCACCGATAGACTGAGCTGCGATGATACCAACCGCTTCACCTACGTTAACCGACTTGCCTGTTGCCAAGTTGATACCATAGCACTTGCTACAAACGCCATAAGGTGTTTCACAACCGAGTACAGAACGCACAAACACTCTGTCAATCCCTGAGCCAACAATACTAGCTGCAATTTCATCTGTAATCATTACATCTGAAGAAGCTACCATATCGCCAGTTTCTGGGTGATAAATATCATTAACAGGGTATCTGCCTAAGAGTCTTTCTTCAAGGACTTCGATGATTTCATTGCCATCCCTGAATGTACTTACCCAAATACCGTCTTTTGTACCACAATCTATATCTCTAACGATAACATCTTGAGATACGTCAACTAAACGACGAGTCAAATAACCTGAATCGGCTGTACGGAGGGCTGTATCGGCAAGACCTTTACGAGCACCTGTAGTTGAGATGAAGTATTCCAGAACCGAAAGACCTTCACGGAAATTAGATACAATCGGAATCTCGACCGTTTTACCCAGTGCATTGGCCATCAGACCACGCATGCCGGCAAGCTGACGAATTTGGTTTTTACTACCACGGGCACCGGAGTGAGCCATGATTTTGATGTTATTAAGTCTGTCGAGGTTCGCCATGAGGGCATCTGTTACATCGTCAGTGGTTTTGGTCCACGTTTGAATGATTTTCTCATAACGTTCTTCGTCTGAAATAAGACCTCTTCTATAAGCTTTTTGGTACTTCTCAACCGTGTTTCTCGCTTCTTCGATGAGGAGTTTCTTCTCATCTGGAACGATCATATCCGATACGGATACGGTGACAGCACCTTTTGTCGAATATTTGAAGCCCATTTCTTTAATATGATCAAGCATAATAGCTGTAACTGTATTGCCATGAACTTTGAAACATTTAGCAATAATTTCCTCAAGTTTCTTCTTCGTACAAAGGAAATCAATCTCAAGTGCATTGACGTCTTCCTTACGATTAACGAAACCAAGGTCTTGAGAAATATTTTCGTTGAATATGAAACGTCCAACTGTACTTTCTACAAGAACTGTGCCTTCACCGCGTCTGTCCGCCATTCTGACTTTGACTTTTGCATGAAGATCTACTGCTTTGTTGTCATAGGCAAGCATCATTTCATCATAATCTTTAAAGATCATGCCTTCGCCAGGTACGCCTTCAATATCAATTGTTAAGTAGTACGCACCAAGAACCATATCCTGTGTTGGTGTGGTAATTGGAGAACCATCTTTAGGTGCTAAGATATTGTTGACTGAAAGCATAAGGAATCTTGCTTCTGCTTGTGCTTCGACGGATAAAGGAACGTGAACCGCCATTTGGTCACCATCGAAATCGGCGTTGTAAGCCGTACAAACGAGTGGGTGAAGTTTAATCGCTTTGCCTTCAACAAGTACTGGTTCAAAAGCTTGAATACCAAGTCTATGAAGGGTAGGCGCACGGTTGAGGAGTACTGGATGTTCTTTGATGCAATCTTCAACGATATCCCACACTTCTGGTTTTGCACGCTCAACCATACGTTTTGCACTTTTTATATTATGAACGTGGCCGTCTTTCACAAGCTTTTTCATAATAAATGGTTTGAAGAGCTCAAGAGCCATTTTCTTTGGAAGACCACATTGGTAGAACTTAAGTTCTGGACCAACGACGATAACCGAACGACCAGAGTAGTCAACACGTTTACCGAGAAGGTTCTGTCTGAAACGGCCTTGTTTACCCTTAAGCATATCTGAAAGTGACTTAAGTGGTCTGTTACCAGGACCTGTTACCGGTCTGCCTCTACGACCATTGTCAATAAGAGCATCCACAGCCTCTTGAAGCATTCTCTTTTCATTTCTAACGATAATGTCCGGAGCTCCTAATTCAAGAAGTCGCTTAAGACGATTATTTCTGTTAATCACTCTTCTATAAAGATCGTTAAGATCCGAAGTGGCAAAACGGCCACCATCCAACTGAACCATTGGACGAAGATCTGGAGGTATAACTGGAACCACGTCAAGAATCATCCAAGAAGGATTATTTCCTGATTTTCTGAAAGCTTCAACTACTTCAAGACGTCTGATGGCACGAATTCTCTTTTGGCCTGAACTGTCTTCAAGTCTTGCTCTAAGTTCCTCAGAAAGTGATTCTAAATCAATCTTATCGAGAATTTCCTTAACGGCTTCAGCGCCCATTGCGGCTCTGAAACCATGTCCGTATTTATCTTTGTACTCTTGATATTCTTTTTCAGTCAAAAGTTGCTTCTCTGTTAAAGAAGTATCTCCTGAATCTGTAACGATATAAGAAGCAAAGTACAATACTTTTTCAAGAGATCTCGGAGACATGTCGAGAAGTATACCCATTTTCGATGGGATTCCTTTAAAGTACCAGATATGGGATACAGGAGCTGCAAGCTCAATATGGCCCATTCTCTCACGTCTTACTTTCGCTTTGGTAACTTCTACGCCGCAGCGATCGCAGACAACGCCTTTGTATCTAACACGCTTGTATTTACCACAGTGACATTCCCAATCCTTTGTTGGTCCAAAGATCTTTTCACAGAAAAGACCCTCTTTCTCAGGTTTGAGAGTTCTGTAGTTGATCGTCTCAGGTTTCTTGACTTCTCCTTTAGACCAAGATCTGATCTTGTCCGGAGAAGCTAAGCCAATCTTAATGGAGTCAAAATTATTGAACTCTAACAAGGGCTTTCCACTCCCTTCTATATATGATTTTAGTCTTCAAATTCTTCGAAGTCCTCATTGTCAAAACCGAAAGCCTCTTCTTCTTCTTCGAAGATAGTCTCTTCAGTAAAACCGTCTTCGAACTCACGCTCAGCATCTTCACGAACTAATGCTTCATGCTCTGGCGAACGTTCATCATCAATGAACTCGCTTGTTGTGAGGAGGCCGTCATCGTCCTCTTTAATTTCAAGTTCACCTTCGCCATCTCTAAGAACTTTAACGT
This sequence comes from uncultured Acidaminobacter sp., assembly GCA_963677505.2. GTDB lineage: Bacteria > Bacillota > Clostridia > Peptostreptococcales > Acidaminobacteraceae > JBGSUZ01. Next base: position 262,966 of record CAXXWB010000017.1, read on the forward strand.
CTAAAGCAAGAGATTGTAATTCTTTTATCAATACTTTGAATGATTCTGGAATACCCGGTTCAGGAATGTTTTCACCTTTGACGATAGATTCATATGCTTTAACACGACCAACCACGTCATCGGATTTAACCGTTAAGATTTCTTGGAGTGTATGTGCAGCACCGTATGCTTCAAGTGCCCAAACTTCCATTTCACCCGAAACGTTGTCCACCGAATTGGGCTTTACCACCCAATGGTTGTTGCGTAACAAGGGAGTAAGGACCTGTTGATCTTGCATGGATTTTATCATCGACCAAATGGTGAAGTTTCAGCATATACATGTAACCAACAGTTACAGAGTTGTCGAAGAAATCGCCCGTACGGCCATCTCTAATTTTAAGCTTACCATTTTTAGAATAACCTGCTTCATAAAGCAAATCCATGATTTGGCTTTCTTTCGCCCCATCAAATACTGATGTAGCAACTTTCCAGCCGAATTTTGTAGCCGCTAAGCCTAAGTGAACTTCAAGAACCTGACCGATATTCATACGAGAAGGTACGCCCAGCGGGTTAAGAACAACCATCAAAGGTGTTCCATCTTCCATAAATGGCATATCTTCTTCAGGGAGAATTCTTGAAATAACCCCTTTGTTACCATGACGTCCAGCCATTTTATCGCCTACGTTAATTTTTCTCTTCTTCGCAATATAAACACGAACAAGAATGTTTACGCCTGGAGGCAGCTCATCGCCATTCTCGCGGGTGAAGACTTTAACGTCAACAATAATACCAGATTCGCCATGAGGTACTCTTAGAGACGTATCTCTGACTTCTCTAGCCTTCTCACCGAAGATGGCTCTAAGGAGTCTTTCTTCAGCTGTCAATTCTGTTTCGCCTTTTGGCGTTACTTTACCGACTAATATATCGCCTGAAATAACTTCCGCACCAATACGAATGATGCCGCGCTCATCAAGATTTCTGAGGGCTTCATCACTAACATTTGGAATGTCACGTGTGATTTCTTCAGGGCCAAGTTTTGTGTCTCTCGCTTCTGCTTCATATTCTTCAATATGAATAGATGAAAGAACGTCGTATTTAACCAGTTTTTCGCTCAGAAGAATCGCATCCTCGTAGTTGTAACCTTCCCATGTCATAAAGCCAATGAGTAAGTTAGCGCCTAGTGCAATTTCTCCGCCTTCTGTAGAAGGTCCATCGGCAATGATATCCCCTGCAAGAACACGCTCGTTATGATCTACAAGCGGTTTTTGGTTGATACATGTACCTTGGTTAGAACGTTTGAACTTAAGAAGTCTATGCTTCTCTCTAGAACCATCGTCGCATTTGATGACGATCTCATCTGCAGAAACAAATTCTACATAACCGTCTTTTTGTGCGATTTCACAAACACCTGAGTCTCTTGCGGCAATATATTCCATACCCGTTCCAATGACAGGCGCTTGTGTTCTAACAAGTGGCACTGCCTGACGCTGCATGTTCGCACCCATGAGGGCACGGTTGGCATCATCATTTTCAAGGAACGGTATCATTGCTGTTGCAACAGATACCATTTGTTGTGCAGAAACTTCCATTAAATCAACTTCAGCAGCTGGGAACTCTTTGATATCTGCTTTTTTTACGGCAAACAACTGCCTTATTAATAAATCTTCCGTCTGCATCAAGCACTTCATTTGCAGGTGCTACGATGAATTTTTCTTCTATGTCAGCCGTCATATAGACAACTTCTTTTGTAACTATACCTGTATTTTTATCGATCATGCGATAAGGAGACTCAATAAAACCATACTCATTGATACGAGCATAGGTTGAAAGCGATCCGATCAAACCGATGTTTGGACCTTCTGGCGTTTCGATTGGACACATTCTACCATAGTGAGAATAATGTACGTCACGGACTTCGAAGCCCGCTCTTTCTCTCGAAAGACCGCCAGGGCCAAGGGCAGAAAGTCTACGTTTGTGTGTCAATTCTGCAAGTGGATTGGTTTGGTCCATAAATTGTGATAATTGTGAGCTACCAAAGAACTCTTTAATAGCTGCAACAACTGGTCTAATATTTATGAGCGCTTGTGGTGTAATGGTTTCCATATCTTGAATCGTCATTCTCTCACGAACAACTCTTTCCATTCTTGAAAGACCAATTCTGAATTGGTTCTGAAGGAGTTCACCAACAGATCTAATTCTACGGTTTCCAAGATGGTCAATATCATCTACATCACCAACACCATGCTCTAAAGTAAGAACATAACTGATGGTCGCAAGAATATCATCAACGATGATATGTTTAGGAACTAATTCCTTCATTCTAGCATCAATAGCTGATTTGATTTCTTCTTCTGTCGTACACGTATTTAAGATTTCTCTCAACACTGGATAGTGTACTTTTTCAACGATGTTGAGCCATGGGTAATCTAAATAGTGATGAATGTCAACAAAGTTGCTGCCGACGACTCTGATGACTTTTTCATCTTCGCCATAAACGTCTACTGTTTTGATACCAGCATTCTCAATTTCGAAAGCTTTATTTCTTGAGATTTTTTGGTCTTTTTCAACCAATACTTCACCAGTTTCCAAATTCACAACATCCATTGCAGCGACAAAACCTTCGATTCTGTTAGCTACGCCGAGTTTTTTGTTGAATTTGTAACGACCAACTTTTGCTAAATCATAGCGCTTTTCGTCAAAGAACAATGACCAAATTAAGCTCTTGGCACTGTCTACGGTTGGTGGTTCACCTGGTCTGAGTTTTTTGTAGATTTCAAGAAGTGCTTCTTCTTCCGTTTTAGCACTGTCTTTATCTAGTGTTTTGAGCAAACGCTCATCTTCACCAAACATATTGATGATTTCGTGATCGCTGGCAAAACCAAGTGCTTTGACAAGTACTGTCATAGGCAATTTTCTAGTTCTGTCAATTCTAACTGATAAAATATCGTTTGAATCTGTTTCGTACTCAAGCCAAGCCCCTCTGTTTGGGATAACCGTTGTTGAATACAATTTTGTACCGACTTTGTCGAGCTTTACATCATAGTAAGGCCCTGGTGATCGGACGAGCTGGCTGACGATTACTCTTTCCGCTCCGTTAATGATGAAAGTACCTTTGTCTGTCATAAGCGGGAAATCGCCCATAAATACTTTCTGTTCTTTGACTTCGCCAGTCTCTTTGTTAATAAATCTCACTTGCACCTTGAGTGGAACTGCATAGTTTACGTCCCGCTCTTTACATTCTTCAACATCATACTTGGATTCTTTCTCAAGTTCATAATCAACAAACTCAAGAACGAGATTCCCCGTATAATCCTGAATAGGTGAAATGTCTCTAAAAGCTTCCATTAAGCCTTCTTCGAGAAACCATTTGTATGACTTCTTCTGGATTTCAATTAAGTTAGGAATTTCAACCAACTTATCAATCTTAGAAAAACCCATCCTAGTTTGCTTGCCAAGTTGCACAGGCTGTGGCATCAAGTATTCACCCCTCATTTTAAAATAAGGTATAAACCATTGTGATTTATACTAAAGGAATCAAAAATGCAGACTCCTTAAACGACAAAAAATAAGCCTGTTATCCCAATCTAATCAAGATAACATACTTGTGGCATTTTAGAATCATATCATAGGGCAAGGGACAAGTCAAATGTTTTTTAAATTATTTTACCGAATTGTTACCGCCACTTTGAGTTTATACCCGAGTTCTGCTTGGTTAATCTTTTTTTGATTTTTAGACGATTGGGGACTAAATTCGCACAGCGCTTTGCGCCTCGCTCATATGCGTTCGTTCCCTTCGGGAACTGCTGTGATGCAATCACAGCTAAACAAAGCGCAGCTTTGTTTGAATGATTACAATTTTGAGTCTTCATCATTTTCCATTCGCACAGCACTTCGTGCTTCGCTCATATGCGTTCGTTCCCTTCGGGAACTGCTGTGATACAATCACAGCTAAACAAAGCGCAGCTTTGTTTGAACGCAAAAAAAGACACCAGATTTTCATCTAGTGTCTCTAAGTCACTTTGAGTTGAACTATTTAAGTTCGACAGCAGCGCCAGCAGCTTCAAGAGCAGCTTTAACTTTGTCAGCTTCTTCTTTAGAAACTTGCTCTTTAACAGCTTTAGGAGCGTTATCAACAAGTTCTTTAGCTTCTTTCAAGCCAAGACCAGTGATTTCTCTTACAACTTTGATAACTTCGATTTTCTTAGCGCCTGCGTTAGCAAGGATTACGTCGAATTCTGTTTGCTCTTCAACAGCAGCAGCAGGAGCAGCGCCACCCATCATTACTGGAGCAGATGCAGATACGCCGAATTCTTCTTCACATGCTTTAACAAGTTCGTTAAGTTCTAAAACAGTCATACCTTTGATTGCTTCTATGATTTGTTCTTTAGTCATTTTAAGACACCTCCGAATATTTTTTAAATAGTGACAACACTACGTTGTAGGTTGTTAAAACGTTTGCAATTAAGCGTTTTGAGCTTCGTTTTTATCAACGATAGCTTGCAACAAGTATGCAAGATTTGATACAGGTGATTTGATGCTGCCAAGGAATTTCGCGATAAGAACATCTCTTGATGGGATATCTGCGATTTCTTTGATTGCTTCAAGATCACAGTATTTGTTTTCAATAATACCTGATTTGAATTCAAGGTTTTTGTGATCTTTAGCAAAATCTTTAACGATTTTAGCTGGTGTCACAGGATCACCGTAACCGAAAGCAATCGCGTTCGGGCCAGTTAAATCTTTACCGATTGCTTCAAAAGCAGTACCTTCGATAGCAAGTTTAGTAAGATTGTTTTTGTAGATTTTGTAATCTACGCCAGCTTCTCTAAACGCTTTTCTAAGGGCGTCAGCTTCTTCTACTTTAAGACCTCTGTAATCAACGACTACTACTGATTGTGCTTTCTCAAATTTTTCTTTGATTTCAGCAACAACTTGCTTTTTTAATTCAAGGTTCTTAGACATTAGTCCACCTCCTCGTGACTTAATAAAAAGAATATGCTTTCGGGCATTGAACCTTTAAGCACTCCATAAGCTTTCGCTTCTGGTACCAATAAAAGACCTCTCTTCCGTAGATAAGAGAGGTCTGAGATTACGTCCTGTATTTTCATACAAGTGTATTTTCATACCTCGGCAGGAAATTAAGCACTAAGCGCCTGCTGTCTACGGTTAATATTCATATTTATCACACGAAAGACAGTATATCATCGCTGATATAACTTGTCAATCATATTATATTAGAATTTAGCTGCGTTCAATTTAATCCCTGGGCTCATTGTGCTAGCCACAGTAACGCTTCTAACATAAGTACCTTTCGCTGCAGCAGGTTTAGCTTTTACGATTGCTTCCATGATAGTATGGAAGTTATCTGCTAATTTCTCTTGCTCGAAAGAAACTTTACCGATCACTACGTGAACGATGTTAGTTTTGTCAAGTCTGTACTCAACCTTACCAGCTTTGATTTCATTGACTGCTCTCGCAACATCAAATGTAACTGTACCTGATTTAGGGTTTGGCATAAGACCTTTAGGACCAAGAACTCTACCAAGTCTACCAACAAGACCCATCATGTCTGGCGTTGCAACCATAACGTCGAAATCGAACCAGTTTTCATTTTGGATTTTATTGATGATATCATCTGAACCTACGAAATCTGCACCAGCAGCTTCTGCTTCAGTTGCCTTCTCACCTTTAGCGATAACAAGGACTTTTTTAGTTTTACCAATACCGTGTGGCAATACTACTGCACCTCTGACTTGTTGATCGGCGTGTCTTCCGTCAACGCCAAGTTTTACGTGCACTTCGACTGTTTCGTCGAATTTCGCTTTGGAAATTTGCTTTAATAGTTCTAAAGCTTCATTCATATCATAAAGCTTTGATCTGTCAACCAATTTAGCTGATTCAGCGTATTTTTTTCCGAATTTTGCCATGTGATTTTCTAACCTCCTTTGTGGTAATAACGGTTTTTAGCCTTCCACGTGTCGAGAAACTACTCTTCTACAACAACGCCCATGCTTCTAGCAGTACCTGCGATCATGCTCATTGCAGCTTCAATGCTACCAGCTGTTAAATCAGGCATTTTTAATTCCGCGATTTCTCTAACTTTAGCTTGAGAAATTGTAGCTACTTTTGTTTTGTTTGGTACACCTGAACCACTTTCGATACCAACTGCTTTCTTAATAAGGATAGCTGCTGGTGGCGTTTTAGTGATGAAAGAGTACGATCTGTCTTGGTAAACTGTAATTACAACCGGAATAATAAGACCCGCTTGATCAGCTGTCTTAGCATTGAATTCCTTCGTAAATTGCATGATGTTAACACCGTGCTGACCGAGAGCAGGACCTACTGGCGGAGCTGGAGTCGCTTTTCCGGCAGGGATTTGAAGTTTGATCATACCTGTTACTTTCTTTGCCATTTTAAATACACCTCCTTGGTACACTATGACATCTTGTGTCTATAAAAAGCTTAAAGCTTTTCTACTTGGTCGAACTCCAATTCAACTGGAGTTTCTCTTCCGAACATAGAAATCATTACTTTTAAAGAATGTCTTTCTAGGTGGACTTCCGTAACTTTGCCAACAAAGCCTTCAAATGGCCCGAAGATAACCTTGATACTGTCATCCTTATGGATGTCAATTTCAATAACTCTCTTTTCGATGCCCATTTTTCTTACTTCGTGTTCTGTAAGTGGAATTGGTTTAGACCCTGGTCCGACAAATCCTGTTACGCCTCTTGTATTTCTAACAACGTACCATGACTCATCCGTCATATACATTTTTACAAGCACATATCCCGGAAAAATCTTCTTGGATTTCGTCTTTTTCTTACCGTTTTTCACTTCAGTGACTTCTTCCGTTGGAACGGCCACTTCGAGAATTATGTCTTCCATACCGCGGTTTTCGACGATCTTCTCAATATTCGCTTTTACCTTGTTTTCATGACCCGAGTAAGTATGGACCACGTACCATTTTGCATTTTCAGACATAATACACTATGACTGTAATAATACCAGCCACCGACCTCCCTTGTACCGAATTTCTCTGAAAGAAAATTACACTTTTACTTAATGATAAATTGGAGACCCGCATGGAAACAGGCGTCTACCACCCATATGAACGCTGTTGCCAACGCACACATCACCAAAACGACTGTCGTGTAATTAATCATTTCTTTTCTATTAGGCCAGCTGACCTTTTTAAGTTCAGATCTGACGCCTTTTAGAAAATCGCTTACTTTATTGCCTTTTGCGCTTGTTTGAGTAGTCATTGCATTCACCCCTAGCGGTTAATATAGTGCTCAGCACTACTTAGTTTCTTTGTGTGGAGTATGCTTTTTACAGAATCTGCAGTATTTTTGAAGTTCAATTCTGTCTGGATCATTCTTCTTGTTCTTCGAAGTATTATAGTTTCTTTGCTTGCACTCAGTACATGCTAAAGTAATGTTCACTCTCATTATATTACACCTCCTATCAACTAAATGGATCGACACAACCAAAGCGTAGCTTTACCAATTTAACATCACTAATTTAAGCTATCACAAAAGGTTGGGCATGTCAATAACTTATCCACAATCTTTTTTGGATGCGCGCGATAAATAAAGAGCCAGGGCTATGCCCTAGCTCTTGAATAAACTTTTTTTACTTTGGTGACTTTTTAATGAAAAGTCACTTTCGATTTTTCATTTTTGAAGAATCGATTACCCTTTCGTTATTCACTAGGTGAACACCTTTCGGGGTTTGTTTTTTGCTTCGCAAAGAACAAACTATTTGATGATTTTAACTACTGAACCAGCGCCTACTGTTCTGCCGCCTTCACGGATTGAGAACTTAAGGCCTTCTTCGATTGCGATTGGCGAAATAAGTGTGATTACCATTTCGATGTTATCGCCAGGCATACACATTTCTACGCCTTCTGGAAGGGCTGCTGCGCCTGTTACGTCTGTTGTTCTGAAGAAGAACTGTGGTCTATATCCATTGAAGAATGGTGTATGTCTGCCGCCTTCTTCTTTTTTAAGTACGTATACTTGTGCAAGGAACTCTGTATGAGGATTTACCGAACCTGGTTTCGCAAGTACTTGGCCTCTTTCGATTTCTGTTCTTTGTACGCCTCTAAGAAGTGCGCCGATGTTGTCACCAGCTCTACCTTCATCAAGAAGTTTTTTGAACATTTCCACGCCTGTTACTACTACTTTTCTTTTCTCTTCTGCCAAACCAACGATTTCTACTTCTTCTGATACCTTTACGATACCTCTTTCGATTCTGCCTGTTGCTACTGTTCCTCTACCTGTGATAGAGAATACATCTTCTACTGGCATTAAGAATGGTTTGTCGATATCTCTTTCTGGTTCTGGGATGTATTCGTCGATGATGTTGAACATTTCAACGATTTTGTCGCCCCATGCGCTGCTTGAATCTTCTAATGCTAGAAGAGCTGAGCCTCTGATGATTGGTGTATCATCGCCTGGGAAGTCATATACTGAAAGAAGATCTCTGATTTCCATTTCTACTAACTCAAGAAGTTCTTCATCGTCTACCATGTCACATTTGTTTAAGAATACTACGATATATGGAACGCCTACTTGACGAGCAAGAAGGATATGTTCTCTTGTTTGTGGCATTGGACCATCTGCTGCAGATACAACAAGGATAGATCCATCCATTTGTGCTGCGCCTGTGATCATGTTCTTAACATAGTCGGCGTGTCCTGGGCAGTCTACGTGAGCGTAGTGTCTTGCTGGTGTTTCGTACTCAACGTGTGCTGTAGAGATTGTGATACCTCTTTCTCTTTCTTCTGGAGCCTTATCGATGTTTGCGAAATCTACTGCTGCACCAAGACCGTATCTGTCATGAAGTGTTTTTGTGATTGCCGCTGTAAGAGTTGTTTTACCGTGATCGACGTGGCCGATTGTACCAATGTTTACGTGTGGTTTATTTCTTTCGAACTTTTGCTTTGCCATTTTTCTATTCCTCCTTGTCAAATTAGATATATTCTATCCAATTTAGCGGCTATGCCAAAATTGTGATGGAGCCTATGAGCGGATTCGAACCGCCGACCTCCGCCTTACCAAGGCGACACTCTAACCTACTGAGCTACATAGGCACATTATGAACCGCTAAAGTTGCCAGTCGCCGACAGCTCGTATTACCTGTCAATTTTGAATCGCAACGTTGGATATTAAACATGCATGGTTATTATACCACTATGAGCAACGTTCTTGAAGACATTTTTCAAGTTTTCGTTTAACCCTCTGTAAAGCATTATCTATGGATTTCACGTGTCTGTCAAGATTTTCTGCGATTTCCTGATAAGATTTGCCGTCTAAATAATAGGTTAAAACTTGTAATTCTAAGTCGCTTAATACTTCACCTATCTTAGCTTCCATGCTATCAAATTCTTCTCTGGAAATCACCAATTCCTCTGGATTGGAAACAACCCTTCCCGAAACTACATCTAACAGCGTTCTTTCAGAATCTTCATCATACATAGGTTTATTCAAAGAAATGTACGAATTGAGGGGAATGTGTTTCTGTCTAGTTGCTGTCTTTATAGCTGTAATCATTTGTCTCGTGATACAGAGTTCTGCAAATGCTTTAAAAGATGCAATGCGATCTGGCCGGTAGTCTCTGATGGCCTTAAATAGACCAATCATGCCTTCTTGAATGATATCCTCGCGGTCAGCTCCTATTAAAAAATAGGATCTCGCTTTGCCTCTGACGAAATTCTTGTACTTCTTAATCAAAAACTCCTGCGCTTTACTGTCGCCATTTCTTGCAAGTGCAACAACTTCTTCTTCGTTGTATTCATCCACGACGGGATTTTCTTCTTGCTGTGCGTAAAACTCCATGAGACTTCCTCCCCGCCTTGCGCCACACTCACATATGCCTATTATATATGAGTTTGATAAAATACGTCAAGCTTATATACAATTGGCTATGCGTTATCTTTTCTCCATTTTTCAAGGGCTTCAAGGGCTTTTGGTGATAGACTTTCTTCAATTTGAGTTCTTTGCTTCGGACTCTCTATATATTCCTTTTTGATTAGATTTTTCATTTTATCAAGTTCCCAAAAAAATTCTCTTGGAGACAGTCTCACAGCGCCGCTTCCCATAACGACTTGCTGCTCTGCCCAATCAGACGTTACCACTCTTACCAAATTTTTCGGATCTTTTGCAATGCGTTCCACTTCAATTTCAATATAGGAGTCTGCCGTTTGAAATTCTTTTGTAAAGACCACTTTAATTTCATGATGCATTTCAATTTTAGCCAAGTTGCCTTTAACGGTGTAAGCATCAAATACTAATATAATTTTTTCACCTGAATAAACTTGATATTCCACTAGGGACTCAACAAGATTTCTACGAGCTTCTTCCAAAGCCCCCATAGTTTTGCCGTCAAAATTTCCAATAGCATTCAGATAATTGTATCCGTCAATAAACAGATACCTATATTTGTGAAGTGTTCGTTTACCCTTCATATCTTTGTCTAAAGACTTCGTACATTAAAATGGCTGCTGCTACAGATGCATTCAACGAAGTGACGGCGCCTTTCATTGGAATTTTAACAACAAAGTCGCAATTTTCTTTGACCAGTCTGCTAATGCCTTCACCTTCGCTACCTACTACAATAGCCATCTTGCCTTTAAGGTTAGCTTTGAAGTGTTCTGATGTGCCATCCATATCCGCCGCCGCTACCCAAATACCACGTTCTTTTAGCTTAGCGATGGTTTGGTTAAGATTGCTTACACGGCATACTGGCACGTATTCAATTGCCCCTGCACTGGTTTTCGCAACCACAGCCGTTATGCCTACACTTCTACGTTTAGGAATAATAACACAATCTGCCCCTACGGCGTTTGCCGTCCTAATGATAGAACCTAAATTATGAGGGTCATTAATTTCATCACAAATGACGATGAAAGGATCTCTGCCTTCCGCGTCCACTTTTGCCAAAACATCATCTAGTTCTGAATAATTATACGCCGCTACATAAGCGATAACCCCTTGATGATTGTCTGACTCTGAGATGCTGTCTAATTTTGATCTTTCAACTTTTTGGATGATAAGACCCTTTTCCTTTGCCATAGCAATAATCTGTTTAACAGATCCTTCATTGGCACCACTGGCTACTAGTATTTTATTGATTTCTCTTCCTGCCTTGAGGGCTTCTAAAACTGGGTTTCTGCCTTCTATGATATCACTGTTTTTTTCTACCATTTGATCGTTCATATTTCCTCCATAAATTAATTTTCTTACTATTATAAATATACTGAATTTGTAGCGATTGTTATATTCCTATAACTCTTTGTATTTTTTTCTAACCTGAACCACTTTCCCACAGGTCATAGCCCCTTCTGGACAAGGACCTTCCAAGCACTTTGGCCCTGCTGTTTTAAAGATTGTTGGCGCTACCTGCTTCACTGCCTTCAACATGCCATCTGCAAGGTCCCTAATTTCCCACTGGGCTCTTTGGCAACAACGATGCTCAAAGAAATTGATGAGACTTCTGGCATTCATAGTCATAACAATTTTCGTTTCGCAAGCATTAGGAAAGACGTATCTGGCATCTTCAATGGCCATTTTTTCTCCTTGTTGCTTTGCCTTTTTTTCCTCTGTCCCAGTAGCTAAAAGGGCTTTTACATGACCCTCCATTAGAATTCCCACTAGAGCGTCATAAGATTTTTGGTCATGGACCATAGTCTCTTTAAACACTTTGAGGGCTTCTTCATTGTTTGCTATGGCTGGCGGTATAACATATTCAAATTGGTCCAGTTTCACATAGCGCTGAGATTGCTGAGAATATGACGCCATTCTATGCCTTACCAGCTGATGGGTGAGTACGCGGCTAACGCCTTCAATGGCAAAGGTAAAACTCATATGCTCCAAAGGTGAATCATGTCCTAGTTCTACCAATTTATTTAGGAAGTTTTCTGTCTGCTCTTCTGTCAAACGATCCATCAACCCCGATGCGCCTGTTTTTGAGTAGCAAAGCTTCGCCGCCGCTGCCACCAGTTTTTCTGGTTCTTGGGTATGTGCTATCATTTCAACTCTCACAATCAAGCCTCCTCTTTTCATTGATAAAAACTGCTCCAGCAATAAGCACGGAGCAGTTTCTCTTTATTCGTAAGGTTGTTCTTTTTGCTTTTTAGATGCCTGCAGTTCAATTTCACCAATTTCGATGGCTTTGGTAACAATTTCAACCAATCGTTCTTCCTTTCCAGTCAGAAACAGCCATCCTAAAAGGGCTTCAAAACCCGTTGCCTGACGGTATTCTCCAACTGAAGTGTTTTTAGGAACCGTAGCACTTTTTTGGTTACGTCCTCTTTTCACAACTATGAGTTCTTCCTCTGTCAGCTGGCTTTGTATTTCTCTCACAACTTTTGCTTGTGCTGTGGCCTTAATCATCTTCACCACTCTTTGGTTCAGGTGATTGATTGTGCCGTTATATTTTGAGATGACATAGGTCCTGACCATAATTTCATGAATGCCATCGCCGATGTACGCAAGGGCTAACGGATTCATCATACGGAGCTTTCCCTCATCTATTTCTGGTACGTTCGTTGTTCTTAGCAGTGCTTTGCAAAGTTCGTTCAAAAGAAACCATCACCTCATTATTTTTTAGCATAAGACCATTTAACGCCTTGTGGTGTATCTTCCAGAACTACATTTTTCTCTTTAAGAATATCTCTGATTTCATCTGAACGAGCAAAATCCTTTGCCTTTCTGGCTGCTTGACGCTCTGCGATTAAATCTTCAATTTCTTGGTCCAAACTTCCTTTTGTCTTTGAAAGAATCCCCAATACAGAAGTCAGTTCAATTAAAAGTTCATGGGCTTTTTGAAGGTATTCAAGAGCCGTTTCAGGCTTAACTTGAGTATTAACTTCTCTAACCAGCTCAAAAATGGCTGCAATGGCATCCGCTGTGTTCACGTCATCATCCATGGCATTCATAAAGTTGTCTCTGTATTTAGAAAGACCTGCTAGTGCTGTCGCTTCATCTGCTGTCAATCCTCTATTTTGTGCCAAATCTATGTGATATTCTAAATTTTCTTTGGCATTGTAAAGTCTTTCAAGACCATTTGCAGAGGCCTCAATTAAATCTCTGCTGAAATTGATTGGATTTCTGTAATGGGCTTGTAAAATGAACATTCTAAGAACTTCACCATCAAAATCTTCTAAAATTTCTCTTACTGTAAAGAAGTTGTTCTTAGATTTTGACATTTTCTCATTATTGATGTTGATGTACCCGTTGTGCATCCAATAATTTGAAAACGTCTTACCCGAGTATGCCTCAGATTGAGCGATTTCATTTTCATGATGGGGGAACATCAAATCTTGACCCCCACAGTGGATATCAATGGTTTCCCCAAGGTACTTGGTGCTCATCACAGAACATTCAATATGCCAACCAGGACGCCCTTCTCCCCATGGAGACACCCAAGAAGGTTCTCCCGGCTTTTTCGCTTTCCAGAGTACAAAGTCCATAGGATTTTTCTTTTGTTCGTTGACTTCAATTCTCGCACCCATTTCAAGGTCTTCTAAGTTTTGCTTAGAGAGTTTTCCATAAGTATCAAACCGTTTCGTATCAAAATAGACATCGCCATTAGACGCATAGGCGTAGCCCTTTTGAACTAAAACTTCAATAAAAGCAATAATTTCTTCAATGGTGTCTGTTACTTTCGGGTGAACGGTTGCACGGTGTATACCTAATGCATCTGCGTCTTTAAAGTATTCTGCAATATATTTTTCGCTGACTTCTAAGCTGTTTAGTTTTTCTTCATTGGCGCGGTTGATAATCTTATCATCTACGTCGGTGAAGTTTTGAATGTAATTAACTTCATATCCTCTATATTCCAAATATCTTCTGAAAGTATCAAAGACTGTGAAGGGTCTTGCGTTTCCGATATGGAAATAGTTATAGACCGTTGGACCACAGACATACATTCTCACTTTGTTAGGCTCGATGGTCTGAAACTCTTCTTTTTTGCGGGTAAGGCTGTTATAAATCTTCATACGATTCCCTCCTCCGTTGAGTCAAAATGTTTATTTTCCAATTGTTTTTAAAGTATGTTCAAGGCGTTTGATTAAAAGATCTTTGCCTAAAAGTTCGATGATGGCTACAAGGTCTGGTCCATGCAATTGACCTGAAATTGCGGCTCTGACAGGCATAAAGAGATTTTTACCTTTAACGCCTGTTTCTTTTTGAATAGCTTTCATGACAGTGCTTGCAAATGCTTGGTCTACTGTTTCTGTCCCTTCAACCAATGTTTTGAAGCAGCTGATCACAACAGGCGCCTCTTCAATTTTTAACATTTCAAGGGTTTCTTCATTTTCAGGTTCAACCGTTTCACCTATAAACATTGGAACCAAATTAGTCACTTCAGCAAGGTAATTCATGCTGTCTTGAGAAAGTTTCGTAATGGTTTTCATGAAGTCTCTTTTTGCTTCGATTTCATTTTCAAGGACGTATCCTTTTTCAACAAAGTAAGGAATACAGAGTTCTGTCAAAGCATCTAAATCCATTTCCTTGATGTAAAGACCGTTCATCCAATTGAGTTTGTTCACGTCAAAGACGCCACCTGATTTTGAAACTCTGTCTAGAGAGAATTTCTCAATCATTTCAGCCATCGTCATTTTTTCGCTGTTATCTTCTGGGCTCCAACCTACAAGTGCAACGTAATTAATTAAAGCTTCTGGTAAGTATCCCTTAACTTTAAAATCTTCAACAGCTACATCGCCTTGACGTTTTGAAAGCTTTTTCTTTTCAATGTTGAGAATGTTTGGGAGGTGAACAAATTGTGGTGCTTCCCATCCAAAGGCTTCGTAAAGATATACGTGTTTTGGCGTCGACGACAACCACTCTTCTCCACGAATAACGTGGGTAATTCCCATAAGGTGATCGTCTACAATTACTGCCATGTGATAGGTTGGGAACCCATCTTGTTTCATAAGCACTTGGTCGTCTAACTCATCTGTATTAAAAGTCACGACGCCACGAACTGCATCATCAAAAGTAATTTCTCTATTTTCAGGAAGTCTGAGACGAACCACGTGTGGCTCTCCTGCCGCTACTCTTTTTCTAGCGTCTTCCAAGCTGATATTGCGACAATGTCCGTCGTATTTAGCCGTTTGGCCTTCAGCTTTTTGGGCTTCTCTAACCTTTTCTAAGCGCTCTCTGTCACAGAAGCAGTAATAAGCTTTGCCTGCTTCAAGTAGTTGCTCTGCGTATTTTCCGTATAATTCCAATCTTTCTGATTGTACATACGGTCCAAAATTTCCTATTTGGAGCACTTCTCCCTTTTCCCCAAGACATGGGCCTTCAACATGGTTTACGCCTGCCCATTTCATGGCATCTAACATGCCTTCAACAGCACCTTCTACCAATCGGGTTCTGTCTGTATCTTCTACTCTGAGAATGTATTCTCCATTGTTTTTCATTGCAAATAAATAGTTATAAAGGGCTGTTCTTAAACTTCCAATATGAACAAAACCCGTAGGGCTTGGTGCAAATCTGACTCTAACTGACATATGATTTTCCTCCTATTTTATAGCACTGGGCTCTTGAATTTCTGTTATTCCTGTAAAAATGTATATATCACTTTATCATAGCATATTTTGTATAGCACCTTCAATCGTTTAATCCTGCAAAAAAGCCGGCCAATCCCTTAGGACCAAGCCGACTTTCAATGTAGATTTAAAAGACTTAATTATTTTTTGCCCCGTTCCATAACCAATCCCATTTTGCTCATAATATGGTCATATCCCTTTGGTCCATGAGGCAATGTACAATCGGTACAATCTTTGATCCCGCTCTCTCCGTATTTAAAGTTACCACCACAATCTTCTTTTAAAAGGTAAAGTGGGCAATAACAGAATAAGCAATTAAAAGTGCTTTCATCGGCTACTTTATGGCATGGAAAGAACTCACATTTGAGGTGTTGATTAAACTTGTAATTTTCACTCACAGGGCGCCTCCTCATCATATTAGCTCTCTAGTAAGATTTCGCAACGTATACCATGGATTTTGCAGGCTTTCCACAGAAGTGACAAGTATCTCCTAAGTTTTCTTGTTCAAAAGGCATACAGCGAATCGTCGCAGCCGTATCAGCTTTAATTTTGTCTTCACATTCCCTTTCGCCACACCACATCGCCTTGGCGAAACCGGCTTGGGTTGACATTTTTTCCACAAATTCTTCGTAACTTTTAAATGTAAAGGTCATTTTGTCTCTATGGATAGTGGCTCTTTCTAATAGATTATTGTGAATTTCATCTAAGAGCTCAACTATTTTATCTGAGAAACCTTCTAACTGGATTGGTTCCTTAGTTAAATTGTCTCTTCTGCCAACCATGGCTTGATTCTTTTCGATGTCTTTTGGTCCAATTTCTACTCTGACTGGGACACCTTTCATTTCATATTCGTTGAACTTCCAGCCTGGGCTGTAGTTGGTGTCATCGTTGAGTTCTACTCGAAGACCTTTTGACTCCAACTCTTTTTTGAGTTCATAAGCTTTGTCTAAGACCCCTTCTTTGTTTTGGGCAATTGGGATGATGACGACTTGAGTAGGCGCTACTCTAGGTGGCAATACAAGTCCTCTATTGTCACTATGAACCATAATCAGACCGCCAATCAATCTTGTAGAAACGCCCCAAGACGTATGATGAGGGTGTTCTAACTCTCCTGTCCTACCAAGGAATGTAATGTCAAACGCCTTGGTAAAATGTTGAGCTAGGTTATGAGATGTGCCTGATTGAAGGGCTTTTCCATCGTGCATGAGGGCTTCAATGGTATAGGTTGCATGGGCCCCTGCAAATTTTTCTTTTTCACTTTTCAGCCCTGCTACCATAGGAATAGCCAACAAGTTTTCTGCCATTTCTCTGTAAATACCCAGCATTTGAAGGGTTTCTGCCTGTGCTTCTTCTGCCGTTTCATGAAGGGTATGACCTTCTTGCCATAAGAATTCTGATGTTCTGAGGAAAGGTCTTGTCGCCTTTTCCCATCTGACAACCGAACACCATTGATTGTTTAAGTATGGCAGTTCTCTGTAGGATTTGAGCCATCTTGAATACATTTCGCAGATAATGGTTTCTGAAGTTGGTCTCACACATAGACGTTCCGCTAATTCTTCTTTTCCACCATGAGTAACCCACGCTACTTCAGGCGCGAAACCTTCTACGTGCTCTTTTTCTTTGTTGAGTAAACTCTCTGGGATCAAGAGTGGGAAGTACATATTTTTATGGCCTGTCGCTTTGAATCTTTTGTCTAAATGGGCCTGAATATTTTCCCAGATAGCATATCCGTAGGGCTTAATAACCATAAATCCTTTTACAGGAGAATAGTCTACCAAATCTGTTTTTCTAATAACATCTGTGTACCACTGAGCAAAGTCATCTTCCATTTTTGTTATTTCTTTTACAAATGCTTCATCATTTCTTGCCATTTTTTTAGCCTCCTATTTTTTTGAATATCCGTCTATTTGAATACCCCTTTGTCTACTCCACACACTAAAAAACAAACGCAAAAAACCCCGGCTCTATAAGCTAGAGGCGGGGTGACGCGGTACCACTCTAATTGACGAAAGTGTCATTCGAAAATCTTAGAATCAAGCTCTCGAAGACATTCGTCATCTTCATACAGCTATAACGGGCTGTTCCCGTGTGTTTGCACAAACTCCAGAGTAGGTTCGACCAGTGCTTAACTGTGAAATCTCTCAGCAAGGTTGTGCCCTAGGCATTTCCTTGATTTCACTCTCTTTACAGTGCTTACACTTGTCTACTGGCTCTTTCAAAGTCAAATATCCATATATATGGGTTTACTATATACGCTGTTGACCTACTTGTCAACACGTTTGCTGTTGACCTACTTGTCAACACGTTTGCTGTTGACCTACTTGTCAACAGCAACTATATAGCTTGCATTAAAACCACCGCAGTGGCAGAAATGCCTTCTTCGCGGCCTTCAAAACCTAGCTTTTCAGTGGTTGTCGCCTTGATGCTCACTTGAGATAAATGCCCTTCTAAAACCTCTGCGAGACAGATGCGCATTTCTTCAATATAAGGCGCTAACTTAGGCTTTTGCGCTGCAATGGTCGTATCTAAATTTCCAAGTTTATAACCGTGTTCATGGCAAATTGCCACCACTTTTCTTAAAAGCTCAATGCTGTCGGCGCCTTTATACTGTTGGTCGGTGTCTGGAAAATGTTTTCCAATGTCCCCAAGTGCAAGAGCACCCAGCATAGCATCCATAATGGCGTGAGTCAAAACATCGGCATCTGAATGTCCTAATAGTCCCATTGTATGAGGAATTTCTACGCCACCTAAAATCAATTTTCGATCTTCTACCAACTGATGGACATCGTATCCAAATCCTATTCTCATCGTTTTTCCTCCGCTTCTATTCCTGCCATAATCTGCTCTGCCAGCAATAAATCTTCAGGAGTGGTCACTTTGATGTTGTTATAACTTCCAAGGGTCAATTTGACTGGGTGTCCAAAGGCTTCTACTAACCCGCTGTCATCGGTTACCGTTAACCCTTGAATTTTTCCCTGTTCATAGGCACGAAGCAGTAAATTTCGTTCAAAACACTGTGGTGTTTGAACAGAGAACAAGCGACTCCGATCTGGGGTCGATTCCACAAAGTGATCATCCGTTGCTACTTTTATGGTATCTTTTACAGGCACACAAATCACGGATGTATTATGTTCAAAGACGTCTTCTAGACAGCGTTCAATCACTTCTTCGGACACCAATGGTCTTGCGCCGTCGTGAACCATGACAAAATTAATGTCATCAATGAGTTGATGTAAGCCGTTGTCCACAGATTCCAGTCGGTCGGCGCCTCCAACTACAAAAGACATCTGAGGGCATTCCACTTCTTTTTCCAAAAGTTCAGTTCTTATTTTATTAAGCAAACTAGCAAAACGGTCTTCTTCTTGCTTTCTGCCAACGACAATAATTTGGTCAATCCATCCACAGGTGGCGAAAGGCAATAAAGTCCACTCAATTAAATCTCTGCCTCTAAGCTTTAAAAAGGTCTTGATTTCATCTGTGCCCATGCGTCTTCCGCTTCCTGCAGCGGGTATGACCACGGCTATTTTTTGATCTTTATACATAGGTCATCACCTCATTTTAATATAATCAGTAAAAGGCGTTACACACTCCATGTATTGGAGAGCGAACGCCTTTATGTCATTCTAATGAGCGGGTTTGGCAAAAATCATGCGTCCGGCTGCTGTTTGTAATACGCTTGTTACCAACACATCCAACGTTTCATTCATGTGTTTTCGGCCACCTTCAACCACAATCATAGTGCCATCATCTAGGTAGGCAACCCCTTGATTGTTTTCTTTGCCTTCTTTTACAACATGAACGGTCATTTCTTCGCCTGGAAGCACCACCGGTTTGACTGCATTAGCCAATTCATTGATATTGAGCACAACAACCCCTTGAAGTTCGGCCACTTTGTTAAGATTAAAGTCATTTGTTACGACCATTCCGTTCATCTTTTGCGCCAATTTTAATAATTTCATATCGACCTCGGCCACATCTTCAAAATCTGTGTCCACAATTCGAATATCTAATTGTAATTCTTTTTGAATGATATTAAGAATATCTAAACCTCTTCTGCCTCGGTTGCGCTTTAAGCCGTCCGAGGAATCAGCAATATGTCTGAGCTCTTCTAGTACAAAATTTGGAATGATTAAACTACCTTCAACAAAACCAGTTTTGCATATGTCGGCAATTCGACCATCAATGATGACACTGGTATCTAATATTTTAGGTTTTGCGCCACTGACTTCTTTCGTCGCCGCATTCTTAGAAGATGTTCTCTTGAACATTTCTTGTATTTTTGAAAAATCTCCAATATTTTTAATGGCGAGACTAACGCCTAAATAACCTAAAAAGACATAGATAACAAGACTAAGCAAACTAATGTATGGAATCGGAATCAAAC
This sequence comes from uncultured Acidaminobacter sp., assembly GCA_963677505.2. GTDB lineage: Bacteria > Bacillota > Clostridia > Peptostreptococcales > Acidaminobacteraceae > JBGSUZ01. The sequence goes on from CAXXWB010000017.1 coordinate 282,885, forward strand.
TAATAGCACTGCTAATTAAAAAGGCAATGACTAGTCCTACAATCAACCCAATTGACCCTACTACAATTTGATGGGTCGGTACTTTTTCAAGTTCATCCTCCGCGCCTTTGACTAATTTTTTTGATAAATGCACGATCCATGGAAAAATAAGATAAAGTATAAGTCCGAATATTGCAGCTGTTACCGACGAAAATACGAATTTAAAAAGATTGTCCCCTTGAGTATAGTTGAACATTTTACCAATGCCATTCACCGACAAAAGTAATAAGCCCACAGCATACCCTGCAGATACGCCCAGAATCGTTAATACGATCCTTGCGATTTTCTTTAACATATGTTGCCTCCTTTCCCTTATTATTTATATCATAGCAATCATGGGATTGCTTTAATATCATAGCATAATTATTTATATAAACATTTGTATTTACACTTTTTTAATCTTCTTTTAAGAACTGCCACAAAAGAAAGAGCGCCAGAAGCATAAAAAAGCTGATGCTGCATACCCTAGTGGATACCCGCCATCAGCTATTCAAAACAAAGATTTTAGTGTACCGCCGCATCGATTAAAGTCTCTGCTTCGCGTTCATCAACTTCTGTTGCTAAAATCATTTCGCTGATGAGGATTTGCTTGGTATTGGTAAGCATTTTTCTCTCTCCTGTTGAAAGCCCCTTAGCGCGTTCAATGTGAATGAGATCTCTTACAACCGTCGCCACTTCAAAAATATCACCAGTTTTCACCTTTTCCATATTGGCTCTGTATCTCCGGTTCCAATTCGTCTGTAAATCAAACTCCTCATTTTCAAGAACTTTGATGACTTCCTCAAATGCCTCTTTGGTCATGATCAGGCGAATGCCCAGACTGTCGATATTATCTACCGGTAACAGCACCTTCATGTTTTTAAGAGGCAACCTGAGCACGAAATATTTCCGAAGTTCGCCAAGGATTTCCTTTTCTTCTACGTCTTCAATAACGCCCGCGCCATGCATGGGATATACGATACGATCTCCTATTCGAAACATCAATGCACCTCCTCAAATGAATACTTATTATATTATACCTTATTTTTCAACATTTGGTCAAATTAAAATAAATTATTTTATCATAGCGATTTTTCAGTGTCAATCCATTAAATGTTTTTCAGAATTTTTAAATAACAACTTTAAAACAATGTACAAGTTGTGTTACAATAATTTCAAGAAATGAGATTACAAGAACTTCCAAGCCCATAAAGGAGTGAGTAGACATTGAATGATTTGCTATACGATCAGTTTCAGAACACTGTGGATGAAGTCCTTGTCCGACACACTAATATTCTAGACCTTATTACAAAGTTAGAAGCTTCCAACGCCAGGGTCAATCGCTCTGTTGTTAAGACCATTACCAGTTGTGGATGTATTAAGCTAGACGCGCAGAAAAGTGAAATTCCAGAAGGCGCGGAGTTCCTTGACTTAAAAAAAATGGGCGTCAACCCTCTGGCAGGAGAGCTTTGCCCTACTTGCAGAGAAAAGGTTGAACAAGAAATCGGCTCTCACCTCTTTTACCTAACTGCCATTTGCAATCAGCTAGACGTCAATCTCTACGATATTATGCTGCAAGAGTACAAGCGCATTAAAGCCCTTGGTCCATTCAGCCTCTACTAAACAAAAGACTGATTCTCTTAGATTTATTGTCTAATGAGATTCAGTCTCTTTTATTTTTAAACCATCTTTATTTCCTGAGCAATTAAAAGCTTCTTTAGGTCATCCATTTGAGTGGAAACATCAGAGAGAAGATCCGAAACAGCTTGTGTAAATAACTCACCTTCACTGCCAAGTTCAAGTAAATAACCTTCCATCAAGTCATACAACCCCATAAGATGTTCCCCTCTAAAGAGGCAATAATCTATTTCAGGCTGGCAATTTTCTCTGCCCTCTAAACTGACTTCGAAGAAAATTTTAAGTGCTTCATCAAAATTAACCCTAGCAATTTCAAGAGCTTGCTGACATTGTGCAGCTAAATTAACAATTAAACTAATGTCTTGAAGCATGTACCGATGACCTTTGCGAAACAGCGTAATCTGATTGCGTCTCTGTGAAATGCAGATGACAACACCATTGGTCATTTTAGAAACCCGCTCAGCCGTTCTATGTCGTGTACCCGTCTCTGAGGTTGGCAACTCATAGCTAGGTATAAGCTGACAATTTGCGTAGAGTATTCTATGGCAGTCCGAAGATAGTATAATGGCACCGTCCATTTTGCCAAGTTCGTAAAGATAATTAGCCGTATAGGGTACATCTATGAAGAACCCCCCATCGATGATAGGCATGATTTCCTCAGGATTTCCATAATAAATAAGACCGCCCATTTTCCCAACAACTAGATTATCAATGCCTTCACGCAGAGATGTTCCTGGTGCAATTAAAGATATGGCTTTTTTCATATCATCTGACATTTGCTGCCTGCGTTTCATCATCGTCTCTACCTCCCAAAGAGGTTAGAAAATGCCTCCTCTACAGTTTTTACACCATATACTTTGACGGATTTTGGCACTTCTAAGCCTTCTAAATTCCCAAAAGGCATGATAAAGCGTTTGAAACCCAATTTTACACCTTCGCTTATTCGAATTTGACGCTGACTGACATTTCTTATTTCACCTGTCAAGCCAACTTCCCCAAAGACCAAAGTTTCTGCGTCCATAATGAAATTCCGAAAACTGGCCGCCACAGCCGTTACAATAGCAAGGTCTGCAGAAGGTTCCTCCATGCTCATACCACCTACCACGTTAATGTAACAGTCCTGATCTGCCAAAGCCAAACCCACTCGCTTTTCAAGCACAGCCATGAGCATGACCAACTTATTGTAGTCAACCCCTACTGCCGTTCTTCTTGGCATACCAAATGTGGTTTGAGAAACCAGAGCTTGTATTTCCACCAAAACAGGTCTTGTACCCTCTACCGCTGCTGTGACAACAGATCCTGATGCTTCGGCCCTTCTTTCAGAAATAAACAAATTGGATGGATTGCTTACGCCTCTTAATCCCTTATTTGTCATTTCATATACCCCAATTTCATTGGTACTACCAAAGCGATTCTTTACCGCCCGTAAAATTCTATAAATATGGTATCTTTCACCTTCAAAATACAGTACCGTATCCACCATATGTTCTAACACCTTAGGTCCAGCTATGGCGCCGTTTTTAGTGACATGCCCCACTATGAAAGTTGAAATTCCCATCCCTTTTGCGATTTTCATTAGCAATCCCGTCGCTTCACGAACCTGCGAAACACTTCCTGGTGCAGATGCCACATCTTCCCTGTAAACCGTCTGGATGGAGTCCACTACAATAACGTCTGGTTGCAGTTGGGTAATCTCGCCCAATATGACATCCATATTGTTTTCCGATAACACGTAAAGGGACTCAGAGGAAATATCTAGTCTGTCAGCTCTCATTTTGGTCTGCTTAACGCTTTCCTCGCCTGAAACATAGAGGACTTTTTTCCCTTGTCTTGCCACATGGTCTGCTACTTGAAGAAGCATGGTAGACTTGCCTATGCCAGGATCTCCCCCTACCAACATCAAGGAACCCTTTACGATTCCGCCGCCCAGTACAATATCCAGCTCTTCAATACCACTACTGAAACGATCTTCTTTTTCGATTGCCACATTTCTTATGGATACGGGCTTTTCTATCTTATTTGTCGCTCTAAGTGTTCTAGAATCTCTTTCTACATCACTGGTTTCAATTTCTTCCACCATGCTGTCCCAGGTACTGCATTCTGGACATTTCCCTAACCATTTCACCGAGAAATAGCCGCAATTTTGACAAACAAATTTTGATTTAACTTTTGCCATGGGTCACCTCTTCAAGTTCCTTTTGCATTTCTCTTTCCTTTAAATCCTCAGTATCTATTTTCTCAGATTGAATTTGAATTTCTCCATTTTCAAAAATCACAACAAATTTCAATTGAGCCCCTACTGGGTGTTTTAAAATAAATTCAGCCAATTTGTCTTCAACCAACTTCGTCATCGTCCTTTTTAACGGTCGAGCCCCATACTCATCATCATAACCAACTTCAGCCAGATGATCTCTTGCCTTACTGTTGATAACCAGCGGGTAACCCATACCTTCCATTCTCTGTTCCAAGTCCTCGCTGACCAAGTTCACAATTTGTCTAATATTAGCAGGGTTAAGGCTATTAAATACAACCACATCATCTATTCGGTTCAAAAATTCAGGCTTAAAATAGGCTTTAAGAGATTCGGTCAAAGTTTCCCTCAACCTTTGCTTTTCAACTTCATCTTGATTAATGTCCCCAAAACCCATCATCTGCCGTTTTTTGGACAATTTATCTGCACCTATATTTGATGTCATAATAATCAGGGTGTTTTTAAAATTCACCGTACGTCCTTTGCCGTCTGTGAGTATACCTTCATCCATAATTTGAAGCAACAAGTTAAAAATATCCTCATGCGCTTTTTCAATCTCGTCAAACAAGATTAGGCTATAAGGTTTGAGCTTGACTCGGTCTGTGAGCTGACCGCCTTCATCATGGCCTACATACCCTGGTGGTGAGCCAATCAGTCTGGAAACTGTGTGCTTCTCCATGTACTCCGACATATCGATACGAATCATCGCTTGATCCGAACCAAATAGAATATTGGCAAGCCCCTTTGACAATTCCGTTTTACCTACCCCAGTTGGCCCCATAAACAGAAAAGATCCAATGGGTTTGTTGGGACTGGATAACCCTACACGAGACCTTCTAATGGCTCTTGCCACTACATTGACCGCCTCTTGCTGGCCTACCACTCTTTTCTCTAGATAATGTTCTAATTCCAGCAACTTTTTTGCCTCGTTTTGCATAAGCCTTTCAACAGGAATTTTCGTAATGACAGAAACCAACTGTTCAATATCCCTTCCATCCAGAATAACCGATTGAAGTGACATCATTTGTTGTTTCTTTTTCTCCGATTCAACCGCCTCCAAAATCTCATGTTCTTGATCGCGAAGGGTTGCTGCTTTCTCAAAGTCTAAAAGGCTGACCGCCTTATCTTTCTCATTTCTCAAAATTTTAAGATCTTCTTCATATTTTCTAACTAGGTCATTTTGTTTTAGATTCTCAATGCGTTTTTTTGCCGCCGCTTCATCCATTAAATCCACAGCTTTATCAGGAAGAAATCGGTCTGTCATGTAGCGTTCAGACAGCTCTACTGCTCCGCGAATAGCTTCATCCGTTATTTTGACCTTGTGATGTTGTTCATACCGTTCTCTGAGCAATTTCAATATTTGGATGGCGTGTTCTACCGTAGGCTCACTGACCAAAATTGGTTGGAACCGTCTTTCTAAGCCACTATCCTTTTCGATATACCGTTTATAATCATTAATCGTCGTGGTTCCAATGATTTGAATTTCTCCACGGGCTAAAATAGGTTTTAAAATGCTCGAGGCGTCAATAGCACCTTCCGCACCGCCTGCACCAATGATGGTGTGTATTTCATCAATAAATAGAATCACATCTCCCGCTTCTAAAATTTCTTTTAGAAGCTTTGTCAGTCTTTCTTCAAACTCACCTCGGTACTTGGTTCCAGCTAGCAAAATCCCCATGCTTAGAGAATAGACTCGCTTTCCCCATAGGACCTCTGGCACTTCCCCTGAGACAATACGCTGTGTTAAGCCTTCAACAATTGCTGTTTTGCCCACACCAGGTTCTCCAATAAGACAGGGATTATTTTTAGTACGTCGGCTTAAAGTTTGTATCAACCTTGCAATTTCCTCTTCCCTTCCGAAAACAGGGTCTAATCGCTTGTCTTCAGCTCTCGCCGTTAAATCCACTGCAAATTGGTCAATCATTTCGTGTTGCTGGTTGTGAACCGAAGTCCCTGATTTGGCAATTTGAGCAGTTTGATTTAATTGGTCCTTCAGGGTTGGAAGAGATATGTTCAAATCCGTTAGGACTTTAAACGCCACCGAATTGTCATCTGAAAGAATGGCAAGGAGAATATGCTCAGAGCGAATGGTGTCGCAGCTGGCTTTTGCCGCATAGGCATAGCTCTTATCTAGACATTCTAACGCGCGAGGCGTGTATCCATCTACATTGGTACTGAAGACTCCGCGACCAACCGTCTTAATGATTTCCAAGCGAACATCCTCTATCAGGACATTCTGTTTTGCTAAAAGTTGAGAAGCAATTGCTTTTTCTTCTCTTAAAATGCCTAACAGCAAATGCTCTGGTCCCACAAAGCTATGCCCTAAATATTTGGCTTCATCAAAGGCAAAGTGTAAAATGTTTCTGGATGTCCCATCCAACCGATCAAATATAGACATGACTTCACCCCCTCCATTTCCAGTACTGTCCGATTTGACTTAATATTTCACTGCGCTTGGCAAGACGCTCTCTATTGCCTAACATTCGACCTGCCTCTGCATCTATTCTAATATCGCTGATTTGATACAATAGTTTTTGCCATCTGTCGGTGGCCTGTAAGACCCCTTCCTCAGACTGTATCACGCCATATCTATCACCTAAAATCAGAGAGGATAGCCATTCGATGCCTTCCGCTTCCTCTATCTGGCCTGCATATTGGCAAGCTCCAAAGCTTCTTCCAATTTGATCTCGAATTTTATATCCTTCCGAGGCCCACAAAGTCTCTCTGCCAGCCCACTCTCTCTCTGATATTTTTTCTACCACTTGGTCTAACAGAAGGGCTATTTCTATTTCTTGACGACCTAATGTCACCGTGTTGTAGATGGTATAAAAATCCCCTTTATAGGGTTTAATTTGAACGCCTATAGATCCCATAGACTCCGTAAGACTGCTTATAAATCCCGTCTTTTTAAGGGCTGGCAAATGAAGAATTGCCTCACCGTTTAACCCCGTTCCCAGTTGTTCTATTTTTGAAGTTAGATACCCGAAAGGCTCCATAAATGCCAAATTAATTCGCTGGCCAATCGCATCATCTAACAAATCAAGTTTTTGCCATAATCCGTCAAAACTTTCATTTTGCGTACTGATAATCAGTCTCAAATGATCTAAATCATTTATACAAATTTGCAAGTCTTGATTCTCAGAAGCATATAGACCAAACTCTAAGTTGCTCCGCATAGGGTCAGAAACAAACAAACCCTCATGATAGTACATCTGCTGCTTCAATCTGTTTTCCAGAGAAATTTCCTTAAGCTTATAAGGCAACATCATTTCCATATATTTAAACTGTTCCGAAATCAACGCCTTAAGCCGTTGGCTATCGTCTGTGGTCATAGCCGCTGTAAAGGATTCCTCCTTCAAATTGCGGGAAAGTTTTAGTCTTTTTACCATGCAAATGCCCTGAGCATATTCTCTTTTATTCATTGTCAAAGTCCACCTGCTTTTCCATCGCTATGATCAGGTCTCTCAATCTGGCCGCTTCTTCAAAATCTTCTCTATGAACTGCTTCATTAAGAGACTTATGCATCTTCACAATTTCTTCTTTCTCTGCTAAGTCCAAGAGCCCTTGATTAGGGCGCTTCCCCACGTGGATACTGTGTCCATGCCAATTGATGAGAACACGCTCCAAGCGATCAGAAAAAGTCTGGTAACACATACTGCAACCCAGTTTACCAATCTCGCGATACATTCCGAAGGTCATTCCACACTTGTTGCATGAGGTGGTTCTAATCCAGTTAACTGGTATAGCCGATTGGCTCACCGCGTCTAATATGGCCGTCAACATGTAATTGGGTGTTTGTAAGGCTTCATTCTGGACTTTCATTTCTTCTCGGAGACACTCATCGCACAATAAAATTTCTTTAAGTGTACCCTCAATTAATCGGGTCACTTGAATCTGACCTTTCTTTTTGCCGCATTTTTGACAATCCATCTGAGCCTCCTTCGATACCTTATTCTTGTGTCTATTATACCTTAATTTACCCCTTCGTAACAAAATCCCTCACCAGTCAAGGAGAGGGATTTTGTATCAATCAGCTTATAGCTATTATCTTATTACAAAGGGCTATTCATTCTTATCGTGCTGTTTGGATTCTTCAACAATCTTAATCGCAATTTGCATAGGAACTTCATCGTATCTTGTAAATTCCATATTGAACCAGCCTCTGGCTTGGGTCATAGATCGTAAGTCCGTAGCATACTTAAACATTTCTGCTTCCGGCGCTTCAGCCATTACTTTTTGGAATCCCGCTTCATGAGGTTCCATTCCCATGATTCTGCCCCTGCGTTTATTCATGTCTCCCATAATATCGCCCATGTACTCGTCAGGAATATAAATTTCAATTTTCACAATTGGCTCTAAAAGGACTGGTTTTGCCATTTCCATTCCTTTTCTAAACGCTAAATGAGCAGCCATTTTGAAGGCCATTTCATTTGAATCCACATCATGATAAGAACCATCTACTAGCGTGGCTTTTACGTTAACCACAGGGTATCCAGCCAAAATCCCTTTATCTAAAGATTCTCGAAGACCTTTTTCAACTGCGGGAACATATTGTCTAGGAACAGAACCTCCAAATATCTTTTCCTCAAAGATAAATGGTTCTGTAGAATGCTCAAAGCTCACGTGGACATCTCCATATTGACCCGCGCCACCTGATTGTTTCTTATGTTTACCCTGTACCGTCGCAGCACCTTTTATGGTCTCTCTGTAAGCAATTTTTTGCTCAACCATATTCACTTCGACTTTAAAGATGTTTTTAAGCTTATTCACCAATACGCCTAGCTGCATGGTCCCTTGACCACCAATGAGGAGTTGCTTAGTTTCGTGATTTCTCAATACGGTGAATGAAGGGTCTTCATCAGTTAAACGGTGTAGCGAAGTGCCAATTTTCTCTTCATCGCCCTTATCTTTAGGTTCTACAGCCATATAGAGACAAGGTCTCGGGAAGTTAATACCTTCATAGACGATTGGCTTTGTCTTATCGCACAAGGTGTCACCCGTTTCTGTAAATTGAAGTTTGGCTGTGGCGCCAATATCCCCTGAATTCACATAGTCTACCTCTACTTGGGATTTCCCTCTGACTAAGAACACAGGTCCAATTTTTTCGTGCTCATCTTTATTGGCATTGAGAACCTCTGTATCCTTTGTAAATTTCCCCGAATAAACCTTAAAGAGAGAAATTTTCCCTACAAATGGGTCTACGATGGTTTTAAATACAAACGCCGAAAGAGGCTCTGAGTCTTCAATAACCCTAACTTCTTCTTTTTCTGTCTCAGGGTTAATGCCTTCCACTTTTCCGTGGTCCATCTCTTTTGGTGTTGGCAAATAATCGTAAATCATGTTAAGCAGGGTATGAACCCCAATTCGTTTTTCCGCCGAGCCAATGATTACTGGCACAATATCATTATTAATAACCCCTTTTCTAAGGCCCCCATGAATTTCTTCAAGGGTAAATTCCTCACCGTTAAAGTATTTATCCATCAAAGATTCATCACTTTCTGCTACGGCCTCAATGAGCAAATCTCTAAAGGGTTTGATTCTAGGTTCTACATTTGCAGGAATAGGACAATCGACACATTCTGTACCGTTAAACTCTCTACCAATCAAGTCCACTATATTGATAAAACCTCTAAAGTCATTATCTTCGCCTAGTGGAATACAGAAAGGCGCTACTTTCTTTCCAAATTTATCTTTCAATTCGCGAATTAATTTAACATAATCCACGTTCTCTTTTTCCATTTTATTGATGAAAATAATTTTTGGCATATTACGTTTTTCAGTGAAGGTCCACGCCTTCTCAGTACCAACTTCAATACCCGAAGTGGCATCCATTAAAATCACTGCGCCGCCAGCTACTCTAAGGGCACTGAATACGTCGCCTACAAAATCAAAGTAGCCAGGTGTATCTAAAAAATTGTACTTTGAATTGTTCCACTCAACGGGAACTACAGCTGTTCCAATAGAAAATTCCCTAAAGATCTCTTCTTTATCAAAATCGGAAATGGTATTGCCTTCTGAAACCTTACCCATACGTTTAGTAATGCCAAGTGTATTGACAATGGCCTCAACCAAAGTCGTCTTACCCGAGCCTCCATGACCTAATAAGGCTATGTTGCGAATACGATCCACGTTGTAATTTTTCATAATCCTTTTCCTCGCTTCCTCATTTAAGATTGTGTGATAGAAGAAACCAACATTTGTTTTGACCCTTAATTGCCAAAGGAAACAGATGTCACTAAATAAGTTATTCTATATTCATTTTGAAATACCTTCTTAGAATAGACTAAAAATTATGAATATTGAATTTATTTTGCCAAGCTACTTAATAGCACTGCTTCCCTTTTATAAATACCACTAAAAAAAGACTTAAAACCATTTAGGTTATAAGTCTTTTTTTATTATTATAGTTAAATTAATCTTTATAAAATACCCGCCATAGTGACAACTTCCACACCCATGCTTCTCCATTTTTCAGCAATTCGCTGAAGACCAATAGAATCGCTAGGCATGTGACCTGCCACAATGACATTCCCAATATTTTGCTCTTCTACAGCGTTTTTAACATCTTCAGGGCAGTGCATGGCAATGATTGTGCCAATTCCTTCGCTAAAATAGGCTTTATAAACATCTACACCACCATTAGTTCCCCCTGCAAAGAGGACTGCAATACGGCCAGCATAGTCGTTTTCTCCGCCTACGCGAATGACTGGACTTGCTAAGGCATTTTTATAAACCTCTAACTCATTCAACGCATCAACTACATCTTTTACCTTCGCCTTTGGCAGATGGAGAAACTTGTCATCCAAATAACTCTGAATTTCCCTTTCACCAATTAAATCTGCAGGTAAGTGAATGTTCATGTATGGCATCTCTAAAAGCTTTGCCGCAGAAGCTGTACGGTCGTAGTTCCCCGCATGAGAACCACGTTCTACAGAACTTTGTTTTTTTCGCAGCGCTTTTTGAGCACGGTTGACAGGAATGCCAAAATGCATCATTCGATCGATTTGAATATCCATCACCTTTGCAAAATGAACATCAGGAGAACCTGTATGAGGATGATGACTTACAACTGCATCAAAGCCAAGGTCCTTTGCCAACATAATCTCTGTGGTTTCCATATCAACACCCATTAAAACCCGCTTGATATTTTCACCTTCATTAATAATACCTGTATCGGCTGGTTCTTTCTCTAGTTCAGCAAGTGCTAAAGCTGCATCCATCAATTCTCGCATGTTCATAAATGATGTCCCCTCTCTCCTATGTCAGTCCCTTAATTATCTGACTGGACAAACGCCACCTTCACAACCATCATTTCCAATATCAAAGACTGTTTCTTTCTTCTCATACTTTGAAATTAAAGATGGTCTAAAAGGCAACATTTCGCCTTTACGTCTGTGGTATTCCTCTTCGTCAATAGCTTCATAAGGTAGTAACTCATAGAAACTATCGTCTAAAGAGAGGAATGAAAGGGCCAAACAATCGTCCCAATTATTCCATACCCAATCTTCAACGACATCCCATTCATGGTTTCTGACATGAACTGTAATAGAACAGTTATGGTCAACATAATGATCCATAAACATCTTGTAGTTTTCCAACTGCTCCAATGCCGTTACATCGTATTTCGTCTTACCTACTGGTGCCTTTACAGGAAACTCTACCACTTTAGTTGCACAAGTGTCAATATCTTGCCCTACTTCAGGGAATACTGGATAATTAAGCTCTTCACATACTTTTACGAGTGGATCATCAGAACTGATACGAACCCGTCTAATATAATAAGGTGAATGAGAGTAGTGAACACCGCTAGAAACCGTCGGCAATTGACTAAGAGTCCCCTCTGGCTTTACAGTCGTTACCAATATTGGAACGCCACCACCTGTTTCCATTGCATAAACTTCCGCTTCTTTTTTAGCAATGCTTCTTAATTTTTTAAGCAAATCAATTTGATCATCATTGCTCATATCAAGGGCATTGACCATATCCTGCCACCCTGTTAACGAACATCCAATCAGTTTATCTCGATGTTGAACATCGTCCCACTTATGGAGTTCTAATTCAACACAAGTCATTCTATAGCCAGCTCTTGCAGAAAGTCTTTGAGCCTTAAATAAACCATTGTAGTCAAGTGTTCCGTCCGGTTTTACAAATGCATACACATTAATAGTCGTTAAATTACATAGTCCCTTAGAGTCCAACAAGATTTCGCCACAAGGATTAACCCCATTGAAATTAGGCCTTCTTTTCTCACCCGCTTCAGCGTTAACCCAACCAGGTTCGCCTGAATATCTCATGCGCTCTAGCTGCCATTTAAGTTTTTCACGACTTGGTTTTCGCGTGTAATAAATAGAGTTATTGGACATTTGTCTATGGATGATTTCTTTATCCACTACCCATTGACCATCAATTTGCTTATATAAATTAGACTTAGCGTCAATGGCTTCAAGGTCATCTTGATCTACTAAAATGATTTCAGCCGTTCTTCTTACACCGCCAACGACTACATTTTCACCAATAATATTCGCAACATCCAAAGCATCAATCGGTTTTAATTTGACACGTTTCAGATCATCTAAAGCGCTATCTCTAAGACCTGCTTTTTTGATAACTTTGTTAATCTTCTCGAACATGTTTTTAAGAGACGTATGTCCGCTGGCTGTTCCACCAAAGGTATTTAATTTTTCTCCTTTGGTACGAACATGGTCATAATCCACAATAATCGTTTTGATATTTCTGTATTCATTAGAGTAGAGAAGTTTGAAGAAGTAGTCTAGCGACTGTACCCAACCCTCTTTGCTGTCCCCTACTGTAATTTTTACAGTATTGTTGTAGAAGAACTCCAGACTTGAAGAATCTTCTCTCTCTTTTGGTGGTATTGCTGAATAATCCTTATGAATCAATTCATAGTCCGTTCTGATTTTAGGTACTTTTGCGATGTCCTCTTTGAGAATTCTCACGCCGACCCCAGAACCAATCATCAATAAATAGAATACATCTTTAAAGGCATCAAAACTGTCAATGATTTGGAATGAACAGTTAAAGTTAGCCATTGGATAGTTTCTGGCAACATCCGTATTGCCCACCCAGAAAGTTCTTCCAGAAAGAAATTGTCTCAAATTAAAGATATTGTCGAATAACTCTTCAGCTTCATTTTTATTTGTAAGCAGCAAACTACAGTTGTATTCGACTGCACGTCTAACGGTTTCCCACCAATATTCACGACGTTTTTCCTCTGAGAGCCATCTAGAATATGTACGATAATAGACAAAGTCTCCTAATTGATTCATAGGACTGTCCATATGCTTATACTTACTCATGAAATCATCTGTCAAAAGTCTATGATCTGCTTTTCTAACGTCTCTCGTCTTACTTTGTTCATTTCTATAAATAATATATTTCTTTGCGGCATCTTTTCTCGGACTATCCATTAAAAGGTCTTCTACAAGATCTTGAATCTTTTCAACTTCCATCGGGCGGTTCATTGCTTTTGCTTTGCCCATTATAGTATTGGATATTTTTAAACATAGTTCTGTGTCTAAACCTAAGTCTGTTTCTCTCATTGCCTTTTCAATCGCACGGGTTATTTTGTCCACTTCAAAGTTGACAACACTGCCATTTCTTTTCATTACTTCTATCATGCCCTTTACTTCCTCCCTCTGATTGATACTGGAATGCCTTTGACAAATTGTGCATATATTCTGCATATAAATCCAATATATAGTGTTGTTCTTATGTTTTGTACACAACATATTGTACCACAATAATGATTACAATCGGTCTTCTAAATAAAGATATTCTCTTTTTGTAGCCTTATATGAAATTCGGATATTCACAAAAAAACATTGATTCCTTATCTTCTTTTAGAAGTATACATATTCCAACTCTTATACCTATAGACCCCTATTTCTTTGGAAAAACTTTTTGAAGATGGCATAACAAACTTTGTAATGAGTTTATAAAAAGCTCGTAAAAAAGTAAAATTTCCCACAAATTATCTATTGCCCTACAAAAAAGAACTCAGCACCTTTTGCTGAGTTCCTTGGACTTATGAACAATTTAATTAATGCTTAATTTAATACTTATACTTCAAGATAATCAATCAGTTCTTCAAGGGTTTCCCAAAGGAACAAGCCCTCTCTATAACCTCTCATTAAGCCAATTCTCTTCATTTGATCATCGCTGGTCTCAAGAGCTCTTATGCTTTTTGGTCTTTCAACAAAGACACCCTTGGCTTTACCGCTCTCATCTAATACAGTGATGCACGGAATTTTCGCTTGATCTCTACCAACCAGTTCCTTAACGATATCCTCAAGACCTGTTCTTGCAATGACACGAACATCCAGTTGAGGACATTCCTCCGCAAGCCATCTCATTAGAGCGTATTGAATCACGCAGTCAGAACACCAAGATTCACTGATCATAAGAATTCTACCTGAATGAATAGCTGAAAGCCTTTCTAAATAGACTTCAAGAGGTTTCTCTTTTTTTTGGTGATTGTCATAGATTTGAGCGATTTTCTCCAAAATCTCGTTCTCATGTTTCAAATGAGTTAAAATCGGTTCAGCTCGATTAAAAATGTCGTTTAACATGTATCCACCTCTTTTCTACAATTATTTGTCACAACTTATAGATACCCAACATATTATGCGACCATACAAATATATGTTTAAGGGTTCATTCACTGTTGATTTGCTTCTAGGCTACTTCATTGCCTTTTTTGCTATAGCTAATTTCATAGCGCTATAGGGAGGGTACTTAAAATTCGGGTCAATACGGGTGTCAGATTGAACTACACTTTTTAAATGTGAGAAAGTATCAAAGCTGTACTTGCCGTGGTATCTTCCTATACCGCTGTTGCCAACGCCACCAAAAGGCATATCTGGATTGACCAAATGTATGATTGCATTGTTAATACAACCCCCACCAAACTCTACATTCTCTATGAAGTAACTCTCTGTATTTGCGTTTTCTGTAAACAAGTAAAGTGCTAGTGGATAGCGGTTCTCTCTTATAATAGAAAGTGCTTCAGGCAGTTCTTGATAAACCAGTATTGGCAAAATTGGTCCGAAGATTTCTTCCTTCATAATTGAATCTTCCATAGTCACTTCATCTATTAAGGTTGGCTCAATATACCTTTCTTCTTCCACAACTATGCCACCATGAATAATTTTACCTGACAGCATAAGCGCCTTAAGAACAGCAACGCGTCTGTCATTAATAATTCTACCATAACTCTGACTTTCTAAAGGCTTTTCACCAAAATAGGATTTAATTGTATCTTTTAAATGTTCTATAAAAGGATCTTTTACAGAGGCGTGAACCAACAAATAATCAGGACATACACAGGTTTGCCCTGCATTATAAAATTTAGCCCAAACCAAGCGTTTAGCTGCCACTTCTAAATTTGCCGTCTGATCTACAATGGCAGGACTTTTACCACCTAGTTCCAAAGTTACTGGCGTCAAATGCTGCGCTGCCATTGCCGCAATGTTTTTCCCCACATTGGGACTTCCTGTAAAGAATATATGATCAAATCGGTATTTTTCAATTAACATTGGTCCAATCATCGCCCCTGGTCCTTGGACGACACTCACATATGAATTAGAATAGATTCCACCAATGAGATTTGCCACCACATCAGAAACATGTTTTGTCTGATCGGAAGGTTTAATAATTACGCAGTTTCCCGCTGCAATTGCGCCAATTAAGGGCGCTATCAACAATTGGAACGGATAGTTCCAGGGTCCTATAATCAAAACAAGTCCTAAAGGCTCTTTGTATATCAGACTCCGAGAAGGTTGAAGCACAAGAGGTGTACTGATTTTATCGGGTTTCATCCAGTGCTTTAAGTGTTTCATTGCTACATTTATTTCTTCATACAATATACCGATTTCTGCAGTATACGCCTCATATTCAGGTTTATGTAAATCCATGTATAAAGCCTGAATAATTGCTTTTTCATTTGATTTTATAGCATCTTTTAACTTTTGAAGTTGCTCTATTCTAAACTCGTAGCTTCTTGTCCATCCTTCATCAAAGAAATTACGCTTGGAATTGAACGCCACCTGTATCTTCTCTTGTAAAACTGACGATGACCCTACATCAATATTAGTTTCTGACTCAGTGTTCTCATGTTTATTCGACATTTTAGGTCACCCTCCTCTGTCATTGCATAATCTTGCATATACTCATACTAACAGAAATGCATAAAAAAAAGAACCTGCAATTTGCAAGTTCTTTCTTTTGATCTTTTCAGATCCGTTTAACCGGCGATGACCTACTCTCCCAGAGGGCTGCCCCTCAAGTACCATCAGCGCTGGAAAGCTTAACTTCTGTGTTCGGGATGGGAACAGGTGTAGCCTTTCCGCCATTATCACCAGATTCGCTAACAATTCATGACAGATACTTCGTAGAAGTATTGAGAATGAATTGTGGATTCGCCGTTAGGCGAATAGCTTCCTCTTCTTGAAAGTTGTTACACCTTCAAAACTGTATATGTTTAAGCACTTCCATCGAATTGTTAGGTTGAGCTTGCGTTTTGAACTTTACGCTCTAGGTTTCACTTCGTGAAACACGCTTACCTTTCGGCAATGCTCTTTTTTTGATCAAGTCTTCGACCTATTAGTATCCGTCAGCTAAAAATGTTACCACTCTTATACCTCGGACCTATCTACCTGTTAGTCTATCAGGGGTCTTATTCCTTTCGGATGGGAAATCTCATCTTAAGGGGGGCTTCGCGCTTAGATGCCTTCAGCGCTTATCCCTTCCGCACGTAGCTACTCGGCCATGCTCTTGGCAGAACAACCGATACACCAGCGGTGCGTCCATCCCGGTCCTCTCGTACTAAGGACAGATCCTCTCAAATTTCCTGCGCCCACAGCGGATAGGGACCGAACTGTCTCACGACGTTCTGAACCCAGCTCGCGTGCCTCTTTAATGGGCGAACAGCCCAACCCTTGGGACCTACTTCAGCCCCAGGATGAGACGAGCCGACATCGAGGTGCCAAACCTCCCCGTCGATGTGGACTCTTGGGGGAGATAAGCCTGTTATCCCCGGGGTAGCTTTTATCCGTTGAGCGACGGCCCTTCCATTCGGTACCGCCGGATCACTAAGTCCTACTTTCGTACTTGCTCGACTTGTCTGTCTCGCAATCAAGCTCCCTTTTGCCTTTGCACTCTTCGCGCGATTTCCAACCGCACTGAGGGAACCTTTGAGCGCCTCCGTTACTCTTTGGGAGGCGACCGCCCCAGTCAAACTGCCCACCTGACAGTGTCCCTAAGCCGGATTACGGCTTCAGGTTAGAACAGCGATATTGAAAGGGTGGTATCCCAACGGCGACTCCACGAATACTAGCGTACTCGCTTCTACGTCTCCCACCTATCCTGTACATCCAATACCAATGCTCAGTGCCAAGCTACAGTAAAGCTCCACGGGGTCTTTCCGTCCTGCTGCGGGTAACTGGCATCTTCACCAGTACTACAATTTCACCGAGTCCATTGTTGAGACAGTGCCCAAATCGTTACGCCTTTCGTGCGGGTCGGAACTTACCCGACAAGGAATTTCGCTACCTTAGGACCGTTATAGTTACGGCCGCCGTTTACTGGGGCTTCAATTCAATGCTTCGATTACTCTAACACTTCCTCTTAACCTTCCAGCACCGGGCAGGCGTCAGCTCCTATACTTCATCTTTCGATTTAGCAGAAACCTGTGTTTTTGTTAAACAGTCGCTTGGGCCTATTCTCTGCGGCCCCATTTAGCTCTGAACCTAATGGGGCACCCCTTCTCCCGAAGTTACGGGGTTATTTTGCCGAGTTCCTTAACAATAGTTCTCTCGCTCGTCTTAGTATTCTCTACTTGCCTACCTGTGTCGGTTTGCGGTACAGGCACCTCATTACTCGATAGAAACTTTTCTTGACAGTATGAAATCAACAGCTTCGCTACTTAATTTCGCTCCCCATCGCACATCGCCACTCCCGACTGGATTTGCCTAATCGGGCTAACTCTGTACTTAGACGCACACAACCAACGGTGCGCTCTGCTTATCCTCCTGCGTCATTCCTTCTCTCAAACGCAATTCGGTGGTACGGGAATCTTCACCCGTTGTCCATCGCCTACGACTTTCGTCCTCGGCTTAGGCCCTGACTGACCCTGGGCGGACGAACCTTCCCCAGGAAACCTTAGGCTATCGACGGGCAGGATTCTCACCTGCCTCTCGCTACTCATGCCAACATTCTCTCTTGTGTACAGTCCACCACTCCTTACGGTATAGCTTCTGCCCGTACACAATGCTCCCCTACCCCTGATACCTAAGTATCAAGCCGTAGCTTCGGTAATAGATTTGAGCCCCGGTAATTTTCGGCGCAGGACCACTCGACCAGTGAGCTATTACGCACTCTTTAAATGTATGGCTGCTTCTAAGCCAACATCCTGGTTGTCTGTGCAATCCCACATCCTTTCCCACTTAATCTATATTTTGGGACCTTAGCTGACGGTCTGGGCTGTTTCCCTTTCGACTATGAATCTTATCACCCACAGTCTGACTCCCGGATATATGAATCTGGTATTCGAAGTTTGATATGCTTCGGTAGGCGGTGAAGCCCCCTAGGCAATTCAGTGCTCTACCCCCAGTTCACTCACTCCGAGGCTAGCCCTAAAGCTATTTCGGGGAGAACCAGCTATCTCCGAGTTCGATTGGAATTTCTCCGCTATCCACAAGTCATCCCAGCCTTTTTCAACAGACATGGGTTCGAGCCTCCACTTGATCTTACTCAAGCTTCACTCTGCTCATGGATAGGTCACTCGGTTTCGGGTCTACGCCATACAACTATTCGCCCTATTCAGACTCGCTTTCGCTGCGGCTCCGGTACTGAATACCTTAACCTCGCTGCATAACGTAACTCGTTGGCCCGTTCTACAAAAAGTACGCTGTCGCACATATAAAGTGCTTCAACTGCTTGTAAACATAGGGTTTCAGGTTCTATTTCACTCCCCTCCCGGGGTTCTTTTCACCTTTCCCTCACGGTACTATGCGCTATCGGTCACTAGAGAGTATTTAGGCTTGGGAGATGGTCCTCCCTGCTTCCCACAAGGTTTCACGTGCCTCGTGGTACTCTGGATCAGGCTCTTTCGATCTTCACCTTTCGCTTACTGGACTTTCACCGTCTTCGGTGTGCCTTTCCAGACACTTCAGCTAGGTTATCTTCTACTCTATGGCCTGTCCTCAACCCCAAACGCCGAAGCATTTGGTTTGGCCTCTTTCCTTTTCGCTCGCCGCTACTAAGAAAATCGATACTTTCTTTCTCTTCCTCCGGGTACTTAGATGTTTCAGTTCCCCGGGTCTCCCTCCTCACACACTATGTATTCATGTGCGGGTACTTAAGCATTACCTTAAGTGGGTTTCCCCATTCGGACATTCTTGGATCAATGTTTGCTTGCAACTCCCCAAGACTTTTCGCAGCTTGCCACGTCCTTCATCGGCTTCTAGTGCCAAGGCATCCACCCTATGCTCTTTATAACTTGACCATATATCAATTGGTTTTTACACCACTGATGGATTTTACCTTTGTTACTTTTCGATGTGTTACTCTTACATATACAGTTTTCAAGGTGCAATCTTTGCCTACCGCTATTTGCTTCGCAAAGAGCTTTCGGCATTCATTTGGCTTTCGGTGATTGCTTCGCAATAACCTTTCGCCCGATGTTTCGCTAAGCGAAAAATCGTTGGTGGAGGATAAGAGGATCGAACTCTTGACCCCCTGCGTGCAAGGCAGGTGCTCTCCCAGCTGAGCTAATCCCCCGGGTATGTGCGGCGTCCCTATACTCTTATGAGCACCGGTATTTCGCAGAAACATCCGAGAACTCACGCTGAGCACAGCGACTCGCTATGCTGAGGTTCTATTCATTTCTGAATAACGATCCCTCAAAACCAAACAGTGTATAACTTAGCTCCTTAGAAAGGAGGTGATCCAGCCGCACCTTCCGATACGGCTACCTTGTTACGACTTCACCCCAGTCATTGGTTTTACCTTCGACAGCTTCCTCCTTACGGTTGGATCACTGGCTTCGGGTCCCCCCAACTTCCATGGTGTGACGGGCGGTGTGTACAAGACCCGGGAACGCATTCACCGCGGCATTCTGATCCGCGATTACTAGCAACTCCAACTTCATGTGGGCGAGTTTCAGCCCACAATCCGAACTGGGATCGGCTTTTTAGGATTCGCTCCATCTCTCGACTTCGCTGCCCGTTGTACCGACCATTGTAGCACGTGTGTAGCCCAGATCATAAGGGGCATGATGATTTGACGTCATCCCCACCTTCCTCCGGTTTGTCACCGGCAGTCCCTCTAGAGTGCCCAGCATAACCTGATGGCAACTAAAGGCAAGGGTTGCGCTCGTTGCGGGACTTAACCCAACATCTCACGACACGAGCTGACGACAACCATGCACCACCTGTCTCTTCTGCCCCGAAGGGAAGATCCGGCTAAGGATCGGTCAGAAGGATGTCAAGACCTGGTAAGGTTCTTCGCGTTGCTTCGAATTAAACCACATGCTCCGCTGCTTGTGCGGGTCCCCGTCAATTCCTTTGAGTTTCACACTTGCGTGCGTACTCCCCAGGCGGAATACTTAATGCGTTAGCTGCGGCACCTAGCTTTGACACCAGACACCTAGTATTCATCGTTTACAGCGTGGACTACCAGGGTATCTAATCCTGTTCGCTCCCCACGCTTTCGAGCCTCAGCGTCAGTTACAGTCCAGAAAGTCGCCTTCGCCACTGGTGTTCCTCCTAATATCTACGCATTTCACCGCTACACTAGGAATTCCACTTTCCTCTCCTGCACTCAAGTTCGACAGTTCCAAAGGCTTACAATAGTTAAGCTATTGCCTTTCACCTCTGGCTTGTCAAACCGCCTACGCTCCCTTTACGCCCAGTGATTCCGGATAACGCTTGCCCCCTACGTATTACCGCGGCTGCTGGCACGTAGTTAGCCGGGGCTTCCTCCAAAGGTACCGTCACTGTATTCTTCCCTTTGGACAGAACTTTACGACCCGAAGGCCTTCATCATTCACGCGGCGTTGCTGCATCAGGCTTGCGCCCATTGTGCAATATTCCCCACTGCTGCCTCCCGTAGGAGTCTGGACCGTGTCTCAGTTCCAGTGTGGCCGTTCACCCTCTCAGGTCGGCTACTGATCGTCGCCTTGGTGAGCCATTACCTCACCAACTAGCTAATCAGACGCGAGCTCATCCCATACCGATAAATCTTTGACCCCTAAGCCATGCAACTTTGTGGTCTTATAAGGTATTAATCACCGTTTCCAGTGGGTATCCCTTTGTATGGGGCAGATTGCTCACGCGTTACTCACCCGTCCGCCGCTTTCATAATGTTCGCTTTGACCGAAGTCTCCACTTGCATTAATCTCGCTCGACTTGCATGTGTTAGGCACGCCGCCAGCGTTCATCCTGAGCCAGGATCAAACTCTTAATCAAAATCCTGTGCATTTCGAAAAATGCTGACTCGGATTGAACTCCGACATTTACATGTCATCGTTTTGGTTTCCTTAGAAACCATCCGGTTTTGTTCCTCTACGCCGACGGGGTCGGTTTCGAGTCACTGTCTTTAAAAAGACATTTTGAATCTTTCGATTCATTTAAATTGTGATGCATAATGCATCGTATCAATCTAAGCTTTTTGTTATACACTGTTTAGTTTTCAAGGATCGTTGCGCCGTTTTGCAACTGCGCTTTGTGTCGCTCGGTAACTCTTGGCGACTTAAATATCTTACCACCGTTAAGCTTTCCTGTCAACACTTTTTTAAATTTTATTTTTCTTTGTTTCGTTTGTGTTTACCCTCTCGCAAGGGACTTGATTAATATACCATCCACACCTACTACCGTCAACCCCTATCCTGAATGTTGTAATTTTCAGATTACTTTCCGAATGACAGCACCTTCATTATACCCGTAAGCTTTCATTCTAAACGCCATCTTCAAAGTAATTTTCTATATAAGAGAAGGGAAGTCTTTTCGACTTCCCTTCTTACTAAACAACGATCTATTCTATAGAGTACTTAATCACTTGAGTGTCTATACTTACTTGAATTACTTGTTAAGAATCGGCTTCATAGTAGGGAAGAAGATAACATCTCTAATAGAAGGCGAGTTAGTTAAGAGCATGATCATACGGTCTACACCGATACCAAGTCCACCTGTTGGTGGCAAACCAACTTCGAGAGCATTCAAGAAGTCTTCATCCATCATTTGTGCTTCGTCATCGCCTGCTTCACGCTGTTTTACTTGTTCTTCAAAACGACCCCTTTGGTCAATTGGGTCATTGAGTTCAGAGAAGGCATTGGCAATCTCCCAAGTATTTGCAAAGGCTTCAAAACGATTTGTGATATTTGGGTTGTTTGGATTTCTCTTTGCAAGTGGTGATACTTCTACTGGGTGATGCGTAATGAACGTAGGCTGAATCAAATGTTCCTCACAGAAAGTTTCAAAGGCTTCATTGATGATGTGCCCTTTTTTCATATCTGGTTTGATCTCGAGACCTAATTTTTTACCCGCTTCACGAGCAGCTTCATCTGTTTCGATTAAGTCAAAGTTCACGCCTGCATACTGTGTAACAGCGTCTGTCATAGATAAACGTTTCCATGGTGGTTTGAAATCTAATTCAGTACCTTGGAAATCTACCTTCATTGTGCCATTAGCTTGCTCGCAGCAGTAAGCAACAAGATTTTCAGTGAGTTCCATCATATATTCATAGTCTTCATAAGCAACGTAAACTTCCATCGCAGAATACTCTGGGTTATGTTTGATAGAAATGCCTTCATTTCTAAACATTTTACCCATTTCATACACGCCATCAAAACCGCCGACAATAAGTCTTTTGAGGTACAGCTCATTGGCAATCCTCATGTACATGTCAATGTCCAAGGTATTGTGGTGAGTAATGAAAGGTCTTGCTGTTGCACCACCTGCAATTGTTGAAAGAATAGGTGTTTCAACTTCTAAGAAGCCCAAATTGTCCAAATACGATCTGATTCCTCTTGTGATTTTGTTTCTTTTGATAAAGGTTTCTTTAACTTCTGGATTAACGATTAAATCCACATATCTTTGTCTATATCTAATTTCTGTATCTTTAAGGCCATGCCATTTCTCAGGAAGCACTTGAAGCGATTTAGATAAAAGAAGGATTTCCTCAACTTTTACTGAAATTTCTTCTTTTTTTGTTTTAAAAACTTCACCTGCTATTCCGACAATATCCCCAATATCGTAAGTTTGTACAATATCGTATTCTTCGGCGCCGATGGCATCAGACTTTATATAAGTTTGGATTCTGCCGTCACGGTCTTGAATATCTAAGAAACAAGCTTTACCCATGATTCGTTTTGCCATAATACGACCAGCAATCTTAACGTGTTTACCTTCATAAGACTCAAAGCCTTCGATGATGCCCTTGCTGAATGCTGTTCTTTCATACTTTTCAATTTTAAAAGGGTCTCTGCCATCTTGCTGAAGCTTGGTGAGCTTATCCCTCCTAACTTGCAAAACTTCGGATAAATTTAATTCTTCACTCATGTTAGTCACCTCCAAAATTTAAAGAATCGATACAGGTAGCCCCGTATCGATCCATTGTGTCTGTTTGATAGCGCCTTAAGGCCATTATCTTCCGATTTTTTGAATTTCAAATTTAGCAAATCCATCTGGGACTTGAACTTCAATCGTATCCCCTACTTTTTTGCCAATTAGAGCTCTACCCACCGGAGACTCGTTGGAAATCTTGTTTTCGTACGGATCTGCTTCTGTTGCACCTACAATTGTATATGTTTCTGTTTCTTGTGTGTCTGTATCTTTAATGATGACACTTGAACCAATGCTCACTTCATCTGTCTTGATCTCTGCTTCGTTGATAATCTTCGCATTGCTGAGGAGCCCTTCTAATTTCATGATTCTCTTTTCAAGATCCGCTTGATCGTTTTTCGCTTCATCGTATTCTGAGTTTTCACTGATATCTCCAAAGGCTAATGCAGCCTTAATTTTCTCAGCAACTTCTTTTCTTCTAACGGTTTTAAGATGCTCGAGTTCGTCTTCAATTTTCTTTTGTCCTTCGGCAGTCATGATTACTTCTTTAGAACTCATGTTTTACACTCCTTTAACGCGAAAATGTGAGAATAGAATTCAAGCACTGGGGTCTCCAGTGCTTAAAACTTATGCGAACATTATATTGTAAATAATATACACTGTCAAGGAATTCAAGGGCTTTTTTATACTGCTGATTCCAACAGTTCCACCATTTTTTCAGGATTTTTCTCTGTATTGATTTCATTCTTGATGTGGGTTGTATGAGGAATGCCCTTCAAATACCATGCGGCATGTTTTCTCATTTCAATGAGACCCACGTGATCCCCTTTGTATTCTCGCATCAGTTCAAAATGTCTTAGTGCCACTTCAATTTTCTCTTTTGGCGACGGCAACGGTAGCCTTTCCCCTGTTTCAAAGTAGTGCTCCACTTGTCTAAGTATCCAAGGATTTCCTTGAGCACCTCTTGCAATCATAATCCCATCCACATCGGCTATTTCTTTCATGGCAATGGCATCCTCTAAAGTAAACACATCACCATTGCCGATGACTGGAATGCTTATCGTGCCTTTTACCTGTCTGACGATATCCCAATCAGCTCTGCCTGAATAAAACTGATCTCGTGTTCTGCCATGAACCGTAATTGCTGATACCCCAGACGCCTCGGCAATTTTAGCAATTTCTACGGCGTTGATTGAAGTCTCGTCCCATCCTTTTCGAAATTTAACAGTGACTGGCTTTTTTGCCACACTCACTACTTCTTTTAGAATAGCTTCTATTAATTTCGGATTTTTCATCAAAGCTGAACCTTCACCATTTTTAACGATTTTAGGCGCAGGGCAACCCATATTGATATCTATCATGTCCGCAGGATGCTCATTTAGAAATTCGGTCATGGCTCTAAAACAGCTAGGGTCGGAACCAAACATTTGGATGGCTATGGGGTGTTCTTCTGATTCGATATGCATCATTTGATAGGTCTTTTTATCATTGTACGTAAAAGCTTTTGCACTGACCATTTCAGAAACCATTAGTCCCTTATAAAACGATCTGCAAATCAGTCGAAATGGCAAATCTGTGACACCAGCCATAGGGCCTAGCACCACTGCGCTTTCCAACTGAACATTACCTATTTTCATGTAATTCCTCCAATTAATTAAGCTCTCGCTTCGTTACGGTCTCGATTCATTTGGTATATTAAATTAAGACCATCTAGGGTCAAGAATTTGTCAACTACTTCTATGGTCTCAGACTCTGAAGATATTAGTGAAGCAAGTCCTCCAGTGGCCACCACGCGACAATCTGGCCAACCTAATTCAGCTTTCATTCTCTTCACAAGATAGTCCACTGACCCGACATAACCGTAAATAACACCTGATTGTATGCTCGCTGTGGTGTTTTTACAAATGACGGTGTCTGGTTTCACTAACTCGACTCTTGTCAGTTTAGCCGCCTTATCAAACAGGGCGTCGCTTGAAATTTTAATACCAGGCATGATGGCACCGCCGAGATACTCATTTTTGTCTGTTATCGCACAAAAAGTTGTGGCGGTTCCAAAATCTACAACAATTGCAGGACCACCGTATTTCTTTATTGTCGCTACGGCATTTACAATTCTGTCGGCTCCTACTTGCTTCGGATTATCGTATTTAATGTTCATGCCTGTTTTAACACCAGGCCCAACAACAATGGCATCTTTATTGCAGTACTTTTGCGCCATGTGTTGAAGGGAATACATGATGGTTGGAACGACCGATGATATAATAACGTCATCTACCTCTGCTAGGGCAAGGCCTTCATATCTAAATAACTGATCTACAAAAATACCGATTTCGTCTGCTGACTTGCTCTTGTCAGTCGACATTCTCCAAGTGGTCAATAATTGATCACCTTTATATACGCCTAAAACAATATTGGTGTTACCCACGTCAAACGCTAAAAGCATTTTTTCACCTACTTATCCTTCGTCAATATTGGTTATATGATATTTATACGTAATAATCTATGCCTCTAACGGAAACTTCTCCATAGTTTACATAGGCTGTCTCACCATCTTCAAAAGCAACTAAAAGAGCCCCTTTATCATCAATTTCCAAAGCTTTTCCAATGCGTTCAGTCTTGCCAATAACTTTTACCGTTTTACCAATGGTCACTGATTTTTCTCTGTAGATTTTCAAAAGTTCTGTTAGAGCGTCTTCATTGTACAGCGCTTTCTCATAATGTATATATGCTTCAATAAAGGCGTACAGTAAATCCAACTTATTCACATGTTCATGGCTTTCTATTCCTAGAGATGAGGCTTTATGCTCTATATCTTCTGGGAAACTAGGTTGGTTGACGTTGATGCCTATACCCAAGACCACATAGTTAACCCTCTGCCACTCAGCACTCATTTCAGAAAGGATGCCGCAGATTTTTCGGTCGTTGACAATCAAATCATTTGGCCATTTGATTCCCGCCTTTAATTTTGTGACTTTTTCTATAGCTTCAGATACGGCCACTGCACCAATCAAGGTCAATCTAAAAGATGTTTCTGGTTCTATATCCGGCCTAATGAGGAGTGACATCCAAAGTCCGTCGCCCTTTGAGGAATGCCAGTTTCGCCCCAATCTTCCTCTTCCCATTTGCTGTTCATCTGCAATAATCAAAATTCGATTTTCTTCTGTTTCTAAGGCAATTCGTTTCGCTTCAAGATTTGTCGAATCTAATACCTCGTGATAAATTACGCGATTAAGCCAATCTTTATTTTTAAACAGTAGGCTTAAAGATGCCTGAGTCAAACATTCATTTTGCGCTTTTAAACGATACCCTTTGCGAGAGGATGATTCTATTTCATAACCATCTGTTTTCAGTTGGTTAATTATTTTCCAGATCATTGTTCTTGAAACACCTAGTTGTCCCGAGAGCTCCTCTCCCGATACATAGTCACTACCGCTGTTTTGCAGTGCTTCTAATACGCTTACTTTCATGACTCACCTCTAATTTGACTGGATTATGGTCACACAGCATTTATAGTACACCTTTTACCCTAAAATTACAAACCCCTATCTTTGATTCCTTTTTTTAGATTTAAAAAAGGCTTGTCAGCACACAGGCGACAAGCCTTCTTATAAAATATATTTACAGTGCCACTTTAGAGAGCAATTAGATACTTAAATAGCTTCACAGTCTAAGCATGGCTTATTTGAACAGGGTAAGCATAATCCCTGCTGATACTGCTGAACCAATAACACCTGCTACATTAGGTCCCATAGCGTGCATTAAAAGGAAGTTGCTCGGATTCTCTTTTTGCCCAACTTTCTGAGAAACTCTCGCAGCCATTGGCACAGCAGAAACCCCTGCAGAACCAATGAGCGGATTAACTTTTCCACCAGACATTTTATACATGATTTTACCGAAGATAACACCAGCAGCTGTACCCACGCCGAAAGCGATAACGCCTAAAACAACAATTTTAAGGGTTTCAACTTTTAGGAAAGTTTCTGCAGATGCAGTTGCACCAACGGTAACACCGAGGAAAATAACAACCATGTTCATCATAGCATTTTTAGCTGTATCTTCAAGTCTAGCGACCAATCCGCTTTCTCTAAATAAATTACCCAACATGAGCATGCCCACAAGACCTGCTGCTGGTGGTACTAAAAGTGATACAAATACAGTAACCATTATTGGGAATACAATTCTTTCAAGTTTAGAAACTTCTCTTAATTGCTCCATTTTTACCATTCGCTCTTCTTTGGTGGTCAAAGCCATCATAATCGGAGGCTGGATAATTGGAACCAATGCCATATAGGAATAAGCAGCTACAGCTATTGTCCCCATCAGGTGAGGCGCTAGTCTGGAAGCCAAGAAAATCGCCGTTGGACCATCGGCGCCGCCGATGATACCGATAGATGCGGCTTCCTGTCCTGTAAAGCCAAGTGCAATCGCACCGATAAATGTAATGAATATACCAAATTGTGCCGCTGCACCAAGAAGCAATGCTTTTGGGTTTGCAATCAAAGGTGCAAAGTCAGTCATTGCGCCAACACCAAGGAAAATCAGAGGTGGGAAAATACCTAAGTGATCTCCTTGATACAGATAGTAAAGCAGTCCGCCAATAGGACTATCTGCTGATGGTTCTGCCATTAAATAGGCAAACGGCAAATTGGCCAGCAACATACCGAAGGCAATTGGAATGAGCAGTAAAGGTTCAAATTCACGTCTTATTGCTAAGTAGAGCAAAACGAATGAAACACACAACATAATTCCATGTCCAGGAGTCATGCCCGCAAAGCCCGTACTTTTCAAAAAATCAAGTATAGCTTGTACCATTGTAGGTCTCCTTTCAAATCAGAAAATGGGTTCTTACTCGATAACGACTAAGAGCTCACCTGAATTGACGGAAGAACCTTTAGAAGTTGGTATTGCAGCAATTCTGCCTGCAGTTGGTGCCATGATTTCATTTTCCATTTTCATCGCTTCAAGAATTAGGAGTACTTGGCCTGACTTAACTGTATCGCCAACGTTCACTTTAATGTCTAAAATTGTGCCCGGCATTGGCGATGTAATTTTCGTACCACCTTCTGGAATATTTGTTGGCGCTGATGCTGCCGCCGCTACTGGGGCAGGTGCCGCAGCCGGTGCTGCAACTACTGGTGTAGCTGAGGCTACTGGAGCAGGTGCAGCCACAGGTCTCGCTACTGGCACTACGCCGCCTACTTCTTCAACATCTACTTCATATTGTTTTCCATTTACTGTGATATTAAATTTTCTCATTTTCCAATCCCCCTGTTAAAATCTGCTTCCAAGTTGTTCTGAACGACCTGCCGATGCCCACGTAGGCGTCGATTGACTTACTCTGCGAATGTTTCTAACTACTATATTACTCGTATGCGTTTCAAGAGATGAGGCTATTGCCGCAGTAATAACCGCTATCAATTCCTCGCTAAGTTCATCGCTTGAAGCTGTAATTTCTTTGGGAACAACCCGCATCATTTCTGGTTGTACTGCTGGTGATTTATCCACTGTAACCGTATGGTTAATTCTGCTTTCAATGCCACGAACGATGACAGAGGTAAGCCCAATCATGTATTGTATGGCTATGAGCCCGACGAATGTAATTCCCATTCCCAACATTGTCACAACCAAAGAGAAAAACATTCTTTGATTGAGTGTTAGCGTGTGTATTGTATCCTTATTTAGAAATACCTCAAAAAATTCCATGGTCAACCACCTTTCTTATAGAGGAACGTTGCCGTGTTTTTTAGGTGGTCTTGACTCACGCTTAGAAGAAAGCATGTTCAGTGCATCCACTAATCGAATACGGGTTTCAGATGGCTCAATGACATCATCTACAAAACCTCGTTCAGCTGCCTTATACGGCGTCGCAAACTCATCGGTATAGTCTTGCACCATTTTAACTCTCATCTCAGCTGGGTTTTCAGCTTCTGAGATTTCTTTTCTAAAGATGATATTGGCTGCTCCTTGAGGTCCCATAACTGCAATTTCTGCCGTTGGCCACGCCAATACTAAATCTGCGCCTAAGTCTTTAGAACACATCGCAAGATAAGAACCGCCGTAGGCTTTTCTGACAATCAATGTGATTTTAGGAACAGTCGCTTCACTATACGCATAAAGCATTTTAGCGCCGTGTCTAATGATGCCGCCATATTCTTGATTCGTTCCCGGCAAGAAGCCTGGGACGTCTACAATATTCACAAGGGGAATATTAAAGGCATCACAAGTTCTAATGAATCTTGCCGATTTATCAGAGGCATTGATATCCAAACAGCCTGCTAAGAATTTTGGTTGGTTAGCGATAATACCCACTGTAACCCCATTAATTCTGCCAAAACAAGTGACGATATTTTGTGCAAATTTTGCTTGGTAGTCATATATTTCACCGTCGTCCACCACCGAGCGAATCAAATCATACATATCGTATGCCTTGTTTGAGTTTTCAGGCATTATGCTGTCAAGCTCTGGAACAAGGCGATTTGGGTCGTCGTTTGATAAAACTTCTGGTGTTGACTCCATATTATTTGAAGGCAAATAGCTGAGTAATTTTCTAATTTCAGCAATACAGATTTCATCTGTGGCACATTGATAATGAGCAACCCCAGAAATTGTATTGTGTGTTGCCGCACCACCAAGCGCTTCTGCAGAAACGTCTTCACCAGTTACAGTCTTAATAACCTGAGGACCAGTAATAAACATTTGAGAAGTATTCTCTACCATGTAGACAAAATCAGTGAGGGCTGGTGAATACACCGCTCCGCCTGCACATGGTCCCATGATTGCTGTGATTTGAGGAATAACCCCTGATGCAATGGTATTTTTAAAGAAGATTTTGCCGTAACCAGAAAGGGCGTCAACCGCCTCTTGAATTCTAGCACCGCCCGAATCATTGAGTCCTACTACTGGACAACCCATTTTAAGGGCATTGTCTAGTACCTTGCAGATTTTTGCCGCATGCATTTCACCAAGTGAGCCACCTACAACTGTAAAGTCCTGTGAGTAGGCATAAACCAATCTACCATCCACATAGCCATAGCCTGTAATAACGCCTTCTCCTGGCGCCTCTACATTTTCCATCCCAAAGTTTGTACATCTGTGTTTAACAAATGCGTCCATTTCAACAAAAGTATTTTCATCAAAAAGGAGAAGCATTCTTTCTCTTGCTGTTAATTTGCCGCTTTCGTGTTGCTTTTCAATACGCTTTTTTCCGCCGCCTAGTTCAACTGCCGCTTTCAGTTTGCGTAGTTCTTCAATTTTATTGATTGACATCGACCTCTTCCTCCTATGCTTCTTACTATCACATGTGTACTATTCGCGTTCGCTGAGCTCAACCAGTACGCGATAGGTGCTCTTTGGATGCATGAAGGCAATTCTAGCGCCACCTGCGCCATACCGAGGTTTTTCATCAATCATCATCATGCCTTTGGCTTTAAGTTCCTCAATGGCTTCTTCAATATTGTCTACTTTAAATGCCATATGTTGGATGCCTTCACCGTTTTTCTCAATAAATTTTGCAATAGGACCATCATCTGTTGTTGATTCAAGCAGTTCAACTTCTGTATCTCCAACAGGTAAGAAAGCCACTTTTACTTTTTGTTCTTCAACCACTTCTGTACCGTGCAACTCTAAACCGAGAACCTCTGTGTAGAATTTCAACGTTTCGTCAAGATTTTTAACTGCAATGCCAATATGGTCCAATTTCATTATATTCATGCAATTACCCCCTTGTCCCCTTAATACCTATACGCCTTCTGATAGATTACAGCAGTTCCGATAAAATTGCTTCGCTTGCACTGTAAGGATCATTTTCTCTTTTTGCCACTTCTTCTGCCAATTGATCCAAACGTTCTTTTTGCTCTGTTGGATACAGCAACTTATCCATTATGCTTTGCTTCACCAAATCTAACATTTCATTTTTAGCATTTCTGATTCGTCTTTGAGTAAATGCTTCAGATGACTCCATAAAAGTTTTGTGCTCATGAATGGCTGCAAAGAGTTCCACTATCCCTTGATTAAGCGCCGCCGCTACTAATTTAACGGGCGGACGCCACTGACTATGGTTAAAATCCAGCATGTTTTCGATTTCTCTCGCTGCCCTTTGTGACCCATCTCGGTCGGCTTTGTTAACTGCAAATACATCACCGATTTCCATAATACCCGCTTTAATGGCCTGAATATCATCGCCGAGGCCTGGAACCGTTACCATTAAAGTAGTGTCGCAGGTTTTTACAATATCAATTTCCGATTGTCCCACGCCTACGGTTTCAACAAAAATATAGTCACAACCATATAGGTCTAGCACTTTAATTGCCGCTGTTGTGGCTTCAGAAATACCACCCAGATGTCCTCTGGCTCCCATACTCCGTATAAATACCCCCGGATCCGTAGCAAGGTCATTCATTCTCACTCGGTCGCCTAATATGGCACCACCCGTAAATGGACTTGTAGGATCCACGGCTATTATGCCAACTTTTTTGTTTAACTTTCGGGCTTCTTTGGCCAATTTGTCTGTTAACGTACTTTTACCTGCACCCGGAGGACCTGTAATTCCTATAACATAAGCTTGACCCGTCTTGTTGTAAAAATGCTTTATAATTTCTTTTGCCAATGGGTCTTTATTTTCAATAAGGGTAATCAAGCGAGCGACTGCTCGCTTATCCCCTGCTATGACCCGATTACCTAATTCCATAAGATTCACCACTTATGCTTTTTTGACGTTTGCTTTAATAAAACCAATGGTCACATCTGTTGGTGTTCCCGGTGTGAAGACTTCTGATACACCACATTCTTTTAAGAACGGAATATCTTCGTTAGGAATAACACCGCCAGCGACCAATAAAATATCACTGGCATTTTCAGCTTTTAAAAGTTCAGAGATTCTTGGAATTAACGTGTTATGTGCCCCAGAAAGAATGCTGACCGCAATACAATCTACATCTTCTTGAATGGCAGCGCTGACAATTTGCTCAGGCGTTTGTCTAAGACCCGTATAAATAACTTCCATGCCTGCATCTCTCAGTGCTCTGGCTACGACTTTCGCACCACGGTCATGGCCGTCCAGACCCGGTTTGGCTACTAATACTCTTATGAGCTTTTCCATTTAATCGCTCCCCCTAACCCTATAAATTCACAGATTGCTGGTATTCGCCAAATACTTCACGCATCACACCACAGATTTCTCCAAGTGTTGCATATGTGCGAACTGCGTCTAAGACGAAAGGCATAACATTGTCTGTACACTCACAAGCTTTTCTAAGTGCTGACAAGGAAGTTGTAACAGCTTCATTGTCTCTTTTCGCTCTGAGCTCAACCAATTTTTGTTTTTGTCCTTCTCCAACACTTGGATCAACACGGAGAAGACCTTTTGGCGCTTCTTCTTCGATTTGGTACTTATTCAAGCCAACGACCACTTGTTTACCAGTTTCCACTTCTTTTTGATAAGTGTAAGCCGCATCTGAAATCTCTTTTTGGATGTAGCCTAAGTCGATGGCACGAGTTGCGCCACCAAGTTCATCAATTTTCTTAATGTATGTCATTGCTTTTTCTTCAATTTGACTTGTTAATGACTCGATGTAGTAAGAACCCGCAAGTGGATCTACTGTGTTTGTAACGCCACTTTCATGAGCGACAATTTGTTGTGTTCTAAGGGCGATCATTACTGAATCTTCCGTCGGAAGCGCAAGGGCTTCATCTCTTGAATTGGTATGCAGCGATTGTGTGCCTCCGAGAACCGCCGCCAAAGTTTGAATCGCAACACGAACAATATTATTGTCAGGCTGTTGCGCCGTTAAGGTAGAGCCACCTGTTTGTGTATGGAATTTAAGCGCCATAGACTTAGGATCTTTTGCGCCAAAACGTTCTTTCATGATTTTAGCCCAGAGTTTTCTTGCCGCTCTGTATTTAGCCACTTCTTCAAGTAGGTCATTATGAGCATTGAAGAAGAATGAAAGTCTAGGTGCAAAGCTGTCTACATCTAGTCCTGCTTTGATTGCCGCTTCAACATAGGCAATACCATCTGCCAAAGTAAACCCTACTTCTTGAGCCGCTGTTGAACCCGCTTCTCTTATGTGGTACCCAGAAATTGAGATGGTGTTCCACTGTGGAACTTCTTTTGAACAGTACTCGAATATATCTGTAATGAGTCTCATAGAGGGTTCCGTTGGGAAAATGTAAGTCCCTCTGGCAATGTACTCTTTTAAGATGTCGTTTTGGATGGTGCCTCTAAGAAGGTCAGAATTTACACCTTGCTTTTCTGCTACTGCAATATACATAGCAAGAAGAACTGCCGCTGGCGCATTGATTGTCATTGAAGTCGAAACTTTATCAAGTGGAATACCATCAAATAGAATTTCCATGTCCGCTAAGGAGTCAATCGCTACCCCTACTTTACCAACTTCGCCCTCTGATAATTGATGGTCACTGTCATAACCAATTTGTGTTGGCAAGTCAAAGGCTACTGAAAGTCCGCCCGAACCTTGCTCAACAAGATACTTATAACGTTTGTTCGATTCTTCTGCTGTGGCAAAACCTGCGTACATACGCATTGTCCAGTATCTGCCTCTATACATTGTATTTTGTACACCTCTTGTATAAGGGTACTGACCAGGATAACCAATTTCTTCATCATAATCTATTTCTGCTATATCTGCGGGTGTGTAAAGTCTTTTGATCACTTCACCTGATGTCGTATGGAATGCTGCTTGTCTTTCAGGATTCTTTGCAGTAGATGCTGTCGCTTTTTCTTCAAAGCGCTGAGCATTCTCTTTTATCTTGTCCAGCTTTTCCTTCTGATACATGAATTACTTCCTCCTTCAAAAATCAAACTTTGTCTCTCTATTAGCATACCAATAATAAATTGCAATTAAAAGTGCAAAATGCAGAATTTTTGCCCTGTTTATTTTTTTTAATAAGTTATTTTTGTTTTTACCTAATAAAGTTATTCCAATGCTTTGACGGCAAATCAATATACTCACATGGGTGTATGATTGCATGCAATTTTCTGAATCTTTTTGCATAAAATCCTTCATTTTTTTGACTATTTTTTAACGATTTTTTTGGTATTTTTTTCTTTCCGTCACGTACAAGTCATTGCCTAAAATATCCACTACGACAATCGCAGGAAAATCCACGACTTCTAGTTTGTGAATCGCTTCGGCACCAAGGTCTTCATAGGCGATAACATGGCTTTCTTTCACCGTGCTGGCAATTAAGGCACCTGCCCCGCCAATAGCCGCAAAATAGACAGCGCCATAAGCTTTCATGCCTCCAACAACTTTTTCAGAACGACTCCCCTTTCCAATCATGCCTCTGAGGCCTCTTTCAAGGAGGGGCACTGTTAAGTCGTCCATGCGATAGCTTGTAGTTGGACCCGCCGAACCTATTACATCGCCTGGTTTTGCAGGCGCTGGGCCCACATAGTAAATAATTTGTCCCTCAAGGTCAAATGGCAAGGCTTCACCTTTTTCAATAGCATCATTGAGTCGAATATGCGCTTGATCTCTGCCCGTGTAAATAGTACCAGTAATCAGAACCTGATCTCCCGATTTAAGGGCTTTCACCTTTTCCAACGTAAGAGGTGTAGTAATTTTAATTTTCTCCATGACAAAACCTCCTATAAAATCGCTGAAATATGTCGGGATGCGTGACAGTTAATATTCACCACTACGGGTAATCCTGCAATGTGGGTTGGGAAGACTTCTACGTGGACATCTAAGGCGGTAGTAGTGCCACCTAGGCCTTGAGGTCCAATGCCTAAAGCGTTTATTTTTTCTAGCAGTTCATCCTCTAAATTTTCATAATAGGCGTCTGGGTTGCGAGAACCGATTTCTCTCGTCAAAGCTCTTTTGGCAATTTGAGCTGCCTTTTCCAATGTCCCACCTATACCAACACCAACAACAATGGGCGGGCATGGGTTGGGACCCGCAAGAGATACGGTTTCAACAACAAAGTCAACGACACCTGCTCTACCTGCAGATGGAGTGAGCATCTTGGTACGGGACATGTTCTCACTGCCAAAACCTTTTGGCGCAAAGGTGATTTTAACCTGATCTCCAGTCGTAATTTGGTAGTGAATAATTGCCGGGGTGTTGTCCTTGGTATTGACTCTTCTCAACGGGTCTCCCACCACAGATTTTCTGAGGAAACCCTCTGTATACCCCTGTCGAACCCCTTCGTTGATGGCATCTTCTACAGAACCATTAATCCAATGGACTTCTTGTCCCATTTCTAAAAAGATAACCGCCATTCCCGTATCTTGGCAGATTGGCATTTGTCTCTCGTGAGCAATATGAACGTTCTCAATTAAATCCTTTAAAATTTCCTTGCCAACGGGCGATGCTTCGGTTTTCTCATACGACTCTAAGGAAGTTGTGACGTCTGTAGCTAAGTTTATGTTAGCCTCTATACACATTTTTTTAATAACTTTCGTCAATTCAGCAACATCTAACTGTCTCATTTGCGCCTCCACTTCTATTCATAGTTTTGGTATTTTTGGAAATATTATATGATATTTTATTAACGAAATTATAAGGCTTTTTCACGTGTCGCCGCTAAAAATTTCTCCGTCTCTACAATGTACCTTGTATGAGTGCCTTCTCCAATAATTTCCTTTTCATCTCTGGCCACAACTTTAAAAATTAACTTTTTTCCTTTAATCTCAATTAATTCTGCTTCGGCGGTTGCTTTCATGCCTAAAGGGGTCGCCGCTTTATGAGATACGTCCAAATGTGTCCCTACCGTTGTCATTCCCTCGCCTAAATGTTCTTGCACTGCTTTTAGTGCGGCATTTTCCATTAAAGTCACCATCATAGGGGTTGCCAATACCTGTACATTACCGCTTCCAAAGGCAGCGGCCGTGTCTTTTTCTTCCACAATCAATTCAACTTCCATTTTCAAACCTATTTCTAAAGCCATACCATAATCCTCCTTAAAATTTAACGGTTGTTTTCTATTCTATCAAAAAAAGTCGCCCTTCTTTTAAAGATAGGCGACTTGATGAATCCATTATAAATCTTTTGGCGTTTCTTCCGTATGAGACGATTCTTTTTGAACGCTGTTTTCACTTTGTTCTGCTGCAGATTCGTCTCTATGGTTGTTTTCGATTTCTTCTGTATTAACAGCTGCAGTGTTTTCAACTGCTGCCTTCACATAAGTCGAGAACATGCCATGAACAACCCCAGTTTCTTCTTTTTCTGCCATATAAACTTGAAGGGCGTCAAAACCTTTTTCGTATACAACCAAATATTCATCCGAATCAATGGTTTCATACTCAAGGAGTGCCTTAGCCACTTCGTGAAGTTTGTCTTGGTGTTCACTGAGCAAACTCTCTGCTTTGTCGTATGCAGAATCAACTAAATGTCTTACTTCTCTATCGATTTCCGCTGCAACTTGTTCAGAATAGTTTCTTCTGGTTGTCATATCTTTTCCTAGGAAAACTTCTTCCTCAGAAGAATAAGACATTGAACCTAAGTTGTCGCTCATAGCGTATTTAACAATCATAGATCTTGAAATTTCAGAAACGCGGCTGAGGTCATTGGATGCACCTGTGCTGATGTCGCCAAGAATCAACTTTTCAGCCACACGACCACCTAGCAGCGTTACCAAATGGGTTTCAAGAGATGTTTTTGTTTCATAGTGCAAATCCTCTTGAGGTCTGTACATCGTGAAACCGCCAGCACCTCTTCCTCTTGGGATGATCGTAACTTGTTGAACAGGATCTGATTCCGGCATAAGCGTTGCAAGAACCGCATGACCTGCTTCATGGTAGGCTGTCAGTTTACGCTCTTTTTCTGTAATGACTTTTGATTTCTTTTCCACACCCATAATAATCTTATTAAGGGCATCTTCAAGAGCTTCCATTGTAATATTCTTAGCATTTCTTCTTGCAGACACAATGGCTGCCTCATTCATAAGATTTTCAATATCAGCAGGTGTAAAGCCTGGCGTTCCCTTTGCAAGGGACCCAAAGTTTACGTCTTCTGCCAACGGTTTATTCTTTGAATGAAC
The DNA here is from genome assembly GCA_963677505.2 of uncultured Acidaminobacter sp. Taxonomy (GTDB): domain Bacteria; phylum Bacillota; class Clostridia; order Peptostreptococcales; family Acidaminobacteraceae; genus JBGSUZ01. The sequence goes on from CAXXWB010000017.1 coordinate 320,373, forward strand.
TTTAATAATTTCTTCACGTTCTTTAATATCAGGTCTTCCAACAGTAATTTCACGGTCGAAACGACCTGGTCTGAGAAGTGCTGGGTCTAATATGTCTGGTCTGTTGGTTGCAGCAATAAGAATAATACCTTCATTGTCTGTAAACCCATCCATTTCAACCAGTAACTGATTGAGTGTCTGTTCTCTTTCATCATGTCCGCCACCTAGACCTGCGCCTCTTTTCCGACCGACTGCATCGATTTCATCGATGAAGACGATACATGGCGAATTTTTCTTTGCATTTTCAAAGAGATCTCTTACACGGGAAGCACCAACCCCGACGAACATTTCGACGAAGTCCGAACCACTGATAGAGAAGAACGGAACCCCTGCTTCTCCTGCAATTGCTCTTGAAAGATAAGTTTTACCAGTCCCTGGAGGGCCTACCATCAGCATCCCTTTCGGTATTCTGGCACCCATATCCACATACTTCTTAGGATTTTTAAGGAAATCCACAACTTCCCATAGTTCTTCTTTTTCTTCTTTTAAGCCAGCCACTTCAGCAAAGGTGATTTTCTTCCCATCATCTTCTTTGATGAGTCTCGCTTTACTTTTTCCAAAGGACATAACTTTAGAACCGCCGCCTTGAGAATTCTGCATGAGCATGAACCATAACAAGCCAATCATGAGAATACCGAAAACAATTGGAAGGAATGTTATCAAGAAGGACTCTTTTGCAGGTTCTTCTCCTGAAATACCAACCGGTTGCTTATCTGATACCAATTCGAATAAATAGTTACCCATTGGGACAGCTAACATTTCTGGGATATACGATTTAAACGACGTGCCGTCTTTTAACTCACCTTCCACCTTGCTGTATTCAACTATTTTGATCGTTTTAACCTTCTCATCCTTGATGGCTGTTACCAGCTCTGTCAAGTTGTAATTCTTTGTTTCCTGCTTCTGATTAGTAATACCAAACTGCCTAGCCAAAAAAACAATAAACAAAAACAAAATTATATAGAAGGCTGCGTTTTTAAACATCTTCCTCATAAAACTCCTCCTTGTGAACAGTTGAGTCTATTCATTTTATCACATTTATATGCGGGTAACAACATCTGACAACGAGAGCCTTAGAATTTGTCTTGTATTTTTTGTGACCCTTGTATGCTCATGTTGGCGGATTCCATATACCCAAATGATTTTTTCGTCATCACAGATTAGCCATATTTGATCTCTGTCTTTAAGAGGAATTTTGGCATCTATCAACAAATCTTTGATTTTCTTATGTCCCTTCATACCAAAGGGTATTATTTGATCTCCTGGCAATCGATGTCTCAAGGTTAGATTGCCCACAACCGTATCTTCATCAATTTCAATGGTTTGACAGAAACCCGTAGATTTCTTATTTGCCATCTCATTTGAATTTTCAAGCTTTTCAACCCTAAGAGTTGGTCTGTTTTCGTGTTTTCGGCAGTCTTCTGACCCTTTTAAAATCCCTTGTGTTGGATCAGAGACCCCATTTAGCCATTCATATTCGCCATAAAACAGGACGCCTTTATACGTAAACGATTTATAGCCATCCGTTTCTAGCAAATCTAAAATTAGCGCCACATGGTTCTGCTCCAAATCATTGAGATTACCCTTTACAGCACCGTACATTTTACGAATCAAGCGACTGCGTATAGCACTGTGAGTGTTCTGAAGTATTTTCTTCTTCACTCGGTATCCGCCTTCTATAGACGTGACATTTTCGCTCCAAAGGGTTTCAACCACACTTTGGATATAGTCGCCGTCTTCCGAAAGCAGGCGCGCGGTTTTACTGAGTTGCCTATTTAAAGAGCCTCCAAAATAAGCATCTATTGCGGGAATAATTTCATTTCTCAAGAAATTTCGGCTATATGCTGAATCAAAATTCGTATGATCTACCATAGGCTCGATGTTTTTCGAAGCACAATAGGCTTCAATTTGTTTCCGGCTGCACATTAGTAAAGGCCTGATAATAAGCCCTTCTCGGGAAGGTCGTATGCCTACTAATCCATCTAACCCACTGCCCCGAATAAATCTTAGCAGTATGGTTTCGCCCTGATCATCTCTGTGATGGGCAACAGCAATTTTATCAAGTTCCATTTTGAGTCGTTCCGCTTCAAAAACCTCATAGCGTAACTCTCTTCCTGCCATTTCAAAGGACAAACCTCTTTCTTCGGCAATTTTCGAGACGTCTAAATGCTCGGCGTGAAAAGAAACCCCTAGCGATAAACACAATTCTCGCGAGAAGGTTTCATCTCGATCTGCATATTCTCCACGAAAGCCGTGATGGATATGAACCCCATGGATTTTAAGTTGATACCGTTCTTTTAAAGAACACAGCATTAACAACAGTGCTGTAGAATCTGCGCCACCAGAAAGCCCTAAGACAATCCCATCGCCTTTTTCTATCAACTTATGCTGTTCAATTGTTTCTATTGCAGTTCTTTCCATTGATTCCTATCCTCATTTATCCGACTATTACTAATTTACACATTTTCTAAATATAAAGATATCATTATTTTCACAGTGAATGTAAATATTTTGTGAACAACCGACTTACGTGAAAAAGAGACGATACTCTCGTCTCTATTTTAAACATTACCCTTTATTGGCCTGCATAAACTAAGGGACCAACAGATACACTAGCAGCTCCATAAATTGCGTTGCTTTCAATTTCTTCAAAGCTAAAGTCACTGCCAATTTTATCAATGGCACATAACATTTTGAAGAAATTACCTGAAACCGTGCATTGGTTCACAGCTCTGGTTCTTTGACCTTTTTCAATCACAAAGCCCCTACAAGAAAGAGAAAAATCACCTGTGACTGCATTAATGCCTGCATGAAGGCCATCTAGGGCAGTAAGATAAATCCCCTCTTCGACGAATTGACAGATTTCATTTAAAGTAGCTGTCCCTGGTTTTAAATAAAAATTAGTCACGCTAATGCCTACCGAGGATTTAAAGGAAGCTTTGAAACCATTGCCTGTAGGTGCTACCCCAAGTTTCTTGGCTGTTTTTAAATTGTGGACAAAACCCATCATTTGTCCCTTTTCAATTAGATTTTTCATTTGAGTTGGCACACCTTCACTATCAAAAGGAACTGTAGCAAATCCCCCCTGAAGATGAGGATCGTCTACAATGGTGACAAGGTCGCTTGCCACTTTTTCTCCTACCTTATCTTTAAAATAGGTAAGTCCCTTATCGGCTGCTTCACCTGAAAAGATGGAAACCATCACTTGAAGGAGGCTTGCCATAGCATTTGGTGCAATAACCGTTTTATAAGTGCCCGACGGAATACTGCTCGCCCCAACCATGGCAATGGTTTTTTCAACACTTTCTATGGCATGGGCTTTTTCATCCCACTCCGCTATATTTCTGAACATTTTAATCACATATTCATTTTTCGTCTCGTCACCCTCTTTGACAATCGGCGAAAAATAAGCGTATCCCATTCCCGATTCGTGATGAAGGTCTAGCCCTCTTGTATTGATAATATCTATGACTTGATACGTATCTCCATACTGGTTCTCAACTTGATCCACTCTGGCATCATAGGCATTGGCATCAGCTTCACCCTTTTCAAGCTTTTTGATTTTGGTCATAGGCTCCACTGTTTGAAGATCCATTGCCAGAACTGGCAACTCAGGATATTTTTTAGCAGGTGCGAAAAGTTCTGGCAATTCTGCAACTTCGCTGATGATGGCATTGCTTTTACAGTCCTCTACCAAGAGTTTTAATGCCTCTATATCCATTTTTTCGCTATAAGCATTGCCCATTTTTCCTTCGAAGATGCCTCGGACAGAAACCCCTGCAGGTTCTGATGCTGAGAACTTATCCAAATCACCATTATAGATACTGGTAGAGAAGCGTTTAGATTTTTCTACATAAATTTCAAAATCAGAAAAGCCCTTTTCCTTTGCAATTTCCAATAATTCTTTAATCCAAGCTGGTCTCATTTCTACGCCTCCTTTTTGCCACCAACAGTAATTTCACTGACTCTGACTGCAGGCTGACCGACGATAGCAGGAATAGAACCACTACTTGCGCCACACATTCCAAACCCATAGTCCAGATTATCTGCGACCATATCAATCTTTTGGAGCACTTCTAATCCTGTTCCAATTAAGGTAGCTCCTTTTACAGGCTCAGCAATTTTGCCGTTTCTCACCATATAAGCTTCTCCTACTGAGAAGTTGAAATCTCCTGTGGCTGGGTTAACTGAACCACCGCCCATTTTCTTGGCATAGAGGCCAAACTCTACGGAGCCGATTAAATCTCCTATTTTAGATTCGCCTGGGGCGATAAAAGTATTGGACATTCTTGAGGTTGGCGCAAATTGATAGGACTGTCTTCTGCTTGCCCCATTGGCTGGTGTATTCATTCTAAGTCCGTTGCGTCTATCAACTAAATAGGATTTCAAAACACCCTTTTCTATTAGCACATTCCGTTGGGTTGGGTGTCCTTCATCATCTACTGCACCTGAACCCCATCCATTTGGTATGGTACCATCATCAATTGCAGTAATCATTGGCGTTGCAATGTTTTTACCCAGTTTCCCTGTAAAGACAGAGGCACCTTTTGAAATAAACTCTGCTTCAAGACCGTGCCCACAGGCTTCGTGGAAAATAACGCCGCCAAAGGCATTGTCAATAATTACAGGGAATCGACCGCTGACGCAATCATCTGCCATGGCCATGGTTTTAGCCGTTCTTGCCGCTTCGACACCAATGCTGGCTATGTCAGCGTTATCATATAGTTCAAAGCCATAAAGTCCTGCCATATCCGACATACCTGTTTGCATTTGTCCGTTATAAGTAGCTACACAAGTGCCTACCAATCGGGTTCTAAGTCTTCTGTCTTCAACCAAAAGACCTTCTGAGTTGGCAATGAGAACCCTTTGGTCTTCATCCATATATCTGGCAATGACTTGAGTAATCATAGGATCATACTGAGTTGCCGCCTGATGAATTTGTCTGAGCAATTCTACTTTTCGTGCTTTTTCCACTTGCTCAGGGTATTTGAAATACTTATGGGTCGTTACAGCTTTTGAATGTAGAACAATGTTTTCTCTACTGCTCATAACACCTGCTACACTAGAAGCTTGTTTGGCAAAAGCAATCAAGCTGTTTTCGTCTAACCGATTCGTATGAACGTATATGGCATTGGACCCGCTTAAGATTCTAAGCCCCAGTCCAAAGTCTCTCCCTGTTACTGCATGTTCAAGTCGACCTCCAATGAGTTCTAAATTGGTCTTATATTTTTCCTCTATAAAAATTTCTGAAAAGTCGCCACCTTTAGATAAGGCCGCCTCTAATACTTTTTGCGCTAAAACAGGTGATATCATGAATCAATCCCGCCCTTTCTTTTCAAAGACATATACATCTTGATGTTGATCGTTATAGGTTTCCAAGCCGATTTTTTTGAAGGTATCATCCTTTTCATCATTATATGCCATATAGCAAAAAGACTCAAAACCTAACTCAATGGCATTTTCAATGGCATAAGCCAATACAACTTCCTCTAAATCTTCGTGACTGACATAATTCAGCGTTTTAACATTGCCTTTGGCGTGTTTCATACTGAGACTGAAAAAGCCCCTTCCTTTTGGAGTTTCAACGTTGTAAAAGTCCCCCTCGTCTATGCAAGTGGAAACCCAATCTGGGCTGAACACTTCAAAGGTCCAGTCATAGCTGAGATATCCCTTGCGCAGTTTCAAGGTTTCAGACCTTTCCATCGCTTCTATAACGCCTGCCTTTTGATTGACAGTTAGAGGGCTCACTTTACAATCTGACAGTATTTCCTTTCTATAATTTTGGCACTGGTCTTTTGAATAGCTCAACTGACCCTCGATACTCTCTTTTGCCCAATCGTATATTTTAAAAAGCGCTGTTTCACTAAAGCCATGAGTTCTGACAATGTGAAGGCTTTCATAGTTTTCTATATAACTGCTGAGACCACAACTATCAAATCCTTTATTGTTAAAAGCATCTTCTATTTGAAAAACCGCTAAAGCCTTTCCGATACCCTTTCCTCTCGCTTCTGGGCTTACACGTATACCTTCTAGCCAACAGCGTCTGCTGCTGAGATAAGTGCTCCGCGAAAACCCCAGTACTTTTTGATTGAACAAAGCACACCAGAGAGTACCTTCCTTGCTGTTCATCCATTTATCTAAAACTCTCGGAACATAATCTGTACCTTCCCATATTTGAGATGATATTTCTAAGATTGCCAGAGAATCCTTTGGTTCTGCTTTTCGGATTTCAATTGTCATACAATCACTCCCTCATAGTCATTGTATGACTGGCAACGTTTCATTGTCAATAACATGTATATTTTTTTAACGACAGTGAAACATGGACTTTCATTATCAAACCATAAAAAAATACCAATGTACTTGTGACTTAATCACATACATTGGTATTGTCTATATTCCAAATGGTAGCGGCGGGCGGATTCGAACCACCGACCTTTCGGGTATGAACCGAACGCTCTAGCCAACTAAGCTACGCCGCCACAACAAAATTTATAATACTAGAAATTGACCTCATCGTCAACATTTATTTGCTTTTATTTTTTGGGTTTCTTCAGTACCATTCAACCTTCTGGCGTTTACTAATTGTTTAAATCAGTTCTTTAGAGGCTAAAATACCTTCTAAATTGTCATAGTCACTTACATAAAGGCCATTCAAATTTAATTCAGAGAGTATATGTCTTAAAATGACCCCTCCTGCATAAATAACATCGGCACGCTTAGGCATTAGTCCCACCAATTGGCGTTTTTCTTCTACACTGAGCTTTTCTAGAAGTTCTGTTTCTTCTTCTAAATTTTTAAGACTGACTTGGGCGTTGTGAATTTTTTCTCTGTCATAAACGGCCATTTTAAGGTCTAAGGTTCCAAAGGTTGTAGCCGTACCGCCAATACCAATTGCCGCTGTAGGTGAAAGCGCTTTTACCGCTTCAATTCCTTCAGCTAAAATGCCTTTAATATCTTGAGCCATGGCTTTGACTTCTGTGTCAGCAATAGGATCTGTGGCAATATGCTTGCCCGTCATTCTGACAACACCTACATTAAAACTTTTACGGTATAAAATGCGTGACTTCTCGCCTACAATTAGTTCTGTACTGCCGCCACCTATATCGATAATCACAAACCGCTGATTTTGAAGGTCCTTATCTAGTCCTTTGCAGACCCCTTTAAAACCTAATTCAGCCTCATCTGCTCCAGAGATAATATTGACTGCAATACCCGTTTCCTGCAATACCCGCTGTCCAAATTCATGGCCATTTTGAGCATCTCTCACTGCACTGGTAGCAAAAGCACCTAAAACTATGGCTTTTTCAACCTGAGCCATTTCTTTAAATTTTATTATGGCCTCAACAGTATCCGCCATGGATTTCTCCGAAAGTCTATTTGTCTCATTGACGCCTGCACCTAGGCGAGTCATTTCTAAATGTTTTTCTACATGGTTAAGATGACCCTGCTCTACTGCGGCAATCATCAGCCTAATCGAATTGCTTCCCATATCAATTACTGCATATTTCATGCGTATACCTCCATTTTAATAACAATAATTTTTTATTGATAAAGCAAAAAAAATAGCCGAGGTTTCTCGGCTATGGTTTTTAATAATCTCTACTTTTATTATAGCCATTACCCTTACGATTGTTGGATTTGGCTGCTTTTTTGACAGACTTAAGTTTGTCATCTGAGTCTTTTAAGAAACCGCTGATCATATCCTCGAGATTCTCTGGTCTTCTTTCTGTTCGAGCAGGACTCTTGCTAAAATTCCCAGATGGTTTGTTAAACCCACCAGATGGTTTGTTAAACCCACCAGATGGTTTGTTAAAGGAATTATTGCCGCCAGTACCGCCACTGCGATTAAACGGCTTTGATTGGCCCTTCGGTGGGTACGATGATGCATTATTGTTCTCAGAATAGGTTGGTTTTTTAACTGCAGGTGTCTCTGTTTTTTCAGCTGCTTGTCTGATAGACAAACTCACTTTTCCTTTTTCATCGACGCTGATAATCTTAACTTTAACAGATTGTGCTTCCGTGAGGTGGTCCCCAACGCTTTTTACATAACTGTCTGCAATTTCTGAGATGTGGCATAAGCCCGTTTTACCATCTGGAAGTTGTACAAACGCTCCAAAATTAGTAATACCTGTGACAACACCATCTACAATTTTACCGATTTCTACAGTTGACATAGCCGTCAATCATTCCTCCTGTTTATTTGTATATAAAGATTATATTGAATCCATTAAAGCATGTCAACTCTGACAATCATTATCAATGCTCATATTCCAACGTTGCCACACTACTTATCCTTCTTATCTTGAATGATGTAGATCACTTCGTTAGGTTTGACCATTCTTAACTTTTCACGAGCAATTTTCTCAATAGACTCTAAACTTTTAGAATCTTCAAGCGCCTTTGTCAGAGAATCTTTTTCTTCGGTGAGCTTACTCAGCTCTTCTTTTAGAACGGCTTCGTTGGCTTTCAATTCTTGTATTTTGATTTCTGTCTGAACCACCGTATAGCCAATATAACTCAAGAAGACCACCATGAAGATTATGAGGTATTTATTACGTTTCACCGCAACCGCTTTCTTTTTCATGGAATAACCTCCCACTCATTACATCACTACTCTACGATGTGAAACATTTCTTTTGCTACATCTTTGGTCACATGCTCAGTGAGATCATCGACCACTACTACCATTTTTCTTGGTCCAAATTCCATAGTAATCTGGTCACCAACCTTAACCTCAGTGCCCGGCTTGGCCTCTTTGCCATTGACAAGGATTTTCCCTTGATCACAAGCATCTTTTGCAACGGTTCTTCTTTTAATGATGCGTGAGTTTTTTAAAAATTTGTCTATTCTCATTTTGTGCCTCCTGAAACCGACATTCGGTTTTGTTGACTTTTAGGACTAAAACAAGATTGACCTTCGGTCAACCTTGTCGCTTTCGCGACTTGCCTAAGTGAATATGTAAACGGCTAGGGTGATACATCGCCCTTTCCGTTTACATATTCACTTAGGCATTTTGGTTTCACGAAAAATAAAAAAGCAGCAGAGCTGCTTTTTATGTATTATTTGTTAACTAACTCTTTAAGCGCTTTACCTGCTTTGAAAACAGGAGCCTTTGAAGCTGGGATTTCGATGATGCTCTTAGGATCTCTTGGGTTTCTGCCTTTTCTTTCTTTTCTTTCTCTTACATCAAAAGTACCGAAACCAACTAATTGAACTTTGTCATCCTTAGCCAAAGCTTCTTCTACGCTTTTCATGAATGCATTTAAAGCGAGTTCTGCATCTTTTTTTGTTAAACCTGACTTCTCAGCCATGCTTGTTACTAATTCCGCCTTGTTCACAATAAAACCTCCTCGTAATCACAGAATGATAGCTTGCTATAAGCTATTTCTATCTTATATTGAAAAACCCTTATTTATCAAGGTTTTTTTTCACTTTTTTTGCTCTAAACCCTGATTTTTTGCCATATTCCACAATTCGTCCATGACTTGGAGGGAAAGATTGCCAATTCCTTCCTTTTTTGACACTTCCGAGTCCTCAATAAACTCAAATCGATCCATGAACTTTTTATTGGTTTTTCCTAGAGCAAACTCAGGATTTACCTTTGCAAATCGACAAACATTTACAATAGCAAACAATAAATCACCTAACTCCGCTTCAATTTCTATTTGATTTTCATCTTTCAGAGCTTCTAAAAATTCGTCTAATTCTTCTTTAATTTTTAAGATAGCGTCGTCAATATGGTCCCAATCAAATCCAACACCGGCTGCTTTTTTTTGAATTTTATACGCACGGAGGGTTGACGGCATCGCCATAGGAATCGCCTTCATTGAGTCGGTAATTCGCTGGTGGGATTTTTCTTCTCTTTTAATTTGCTCCCAATTGACCAATACTTCGTCGCTGTCTGCTACCATTATGTCACCAAAGACGTGAGGATGCCTGTGAATAAGTTTTCTGCAAATGCCGCTGATAACATCTCGAGTGTTAAAGTAACCGTTCTCAGAGGCAATAGCACTGTGGAAAACCACTTGAAGGAGTACATCGCCAAGCTCTTCTTCTAAGCCGTACAAATCGTCTTGTTCGATGGCATCAATGACTTCATAGGCTTCTTCAAGTAAATCAGCCTTTAAGCTGTCATGGGTTTGTTCCTGATCCCAAGGGCAGCCGTCAATATCTCTCAGCCTTGCCATGATGCCCACCAGCTCCCCGAAACCATAGCTATGGTCCTTTTCTCTATCTATTTTAGGCACATAGACAGAGGCTAAATGGTCTAAATCCTGACAACGGTCTAAATCGTATAAAGGCACGGAAACTATTTTTTCTTCCGATGGGATACCTGCTCCTCTCACAACGAGAACTTCGTAATCGTCTGGGAAAAGATCCATCAATGCCAGTTTTACATTAGAACCCACCATCGGGTCATAAATCTGTATAATCACTTGATCGACTAAATTGGTCAGTTCTGTGGTTTCAATACTAAGGGCATCCACAATGTGCAGACCCTTTACAGGATCTTTGTGGAGGCTGGTAATCATAGCATCTATAAAGCTAGTGCCATGAATAATCCGAATAGGTAGTCCTACAGCTTCTGCCTTTTTCATAAGCAATTCAACCGAACGTTCTGCCACAAAGGCATTTCCCGGCACGGCATAGCTTACAGGCTCTTTGAGGGCCATTTGAAAGACTTCTTCAGCTATAGCTTCATAGACTTCATCAAAGGTTTCGAGCTTGTCGTAGAGGTAGTCAAAGCTCTCAAAGGAAGCTCCCTTAGCAACTAAATCTGCCACAACAGGATGTTTTTCAGTTCTCAGCCATACCTTTGATGTATTAATAAGGGCGTCATAGGCTTCCATCGTCAAGTAAGACATTGCGCCTGGCCCAAGGCCTATAATCGTCAGTTGTGGTTTCATCTCACTAACCTCTCTTCTTGCCAAAATTTAGTTTATTCTTAAGTTTCGCTAGTTTTTCTCCACCAGGAATAATTGCCAAATCATCATCAGTAATAGTATTGGTTGCAAAGAGCATCCAAAGATACACCAGACCACCCACTAAAATGGCTATAATCGTCGTCAATCGCCCTGGCATAAATAAACTGAATACACTATAAGTGGCTACGACAGCAACGCCCATAACAGCAACATCTATTAACGGCTTTACAAATACTTGGTGGTAACTGATTTTTACTTCTTTTCTTGTGAGGATAAAGCCTACGTTAAGGCTGGCCGCTACTGCAAATGCAATAATAGTAGATACGGCTGCGCCCATGACATTAAGGGCTGGAACAGCTACGAGAACATAGGTTAATACCACTTTTAAAACTGCACCCACCATTAAAAACAGGGCTGGCAGTATGGGTTTACCAAAGCCTTGAATCATGCCTGTTGTAATTTGATAAAGAGAGAGGAAAATAATACCCCAGCCATAAATACCAAGGATTTTTCCTGTCGTTGCCCATACATCTGGTTGGAGAGGGTATAGGAGTCTGATAATAGGTTCCGATAAAGTTGAAATTCCCACTGCGCATGGTAAACCAATGAGCATGGCCAACCTTAAACCTGTTTCTATATTATGGGACATACCTTCTTTGTCACCACGTATTCTTAAATTTGCGATAGCGGGTACGATACTGATTTGGACGGCCGCTGTAACAACTTGAGGCAAATTAACAATGGACTGTGCAAACCCTGACAACTGGCCATAAAGGGACTGTGCGGTTTCGTTGTCAATACCAATGGCTTGGAGTCTTACAATAACCATAGAGGCGTCCGTTATACTCATGACGGGCATCACCGATGCACCAATGGTGATTGGAACGGCTATCATGAAAATTTCGCCAAGAATTTTCCATGCGGATTCTTGGGGTTTTTCCCCTTGAGAAAGCATTTCACTATTTTCTTTAATAAATTTTCTATACATATAATAAATAGCTAAAAAGCCTGCAAATGAACCAATTGACGCCCCTAGCGTAGCCCCACCTGCCGCGTATTCAAACCCGGCACCGACTAAAATAACAGCCAAAATCAAACCACCGATAACTCTGAAGAACTGCTCAATGACCTGAGAAATGGCATAAGGCTTCATGAGCTGACGCCCTTGGAAATAGCCTCTATAAACAGACATTAAAGAAACAAACAATAAGGCAGGCACCAAGGCATACATAGAGTATATTGAACCGTGATTGCCCGTTTTATTGGCAATAATCGGGGCAAGAAACAGCATGGTCAAAGCGCTTACTGAACCCAATGTCAACATCAAATAAGTAGTGATTTTTAAAACCTTTGATGCTCCTCGCTCATCGCCAACGGCTAAGCGTTCTGAAATGATTTTTGCGATGGCAGTAGGAATACCCGCTGTAGAAATAACTACCAATTGAATATAGAAAGCATAGGCGCCTTGGTAGTAACTCATTCCCTTGCCGCCTATAATGTTCCCTAGAGGAATTCTAAAAAATGCACCTAGTATTTTAACGATAATTGCCGCTAGCCCTAATATAGCCGCTCCTTTTATAAAGCTTGGCCCTGAGCTTTTATTTGAAGATTTTGTTCCTTGATTTTGCATTGAAACCTCCAAGTTATATTATGAAAATATGAAGGGATTGCACGCCTTACGACATGCAACCCCTAGCAATTATTTAATTCGATCAGGGAAAGTCTCAATCTCAGAACTCTTCTTAAGCTCTGCGATTCTGGCTTTCGTTTCATCATTGGTTAAATTGCTTAAGATCGTACGCTTATAAACTTCAATTTCTTCGGCTTTTGAACCATTTGCAATTAAGGTTTCTAAAGTTTGAATTTCGTTAAGCTTGATGATGTGATACCCAAATTTAGATTGGACCACAGGACTGACTTCTCCGACTTTAAGGTTAAATGCTACATCCTCAAATTCTTGAACCATAACGCCTCTTGGGAAAAGACCTAAATCTCCACCATTTTTAGCTGAACCTGTATCAATCGAATTTTCTTTAGCAAGTGCTGCAAAATCGCCGCCGTCTTTGATTTTCTTAAGAATCTCGTTAGCTTTAGCTTCTTCCGTCACTAAAATATGGCTTGCATCAATTTGGATCGGGTAAGTTTTGTAAAGTTCATTCAACCTAGTTTGGTCTTTTTCTAATTCAGTCTGAATGTTTTTGTCAAAGGCTTCTCTATAAAACTCAGATTCGATTTGCTTTTTTACAAAGGCTTCATCGATACCTTTTTCAGCATAGAGTTTTTTAGTCGCATCGTTTGATTCTACGGAATCCATAAACTTCTTATAAGCTTCTGCCATATCTCCATCTGAAATTTTAAAATCTGTCTTTTTGACTTGTTCAATAATCAATTGTTCTTCAATCATGTTGGTGAGCAATTGGCTCTTTACCATCTGCAACACGGTTTGCCCTTCAACTTCTTGAGTCCAAATGGTGTCTCCATAAATTTCATTATAGTTTTTCTCAATCATCGCAAAGCTTTTATTGTAGTTTTCAATGGTGAGTACTTCACCGTTGACCACAGCAACTGCATTATCTGGCGCTTTCTTTCCAATACCGCAACCCGTAGCGGAAAGCAGCATTGCTCCAATAATGGTCATGCTGATCATCTTCTTAAACTTACATTTCATAGTGTACACTCCTTAATCTTCTTTCAAAGGCATATTGCCATTATATAATAATTCACCCGTGGTTTAAACTTAATTTGTCTTACAATCTGATGTCAATTGTGAAAGGAACCCTTCTAGCTCTCCAATGCGCTTTTCTTTTGTCAATTTCATCTTTGTATACTTAAACTTCATGTAGGGCTTGCTGGTCATAACAAAGGCAATGCGCTTTCCGATTAAATCCGTTGCCTTGATGACCATTTCAGGACCTACATTTGGGTTTTCAACAAAGTACAAATTAATATGCTCATCATGCTCTTTAATAAGACCGATTCCAATTTTTTGTGACATCGCCTTCACATGGGCAATGGACAACAAATTGTATACCGCCTGTGGGATTGTTCCAAAACGGTCTTCCAACTCTTCTTCCACCTTGTAGCGATCTTCAATATTTCGGATAGAAGAAATACGCTTATACATGTCCAATTTTTGATCTGGCTGACTGATATACGGTTCAGGCAAGTAGGCGTTGATAGAAAACTCAATCGTGGTGTCCGTAAAGGTTTCCACATCTTCTCCTTTTATACGACGCACCTGCTCTTCCAAAAGTTTGCAAAACATTTCATAACCCACAGATGCCATATGTCCATGCTGATCTGATCCTAGGAGATTACCAGCCCCTCTTATTTCAAGGTCTTTCATGGCTATTTTAAAACCAGCTCCCAGTTCTGTAAATTCTTTAATCGCCTTTAAGCGCTTCTCTGCTATTTCTGTTAAAACTTTGTTTTTTTGATAAGTTAAATAGGCGTAAGCTATTCTATTGCTTCTACCCACCCGTCCTCTTAACTGATAGAGTTGAGATAGTCCCATTTTATCCGCGTCATTGATAATGATGGTATTTACATTGGACATATCCAGTCCTGTTTCAATAATGGTTGTGCAAACCAATACATCAAATTCATGATTGAGGAAACCCAACATAATTTTTTCAAGTTTGACTTCCGACATTTGCCCATGAGCAAATTCTATTCGCACATTGGGCATTAAGGCGCTAAGCTTTGCCGTAATATGGTCGATGTCCTGTACTCGGTTGTGAACAAAAAAGACCTGCCCGCCTCTATCCACTTCTCGGTGAACCCAGTCTTTGACTAAAAGCTCATCGAATTCAACCACATAGGTTTGAATCGGATAACGGTCTTCTGGTGGATCTTCTAAAATACTCATATCTCGAATGCCTATGAGAGACATGTGTAGGGTTCTCGGTATCGGTGTCGCTGTGAGGGTTAAGACATCTACCGTGGTCTTTAGCTGCTTAACCGCTTCCTTATGCTTAACGCCAAAACGTTGCTCCTCGTCTATGATCAGTAGCCCTAAATCCTTGTACACTACGTCTTTAGAAAGAATACGGTGAGTACCTACAACAACGTCCACCACACCCGTTCTCAGGTCTTCAATAATGACTTCTTGTTGCTTCTTTGTTCTAAAACGGCTGAGCATTTCCACTTTTATGGGGAATTTTTGAGAATCGAGAAACTAAATTGCTGTAATGCTGTTGGGCCAGTATAGTAGTAGGCACTAAAAAAGCCACTTGTTTGCCGTCCATTGCTGCCTTGAAGATGGCACGAATGGCCACTTCTGTCTTGCCGTATCCTACATCTCCGCAGAGGAGGCGCTCCATCGGCAATTCATTTTCCATGTCCTTTTTAATTTCTACAATGCATTTTAGTTGGTCAGGTGTTTCTTCATAGGGAAACATGTCTTCGAAATTCTTCTGCCAATCTGTATCTGGGGCGTAGGCATATCCTCGTCGGCTTTGACGTTCTGCATAGAGTTTAATCAAATCCTCGGTCATATCCTCAATAGACTTTTTAACCTTTGCTTTGGCCCTTTGCCACTCGCCGCTGCCCAGTCTTGAAAGCTTGACCTCTACTTCTTCTGCACCAATATACTTTTGAATGGCGTCCATATTTTCAACAGGGATGTATAAATGATCCTCCCCAGAGTAGTTTAGCTTTAAGTAATCTCTTTTGAGACCGTCTACCACAAGTTGTTCAAGACCCACATATCGGGCAATCCCATGATTCTCATGAACTACCAAACTGCCTGCAGTAAGTTCGGTAAAGCTTTTAATCATCTGACCTTTTTTCTTAGAGGAAGTGCTCTTTTTTCTGTATGGGGTTCCAAACAGTTCTTGGTCTGTGAGCAAAATAAATTTAGAAGCCGACAGTTGGAAACCATGTTTTAAATCTTGTTGTAAGAAATAACACATGCCCGAAAGGGGTCTCTCGAAATCACCTTCCAAAAAAGGAATTTTTTCATCTCTAAGGGCCTTTTCCACGTTTTTACACTTTGAGTCCGACCCAGAGCAATGGCTACTTTATAACCTTTGTACAGCCATTGTTTCAGATCATCTATCATATGTTCAAGCTTCCCATGATAAAGGGGACTTTCCATGGTCTTCACGGCAATCATTTCATCCACTTTAAAGTCAGGAATCCTTTTGGCGATGGCGTCTATGGTCAGTACCTGACGATTCTCAATTTGTTTTAATATTTCTGGGTACGTAAAAGCAAGGCTTACTTGGTCCTTGAAAGCCTTCTCCCGTTCTAAATGATCTTTGTAACTTTCCGTAAAATGATTATATGCCGCTTCATAGCGTTCGTGAATTCGGCTGTCGTCTAAAAAGACAATCCGAGCTGTGGCCTCTAAATAATGAATGAGTCCAAAACCTTGATCTTCAAAAGAAAGGCTGTAAAATTTATCTAGGTTGCTAGGGTAAATCCCTGCCTCCAAATAGTCCACTAAGCTCTCTAGCCTTTCAATCCACTCATCATCTTTGGCTTTTTTTAAACCTTTTTTGATTTTGTGTATCATTTCATGGCGTTGCTGTTCGCTTAAAAGCAGTTCAGTTGCTGGACCAAACACGAGGCTTTGGTACTTTTCCAGAGACAACTGTGTCATAGGGTCAAAAGTTCTGAGACTGTCTATTTCTGTGTCAAATAATTCTAAACGGTAAGGCAGACTTTCTCCGACAGGAAATAGATCTAATATCCCCCCACGTATAGAGAAACTCCCAGGGTTTGTGACAATTTCGTCACGCACATAACCCATTTTTAAAAGCTTATGAATAAGTGTCTCTAACTGAATCGAATCTCCTACAGTGAAGGTAACTTGAGCCTCCTGCCAAAGATTTTTTTCAGGAGTTTGCTCATTAGCGCTTCCGCAGTGGTGACCACCATCATTGGTCCCTTGTCAAAGACCAATTTTCTTAAAATGCTGATCCGTTCATTGAGTATTTCGTGGGAGTGAGCATAGGCATCAAAAAATACGATGTCTTTGGTTGGAAAATAGCACACACTATCATCCATAGCAGAGACTGCT
>CAXXWB010000018.1:0-33875 GCA_963677505.2 uncultured Acidaminobacter sp.
GCACCAAACCAAGTTTATATTGGCAATATGACACCTGAGACACTTGGAACCCTTGAAAAACCATGGGTAGGTGTAGATGTACCTAACGCAGATCGTTACGGTAAATTTGGTGAAATTATGCCACAAATGGACTTCATCAGTTTACTTAAAATTTCAGACGCATTTGATTTGGTTAAATTAGAAAATGACTTTGCTAAAAAAGCAAGAGCCGTATATAGCACTCATAAATTAGCAACACCAGAAGAACTTGAAAAATTAGAGGGTGGCGACACTTTTGAAAATATCAAAGAACTCGTCGAAGTCCACCACGCAGAAGCCATCTATCACGAAAATGTTCTTGTTGGCTGTGTAAAAAAAGCCCATGACGTGGACCCTAACTTAAATGCACATGTCATGTTTGAAAACCTTGTTGTTAAAGCGTCTGGTGTGTTAGCATTCAAACATTTGATAGCAGCCAATAACCTAGATGTTACAGAAGTTGATTATGTTATTGAATGTTCAGAAGAAGCTTGTGGGGATATGAACCAAAGAGGGGGCGGCAATTTCGCTAAATCTATCGCTGAGATGGTTGGCGCAGTCAATGCTTCTGGTTGTGATATAAGAGGTTTTTGTGCAGCACCTGCCCATTCCCTTATTACAGCGGCTTCTTTAGTAAAAGCAGGCACATACAAAAACGTTGTTATAGTAGCAGGTGGTGCAACTGCTAAACTTGGTATGAATGGTAAAGACCATATTAAAAAGGGTTTCCCAGTTCTTGAAGATGTTCTTGGTGGTTTTGCCATCCTCATCAGCGAAAACGACGGCGTGAATCCACTTATTCGTACAGATTTAGTTGGTAAACACAACGTTGGAACGGGTTCATCTCCTCAAGCGGTTATTACAGCCCTTGTCACAGAACCACTTGATAAAGGTAATTTAAAGATTACTGATATCGATAAATTCTCTGTAGAAATGCAGAATCCAGATATTACAAAGCCAGCAGGTGCAGGTGACGTTCCGGAAGCAAACTACAAAATGATTGCTGCCATTGGCGTAAAACGTGGCGAGCTTGAAAGAACACAAATCGGTGAATTTGTTGAAAAACATGGTATGCAGGGCTGGGCGCCAACTCAAGGACATATTCCTTCAGGGGTTCCATACCTTGGTTTCGCTATAGACGATTTAACAAAGGGTACTTACAACCGCGTAATGGTCGTTGGAAAAGGCTCGCTCTTCCTCGGCAGAATGACCAATCTCTTCGATGGGGTTTCTGTGGTTATTGAAAGAAACAGCGGTCAATCTCAAGAATCGGGTTCAACCATGTCTAAAGAAGAAGTTAATAAACTTATAGCGGAAGCTATGAGAGGTTTTGCGACTCAATTGCTTAACCAATAAGAAGGAGGTTTACCATGTCTCAGGATATGAAACAATTCATCGGTAATGCCTTCATGGAAATCGCAGATGCGATAGAGTTTGGAAAATTTGGAGGCAAAGTTAGAGTAGGTTTAACAACCCTAGGCAGTGAACACGGGGTAGACAACCTTGTTAATGGCGCAATATTGGCAGCGAGAGATGCTGATTATGAAATTGTTCTCATTGGTGCTGAAAATAATTCGGGTCTTGAAACCTTTGTGGTTGAAAGCGAAGAAGGGGCACACAAAAAGATGGAAGAACTGCTAGACAGTGGCTATATCCAAGGTTGTGTTACAATGCACTATGCTTTCCCAATTGGCGTATCTACCGTTGGTAGAGTAATCACACCAGGTGTTGGCAAAGAAATGTTTTTAGCGACAACAACAGGAACTTCTGCAACAGATCGTACCGTCGCTATGGTTAAAAATACAATTTACGGCATTATTGCTGCTAAAGCAATGGGAATTGAGAATCCAACAGTAGGTATACTAAATGTAGACAACGCCAGAACGGTAGAACGTGCCCTTAAAGCGTTGATTGCTAATGGCTATACAATTAACTTTGGTGAATCAGATCGTTCAGACGGGGGCAATATCATGCGTGGGAATGACCTTCTCACAGCGGCAGTAGATGTAATGGTCACCGATACCCTCACCGGGAATATCCTAATGAAAATGTTCTCATCTTTCACAACTGGGGGTAGTTATGAGTCTCTAGGCTATGGTTATGGTCCTGGAATAGGATTTGACTATGATAGAACAATCTTAATTCTCTCCAGAGCATCGGGCGTTCCAGTTGTAGCTAATGCAATTAAATATGCTGCAGGTTTAGCAAAAGGCAATGTAAAAACAATTGCTAAAGCGGAATTCGAACAAGTGAAAAAAGCCAAGTTCGATCAGATCATCGCAGATCTTACAAAAGACTCAAACAAGACATCAACAAGTGAAAGTGCTTCAGAAAATATTGTGGCCCCATCAAAAGAAGTTGTTACAGCATCCATTTCTGGTATAGACATCATGGATTTGGAAGATGCTGTAAAAAGTCTTTGGAAGAATGGCATATACGCTGAAAGCGGAATGGGTTGCACGGGACCAATTGTTTTAGTAAATGATGCAAAGGTTGAAAATGCTATAAAAGCCTTGGGGAATGCAGGTTATATCTCTAAAGAGGCGACACCTTGTTAAGCGAGTAAAACACAAAATATGCAAAAAGGCCTTGGGGAAATACCTCAAGGCCTTTCCTATGCAAAAAAACTTTTGTAAGTTTGTAATAAAAAATTAACTTAATATTGATTAAACTAGGACTTTTTAGATATAATACATATGTATTGTGAAAAACCACATAACAAGTCGGACGTCTCAATACGTTATACGTTAGAAATACTAGATATCGAATGTTCGAAACAATACATACAATTCAAACAAGTTGTAAAAAAGTTTTGAATTTAAGGTGTTTTAAGAATAGTTGCCCCGAGTGGGGGTATATTTGTTCTTAATTGGGTTCAAAGTCAACTGGGAAGACGATGAATCCTCTTAGCATCAAGTATTCGGTATTTGTATTTTTTTCAATAACAATTAGGACATTTGGCACTCAACAATGGAGGAGGAAGTATTAATGAGTAAAAAGAAGGTATTATTACTTGTATTATCCATCATGTTAGTAAGTATGGCTTTTGTAGGATGTTCATCTAAAACGGATAAAGCAGATGGGTTCGAAATTGCGCTTATTACTGACAAAGGTAACATCGACGACAAATCGTTTAACCAAGGTGCTTGGGAAGGTGTTAAAGCTTACGCTGAGGCAAACAAAATTACCCACACTTACATCAAACCAGAAGAAGCATCTGATGCAGGTTACTTAGCGGCTATTGATTTAGCGGTTACAGGCGGTGCTAAAATCGTTGTAACTCCAGGTTTCTTATTTGAAGTGCCAGTTTACGAAGCACAAACAAAATATCCAGATGTTAAATTCATCCTTCTTGACGGTGCCCCACATACTGCTGACTATGCTACATTTGAAACAAAAGCAAATGTTGCAAGTGTTATGTATGCTGAAGAACAGTCTGGTTACCTCGCTGGTTATGCAGCTGTTAAAGACGGCTTCACTAACTTAGGCTTCATGGGTGGTATGGCTGTACCTGCTGTACAAGCTTTCGGTTATGGTTATTTACAAGGCGCTGAAGCAGCTGCAACTGAGTCAAATCTTGCAGATGGTTCTGTTAAAGTAACTTACCACTACACAGGCAACTTTGAAGAAAATGATACAAATAAATCAACTGCAAAAACTATGTACCAACAAGGCACACAAATTATCTTTGCTTGCGGCGGTTCTGTAGGTAAGTCGGTTATGTCGGCAGCTTCAGAATCAAACGGTAAAGTAATTGGTGTTGACGTTGACCAAAGATATGACAGCGAAACAGTTGTTACTTCTGCAGTAAAAGGTCTTTCAACTTCAGTTCAACAAGTATTAACATCTATCTATGCTGATAAATGGGCTGATTACGCAGGCAAAACAACAATCTTTAACGCTTCTAATAACGGTGTTGGTCTTCCAACTGCAGTAATTGGCGATGATAAAGCGAATGCTTTTGATAGATTTGCTAAATTCACTAAAGAAGACTACGACAAAACTTTTGCTACTTTAGCAAACGGTTCTGTTGCTCCAGTTCGTAAAATTACAGTTAAAGATGCTAGCGGTGTTGCAACTGCTGCTGAACTTACATCTGAATTAAAACTCGTAAAAATTGCTGTCACTACTAGATAGTAGAAGTTCGTCTTTAGGAGATTCCTAAAATAGTACGACTTGATTAATGAGGGAGGCGAGAGTTTCCCTCATTTTTATTATGGCTCCAGTACAGTAGTGGCGCTAATAAATTAACCAAGGCTCAATTTTGAGACATATTCTTTTTAAATAAGCAAAACAGTGAATCTTTTAAATTACTAAAATTGTGTATATATGTTATTGGCGTTTGGTGTGTAATTAACAGTGATTTAATATATATGCGAGGAAGAGGTCAAAGTGGAAAATTATATTGTTGAGATGCGGAATATAACAAAAGAATTTCCCGGTATTATAGCTAACGATGACATCACATTAACGCTAAAAAAAGGTGAAGTACACGCTTTACTTGGAGAAAATGGCGCTGGAAAGTCAACTTTAATGAGCGTACTTTTTGGATTGTATCAAGCTGAAAAGGGCGAAATTAAAAAGAACGGTAAGGTTGTTAAGATTAACAATCCTAATGATGCAAATGAACTTGGTATTGGTATGGTTCATCAACATTTTAAACTTGTAGAAATATTTTCGGTACTAGATAATATTATTTTGGGTGTTGAACCAAATACTCTTGGGTTTCTTAAGAAAAAAGAAGCAAGAGAGAAAGTGCTGGCTTTGAGCGAAAAATATGGCTTAAGTGTTAATCCAGATGCCATTATTGAAGATATATCTGTAGGGATGCAACAAAGAGTTGAGATCCTAAAAATGCTTTACCGTGAAAATGAAATTTTGATTTTCGATGAGCCAACGGCTGTATTAACCCCTCAAGAAATTAAGGAGCTTCTTAAAATCATGAGAGGTTTTGCAAATGAAGGTAAGTCCATTTTGTTTATAACCCATAAACTTAATGAAATTATGGAAGTTGCAGATAGATGTACGGTTCTTCGAAAAGGAAAATTCATTGGAACTGTAGATGTAAAGGATACAAATAAGGAAGAACTTTCTAAGATGATGGTTGGCAGAGATATTAATTTTAAAGTAGACAAAAAGCTTGCCGAACCAAAAGAGGTAGTTCTTGAAGTCAGCGGTGTTACCGTACCTTCTAAACTTCATAAAAACAATGCTGTTAAGAATGTTTCTTTCAATGTACGCGCAGGGGAAATCGTTTGTCTTGCTGGGATTGACGGAAATGGTCAAACTGAGTTCGTATCTGCTCTTACAGGTCTAGAAAAAATGAGCGAGGGTGTCATAACGCTATGTGGAAAAGATATTTCTAAATCTTCTATACGCGAGCGTTCAGTGGCAGGTATGAGTCATATTCCAGAAGATAGACACAAGCACGGTCTTGTTCTGGATTATACCGTAGAAGAAAACATGATTCTTCAAAGATACTGGGAACCAGGTTTTCAGAAAAATGGATTTATTCGTTTCGATGAAATGAGAAAGTATGCAACCCAATTGTCAGAAGCATTTGACGTCAGAAGTGGACAAGGAACGAAATCAGTTGTTCGAAGCATGTCTGGTGGTAATCAGCAAAAGGTTATCATTGCAAGAGAAATCGATAAAAAACATGAGTTACTTGTTGCTGTTCAACCAACCCGAGGTCTTGACGTGGGTGCAATTGAATATATTCATAAACAATTGGTAGCCCGCCGTGATGCAGGCAAAGCTGTACTCCTCGTTTCACTTGAACTAGAAGAAGTCATGAACGTCAGTGATAGAATCTTAGTCATGTATGAAGGTGAAATTGTAGGAGAACTCGATCCTAAAACTACTACGGTTCAAGAACTTGGACTTTATATGTCAGGTGCTAAGCGTAATACCGTAAAGGAGAACAACAATGCAGGATAAAAAAGGAATTCTTTCAAGACTAAAAGAGAGTAATAAAATAGAAGCTTTTAATGCTGCATTGCTGGCAATAGTCTTAGGCTTAATTGTAGGATTAGTGGTTATGCTTATTGCGAATCCTAGTAATGCATTTAGAGGCTTTAATTACATTCTATTTAGTGGTTTTAGTCGTATAGGCGACGTACTTTATTTTGCAACGCCTATTTTAATGACGGGCTTAGCCGTTGGATTTGCCTTTAAAATGGGACTTTTCAACATTGGAGCCTCTGGTCAATATACAATGGGTATGTTCTTTGCAATGTATGTGGCGTTTATGTGGAAATTACCTCCAGAAATTCACTGGATTGCAGCTGTTTTGGCTGGTATGGTAGGCGGTATGATATGGGGTTTTATTCCAGGCGTGTTTAAAGCTTGGCTAAATGTAAATGAAGTTATTACCTCGATCATGTTCAACTACATTGGTATGTACTTAGTGGATATGACCATTCAAAAAAGTGCTATAATGTACAACGCATCCTCTACAAGAACCAATTACTTACCAAGCGATGCTTTGATGCCATCTCTTGGGATTACTGGTTCTAATGTAAATGTTGGTATTATTTTAGCGGGTCTCATAGGCATTATACTGTATATTGTTTTACAAAAAACAACCTTTGGCTATGAATTAAAAGCGACAGGTTTTAACAAACATGCTGCGGATTATGCAGGGATGAAAGGGAAAAAGAATATTGTTTTAACCATGATTATTGCTGGTGGACTTGCTGGTTTAGGCGGCGCTTTCGCTATACTTGCACCAACGGGCATAATCAATAGTAGTATGACTTATGAACCAATCAATATGATTTCTGCTGCTGGTTTTAACGGGATTGCCGTTGCGTTGCTAGGCAATGCAAATCCAATTGGGATTATTTTCTCGGCACTATTCATTTCACACATTCAACGTGGTGGCACAGCGACAATGCTTGTAGGATTTAAACCAGAAATCATTGATGTTGTTATTGCCGTAATCATTTACTTCTCAGCATTTGCTGCAATTATGAGTTCGAGTATTAAATCCTTTATTAGCAGTCGTATTAAAAGAAAAGAGTCTAACGTAAAGGAGGCAAAATAATGGATACAATTTATTATTTAGTTCAAAACATGCTTCCTGTTGCAGTGCCATTATTGCTCGTTGCTTTAGGCGGTATGTTTAGTGAACGCAGTGGTGTAATCAACCTTGCATTAGAAGGGATTATGCTGTTTGGTGCATTTTTCGGCGCATTGCTTGTCTATAGTCTTCAAGGTTCAAGTTTAAGTCCACAGATGATTTTGCTTATAGGTATGGTCGTTGCAGCGATTAGCGGGATTGCGTATTCCCTATTGTTATCTTTTGCAGCCGTTTCTATGAAGTCAAATCAAACAATCAGTGGTACGGCCTTAAACATGATGATTCCAGCGGCTGTATTATTGTTTTCAAAAATGAATTTTAACAGCGATGGAATCACTACTTCTGTTAATTTTTATATTAGAGAAATACCAGGCTTATCAAAAATTCCATTGTTAGGAAAACTTTTCTTTCAAAACACTTATTTTACAGTATTGTTAGGACTAGTATTCTTGATTATTTCAGTATTAGTCTTTTATAAAACAAAATTTGGTTTACGTCTGCGCGCTTGTGGTGAACATCCCCATGCAGCGGACTCAGTGGGTATTAACGTATACCGTATGAGATACGCTGGCGTTGGTATTTCAGGCCTCCTCGGAGGTATTGGTGGATTCTTCTACGCTGTAGGTGTTATGGACGGAAATGTAAACGGTCATACTGGCGTTGCTGGTTTTGGTTTCTTGGCCCTTGCTGTTATGATCTTTGGTCAATGGGAACCTATTAAAATTACATTTGCAGCTTTATTCTTTGCATTCTTAAGAACGCTTGCTTATTCTGTTCCGTTGATTCCTTTCTTAGATAACTTAAATATTGATAACACTTATTATAAGATGTTACCTTATATAGCGACTATGGTTGTTCTTGCCTTTACATCACAAAAATCAAGAGCGCCAAAAGCAGAAGGTATTCCTTACGATAAATCTCAAAGGTAAAAATATTCATTTTATACCACTAACTTAATTTTGCGTTAGTGGTATTTTTTTATGACAGAAGGATTATAAATGAAATAGGACATAGATCTGTTACAAGACTAAATTATATTGCTAATCGGGAGGTCTTATGCAACGGGTGAATGAAAAAATCAATCAGCTATTAGAACAGAATCAAACTAAGTTGGCATTGCCTTGTATTAAGTCTAACGCGTATCTAGTTATAGCGACTAAGGACGATGACGGCGGAGCGCTGAGTGTTTTAAAAAATCTTGAGTATCTCCAGAAGAATTAGCAATTAGTATTTGGGAAGAAATGTTGCCCGTTAAAAATGGATTGAGGACTGACTTATGAATGTTTTAGAGAAAAATGAACTGCCGTTGATTTGGATTAGAGGTGCTGGCGATTTAGCAACAGGCGTTGGTGTCAGGTTATTAAATGCAGGCTTTAAAATCATATTTTCTGAAATGCAACAGCCGACAGTGATCAGGCGAACCATCTCTTTCGCATCAGCTGTTTATGAAGGACTTACAACGGTTGAGGGGCACACTGCAATAGGGTGCACAAGTATCGAAATGACCGAAGAAGCCATGTCAAAAGGCTTAGTGCCTATATTTACAGGAGAAGAAAGTGCAGGTATTGTCTATTTTAAACCGACTATTTTTGTGGAAGGAACCATCCGCAAAGTAAAAACTAACCTACATAGGGACTTAGTCCAACATACAATAGCCCTAGGACCAGGATTTTCCGTACCAGAAGATGCAGATGCGGTTATAGAAACCATGAGGGGACATTATTTGGGTCAGGTGGTTTGGAAAGGTTATGCGATTCCTAATACAGGCATACCTGGTGAAATTGCGGGGTTTAGCAAAGAAAGAGTAATTCATGCACCAGCAGAAGGGAAACTTAAGGGGCTAAGGGACATTGGAGATGAGGTTGTAGCAGGAGAACCTATTGCTATTATCAAATCCAATGAAGCTGAAGAGGGAACTGTAGTTTTGGCAACTATAAAAGGTATTCTTAGAGGTATAATTTATGACGGTCTATGGGTTGAACAGGGTTTAAAAATTGCCGACATTGACCCGCGCTGTCACAAAGACCACTGCTTCAGTATATCGGACAAAGCACGTTCAATTGGTGGTGGTGTTCTTGAAGCAATCATGTACTTTCATTTTAGTCAAAAAACGAAGCAATTATAAGTAAACTCGTAATCTCCTTTAATCTTTTTTGTGAAACTGATATAATGGTTTTAGAATTGGGGTTGAAAGATCATGAGTATGAATATGAATTTACAGCTTTTACAGACTCAGAAACTGGTAATGACGCCTGAGTTGAAGCAAGCTATTGAGATGCTTCAATACAGTCAGTTGGAACTGAATGATTTTTTACAGGAAGAATTGATGACAAATCCTGTTCTGGAGATGGAAAGTGCTGAAATTATTGCAGATAAAAAAGATAATACACCCATTGAGCACGATTGGAAGAGTATTGCCATCAGCATGAGAGACGATCATGAAAAACAAAGGGTGCTGACACAGGCTTCTAAAGATGATGAAAGCGTTTTTGAGCATATTGTCAGCGATCAAGACAGTCTTTTGGATCATTTGCTTATGCAACTTCAAATGTCAGATGCCAAAGGGATTGAAGCGGATATTGCAACCTATATTATAGAAAATATTGATGAAAATGGCTATTTGCATTTAACAGCTGAAGAAGTCGTGGAAAAATATAACGTGGATCAGGAAGTATTTAATTACCTTTTAGCACTGATTCAAAGTTTTGAACCGATTGGCGTAGGTGCGCGAAACTTGCTAGAATGTTTGAAACTTCAAATTTTAGCAGATGAAGAAGCTCACATATTGGCACTGGCTATTGTAGAGCGGTTCTTAAAAGACTTAGCTGAAAACAAGTTGGCTCAAATCGCAAAATTATTAAATGCTAGACTGGAAGATGTGCAAAGGGCAACGGATTATATTAAGACTTTAGAGCCAAAGCCTGGCCGAAAATTTCATGGGAACACTGAAATTAGATATATTGTTCCTGATGTGGCTGTGGAAAAGCACAGAGATGGCTATCAAGTCATCATCAATGACAGCACAGCGCCAAAACTTCAAATCAGCACTTTTTACCAAAGTGTACTTGAAACTGAAAAAAATGATGATGCCAGTGATTATATTAATAAGAAATTAAATGCGGCCCTTAGACTCATTAAAAGCATTGAGCAGCGCCGAAATACTATTTTTAAAGTTGTAACTGCTATTGTAGACGAACAACGAGATTTCTTTGACAGAGGCCCACTTTATTTGAAAACAATGACTTTAAAAGATATAGCGGATATAGTGGGTGTACATGAATCTACAGTAAGTCGTGCAGTTAGTGGTAAGTATTTGCAGTGCATACATGGACTTTTTGAAGTCAAATACTTTTTCCAAAGCGGCGTTTCCAGTGAAATGGGAGACGGTGTATCGGCAGAAACGGTTAAGAAGATTATCAAAGAGCAAATTGATAAAGAAAATCAAAAGAAACCCTTGTCGGATCAATATTTGGCAGATCTTCTCAACGAATTAGGCATTAAAATTTCAAGACGAACGGTTGCAAAATACAGGGATGAACTGCTTATACCAGCGACTTCAAAAAGAAAACGCTTTTAAAAATCCTATAAAAGGACTTGAAATATCCACCGTATATGTTATGCTTATAGCGGTGGATATATTTTTTTGATTGGCATGGGACGCAATTAACACACGCGGACAAAAAAAGTCCCTATAAACAAACGAAAATGTCCCGCGTTCTTTATAAACAGTCAATCGAAATGTCCATGAAATTACACTGGAGGTCATATCATGAAAGTGGCCAATTTAAACTGCAGTGACTGCGTTAAGGTAGATGCTTTGTCAGCTATGCTGAAATCTATTGCGCCTGAACTCATTGAAATTTTGGAGAGTCGCTATCAGATCCTCAACATCGTTAATTACTTACAGCCCATTGGAAGACGCAGCTTATCTACTAAGTTGGATCTAACGGAACGAGTAATCCGAAAAGAAGCTAACCTCCTTAAAGATCAAGGTCTTCTAGACTTTTCTTTAGAGGGAATGACTTTGACAGAGCAAGGAGAGCAAGCTTTAGGCATGCTCAAGTTTTTCTTCCATGATCTCAAAGGCCTTAAAGCACTTGAAGAACGATTAGAGATTCTACTCAACATCAAAAAAGTTATTATTGCACCAGCTTCACCTGAAGACGAGTCTAGTATGTTAATCAAGGACATCGGACGATTTGGCGCTGACTATGTCAGAACATTGCTGGGAGTTGCAAAAATTGTCGGTATCACAGGTGGTTCATCCGTTCACAGTCTAATCGACAGCATAAAAAAAGAAAAAACGCCATTAACAGATTTAACCATCGTTCCTGCTAGAGGTGGTCTTGGTAAAAAAGCTGAGTTTCAAGCGAATACACTGGTTGAAAAATTTGCAAATCGAATTGGATCGCAGTATAAGCTCTTGTATACACCAGACTTTTTATCAAAAGATGCCATTGAAAGCCTAATGAACGAGCCGGAAATCAAGGAAATCATGGAATACATTGAAGAGATTGACTTATTAATCTTCGGTATTGGCGATGCCCTGACTATGGCGAAAAGAAGAAGTTTAAATCCTCAGGAAATCGGTATAATTGAGACGAAGGGCGCTGTTTCAGAAGCCTTTGGTTATTATTTCAACCGAGAGGGCGATATTGTACATGAAATCAGCACCATTGGCATCAGTTTAGAGAAGTTTAAGAACATTGAACATCTGATTGCTGTCGCTGGTGGAGATGATAAATCAGAGGCAATCGTTTCGATTTGTCGACTGAACTCAAATCTAGTCTTAGTGACAGATGAGAATGTTGCAAGAAACATTATCAATACATTTTAAGGAGGAAAAAAGAAATGAAAAAGATCGCAATCAATGGTTTTGGTAGAATTGGTAGACTTGTATTTAACGCTATGGCAGAGCAAGGCCTTATCGGCACAGAGTTCGAGATTGTAGCTGTTGTTGATATGACTACAGATGCAGACTACTTTGCATACCAACTCAAATACGATTCAGTACAAGGCAAATTTAAAGGTGAAATTTCTACTAAGAAAAGCAGCCCTGAACTTGAAGCGGACGATATCCTCGTTGTAAATGGCAAAGAAACTAAATGCATCATGGCAACTAGAAATCCTGCGGATCTTCCTTGGAAAGCTCTTGGTGTTGAATACGTTATCGAAGCGACTGGTCTTTTCACAGATTCAGAATCAGCTAAAGGTCACTTAGCAGCAGGCGCAACAAAAGTTATCATTTCTGCTCCTGGTAAAGGCGATGTGAAAACAATCGTTATGGGCGTTAATGAAAATGAATACGATCCAGCGCTTCACAACATCGTATCAAACGCTTCTTGTACAACAAACTGTTTAGCGCCAGTAGTACACGTACTTCTTAAGGAAGGCGTAGGCATTGAAACAGGTCTTATGACAACTATTCATTCATATACGGCAACACAAAAAACAGTTGACGGTCCTTCTAAGAAAGACTGGAGAGGCGGCAGAGCTGCAGCGATCAACATCATTCCATCTTCTACAGGCGCTGCTAAAGCAGTAGGTGAAGTTCTTCCTGCTACTAAAGGTAAATTAACTGGCATGTCATTCCGCGTACCTACACCGACTGTATCAGTTGTAGACCTTACTTTCACAGCTTCAAGAGATTCTTCTATCGAAGAAATCGATGGCCTTATGAAAAAAGCTTCTGAAACATACTTAAAAGATGTTTTAGGTTACTGTAATGAAGAACTTGTTTCTTCAGACTTTATCCACGACAGCAGATCTTCTATCTACGATTCACTTGCTACACTTCAAAACAACCTTAAAGGCGAAAAGAGATTCTTCAAAGTGGTTTCTTGGTACGATAATGAATGGGGTTACTCAAACAGAGTTGTAGACCTTGTAAAATTCATGGCTGACAAATAAATCATACTGCTGATATTTAATGAGGCTATGTGGTAAACCCTGACTTAGTCAGGGTTTGCTTTGTTCGTGAAAACCAAAACGTTGCCGAGGGTAATCAAAGGGAAAGGGCGATTTATCGACCTAGGACTTTGATTGCCCTCGGCGACAAGTCGCGAAAGCGACAAGGTTGACCGTAGGGCAACCGAGTTTGGGTTTGTAAAATCAAAACTCAGTCCGAATCAGTTTAAGGCTTTTAAAAAAATGGAGGCTTATAGATGTTCAACAAAAAAACAATTGAAGACGTTCAAGTAAAAGGTAAAAGAGTTCTTGTTCGAGTTGATTTTAACGTACCACTTAAAGATGGTGTGATTACAGATGAAAACAGAATTGTAGGCGCACTGCCTACTATCCAATACTTAATTAAAAATGGCGCTAAGGTTATCCTTTGCTCACACTTAGGTAAACCGAAAGCAGACAATCTTGAAAAATATACCTTAGCACCTGTGGCTAAAAGACTTTCAGAAATTCTCGGCAAAGAAGTTGTTTTCCCAGCTGAAATGGAAGTTGTTGGCGACAAGGCAAGAGCAGCAGTAGCCGCAATGAAAGAAGGCGACGTAGTTCTTCTTGAAAATACAAGATACAGAGCAGAAGAATCTAAAAATGGCGAAGCGTTCTCTAAAGACCTTGCTTCTATTGCTGACGTTTATGTCAACGACGCTTTTGGTTCGGCTCACAGAGCCCACTCCTCAACAGTAGGGGTAACTCAATATGTTGATGTGGCTGTCTGTGGTTACTTGATTCAAAAAGAACTCCAATTCTTAGGAGACGCTGTTGAAAATCCAGTAAGACCTTTCGTTGCTATTCTCGGCGGTGCTAAAGTTTCTGATAAAATTAACGTGATAGACAATCTTCTTTCAAAAGTAGATACCCTTGTGATTGGCGGCGGGATGGCTTATACCTTCCTTAAGGCTCAAGGTTTCACAATCGGCACTTCTCTTGTAGAAGAAGATAAAGTGGAATATGCCATGGAAATGATCAACAAAGCGAAAGCAAAAGGTGTGAATCTTTTGTTGCCTGTTGACCACATCACAGCGAAAGAATTCTCTGCAGATGCAACACCAGTTGTGACTGAAAATGAGAATATTCAAGAAGGTTACATGGGTCTTGATATTGGACCAAAAACAGCGGCAATTTATGCCAATGCTGTTAAAACAGCTAAAACAGTTGTATGGAACGGTCCGATGGGCGTATTCGAGTTTGACAACTTTGCCAAAGGTACAATTGCAGTGGCAAAAGCCCTTGCAGATTCAGATGCAACGACGATCATCGGTGGCGGCGACAGTGCGGCTGCAGTAAATATTCTAGGCTTTGGAGATAAAATGACACATATTTCAACTGGCGGCGGTGCTTCACTTGAATTCTTGGAAGGCAAAGCCCTTCCTGGTATCGAAGCCCTTAACGTGAAGTAGGGGGAGACGAATATGAGAAGACCTATTATTGCTGGTAACTGGAAAATGAATTTATCCATTGCTGAAGGTGTTAAGTTTATAAATGACATTAAAGAAGCGGTAAAAGATACAGAAGTAGAAGTGGTCATTTGTGCACCTTTCACCCTTCTCAAAGATTTAGCAGAAGCTGCTAAAGGCACCAATATCAAAATTGCTGCTCAAAACATGCATTTTGAAAAAAATGGCGCTTTTACAGGGGAAGTTTCAGCGGATATGTTAAAAGAAGTGGGCGTGACACACGTGGTCATTGGTCATTCTGAAAGAAGACAATACTTTGCTGAAACAAACGAAACGGTTAACTTGAAAGTGAAAGCGGCTTTAGCTGCAGGTCTTGTTCCAATTAAATGTTGTGGTGAGACGTTAGAGCAGCGTGAAGCAGGCGAAACTAAAAGCTTATGTAAAGTACAAGTGGTTGAAGGCTTAAAAGATATTTCAGCAGAAGATGTTAAAAAAGTTGTCATTGCCTACGAACCAATTTGGGCAATCGGAACGGGTAAAACAGCTACTGCAGAACAAGCGAACGACGTTATTGCTTACATCAGAAGCGTCCTTGCCGATCTTTACGGCGAAGAAGTTTCAGAAGAAGTGAGAATCCAATACGGCGGCAGCGTTAAGCCTGAAAATGTTGAGGAGATCATGAATGAAGTGGACATCGACGGTGCTTTAGTCGGTGGTGCCAGTGTGAAAGCGGACAGCTTCATCTCTCTTGTTAATTTTTAATTGGAGGCTACATGAAAAAACCAGTAGCATTAGTGATATTAGATGGTTGGGGGAACAATGCCAATCATAATTTTAACGCAGTATACTCTGCGAACACACCAAATTTTGATAAATTAATGGCAACCTGCCCGACGACAGAAATTGGCGCTAGCGGTATGGATGTTGGTCTTCCAGATGGCCAAATGGGCAACTCAGAAGTGGGTCACCTCAATATTGGCGCGGGTAGAGTGATTTATCAAGAACTGACCCGAATCACTAAATCTATTTTAGATGGTGATTTCTTCGAGAATGCCGAACTGCTCAGAGCGGTAAAAAACGCAAAAGACAATGACAAAGCCCTTCACCTATTTGGACTTCTTTCAGACGGTGGGGTTCACAGTCATATCGAGCATTTAAAAGGATTTATCGACTTAGCTAAGAAAAATGATTTGAAAAAAGTTTATATTCACGCCTTTTTAGATGGTAGAGATACACCACCTATGAGCGCTCTTGAGTATATTGCTGACATTGAAGCCTATATGGCAAAGGTTGGCGTTGGACAAATTGCAACGGTTTCTGGTCGCTATTATGCAATGGACAGAGACAAACGTTGGGAAAGAGTTGAACTTGCCTACAAAACATTGGTGTACGGTGAAGGTAAAGGCTTTGAATCTGCTAAAGCCCTTGTTGAAGCCAACTATGCTGAAGGTGTAAACGATGAATTTGTGGTACCTGGCGTGATTTTAGAAAATGGCCAACCTATGGCAAAAGTGAGCGAAGGGGATTCAGTAATTTTCTTCAACTTTAGACCAGACAGAGCCAGAGAAATTACCCGTGCCATTGTAGACGAAAACTTTGACGGTTTTGAAAGAAATTACTTCAAAACCACGTATGTTTGCTTGACTCAATATGACCTGACGATGCCAAATGTAACGGTGGCCTATACACCACAAACCATTAATAACACCCTCGGCACTTATGTGGCGTCTAAAGGACTTAAGCAACTCAGAATTGCTGAAACTGAAAAGTATGCCCATGTGACATTCTTCTTTAATGGTGGGGTGGAAGAAGCGAATCCAAATGAAGACAGATGTTTGATTCCTTCTCCAAAAGTAGCGACCTATGATCTTCAACCAGAAATGAGTGCCCCAGAACTTACAGACACACTTCTGGAAAAACTGGATAGTGGCATGTATGATTTGATCATTTGCAACTATGCAAACCCAGACATGGTTGGTCATACTGGCGTATTTGAAGCCGCAGTTAAAGCGGTTGAAACCGTGGATACTTGTCTTGGCAAAGTGGTTGACAAAATTACGTCCCTTGGCGGCGCTGTTATTATTACAGCAGACCACGGTAATGCAGAAATGATGGTAGACTATGAAACGGGAAAACCTTTCACAGCTCATACCACCAATCATGTTCCAGTGATTTTGGCTGGTGTAGAGGGAGCAACTCTTAGAGCAGGCGGCAAGTTATGTGACTTGGCACCAACGCTCCTTAATTTATTAGAATTAGAACAACCTGCTGAAATGACAGGCAAAAGCCTGCTTCAAAAATAATATTTATAATGAGAATATGGAGGAATTACTATGTCAACAATTATCGGCGTTTACGGTAGAGAGATTCTTGATTCAAGAGGCAATCCAACAATCGAAGTAGAAGTATACTTAGAAGACGGTACAATGGCAAGAGCGGGTATCCCTTCAGGCGCATCTACTGGCGCATTTGAAGCAGTTGAACTTAGAGACGGCGACAAAGCAAGATACCTTGGTAAAGGCGTTCAAACAGCAGTTAACAACGTTAACGACATCATTGCTCCAGAAATCGTGGGTATGAGCGTTTACGATCAAGTAGATATTGATAGAACAATGATCGAACTTGACGGTACTCACAACAAAGCTAAACTCGGCGCTAATGCAATTCTTGGCGTTTCTATGGCAGTTGCAAGAGCGGCTGCAGATTCACTTGGTTTACCACTTTACCAATACCTTGGTGGTACTAACGCTAAAACACTTCCAGTTCCAATGATGAACATCCTTAACGGTGGTTCACATGCGGACAACAACGTAGATATTCAAGAGTTCATGGTTATGCCAGTTGGGGCTAAATCATTCAAAGAAGCTCTTAGAACAGGCGCTGAAATCTACCACAACCTTAAAGCTGTGTTGACTAAGAGAAACTTAGCGACAGGTGTAGGCGATGAAGGTGGTTTCGCTCCTAATCTTAAATCTAACGAAGAAGCAATCGAAATTATTATTGAAGCAATTGAAAAAGCAGGCTACAAGCCAGGCGTAGAAGTTAAAATTGCTCTTGACGTTGCTGCAACAGAACTTTGGAACGGCGAAACTAAAAAATATGATTTAGCTGGCGAAGGCAAATCAATGACTTCTGAAGAAATGGTTGCTTACTACGAGTACCTCGTAGGTAAATACCCAATCATCTCAATTGAAGATGGCTTAGACGAAGAAGATTGGTCTGGTTGGAAATTGCTTACAGAGAAATTGGGTGGCAAAATTCAAATCGTTGGTGACGACTTATTCGTTACAAACACTGAAAGATTGGCTAAAGGTATCGCTACTGATACTGCAAACTCAATCCTTGTAAAACTTAACCAAATCGGTTCTATCACGGAAACATTAGATGCAATCGAAATGGCTAAAAGAGCTGGTTACACTACAGTTATTTCACACAGATCTGGTGAAACTTCAGATTCAACAATTGCTGACGTAGCAGTTGCTGTAAATGCTGGTCAAATTAAAACTGGTGCACCTGCAAGAATCGATAGAGTTGAAAAGTATAACCAACTTCTCAGAATTGAAGAAATGTTAGATGCGACAGCTAAATATCCAGGAATGGCAGCATTCTACAACATTAAAAAATAGGTTTTTCTAAAGGGGAATGGATAACCATTCCCCTCTTTTTTTATTTTTAGCGAATGTATTTGTCACTGTATGTTAAAACTTGTCTGGTCCATACAAGTTTTCTTGAAAAGGCAGATTGCTTGTGATAGAATACATATGTTGAATTTATGAAGGAGGCTATCTCATGAAAATAGCAATTACAGTACTACTTATCATTGCATGTATCATATTAATTGTTAGTATTATTGGTCAATCAGGTAAGAGTGCAGGCATGTCAGGCTCTATTACCGGTGGTGCAGAGCAGCTATTTGGTAAACAAAAGGGAAGAGCTTTAGACCACACATTGGATAGAATCACAAAAGTTGCAGCAGTTGGATTTATCTTGTGCGCTTTAGTATTAAATGCAATCTAATTAATGGATTGAAAACGCAATGAGAAATCATTGCGCTTTTTATTATTTAGGAAACTTCTGACGGCTCAAAATACTGTCAGAGCTTTCCCATCACAAATTCTAAGGAGGTATGGTAAAATGAACGAAAGCTTCATTTACTTAGCGCCTGTTGCTGGTGTGCTCGCGCTGATCTTCGCTTATTTCCTGGTTGTAACAAGAATCAATAATGTTGCACCTGGAACAGATCGAATGATCGAAATTTCGACGTACATTGCTGAAGGTGCTATGGCATTTTTGCGAAGAGAGTACAAAACAATGGTTATCTTTGTTTTGATTCTCGGCACTATTATTGCAGTAGGGATTAGTCCTTTAACTGCAGTATGTTTCGTTATCGGTTGTACTTTTTCTGCACTGGCGGGTTTCTTTGGTATGAAAGTAGCTACCAAAGCTAACGTTAGAACGGCTAATGCAGCAAGAGAAAGCGGTATGAACAAAGCACTTTCTGTAGCCTTTGCTGGTGGCTCGGTTATGGGGATGTGCGTAGTTGGTTTTGGTATTATTGGTGTCAGTGTTCTTTATGCAATCTTTAAAGACATCAAAATTGTAACTGGTTTTGGTCTAGGTGCTTCTTCAATTGCACTTTTCGGTCGTGTTGGTGGCGGTATTTATACTAAAGCGGCAGACGTAGGTGCTGACCTTGTAGGTAAAGTTGAAGCAGGCATTCCTGAAGACGATCCAAGAAACCCGGCTGTTATTGCAGATAACGTTGGTGACAACGTAGGCGACGTAGCAGGCATGGGATCGGACTTATTCGAATCATATGTCGGTTCAATCATTGCATCTATTACATTAGGATTACTTCTTGAAAATAGCATGTCAGGGGTTCTTTATCCTTTGGTTCTTGCATCCATTGGTATTTTGGCTTCGATTATTGGTATTCTTTTTGTTAGAGGTGATGAGAAATCAGATCCACATAAAGCCCTTAAAATGTCAACTTATGTTTCGTCAGGTATTATTGTTGTGGCAGCACTTGCCCTTAGCAAATTTGCATTTGGCGATTTTAAAGCAGCTGGTGCAGTTATTGCAGGTCTTCTTGCGGGTACAGTTATTGGTTTTGTCACTGAAGTTTATACTTCTGGAGAATATAAATCGGTTAAAAAGATTGCTCAGCAATCTGAAACAGGTCCTGCAACCACAATTATCAGTGGTTTGGCAGTAGGTATGTACTCTACAGCAATTCCAATGCTCTTTATTGCAGGCGCAACTTTAGTGTCATACAATGTTATGGGCGGCGGTCCTAGCGGTCTTTACGGTATTGCGTTAGCAGCAGTAGGTATGCTTGCAACAACTGGTATTACAGTTGCTGTAGATGCTTACGGTCCTATTTCGGACAATGCTGGCGGTATTGCTGAAATGGCTAATCTTCCTAAAGAAGTTCGTAAAATTACAGATAAATTAGATGCAGTTGGTAACACAACAGCTGCCATTGGTAAAGGTTTTGCAATCGGTTCAGCGGCTTTAACAGCACTTGGTCTCTTTGCTTCTTACTCTCAGGTTGTAGGTCTTGAAAAAATTGATATTTTAGACCCGCGTGTTGTTGTAGGTTTGTTCGTTGGTGGTATGTTGCCATTCTTGTTCACAGCTATGACAATGGAGTCTGTTGGTAAAGCGGCATTCCAAATGATTGAAGAAGTTAGAAGACAGTTCAAAACCATGCCTGGTATTATGGAAGGCACTCAAAAACCTGACTATGCAAGATGTGTAGATATTTCTACTCAAGCAGCTCTCAGAGAAATGATGATTCCTGGTCTCATGGCAGTAGGTTCACCACTTATTGTTGGATTGTTATTGGGTACACAAGCTCTCGGCGGCATGTTAGCAGGGGCTCTTGTAACAGGTGTTCTCCTCGCAATCTTCATGGCAAACGCAGGTGGCGCATGGGATAATGCGAAAAAGTACATTGAAGAAGGACATCACGGCGGCAAAGGTTCTGAACCTCATAAAGCTGCAGTTGTTGGCGATACTGTAGGTGACCCATTCAAAGATACATCGGGTCCATCTATCAATATTCTCATCAAATTGATGACAATTGTTTCATTGGTATTCGCACCTTTGTTCATCAGATTTGGCTCTTTATTATAATAAACATCAAAGGGGCTGTTGCAAAATAGCCCCCAATAAGAAATGACCTGTAGCAAATCATTTGATTTGTCACAGGTCATTTTTATTCTATAAATGTTTAGAACTGGCTCGAAGAGCCAGCTCTGGTGAGTTATAATTATTTTATGACGAACAATCTAACTCATATCAATTTTACTCAGAATCATCACACATTGCAACTCAAAATGCAATTTGATGTGGAAACTTATATTCCTAGAGATAGTAAAGTTCGGTTGGTGTGCAATATCGTTGAGGAGATGAATTTAAGTTCTATTTTATGCACCTACTCCACCTTGGGAAGAAAGCCAGCTGTTGACCCAATTATCTTGTTAAAAGTCCTTCTATTTTGTTACAGTGAAGGCGTTTATTCCTGCCGAAAGATTGAAGATTTTTGTACTTATGATACGAGAGGACATTTTTTACTTCAATGCAACAAAGCACCAGATCACACGACCATCAATCGTTTCCGCAATTCTTTAGAAGCGGTTTCGTCAGATTTATTGACCCAGTTTGTTGAGATTTTGCTTCAAGAAGGACACGTTGATCTAAAAAATTTCTATATCGATGGCACGAAGATTGAAGCCATTTCTGGACGCTATACCTTTGTTTGGCGTAAGGCTGTTGAGAAGCACCAGATGAAACTGGTACAGCGACTCATTGAAGAACTCAGCTTGCCAGAAGACAGCAGTCTGAATGATGTCATGAAGTCTGTAAAAAGACATTTTAACAGCATCCGAAATATATGTACTCAAAGTAAAATCGTATTTGTTCATGGTATAGGAAAACGAAAAACTCAGCATCAACGCGACTATGAGTATTTTGAAGATGTCATTAACAAACTAGAAAAGTATGAAGAACACCTAAATATCATGGGAAATCGAAATAGCTACTCGAAAACAGACCACGACGCAACTTTCATGCGAATGAAAGAAAATCACATGATGAACGGTCAGCTTAAGCCCGCCTATAACATACAACTAGCTTCAAGTGGAGCTTTTATCGTTGGAGTGATGGGCAGTCAGAAGAGTAACGACCTGCATACTTTGAAACCTTTTTTAGAGCAGATGAGGCCTGCATATGGGAAGCATCTAGAAAACATCGTGGCGGATGCAGGTTATGAAAGTGTTGAAAACTATGACTACTTGAATAAAAAAGGATTAAAGCCATATATAAAACCATCAAACTACGAGACTGCTAAAAGTAAGAAATCAAAGTCAGACATCGGAAAACGAGAAAATATGACCTACCTTGAAGCTGAAGACGCTTATGTCTGCAAAATGGGCAAAAAGTTAGTGAGACTCAAAGATAGAACAAGGACATACGCGTCAGGCTACAAGGATATACTTCATTCTTACGGTTGTTTTGAGTGCGCTGAATGTCCTTATAATAGTCAGTGTATCAAAAGTAAGAAGTTAGAAGGCGGTACATCGAAAAGATTTCAGTTTTCACCCGCATTTGAAAAATACAGGGAAGAATCCAACCACAACATAAAAACCTCAGAGGGTATCAAACAACGAATGAATCGTTCAATACAAGCTGAGGGAATGTTTTCAAAGCTAAAAGACGGACTGAAATATGATCGATTTAGGCATAAAGGCATGAAAAAGATTGTATCCGACCTAGCACTAGTGGCGATTGGAATGAATCTAAATAAGCTCCACGTTAAAATACTTAAGAATCAAACAGGTATAATAGAGTATAAAAAAACAGCCTAATTCTAAAGCAAGTAAAATTTAGAATAAGCTTATTTAAGTGTGTCCCAAATATGAGGTGAAGCAAAAGTACAGTCGAACAATCAGAAAGCCCAACATAAGACCTATCAATATTTACGAAAAAGGAGCTGTTACTCCTCTAGATTTCTAGATTTGCAACAGCCCCTTTTTATTGTGCGCCCAGCATGGGCGCACTCTAACGGGTGAAAGTCCCGAACACGCCCTAGTAGTGGGAAGTGTATAGCTTAAGGCAAGGGTGTCCACCGCGAGGTGGAATCTGAAGGAAGCCGGCGGCAAAGCTCTGGTCTGACGAACAGAAATCACATCAGGCAATAATTAGGGATAAGGCTGCAATTCAAGTCAAAGTCCAATAACTACTCGAAACTAATTATTGTAAATGTGGCAGATAGATGGAGCGAAAGAGTGCGTTCTTACCTGGGGAGGTCTCACAGACGTGAAGTAAGACAGTCTGAAATACGGAGTAAAGCTTGCTGTGAGAAGTCAGCCGAGGTCATAGTACCGAGTTTTTTTTTCGGGAAGGTAAAGAAAGAGGCGGTGCAAACGACTTGCTGGAAAGCATACTGGACAGGGAAAACCTGAACAAGGCCTATAAACAAGTCAAGCGTAACCATGGAGCGCCGGGAATCGATGGCTTAACCGTTGAGGAGGCGCTTCCTTGGATAAAGGCAAATCGTGAGGAACTCCTACAAAGTATTCGGGAAGGCAGATACAAGCCAAGCCCAGTTAGGCGAAAGGAAATTCCAAAAGCAGATGGTGGTGTACGAAAGCTTGGTATTCCAACGGTCATCGACCGTATCATTCAACAAGCTATCTCCCAGAAGCTTCAACCAATCTTTGAACCACTCTTTTCGGAAGGGAGCTATGGCTACCGCCCGAAAAGAAGCGCACAGCAGGCGATTCAGAAAGTGAAGGCGTATGCAGAACAGGGATATGTCCACGCGGTGGAAATAGACCTATCGAAGTACTTCGACACCTTGAATCACGAACTGCTCCTGAATCTTCTACGCAAACATATCCAAGATAAACGTGTGACGGAACTCATCAAGAAATACTTGAAAAGTGGCGTCATGAAAAATGGAATCATCAGCAAAACCGAAGAAGGCTCACCACAAGGCGGGCCTCTATCACCTTTACTGGCGAACATATATTTGAATGAATTTGATCAGGAGATGGCATCCAGAGATGTGAAGGTAATTCGCTATGCAGATGACATTGTGGTACTTGCGAAAAGCAAGCGAGCGGCAAACCGCCTTCTGGAAACCTGTCGTAAGTATCTTGAGGGTAAACTGAAACTGAAAATGAATGTCCAAAAGAGCAAAAATGTCAGCGTTTTAGCAATAAAACATTTTAAATTCCTTGGTTTTTGTCTTGGGAAGAATGGAAAGGGCATCTTTATCAGAGCTCACCGTGAATCTTTGGTAAAAGCGAAAAGGAAGCTGAAAGAACTGACACGCGGTAATCAGGGAAAGAATGTGCGAGTGGTATTTGAGAAAGTAAAGAGTTTCATCCGAGGATGGCTTGGTTACTATCACGTAGCTGACATCAAACGGACAATCATGTCATGGAATGAGTGGTTGCGCAGAAGATTCCGCATGTATATCTGGAAACAATGGAAGAAACCCAAAACGAGGGTGATGAATCTTAAGAAACTTGGAATTTCAGAATGGCAGGCGTATCAATGGGGCAATACCCGACTAGGATACTGGCGAATAGCTGGAAGTGCAGTACTTTCGCGGTCCATCACAAATGAAAAGCTCGTACAGGCTGGCTATTATGACTTTCCAGCCCAGTACGAGCAACTACGCTTAAAGCACTTATGCGATTGAACCGCCGTATACCGAACGGTACGTACGGTGGTGTGAGAGGTCGGAAAATGAAATAATCATTTTCCCCCTACTCGATTTCTCAATAGAAGGGTATAATACTCTTATATATATATATTAGGAGGGGATTATTATGAACATTAGAGATAGAATCATCGAGGTTTTTCAGAATGAAATCGAAAAGCCCATCCTTGATATAGATTTGGCCAAATACTTGGAGATTGATCCAGGTCAGTATAAAGTTATATTTGAATTATTAGCAAAGATGGCTGAGGAAGGTCTTCTTATTGCTACGAAAAAGAAAAAATACGGAACCCCAGCCATGTTTGGCATGGTTTTAGGCAAAATTGAAGTGACACAAAGAGGTTTTGGATTTGT
Organism: uncultured Acidaminobacter sp.; assembly: GCA_963677505.2. GTDB lineage: Bacteria > Bacillota > Clostridia > Peptostreptococcales > Acidaminobacteraceae > JBGSUZ01. Next base: position 24,548 of record CAXXWB010000018.1, read on the forward strand.
CATGATAGATGGCAGTGCCTCTGCTGGCAAGAAACATGACGGCACACAGTCATCAGACGTGTTTATTCCTGCCAGTGAAATGGGCGGAGCTATGAACAAGGATAGAGTCCTTTGTAAGGTCACAAAGGGCTTAGACGGCGAAAAAAGACGTGAGGGCACTATTGTTAAAGTGGTTGAACGTGCCAATACGCAAATTGTGGGCGTTTTCCAAAAAAATAAAAGCTTTGGCTTTGTTATTGCAGATGATAAAAAAATTAATCAAGACGTCTTTATTCCTTTCAGTTCCACGATGGGAGCGGAGAGCGGAGATAAGGTTGTCGTTAAAATTGTAAAATGGCCTGAAGGGGACAAGAAGGCTGAGGGAAAGGTCGTTGAAGTCTTAGGCAATAAAGGGGCCCCAGGGGTAGATATTCTTTCCGTTATTTATAAATTTGGTTTGCCAGATGAATTCCCAAACAAAGTGGAAGATGCGGCGGCTCAAATTTCACCAGAAGTTTTAGATGAAGATATGATAGGTAGACGTGACCTCAGAGACGCTAGAATCGTCACTATAGATGGTCCAGATGCTAAGGATCTAGATGATGCCGTATCAGTTGTAAAGCTCTCAAACGGCAACTATTTGCTCAGCGTCCATATTGCTGACGTAACCCACTATGTAAAAGAAGGTTCTGTCTTAGACAAAGAAGCTTTCGAGCGTGGAACATCTGTCTATTTGGTCAACAAAGTTGTGCCTATGTTGCCTAGAAAGCTTTCAAATGGTATTTGTAGCTTAAACCCTAAAGTCAATCGTTTGACCCTGTCTATTGACATGGAAATTGATGAAAAGGGACAAGTGGTAGCTCACGATATTTATGAGTCGGTTATTAAAACCACAGAGCGTATGGTCTATGACGATGTTTCAGATATTGTAGAGGGCAAGCGATTAGACGAACTTCAACACTATGAATATCTCTTTGACTTCTTTAAAATGATGGAAGATCTTCAGAAAATTCTTAAAAAGCGAAGAGATCTAAGGGGTGCAATTGACTTTAACTTCCCAGAAGCAAAAATTAAGTGCGATGATGATGGCAGAGCAATTGACGTCGTTAAGGAAGATCGCAGAATTGCCAATAGAATTATTGAAGAATTTATGTTGATTGCCAATGAAACCATTGCTGAACATTATTTCTGGATGGAGATGCCTTTTGTATACCGTATACATGAATTGCCTAACGAAGAAAAAATTGAAAACTTTAATAAATTCTTAGCTAATTTTGGGTACATGATTAAAATGAAAGATGGCGAAGTCCATCCTAAGGCCATTCAACTGCTCCTCAGCAAAGTAGATGGTACTCGCGAAGAACATATTATCAACAAACTAATGCTCAGATCTTTAAAGCAGGCAAAATATTCACCGCTTAACGAAGGTCACTTTGGCTTAGCAGCTAAGTATTACTGCCACTTTACATCGCCAATCAGAAGATACCCTGACCTTCAGATTCACAGAATTATTAAAGAGTCTTTAAATGGAAAAATCACTGAAAAACGCATTGAACGTCTTAAAGCCATTGTTGAGGCTGCATCTCTTCAATCCTCTGAAAGAGAACGTCTTTCAGAACAAGCGGAACGTGACGCCGACGACATGAAAAAAGCAGAATATATGCTTTCGCATGTAGGTGAAACCTATGACGGGGTTGTTTCATCGGTGACGAGTTTTGGGTTCTTTGTAGAATTGGATAATACGGTAGAAGGCTTGGTACGTGTGGCAAATCTTCTAGATGATTACTACTTCTACGATGAAGCACTGATGCAACTCATTGGTGAAAGAACTAAAAAGAGCTTCAGAATTGGCGACTTGGTGAAAGTTATTGTGAGAAGAGTTGATGTAGACCTTAGAGAAATTGACTTTGAATGTCTTGAAATTCTTGAACCTAAAGCGTCAAGCAAACAAGTAGAAATTAGTGTGGAAGCTTAGGGGAAACCCTAAGCTTTTCTTTTTGAAATTAAGCGAAATTATTGTTTTAAAAGGAGTGAATAAAATGTTCAAATTAATTATCTCCGATATGGATGGGACACTTTTAAACGACCAAAAGCAAGTATCGGAGTATACAAAGAAAGCCATTCACAAGTTGGAAAGTCATGGTGCAAAATTTACCCTTGCCACTGGGAGAATATATCCAGCCGCTAAAAGCTACGCTCAGGAACTTGGGATTGTTACACCATTAATTTGTTGTAATGGCGCAGTAATTGTGGACCCTGTAACCGATGAAGTGCTATATGGGCGTCCTCTTTCGAAAGAAGTGGGGCTAAAAGTTATAGAAATTTGTGAAGCTTATGGGGTTTATTATCACCTATATGATAAAAATACAATTTACAGCAACCGTATGGAAAAATCCATTGCTTATTATGCAGAATTTACAAAATCATTGCCTGAGTCTTGCCAAATTCGGACAGAAATAATTGAATCTGCAAGTGAGGTCTTTGATAAAACAGAAATTTATAAAATAGGGGCTTACTATGACAATTCTGAAAGGGCAATGGACATGAGAAAGGCCCTCGAAAAAATTCCGGGGACCTCTGGTTTTAAATCTTTAGAGACAATGTTCGATGTGTTGATGAAAGATACCAATAAAGGAACTGCCTTAAAACATCTGTGCAGTTTGCTGGGTGTTGAAATCAATGAGGTCGTTGCCTTTGGAGACAACGAAAACGATCTTGAAATGTTACAAACTGCTGGCTATGGTATTGCCATGGGAAATGCAGAAGACTTTGTAAAAGAAGTTGCAGATCACGTGGCAGATACCAATGAAGCAGATGGTGTTAGACAAGCCATCGAGAGTCTCTTTAAAATGGTCTAGCTTTCGCTGACGGTAGAAGTCGCTGTACTAGAGGTAGTGGTAGAAGAAGAGGTTGTTTTTTCTCTCATAGCCGCAATTTTATCTGCCCAAGAATTAAGCATTTTTTCAATTGAGGATAAAGAGTCATCATCGTCATCTTCAGAAAGTTTTGCAAGAAGCTCTTCCAAAGTGCTAAGAGACGTTGTTTCTTCTGTATCAGTAGAAGATGTACCTTGTGCCCCTGGAGGAGGTCCCATTGGCGGTGGACCCATTGGTCTCATGCCATTTGCACCTTCAGTTTCCGAACTTGCGTCAAGGGCTCTAGTTTGAATACTAGACAGGGCTTCTTTTACTTGGTCGTCTGAGAGACTACTGACGTCGAGTTGACTAATAGCTTCAAAGCTGCCATCAGGACTTGAGGCGCCTTCTAAGCTTGACTGAAGATTGGTAAGCATTGTGCGGGAATCTTCAGCGGACAGTGATTCTATATCAGAATCTCGGATGGTGTCAAAACTTGTACGTATTGCCTCCATGCTAGATGTATCTCCAGTTTCTTCAGTTGGCTGAATTCTAAAATTCATTTTAGCCATTTGACCGCTTGCAATGAGATCGCCGTAATCACTTGAATTTTCAGAAGTTCTGGCTTTGATCTGCTCTTTCAATTTTTCAAGGATGGATTCATTGTCTAGGGTTTCAGTTGCAGTACTTTCGGTGGTTGCGTTCGCCTTTTGGAGCGAAGATGAGTAAACGGATTGCAAATATTGACTGTTAGATGTGATTCTCATATTGACCTCCTTTTTCGATTTGATATGAATTGAGTTTCAATTACAATATCGCAATAATCTTTATAGGCAATCAACGAAAAACTGTGGCAAGTGTGTGTCAAAAAAATAAGTGGAATGTTAAGCTAACATAAAGCTTTGGAAAGTATGATAGTAACAAGAGGTGATCGGATGAATATTCAGATAGGCAATATTATTTTAGAAGAGGGAAGACGGCGGGTCTTGTGTTCTGGAGAAGATCTTAGGCTGACGAAAACAGAGTATAAGATGATTCATTATTTGATGAATCACCCTACGGATACCGTAACGAGGGAAGAACTTTTAATAGAAGTGTGGGGCTACAAGGAAATTATTGAAACTCGGGCTACCGACGATACGGTCAAACGACTCAGAAAAAAACTCAATGAAAAAGGTGCCGATATATGCATTGGCACCCAAAGAGGCATTGGTTTCTATATTGAATTACCCCAACAATTTGAAGAAGCCTATAAATCCAATTGTTTATAGTCAAATTCAACTAAATTGCCTTTATAGGTCACAATGTTCTTGATGTTTCCTCGATTCTGCAAGTCTTTAATTGCAGAAATAAACTCATCAATGGCATTGCTCATATAGAGGCTTACTTTTTTTTGCTCTGTCGGTTGATAAGGATCCGTTTGATAGTCAGTCATAATGTACTGCAAAACGTAGACGTTCATGCCAGAATGAGCTAAATCATCGGTATAGGTGACATGATTTCGATTGGCTGGATTCCCTATGATGGTTTTATCATCAAAATAGCCGATAAAGCCATTGGTATAAATCCATTCAATAAAGTCTTCGATAGCTTCTCTATACGTTGCCTCGTAAATGGAACGGACATGTAGTTCATCCAGTTGGTGCTGGCGGTATTGAAAATCATATTTTTGCATAAAGAACCTCCGAAGGTTGATTGAAATCAAAAACGAGGACAGGAAAAAATGATTATTTTATTTGGCTGGTGTAGTAACTAAATCCAATGCTTCGAGTAATTGATAAGTGCCGCTTGTCGTATTTTCGTTGATCATAATAGGACCCAGCTTGCTTTCTATTATAACGTAAGGTGCTTCTTTATAAATGCACACAAATACACGTCCATGTCCTTGAACATAGAAGTAACCTCGAGCGAAGTTATCTGTATCAATGCCATTGCTTTTGCTCATATGAGGGAGGTCCTGAATCACTGTAAGACTTTGAATGTCCTCTAGAGGCACTTTGTAATAGTAGACAGGATAATGAATGTAGAGTTGGTCGCTGGTAATTTCAAACTGTGGCACCTTGATTTCCATATATAGTAGACCGCCATTTAAACCAACGGTGAGAAGACCTGTCATAACCAAGGTAAAAATCATAACCTGACGATGTCCTTTATGAGCCCAGTTGATAGTAGTACCAATCCCCATACGCTTATTCACATATTTGGCGCTGTCGTGGGGGTTGTGGTAGAATTGCCCATGTGACCAGAAGTCATCTTCATGAATGCCGTGGAAGTAGGTTCCTGCCTCCCATCCTTTTTCTAGCTTGAGGGATCTCAAAGCTTTATAGCCGTCAGCATAAAAGACAGAGGGTATGGCAATAATTGCCGTTAGGGTGATGAGGAAGAAGGCAAGATCAATGGAGAGGTAACGTAAGTTGGTCAAATGTATTGCGATAATCCATAAGATTATAAATAAGCCTGAAGCTTTAAGTTTTTTACAATACTGATTTTGCACGGCCAAGAGTTCGGTGTCACCAAAAGCTTCTTGAGGTAATGTGACGCTGAAAAGGCGCCCTTTCTTTTGTTTTCCGTCATAAAAACTTGTTACATATACAAGTAAAAATATTAGTAGTTCACACATCAAAAAAATCCATTTTGTCATAATGAATAGTCCTTTCCAGTATTTTATAATGATTATACCCAAAATATATTCTAAAGTGTGAAAAAAAAATAACAATCTAATTATTTTCTAATATCACTGTTTTTAGGAAGCTCAATATATGAGTATTGGCTGAATCTGCATGAGTAATAAGGAGATCGTGACCACTATTTTCAATGACCGTCAGCTTTGCGTTGGGTAGTTCGGATGCAATCATCTGAATATGATTTTTGTGAATAAAATCATTTTGTCCAGCCAATATCAGTAGCGGAATCTTAATTTGGTTAAGCTCTATACTAGACATATTGGGCTCATGAAGCATGAGAGATAAGACTTGAGCTTTTTTATCGAACCACTGGAGGCTATCCAACAGGCGGCAGAGTTGATAAAGGAGTTCCACAGGTATCTTTACCCATTTTTTAAGACCTTCAGGTGTTAAATTAGGACTAATCGCAATGACCGCCATTATTTTTTTAGGATTATCGAAGGCAAGCTTTATAGCGATGTTGCCACCATCACTAAATCCTAAAATAATAGCAGATTCAATTTCGAGAGAGGCCATAAGGTTCTCAATATCTTTGGAAAGCATATCAAGGGTCAATCGGACTTGACCAAATTCTGACTTGCCATGTCCTCGGCTGTCAACGGCTACAACCCTATAGAATTGACTGAAGTAATCGATTTGTTTTTTAAAGTAGGAAGCATCTTGCATATTTCCGTGTAGCAGAATCAATGGAATTCCAGAACCGTAACAACTATAAAAAATATTGGCGTTATTTGAATGTACAAATCCCTGAGATTTAAATTTGTCTGAGTTTTGGTGTTTTGATCCGCCTCTACACCGCATTAGATTCACGCTTCTTTCTTTTTATTGAGATGAGCACTGACTATTTTAGATATTTTGACTGGATTCTGAGATCTTATGATGGCGTAGGCATACTTAATTGTCATGGGTTTTGGGTAATAAGCAATATACCTTGGTTCCCAGTGGGTAGGCGCAAATTTTTCTTTAGCCCGATGCAAAGATTTAAAATCATAGGCTTCATTGAGATTTTCATAGATGTAGGCACTGACTTTTTCGCCAATGCTTTGAGTTTCACTAGCGCCTACGTTGTAAAGTGGCGATAGCCCCAAATTGCCGTAGAGAACGCCTTCCTCTTTCATGACCATAAAGGCGTCATAGGTAATTTTTTCAAGGACGCCCTGTGGGGCCTGTTTAGCACGTCGTGTTACATCGGCTAAGTAAGCTTTTCCATTCATGTAAGGCAAAAAGACGATAAAACCAAGCATATGCCCAGACTCATCTTCCGCATAAAAATAACGCCTTGCGTAAGGTGCCTCTAGGCCCAAGCCACCTAGCATGAATTTCATTTCAGGCATATTTTTATTTTTCAACCATTCATGGGAAATATCGTGAATGCTTTTTTCTATTTTAGAATCAATACCCAACTGAGGCTTATATTCACATACCTTTATATTTGCTTTGTTGGCGTGATTAATGGCAGCCCTTACTTTAGCGATTGCCCCACCTTGCAGGTTGTAGTCTTCCAATTTGAAGCAGGCATCTTCTCCATATTTCATAATACCAAACTGATCTATTTTAAAGAGGTCCAAAAAAGCATCCGTTATATTTAAGAAAATTAAATCATAGTGATGAATCTTTGTAAAAGTGATAAGCTCATTTAAAAATACATTGGCATTGTGTGGGTGACAAATCATGTCGCCGCAGATAACCATGACATTGCCTACAATCGTATAGGCGCATACCCCATCAATCTGGGTTGAAAAGAAGTAAAATTTATCGTCTTCCATGGCCAAATAAGACATGGGGTTTTGCCCGTACTCAAGAACCAATGGATGTACTTTCTCTTTTTCTGATTTATTTTTAAAAAAGTCATAGGTGATAGGTTTGAGAATGGTTATCAAAGCAATGATAAGAGATAGCCAATATAAAAAAATGAGTGAATCGGCATAAATATTCATTATGGTGCCTGAAGAGGTCAATACGGACTTGTCCATGAAGATAAGCAACTTCAGAGATTTTATAAAGGCAGTTGAAAAGGTATCCATGTGATGTAGATTGCCGTGAATAAGACTAATGGCAATGGTTGTATTAATAGCGAGCAGCAAAAAAGAGGCAGCGATGTAGGCTACTGACCGCTCCACGGTAGCTCTGTTAGGCATTCTGGAAAAATCATCCGCCGATAAGATGAGTATGAGAAGCACTACCGATTCAATAATGATCATGTGCAAGGCGTACATATGAAAATACACAGCTTGTAAGACAATAGAGACAATCAAAACGATAATTTCTCCAATCCAAGCACTGCGTATTCTTTTGTAAAGATTGTAGGCAAATAGAAGCATTACCAAACTTACAACGAAAGCCAACCGCCCTTGAATGAACATGGTATCTCTGGTATCTATTCGGCTGTATAAGTGGTGAAAGTAAGGTGAATACCGTAATGGCAATGAGATGATAAAGTTTTTAATCCCTATGAACATTAATAAAAAAATTGCAAAGTTTTGTATCAATCGTCTATAAAATATGGACACGAGAACCTCCTTGAAAGTTACCAAATCTTTGGTTATATTTTAGCGCTAGATTATAGTTTAACATTATTTGAAATCAAAAAGCAGGTCATATAAAATAGTATTTATAAATACTAAAATGATTGAGAAAGGTGGGTCCTTATGTGTGGAAGATTTCTATTCGATGGAGATTTTGATGACGTGTATAATAAATTGAAAATTTATGAGCGTGATTTTGTAATCCATAAGAATGAGTTTAGACCTTCAGATCAAGTGCCTGTCATATTGCGCCAGATAGACCATAATGTCCTTCAGAATATGAAATGGGGACTTAAGGGATACTCACAAAACCAAATGATCATCAATGCCAGAAGTGAAACCCTGCTTCAAAAGCCAAGATACAGTAAAATAACAGGGAATAGGTGTATTATACCCGCTACTTTGTTCTATGAACCTGAACTTAGAGGAAAACAAAAAGTAATGCATAGATTTGGAACTGGGAAAATCCTGTATTTAGCAGGTTTATATGAGCCAGACTTACCCCAGGGAGCAGTAACTATAATAACCATGGATGCCAGTGGCGATGTAAAGGAAATTCACCCCAGAATGCCAGTGGCAATATCAGAAGAGTCGCTTTCAAGCTGGTTGCAAGAGGATAAAGAACTTGCCTATAAAACGTTGTGGCATCAGAGACCGATTTATAAACGAATGGATGCTGAAACTCAAATATCATTCTTTTAAGCGACTATGACTCCCTATTGTAAAATTATAGGGGGTATTTTTTTATTTACAACAGAACATATGTTCTATATAATATTACCAAAGAGGGTGTGGTTTATGAGGAAAATTATATTTCATGTTGACGTAAACAGCGCATATTTAAGCTGGGAAGCCGTGTATAGGCTTCAGCACGGAGCGACATTAGACCTTAGAACAATCCCTAGCGCAGTAGGGGGAGACCCTAAAAAGAGAAGCGGCATTATTTTGGCGAAAAGTGGTCCTGCAAAAACATATAAGATCCAGACAGGAGAAACCTTAGTGGCGGCATACAGGAAGTGTCCAAATCTTGTGGTGGTTCCTCCTAATTACAATTTATATATGAAATGTAGTAATAGTATGGTGGAAATTCTTAAAACCTATTCTCAAAAGGTTCAGCGGTACAGTGTAGACGAATGCTTTTTAGATATTTCTGATATGGGTAGGCTTTACCCAGACCCCATTAAAGTGGCCAATGAAATTAGAGCGCGTATAAAAAATGAATTAGGTTTTACAGTGAGCGTAGGCATTAGTAGCAACAAGCTTCTCGCTAAAATGGCTGGAGAAC
>CAXXWB010000019.1:0-40483 GCA_963677505.2 uncultured Acidaminobacter sp.
CCACCTTATTAAGCGCTTCAAGGTATTTCATATACTCTGTTGTAATTTTATGAATTGGAATGTTGTAAATATCTATTTTTTGATCTGTGATCATATGGAAAAGCAGGTCCATTGGACCTTCAAAATTTTCTATTTGACTTCATACATGGTGTCACCCCTATCTTTTCCATTATATCACTAAATTAAAAGCTGTCATAGCATAGGAATGAAACCTATGCTATGACAGCTTTTGATTGGATTTTCAATTTACTTACTTGGTTATTTTTAGATCTACATTAAAGTTAGGCATTAGCATTCCATCTAAATTTTCACTGAAATTTCAATATTTACAACGGTTTCACCGTTTTTTACTACTCCAGCACTAGACACATGGGTCACTTTGCCTTTGTAAACTTTTTCAGTGTCGAAAATCGGAATAATTTCAACAATCGAACCGACTTTGACGTCTTTAATTTGATGTTCTGATACTTCAGCATCAATTACCAAACTGTTTAAATCCACTAAATTGGCAACTACGTATTAGGCGTAATCACATCTCACTGATAAGGCTTATGCCTTGAACTAAACCATTTTCATAATTTGACACGATATTTTGACTGACAATATAAGGTTTTTCAACATAACTTCTCAATGTTTTCAAACTTTCTTCTAAGGCTTTTATCTTTTGTTCTTCAATTTGCTTATTAATATCATAGTCCTTTGTACTGTCATTTACTACAACTGTTAAATCATCAACTTTTCTTTGGAAAGTTTTATAAACTTCCTCAGTGATAAGACCTTCTTTATAAAGTTCTGTTTGCTTGCCTAACTCTTCCTTTGCTCTAGCCAAGTTTTCAGTTGCAGTTGCTCTTGAGCTACCACTGACTAATTTCTTGAGTTGCAATTTTTCCGTTTCAATATTTCGCTTCAAATCAGCAATTTGCTTGTTAATATCTTGCATATCCAATGACATAATCACATCGCCTGATTTGAGTTTTTGTCCATCTAATACGTTGACGTCTTTAACTTTTGCCGAAAAATTAAGTACGATATTCTGACTTTTTTCGCTTTTACTATACAGTAGCATTTACAAAAGCACCTGTGTCCTCTTTACCACTGTTCTGTTTTAACGCCTTTAAATTTTCAGGACTCTTGTTTTCGATTTTTACCAACGCGTTTGTACCAATCACATTGGTAAGTGAAATTTCATCGTCTAGAAAGACCTTCACAGGTATTAACTGAGTGACTTTGTTATAAGTGCCACTTGTCGTAAAGCTAGTTGCATTACCCGATAAGGCTGAAACTGTGACATTGTCAATTTCTTCAACATGACATTGAACTTTTTACCTGAAAAAGCGTCTAGGCTAACACTAGCCTTTTGTCCCAGCTTAATGTCTCTATATCTGTCTCTTCTACATTGACTAGAATATAGGCATTATTTACATCTGCTACGGTAGCCACAACGGTTTGTGCAGTAATCATTTGGTTTAAAACACATTTGATTTTACGATAATACCTGCAATAGGTGATTTTAGTTCATAACCATTACCCAGTCTCCCGATGACTTCATTTCTGCAACTTGACTTCCCGACTCAACATTCCATTTTACTACTTCACCGCCTGTTGTCGCCGTTACATTTTTAAGATCGGCCATGACCTTAGCATTGTCTGTGCTGTAATATTGACTGGCCTGCCATTGGTAATAACCAAAAGCACCTACACCAGCTAAGACAATCAATAATAAAACACCTAATACCACTTTTCCATTTTTCTTCATATTATACCTCTTCTATTATTTGATTTATTTATTCCAGAGACTCGCCACTGAAATTGACTGTTGTATAAATCTGCGTAGAAACCTTCTTGATCAAGGAGTTCGTGATGATTGCCTGTTTCAATTATATCCCCATCTTTCATAACCAGTATGGTGTCTGCATCCTTAATGGTGGATAATCTATGGGCAATGACAAAACTGGTTCTGTTAGACATTAAATGGTCCATCGCCTTCTGTATGAGTATTTCTGTTCTCGTATCTACAGAACTTGTTGCCTCATCTAAAATCAAAATTTTAGGGTTGTCTAAAATGACTCTTGCAATAGTAAACAGCTGTTTTTGTCCTTGAGAGATGTTGGTGGACTCTTCATTCATAATGGTGTGGTATCCGTCAGGCAAGGCATGAATGAAATCATGACAATGAGTCTGCTTTTGAAGCTTCAATAACCTCTTCTTCGCTGGCATCAAAATTACGTATCTGATATTATCCAAAATAGAAGCATTGTATAGCCAGGTATCTTGAAGAACCATGCCGAATAAACTTCTTAAATTATTTCTAGTCAATTGGTTTGTATCAACTCCATCAATGAGTATCTTGCCTGAATGTAAGTCGTAAAATCGCATAAGTAGCTTTACGATTGTGGTTTTACAGCCCCGTTGGACCTACAATGGCAACTTTTGTCCCGCTTCTATTTTTGCAGAAAAATCATTGATAATGATTTTCTCTTCTGTATATCCAAAGTTCACATTTTGAATTCTACTTCACCTCTAAATTGTTCTTCATCTACGAACCTTGTTCTTCAAGGGTTTCTTCTTCTATTTCTAGACTCAAAACCCTTTCCGATGCGGCTACAGTAGATTGAAGGGTGCTGGAAACTGCTGCAAGTTGACCTAGTGGTTGTGTAAAGGATCTATATATTGAATAAAGCTTGTATATCTCCGATATCTACCAATTTTTTTGCAGCTAAGTAGCCACCTAAATACTTACAATCACATAGCCTAAATTTCCACAAAAGCCTAATCGGCTGCATCATCCCAGATACGAACTGAGATTTCCACGCCACGCCGTATAGGGTTTCGTAATTTCATCAAACTTCTTAATGGATTCTTCCTCACCATTAAAGATTGAACCACCACGTGGCCGCGTACATTTCCTCTACATGACCATTGATCTGCCCAATAGACACTTGCTGGTTCTAAAAAGCCCTGAGACTTTTTGATAATAGCGCCAATGAGCATCATGGACATGGGCATGACCACAAAGCTACCAATGCCATAATCCAACTGATGGAACCATCATTGCAAATACACAATAATGGAAATGACAGAGGTAATGATTTGGGTTAAACTTTGATTCAGGGTCTGATTGACCATATCTACATCTTGGTAATTCGAGAAAGGACTTCGCCGTGGGTTTTTGTATCATAATAACTGATGGGAATCTGTTCATTTTTTCAGAAAGGTCTTTCCTCAGTTTAAAAGTTATTTTCATGATTATGCCGTCATAATATAGCTCTGTGCATAAGAAAAAATGCAGATATAACATATAACAGGACCAGTAAAATAATCATGTTTCGAATGTACTCTAAGTCCATCAATAAGCCGTACCGTAGTAATAGGCCAGTAAACCTTCCACAATTTTGTGGTAACTTTGCCCAGTAACTTCGACCGACAATTGAAAATACAGTGGATAAAATGGCAAATACTATAACCACTACATCTGCAATTGATAAGTTCATATATCCAATAGTTTTGACATGGTCTTCTTGAAATCTTTAGGCTTTCGATTATCACCACCGCCTAAGGACCTCCCATTCGCATGCCACTGAAGCTGGTTTTTCGTTGATTTCTTTCACTCATAGTGCCAACTCCTCTTCACTCAATTGAGACTTGCAATTTCTTGATAGACTTTACAAGTTTTAGCAACTCCTTGTGTGTGCCCATGGATGCAATTTTTCATTTTCAACTACAATAATTTGCTCTGCATCCATGATGGTACTCACTCTTGAGCGACCAGAATCGTCGTAGTACTCTTAACTTCTTTATCAGAGCATTTCGCAACTTTCTGTCAGTTTTTAAGTCTAATGCAGAAAAGCTATCGTCATAATATTGACAGGCGCTTGTTTAACCAACGCTCTTGCAATTGCAATCCTTTGTTTTTGTCCCCCGGAAACGTTAGCGCCACCTTGAGATATAGGTGAATCCATGCCCTCTTCCTTATCTTCTATAAATTCAGTTGCTTGGGCTACTCTCATAGCCTTTCAAGGCGTCTTCTTGTGCATTTTTATCTGAGTAGAGCAAGTTGGATTTTATGGTTCCCGTAAAAAGGTTATTTTTCTGTGGGACATATCTATCTTACTTCTCAAATCTTTTTCGTAACGTCTCTAATATCAATGCCATTTAAATAAATAGCCCCTGCACTGACATCGTAGAATCTTAATATCAGATTCACTAAAGTAGACTTCCCACTACCGTTGCACCTATAATGGCCGTTGTCTCTCCTGTTGGCTATAAAATTAATGTCTGACAATATGTCATCTTGTCCACCAGGAAATCTGAAATATACATTTCTAAATTCGATGTCGGCCTTGAAATTATCTTCATAGGTTACTGGATGTTCTGTTTCTTTATGCTATTTTCTGTATCTAAGACTTCTGCAATTCTTTCTGCTGAAACAGAGGCTCTCGGAAACATAATAAACATCATAGAAAGCATTAAGAATGCCATAATAATTTGCATTGCATATTGCATGTATGCCATCATGTCACCTATATCATTTGAAAAGAAGAAACTTGCTTTGCACCGACCATACAATAATAACCGTTGTAAGGTTCATGATGAGCATCATAGACGGCATAAGTCCAACCATTACTCTATTGACATACAAGTTGGTAGCCGTTAAATCTTCATTGGCCTTGCCAAATCTGGCTTCCTCAATTTTTGGGTATTAAAAGCTCGAATCACTGGCAAACCTTCATTATTTTCTCTCGCAAAAGGTTTAGACGATCCACTAGGTTTTGTGCCAATTTAAACTTTGGAATAACCACTGCAAGAGAGAACCAATCATTCCAGCAAACTGATTACTGCAATTCCAATAATCCATGACATGGACTGACTGCTTGAAATTGCTTTAATAATACCGCCTACCCAAGAATTGGGCATATATCACCATTCTGATCATCATTACTAAAACCGTTTGAATTTGAGTGATGTCATTTGTAGTTCTGGTGATAAGCGATGCTGTAGAAACTTATCCAATTCATTCCTGAAAATTAGTTACTTTCTTAAAATTCATGTCTTAGGGTTTTTGAATTTTGCCGCAATAACAGAAGCGATATAGCCACTGCTACCGAGGCAACCATAGACATTAAGGTGACTAGCAACATAAGCGCCCCCTTTTTAGCAATAAAGGCAATGTCGCCAGACAATACGCCATCATTGACAATGTCAGCCATATAATCAGGTAGGGCAAGGTCACTCATGGCCTGTATGAATAATAAGACAACTGCAATCAGCAGCATGCCTAAATGAGGTTTCATAAATCTCGCTAATTTAAACAAATTTTCCTCCAATATACCTTGAAAGCTTCACGCTATATTTCACCAATGAGACGTGATATCTTTTCTAACAATCTCAAAAATGTTTCTGAATCTTCTTCTCCTAATAGTTCTAATAGTTTATTAAAACTTTCATTTCTCTTTTTAAATGCATTTTCAATAGCTTCATTACCTTTTTCAGTAATCTCTACATAAACAACTCTTCTGTCACTTTTTGTGTAGACTCTATTAACAAATAATTTATCTTCTAAGGCATTAATAGCCTGTGAAACTGCAGGCTTGCTGATATTAATTTTCTCACTAATTTCTGTAATAGTGACAGGTTTATCAGTATGACCTGACAAAAGCATTAATATTGGAAAACTCGCTGGCCTGTATATTGCAAGTATCCCTCCCAATCATTTTTTGTTTATGTAGGCTTTTCATAATTCGATTAAACTGATCCAATTTACTATTTTCCATTTGTCCTCCATTTAATTTAATTAAGCAACTTAACTATTAATATAGTTAATAGTAATACGCTTTAATTGTTTTGTCAATACACTTAATCCTTCTAATGAACATAAAAAACCAGAATGCCATGGTTCCCCTTGTCATTCTGGTTTTCAACTAATCGTCTATTAATTTTTTTTAGAAAGGCGCATAGCCTTGATCAGACCACCAATCACCTTGGAGTCTATCATATTCCTCGGCAAAGAGATTCATGTGGACTTCTTCCCATTTTGAAAGGGTTGTAAACAACTCTTTTGCCACAGGTATTTTAGTCACCTCTGCGGCTTTTCTATAAAATTCCATGGAGGCGCGCTCCATTTGAATGGCAATCCCAAAAACAGAAACGGCTAACCCTAGGTGTTTTCGGTCTAAAGCATCCCAAGTAAAAATACCTGGACTTGGCATATCTTCAAGAGATGCCAGTTGAAAATCATCTGAAGGATCGTTCTTAATTTTATTAAAAAGTTCATCCAACCAGACAATATGCTTTTGTTCTTCTTCTGCCAACAGCTTAAGAGCACTTTTAACATCCTCTTCATGAGCTTGAGCAGCTGCCATTCTATAAAATTCATAGCCTTCTAACTCGTTAATAATGGCTTTCTTTATAACACTTAATTCATCTTTTCGCATAAATTTTCCTCCCCAGAAAAACTGTCGTTCCCGACAATTAGTTTCTACCCGAAGTTAAGAAGGCTTACGCAAATTTTTACGCTTCAAATACTTCCATGCCGTCTTTCTTAACAACGGCGTGAATCAAGACAGGTGCTTTAACTTCTGTTTTACTAAAGCTATATGCGCCTAGAAGTCTCTTAGTTGCATCCTCTAACTTATCCGCTTTATTGGTGTAGAGTGTCGCAATCACGTCACCAGTTTTTACAAAATCGCCGACTTTCTTTTTAAGTACAATCCCTGCACCCATATCTAAAACGGTGTCCATATTCTCTCTGCCAGCCCCAAGGACCATTGCCGCAATACCGACATCATCTGACTTAATTCTGCTGATATAACCCTCTTCTACTGATTTTACTTCCACAATCATTTCACAAGTTGGCAATAAATCAGGATTTTCAATCACCGCTACATTACCTTTTTGAATGCGAACAAATTCTTTGAACTTCTCAAAGGCATTGCCGTTGGCAAGATTTTCTTCAACCATAACTCTTGCTTCAGAAACACTCTTAGCGCCTTCACCTAAAAATACCATATAAGATGCCAATCGTTTGCAAAGCTCTGTCAAATCCGCAGGGCCTACACCTTTTAATGTATCAATGGCTTCTTTTACCTCTAATGCATTCCCAATAGCAAAACCTAAAGGTTGTTCCATATCGGTGATGACCCCAATGGTATTTCTGCCCATGCTTGTACCTATATCCACCATTGCTTGGCTCAGTTCAACAGCCCCTTCAAAGGTTTTAACAAAGGCGCCACTACCCATTTTAACATCTAAAACAATGGCATCTGAACCTGCGGCTAATTTTTTACTCATAACACTTGCAGCTATTAAGCTGATGTTATCAACTGTTGCTGTAACGTCTCTAAGGGCATAAAGCTTTTTATCTGCAGGAGCGATGTTTTTGCTTTGACCAATTACAGCAATCTTATGTTGGTTAACATTGTCTATAAAATCTTCAGGAGATACTTCAATAGAGAAACCTTCAATGGATTCCAATTTGTCCAAAGTACCGCCAGTATGACCTAAGCCACGACCTGACATTTTTGCAACTGGAACCCCACAAGCCGCAACCATTGGACCTAAAATAAGCGTTGTTGTATCTCCGACGCCACCAGTAGAATGTTTGTCCACTTTTATGCCCTTAATACCAGATAAGTCCACCATATCTCCAGACTTCATCATGGCATATGTAAGATCAACGGTTTCACGATTTGTCATTTTTTGAAGAAAAATAGCCATTAAAAGAGCAGATGCCTGATAATCTGGTATTTCACCTTTTGTAAGCCCTGTAACGAAGAAATTAATTTCTTCAGTGCTCAGTTCAAGTCCATCTCTTTTTTTAGCAATAATATCGTACATTCTCATATGATCTACCATCCTTTATATTTAATATATTGTTCAAAAAAAGGGAGAGGAGTCCCATACCCAAACGGAACCCCTCTCGTGAGTTTTCTATACCCATAGGTACTATTTATTTTACTTCAAAATTGGAACGATGGTTTTTATTAAAGTTGTAAAAGTCTTCTTCACCATATTGGCTGTCTCAACTACTTCACCGTGGTGTAAAGGTTGATCTAAAATACCAGCCGCCATGTTGGTAATACAAGAAATACCTGTAACCTTCATGCCCATGTGATTGGCTACCAATGCTTCTGGCACCGTAGACATACCCACGGCATCTGCCCCAAGAACTCTAAGCATTCTTACTTCTGCAGGGGTTTCGTATGAAGGACCAGTTGTCATGGCATAAACCCCTTCTTGCATTCTGATGTTTAATTTTTTCGCAAGTTCTGTAATTTGTAGGTTAAGAGCTTTGTCATAAACATTTGATGCATCTGGGAATCTTGGACCGAACTTTTCATCATTTTTTCCAATGAGTGGGTTGGTTCCAGCAAAATTGATGTGGTCTGTTAAAAGCATTAAATCCCCTGGAATATAAGCCTTATTTACACCACCAGCTGCATTGGTTAATAAAAGATTATTAACGCCTATGAGCTTCATAACTCTGACTGGGAAAGTACAGGTTTGCATGCTGTAACCTTCATAGAAGTGGAATCTACCTTGCATGGCAATGACCCTTCTGCCTTCAAACATGCCAATGACAAATTGTCCAGCATGACCCTCTACTGTTGAAATTGGAAAATGTGGAATATCGTTGTACTTAATAATCACCGGATTCTCAATTTCATTTGCCAAATCTCCAAGACCTGAGCCTAAAATCAATGCAATTTCAGGTTCAAAAGGTAAACGTTCTTTAATGTAAGTTGTCGCTTCTACAAGCATTGCACTTGCATTTTCTTCAGGTGTTTCATTCGCGTTGATTTTCATTTCTGACATGGTTAATGTCCTCCTTAAAACCTGAGAGTCCTACTATTTTAAGATTAAATGCTTAAATGATTCCCCTATTTCAGGTTTTTCTATGTTTAAGAGATCCGAAACAGTTGCTGCAATATCGGCAAATGTTTTTCTTGTGCCGAGGTTAACGCCTGCTTTAACGGATTTACCATATACCAAAATTGGAATGTATTCACGGGTATGGTCTGAACCTTTGTAACCAGGATCATTGCCATGATCTGCAGTGAATATGATAATGTCTGTATCCTTTAAATTATTAAGAAGCTCTGGGATACGTAGGTCTAATTCTTCAATGGCATGTTGATAGCCAGGAATATCTCTTCTATGACCAAATTTTGCATCAAAATCCACTAAGTTGCTGAATATAATCCCTTTTGAATCTGTTTTTAAATAGTCGATCGTCTTATCTACACCATCCATATTGCTGACAGTATGGACATCTTCTGTAATACCAACCCCATTAAAGATATCGACAATCTTCCCAACAGCTTGTACGTCAAGCCCTGCATCTTTAGCATGATCTAGCACAGTTTTTCTAAAAGGACTCAGTGAATAATCTCTTCTATTTGGTGTTCTTTCGAAATTGCCGACCGAGCCAACAAAAGGTCTTGCAATAACTCTTGCCACTTGATCTTCACCCATTAGGAGTTCACGTGCCACTTCACACATGTGATAAAGCTCAGGGAGAGGAACTACATCTTCGTGACACGCTATTTGGAAAACGCTGTCTGCCGATGTGTAGACAATTGGAGAACCGGTTTTCATATGTTCTTCGCCTAAATCTTCTAGAACGGTTGTGCCAGAATATGGCTTATTACATAGAGTTTTTCTACCGATTTTCTCCTCGAAAGCGTCCATGATATGTTTTGGGAACCCGTCAGGATATGATCTAAACGCTTCTTTCAAATAAAGACCAGCAATTTCCCAATGTCCTGTTGAAGTATCTTTTCCATTAGAAACTTCAGCCGAACGACCAAAAGCAGCCGTAGGCTCTAATGTTTTTTGAATATAATCTATGCCATCGATATGACCGAGGCCTAATTGAACCAAATTTGGTATTTTAAAATTATCGGTTGCTCTGG
This sequence comes from uncultured Acidaminobacter sp., assembly GCA_963677505.2. Classification (GTDB taxonomy): domain Bacteria; phylum Bacillota; class Clostridia; order Peptostreptococcales; family Acidaminobacteraceae; genus JBGSUZ01. Next base: position 9,912 of record CAXXWB010000019.1, read on the forward strand.
CAATGCTGCCGAGGGTACTGACGTTGAAATCCCCAAATGCTTCTGCATCAGGAAGACCGCCTATGCCAATACTGTCCATTACAAATATAATAACGCGGTTGACCATTTGTAAAACCTCCTAGTTAATAACGACGAGCACTTATGCTCTTGGATGGGTTTTTTCGTACACGCGTCTCAATTGATCCTTGCTGAGTTCCAAGTATAACTGGGTACTTGTCAGGTCAGCATGCCCCAACATTTCTTGTATAGATTTCAAATCAGCCCCATTCAGTACTAAATGTGAGGCAAATGAATGCCTTAGCGTATGGGGAGTGATGCACTTTTCAATCTGAGCTTGCTTAGCATAGGCCTTGATTAATTTCCAAAAACCTTGACGGGTCAATTGACTGCCCGAAACGTTCAGAAACAAGGCCGCCTCACTTTCATTGTCCTTACCAAGCAAATGTACTCTCCCATTTTCCAAATAGGAAGCAATCGCCTGAGTGGCTGCCCCTGTAATGGGAATAATGCGATCATTCTGGGAACCGCTGGTTTTCACATAAGAAAGGTTTAAATTGATACTTTCCAATTTAAGCGAAATCAGTTCCGTTACTCGAAGGCCCGAAGCATATAAAAGCTCAAGCATGGCGCGATCGCGAAGACCAGTAGCTGTGGACTCATCTGGTGTTTTTAAGAGGATATCTACCTCTTCAATCGTCATGATTTCTGGCAGTTTTCTATCAATTTTAGGGCTTTGCAATTGTCGTGTTGGATTGCTTTCAATGATTCTTTCGTCGTACATATACCCAAAAAAAGATCGGATTGATGCAATAATTCTGGAAATTGTCGCATTGGATTTTTTCTGGGACTCTAACTCGCGAATGAATCTGAGCAAATCAGTTAAACTGACTTCAGACGGGGAATTCAACCCATTTAGCTGTGCGAAATCACAAAAATAGCGAATGTCACGGGTATAAGATTCAAGCGTGTTGTCAGAAAGCTTTTTTTGATACTTAATGTAGTTGAGATATAAATTCACTTGGTTTTGCATCAAAATTCCTCATACTTTCTGTTCGATCTTGTTGTATGAAAATAACAAGTCGATGTTTGAGAACAAGACTATTATACAATCATATTTCAATTTTTCAAAGTGTTTTTACATATTTGAACGCTTATTTTTTCTTTTGTTCTTGTACATCTCTGTATCTGCCTCAGCTAGCATATCTAGTGCACTATTATGTCTTAAAGGGTTATACTCCACAAGACCAAAGGACACTCCTAGCTTAAACGAATAAGTGCCCGACAAGTTATATCGGTTTAAATAGACGTTTATCTGTTTCATAATTTCTTCCGCTCTATACTGTGGACAATCTGGCATGATGAGTACGAATTCATCGCCACCAAAACGCATTGCGCCATCTGTCTCTCGAATATTGGCACGGAGAACTTCTGCAATTTTTTCGATGAGAAAATCACCTGTATGGTGACCGTGCTTATCGTTCACTACTTTTAGATCATTAATATCTACAAAAGCTATGGTCAACCGCTGACCAGATGCCTTAGCCAAATTGAAGGACTTTCTAAGAAAATTCATACCTGCACTTCTGGACATAAGCCCTGAAAGCGTATCGTTTTCAGCCATTTGAGCAATTCGGTCAAATTTCTGCATAAAGTTAATGTTATAAATGCTCATGTAGCCAAAATAGGCAATGGATACAGTAGAAGCCAAATAACCTATGAGCAGTACATATTTTAAAAACGGAATTTCTTCTATCTCTATCCAATATTTGATTAAGTAACCATATAGCAAAACTGTAATCAGTATAAAAGTGGTAAAAGCAGTATTCAAGTGAGTTCTAACCTTGTTGGCAATCGCCCTTGATATACCAGCTTTCTTTCGAATTCTATTTTGAAAATAACTGAGTGAAAAAGACAGCAAGAAAATAAGTGCCATATACAAAGCACCATCTATCCAACTGGCATTTCCCCAAAACTTTAGTATATCCAGCGGCAATCCACCACCATAAAGATTGATTATTCCAGTTAATAGTCCACAGGAAATGCTGATCATAAAAGCCTGTAGAGAATAAAAGCAACTTAACTTAACCTCATATTTCAGCAATCCATTGGTAATAACCATCAGCAGGGCATAAAATGCGATTAGCTGTAAATAAATGTCTTTGTCTAGAAAGAAATTCATAAAGAAAATCAAACTAAAGAAAACTCCAAGCTTCTGCTTCGAGTCTCTTCTTTTAAACAAACACAGTTGATAAATGATTACAAAAGATAGGGTTTCTAGTACGGCTAATGAAACCTTGCTTAAAAAGAGCATCATGGTTTTCTCCCCCAGATGATTAATTTTCAACCTTGATCTTTTCTGCAATGATTGCTATAAATTCTGAGTTTGTCAATTTTGCTTTTGGATTTTGTACACGGTAGTCAAATATATTAGCGATAACATCTTTATTACCATTAACCAATGTCAATTCAATGGCATTTCTAATGGCCCTTTCCACTCTGCTGGCTGTTGTGTCATGACGTTCAGCAATTGTTGGGTAAAGATTTTTCGTGATTTTCATCATGTATTTTACATCTTCAAGAACTAAACCAATGGCGTCTTTTAAATATACGTAACCCTTTGTGTGGGCAGGCACACCAATGCTATGCATTAATTCGCTGATACGATTTTCATAAGATTTTGTCATTACCTGTTCTCCAAGTAAATTTTGGGATTCTGATGGTAACTCTTCATTTTTTATTTTCTTAACATATACATCTTGAGCCAGTTCATTGAGCCTGTTCTCAAAGTGGTCAAAATCAAAAGGTTTTATCATATAATAGCTGGCGCCTAATTTCATTGCTTTAGAGGTAATATGTTCTTGACCTACGCAGGTTGAAATAATAAAGAGGGGCACGTCAGAACCTTTCTTGTTCTGAAAAGCTTCCATGACGCCTAGTCCGTCTATGTATGGCATGCACAAATCCAATATAGCCACATCTGGCTGGGTTTCATTGATTAAATCAATACCCTGTTTCCCATCATAGGCAATTCCTGCCAACTTGTAGTTTGGCATGTTGTCCAGTAAATCTGCAAGCAAATCTGCCATGGCTTCGTTATCGTCTATGACTACTATTTTTAATGGACTTTGCAACATATAATTCTCCTATCACACTTGCACTACGCTTTTGCGTTTATTAACATTTCCTTTGCACTCATTAGAGTCAGTTCGGTTATGTCACCACTACCAATCATTCTGGCAATTTCAGAAACTCGCTCTTCAAAATTCATAGGTATAATAGATACTTTTGTCTGCTGACCTTGAATTGATTTGTCAATTAGCAAGTGATGATCCCCTTGTACCGCTATTTGAGGTAAATGGGTAACTAAAATAACCTGGCCTTCTTTTGAGATGGCTTTTAACTTGCTGGCTACTGCATTGGCCGTTCTACCACTAATACCTGAGTCAATTTCATCAAATATTTGGGTGGCAGCAAATTCACCTTTACGGTTAATCAACTTAACCGCTAGCATAATTCTTGATAGCTCACCACCTGAAGCAATTTTTCTTAATGCCCGCGGCGGTTCCCCAGGGTTTGTGGAAAGGTAAAATTCTATGCGGTCATTACCATGTTCCGTTATGTTATCAAGTGCTTGAAATTCAACATTAAACTCACATTGATTAAAGTTTAAATCTTTCAGCTCTTCAATAAGAGATTTTTGAAATTCCATAGCAACATTTTTTCTAAGTTTTGTCAAAGTCTGGCTATGATTTTGATATGCGTCTGTCGCTTGAACTTTTTGTTTTTCCAAACCCTGCTTATTTTCATCGTAATGCTGCAATTGCTCTAATTTCTGACTTAAGTCTTCAAGCTGATCTAAAATCAACTGTATAGACTTCCCAAATTTACGTTTTAAATCGTGAATCTGTTTCATGCGCTGTTCTAACTGTTCAAGCTCTCCAGCATCATATTCCATATTATCTACAAGGTGTCTTAAATCATCTGAAGCCGACTCTACGGCATAATAAGCCGTTTCCAACTGTTGATAAGGACCCTCTAATTCTTTTTGATAAGGCAATACCTCTTGAATCATTTTCTTGGCGTGATTAAGTAAACTAAGAATACCTCTGTCTTCCTTGCACTGATTCAATGTTGCTTCTGAAGCATTCTGAACTGCTTCAAAATGTTTAAGATAGGCATAACGCTCTTCTAAGGTTTCTTCTTCCCCTTCTTTGAGCTTAGCACCTTCTATTTCTGCAATTTGAAAAGCTAAAAAGTCGGTCTCTTTTTGCCACTGAGATTCTGACATTTGATAGGCTTCAAGAGCCTTAATTACTTCTAAATACTGGCGATGGTCCTCGGAAACTTCTTTTAAAGTCGTTTCTAATTTTTCAAAACCAAACTCATCTACTATACGTCTATGTTGTTCAATATCCATCAGAACCTGATTCTCATGCTGTCCCGAGAGGTTAATTAAGTTCTGTCCCAATTGGCGTACAAATTGACTAGTGACTAGTCTGCCATTGACTTTAAATAAGGACTTCCCACTGGCATATAAATCCCGTGAAATGATAATCAAATCTTCATTAGAGAAACCTTCTGATTCAAGAAGGGCTTGTGTTTTAAGGTCGTCAGAAAGAAACGTCGCCTGTAAAAAAGCTTTTTCAGCCTGATTTCGAATAAAATCCTTACTGCCCTTGTCACCTAAAATCAGTCCAATGGCATCAAAAATAATCGACTTACCAGAACCAGTTTCACCAGATATGATATTGAGTCCCTCTGTAAAGTCAATAATGGTCTTTTCAATGATTAAAAAGTTTTCTATATGAAGATTGATTAGCATATATTCACCTAAGCCTATTTTAATTAATCATTTGGTTAAAAGTAACAATCAATTTGTCCACGCTAGACTGATCTTTTACAACGATAAAAATTGTATCATCTCCAGCAATAGAACCCACAATTTCTTTAATATCTAAAGCATCAATTGCGGCGGCTGCAGCATTAGCGGCACCTATTAAAGTTTTTACAACAACAATATTATTCGCATAATCGATACTCAGTACAGAATCTTTGAAAAGTTTCATAAACCGGTCGGTTATGCCATTTTCTTGCTGTTTAATGGTGGCATATTTATACCGACCCTCTTTTGTAAGTACCTTAATGAGTCTGAGTTCCTTTATATCTCTGGAAACAGTGGCTTGTGTAACATTAAAACCCGCCTCTTTAAGGTATGTAGCCAAATCTTCCTGTGTTTCAACTTCTTGCTTTTCAATAATTTCTAGAATCTTCGAATGTCTTGAATACTTCAAACTTATTCCCCCCAGAAAAGTCATATGCTACTTATGTTTATAAATGCATAAAATACTGCATATATTCATATCTTAGTAAATTCGTCAAACGGTATAATTAATCCTTTAAATTCACAGATAAACATTTATTAAATAATATTCATATTTAACAAACTAGCTGTTACTGGGCTTCATCATGAGATCTTTTGACGAGTTCTTCGATGTTTGCACTATTGATGATGGACAGTTCTGGCTGTGCTTTTGTTTTTTTAGCATAGCAAAGAAATTCAATATTACCTTTAGGCCCTTTGATAGGCGAGAACGTAAGGGCTTTGATTTGCAGACCGTTTTCTTCGGCAATTTTAGTTACATTCCCCAAGACCTGCATATGGACTTTTGGCTCTCTTACGACGCCGTGCTTGCCAACTTGCTCCCTCCCCGCTTCAAATTGAGGCTTGATGAGAAAGACAATTTCAGATTCTTCAGCCATTAAACTCAACGCTACAGGCAACACCAATTTAAGAGAAATAAAAGAAACATCTATACTGACAAAATCAATTGGTTGACCAATCTGTTCTAAGGTCACATGGCGGATATTCGTACGCTCCATATTCACCACAAGAGGGTTAGTACGCAGACTATAGTCAAGTTGACCATAACCTACATCTACAGAGAAAACCTTTACAGCACCATTTTTAAGCATGCAATCCGTAAAGCCTCCTGTTGAGGCACCAATGTCCATACAGACTTTTCCTTCTAAATTGATGCCGTATTCATTCATAGCTTTTTCAAGCTTAAGACCACCACGACTAACGTACTTATTGGGATTCTCTTTAAGTGTAATCACTGCATCTTCTGGAATATCTGTTCCTGGTTTGTCTACTACTTGCCCATTGACGATAACAATCCCTGCCATTATGGCACGTTTTGCTTTTTCTCGGGAATCAAAAAAACCTAAATTGGTAATGTGCATATCTATTCTTATTTTTTTCATAGGATCTCTTTTCTAATTAGATTTTGCCAAAAAATGTTGGACTGCCAAAGCAATACCTTCTGGATCCAGCCCATAAATTTGATGAAGCTCGTTGACTTGACCATGCTCTATAAAAGCGTTAGGCAGGCTCAATCGCTTTAAAGTAATCGGTTTGCATTCATCTAAGAGATTCATTTGAAGCATCTCACCAAAGCCACCGTGAGCAACATGATCTTCTATAGATATCCATCGATTCGTTTCTCCTGCTAAATGACAAATATCTTCCAGTTCTATAGGGTGAATCTTTCTTGGATTAATAACTTTACCGAAAACACCTTGCCTGTTTAATATTTCCAATGCGCCAAGAGCATTTTCGAACATATTTCCAACAGGAATTAATACAAAGTCATCTCCATATCGATATTCCAATCTTGGTTTAAGAGGATCGCCTTCAAAGGGTATTAGGGTCTTAGCGTCACCTCTAGGATACCTTAAAGCCGTTGGACCTGAAAGATTCTTACATAAAGATTTAGTCATTTCTTCTAGTTCTGCAGCATCTTTAGATGCATAGATTGACATATTTGGAATATGGCTCAGATAGGAGATGTCGTAAATACCTTGATGGGTTTCTCCATCTTGTCCAACAAGTCCTGCACGGTCAATGGCGAAGAGTACGGGTAAATCTTGTATGCAAACATCGTGAATGATTTGGTCATAGGCTCTTTGCAGAAAAGTTGAATAGACTGTAAAAACGGGTTTAAACCCTTCTAGAGCCAATCCTGCAGCCATAGTGACAGCGTGTTGTTCCGCAATACCTACATCAATAAATCGTTCAGGGTAAGTATTCTTAAACGGACATAAGCCCGTGCCAGAACACATAGCTGCTGTCATGGCAATGATTTTATCATCGGTTTTTGCAATTTCAGAAAGGGTATCTCCAAAAACATTGGAATAACCTCTTTTCTTAGATGACTTAGACTCTCCACTATGAACCATAAAAGGTCCAACACCATGGAATTTATCAGGGTCTTGTTCAGCGGGTATAAAACCCTTACCCTTTTTCGTAATCACATGGATTACACAAGATTTATCAACGTGTTTAGCCCGTTCTATGGCCTCAATAAGGGCTTTTATATTATGACCATCTACTGGCCCAATATAGGTAAGTCCAAGGTCTTCAAAGAGCATCCCTGGAACAAAGAAGCTTTTAACAGAATTCTTAAAACGCTTAATAGCCCTAACCATTGGCATTCCCATATTAGGAATATTTCCTAATACTTTTTCGGTACCAACTTTTAGCTTATAATAAGTGTCATTGGTCCTAATATGCCCCAAATAGGTGGATAATCCCCCTACATTCTCATCGATGGACATGTCATTGTCATTAAGGACTATAATAACTTTCTCTTTAGAATGTCCCCCGTGGTTCATAGCTTCAAAAGCCATACCGCCAGTAAGAGCACCATCGCCAATAATGGCAACTACATGGTCCTTCTTATTTTCCAACTGATTCGCTTTTGCAATGCCAAGAGCAGCTGAAATAGAGGTACTTGAATGACCTGCTTCGAAAATATCGTGCTCGGACTCACTTCGTTTAAGAAAACCGCTGAGGCCATCTAACTTTCTTAAAGTAGGAAAGGCATCTTTGCGTCCAGTAATAATTTTGTGAACATAGGCTTGATGCCCTACATCCCAAATCAACTTATCTTTTGGTGAGTTAAAGCTGTAGTGCAGAGCCAGAGTTAATTCTACGGTACCTAAGTTAGACGCCAAATGTCCGCCAGTTTCACTAATCGTTTGTATTAAAAAATGTCTGATTTCGATGGATAGTCTGTCCAAATCTTCTAGAGAGAGTTTTCTTAAGTCTTTAGGCGATTGGATTTGGTTTAAGAGTTTCATAGCATATCCTCACTAAATCATCATATTTGCGACAATAATACCCAGTGCTGCGCCAAAGAATACTTCTACTGGCGTATGACCAACCAGTTCTTTTAATCGTTTATTATCAATGGGTTTATTTTTGTAAAAATCTTCAATGATACGGTTGAGAAGTATTGCTTGTGTGCCAACCGCTCTTCTAACACCAGATGCATCATACATAACAATCAAAGATAAAACCAATGCAACTGCGAAAATAGGTGTATCAAAACCCGCTGTAAGGCCTACGGCAGTTGTTAGTCCTGTAACGAAAGAACTATGGGAGCTTGGCATTCCGCCTGAACCAATCATTCTATACAAATTAAGCTTTCTTTCTGTGAATAAGGTTAAAATCACTTTGCCAAACTGAGCTAAAAACCAGCTGATAAAAGCGACTTGGAAAACTTCATTATGGTAAATACCCTGCCAAAAATGCGTGTACATTATTTATTCCTTTCGCCGATAAAACGGATTAAAGCCTCAATAAATAAGGTATCCCCGTCAATATCCTGTAACCCACTAATGGATGTATCAACCAACTCTGCTGCAATCTCTTTACACTTTTTGACGCCTATTAATGTAGGGTAAGTGGTCTTGTCATTTTTTTCATCACTGCCAGGGGTCTTTCCCATTTCCTTTTCAGAGCCTTCAATGTCTAAGATATCGTCAACGATTTGGAAACACAAACCTATTTTTTTGCCGACCGCTTCAACAATCAGTAGTTCTTCATGATTACATCCACCAAGGATAGCACCCGCAACCATTGAAGCCCTAAGTAAATCACCAGTTTTATGAAGGTTGATAAAATCTAATGTTTCAAGATCAACAGACTCGCCTTCATTCATTAAATCAGCCACTTGGCCTAGAATCATTCCTTTATGTCCTGATGCTTCTGCAATCACCTTAGAAGCTTCGAGATATTTAATAGCATTTTCCCAATCCTTAAGGGCACAATCCATCATATTTTCATAGGCGTAATTTAGGAGTCCATCTCCTGCTAAGATTGCAGTCGCCTCGCCAAAGATCACGTGATTGGTAGGCTTTCCTCTTCTCAAATCGTCATTGTCCATAGCAGGTAAATCATCGTGAATTAAGGAATAAGTATGGACCATCTCAACAGATGCCGCAAAATCTTCAATATACATACAAGGTTTGCTAAAAAGCTTAGAAAACTCCATGAGTAAAATAGGTCTTAAGCGCTTACCTGAAGCCATTAAGCTGTATCTCATAGATTTGTTGATGGTTTCAACAAATTTATTGTCACTTCTAATAAAAAAGCCGTTCAAATATGAGTCAATCTGCTCTAAACGCAGTGCGTATTCCTTTTCAAAATTCATTCATTGACCTCCAAATCATTCAGCGGCTTCACTTCGCTGTTTTCCATCAGCAAGCCAACTTTACGTTCTGTTTCTTCTAAAAGATTAGAGCAACTTCTGTATAGACCTATTCCCTTTTCAAAGAGTTTAAGGGCTTCATCCAGTGGCAGTTGTCCATCTTCTAGTTGTTTTGTTATGGTCTTTAAATCAGATAATTGATCTTCAAAAGTAGGATTTTTCTTAGCCATGATTTTCTCCTATCTTGTTGTCTTTATGCGTCACAAGAGCTTCTAAACTACCATCTTTTAACAGCACTTTAAGATGAGCTCCCACCGCAATCTGTTCCACAGATTTTACAGTTTGATTATCTACGTCTGTTACAACTGCATATCCTCTCGTCAACGTTCTCAGTGGTGATAAAGCTTCGAGTGTCTCGGCTTGACCTGCCAACACTGCCTTATCTTTTTCTATAGTTTGCTGAAGGTACTGCTTACACCTAATCAGCTACTGATCCATTTGCTCTTGGTGCCTATTTGTCATTGATATTATTTTACCATATTCACGCTCAGGATTGTGTAAAGACAATGTCATTTTAGAATCTTTTAACCTTTTAGTCATCTTTTCTCTGAGTTTTTCGTAGAGGCTATCCACAGATGATTGTAATTCACCAAGGGATGGGAAGACTATCTCCGCTGCTTCTGATGGGGTTGCAGCTCTTAAGTCAGCAGTAAAATCTGCAATGGTAAAATCGGTCTCATGACCGATGGCAGACACAATTGGAATTTGGCTTTCAAAAATGGCTTTAGCCACAATTTCAGTGTTAAAAGCCCAAAGTTCTTCAATTGAGCCCCCGCCTCTTGCTAAAATAATCACATCTCCCAAATTCAATTCATTAATTCGGTCAATGGCAGTGCTTATGCTTATAGGTGCGTCATTACCCTGCACAGCGGCTGGTACGACGATGATTTCAATATTAGGATTTCTTCTTCCTGATACGACTAACAAGTCTCTAATAACTGCCCCTGTTGGAGACGTTACAATGGCTACCCTTTTAGGTAAAAAAGGCAAATTTTTCTTCTGATTTATATCAAAATAGCCAAGTTCTGATAATTTTTGTTTTAAACGTTGAAACTCTTCAGCAAGGTCTCCTATACCCAGTTTTTCAACCTGTCTTACAGACAACTGGTATTTTCCTTCTTTTTCATAAATGGTGATAGAGCCTTGACACATAAGTGCTATGCCATCTGATAACGTTCTGCTATTAGGATCCTCAACAGCGTTAAACCAAACACAATTAATCTTTGCATCTCCATCTTTCAAGGCAAAATAAGCATGTCCACTGGTATGAAATTTATAGTTGGAAAGTTCACCAACTACAGAAATCCGATTCAGTATGGGATCTCTTTGTATCGCTTGCTTCAGATATTGATTTACTTCTGCAACTTTTAGCGCTCGTATTTTCAAAAGGATTCATCCTTTCTTAACTATGCCTACCCTCTTCTTAGCAGCATTTTTGCAATACCCACAGCATTGTCTGTGCAGTAAACAGAAGGGGTTAATATAATTTCAAGGTCAGGATAGAGGTCAAAAAGACTTTGGAGCCTTTTGCGAATCCAAAAGTTACTCATGACGCCTCCTGCCAATATAAGCCTATCTGGCTTTTCTTTTGCAATGGCTTCTTTCAAAATATTGCATAAAAAATCACCCAACTCGTTAAAGAACATAAATAGAAAATCTTCTTTTGACATGCCTTTCTCAAGGAGCTGTTTGCCTTTATTTTCAATACCCGACAGGTTGAACATGCCCTCAGCAGCCTTAAGAGGAAGTCGTTTTGTTGTTTTATACTCACATGTCTTCAATTGGTTGATAGCCCCTTCCATGTGTTGTCCACAAGGAAAAGGATAGCCCATATAAACGCCAATTCTATCGACCAACTGTCCTATACTGATGTCTTTAGAACCACCAATAATATCCGTTTCAAAATATTTTTCTTCCGATGACCAACGGCTGTTAAAAATTTCAGTTGTGCCGCCAGATATGTGGACATTCATAGTTTTTTTGCCAATGATCTGATGCTCCAGTCCCAAAGCTGCCATAATATGTCCATCTTGATGGGCATACTCATATACAGGGCAACCTAAGCTTTTACCAATGACTTTGGCAAATTGAAGACCTGCATTAAATACTGGCATATAGGAACCCTCAACATTTCTCGGTCTTGTGCTAACCCCAATGCCTTGAATGAACTTTAACCCTTCAGAAGGCAAATCAAAAAAAATACCCGGTAGGTTCATGACGTGTTGATAAAATGCATCGGATTGTCGTAGACCTATTTCTCCGGGTTTGACGGTTAACACGATTCTTTTATCAAACAGCACATTTCCTTTAACATCGACTAAAGCCATCGAAGTTGTATAATTACTGGTATCAATACCGAGAAAGCAAGTTTCCATCTTTAAGCCTCCAAATGCCGCGCAAGCTCTCCGAGAATACCATTGACAAAACCAGCTGATTCTTCATCGCTGTACTTCTTAGCAAGATTGACAGCTTCGTTGATGGATATTGCCATCGTTAATTCTTCAAGATAGAGTATTTCTGTGACAGCAACACGGATGATAGACAAGTCCACTTTAGAAATACGATCCATTGTCCATCCTTTTAAATAAGTTTTAATAGATTCGTCTACCTTTTCTTTGTTTTCTGAAAAAAGAGAGACTACTTTTTTACCAAACTCAAGTTCTTTGTCATCTAAAATATTGTCTGCCAAATATGGATTAAAGTCATTGGCGTTGAAGTTGCTATGCATCTCCATTTGGTACAGGGTATTCATTACGATTTCTCGTGTTAACTTACGACTCATTGCCGCCTCCTAAAATTTATTAGAAAAAACTAACTCTCGTATAGAGAGTTAGTTTTGTACTATTCGTTTGTTGTCTTCTTATCAACTTTATCCTTGTGGATGTTAATGCCATTAACATGAACATTCACCGCCGAAACAGAAAGACCCGTCATAGACTCAATTGCAGTCTTTACGTTTTCTTGAACTTGCCAAGAAACATCTGGTATTTTAACACCGTAGTCTACGATTAAATTCAAATCAATAACCACTTTATCTTCTATAATTTCAACTTTAACACCTTTTGAAAAATTCTTTTTACCAAACATCTCTACGAGATCTTCAGTTAATTTTCCAGAAAGACCGTTTACGCCTTCAATCTCTGCTGCAGCGATAGAGGATATAATCCCAATCACATCATCAGAAATGTTTACATTACCATATTCCAAAGTATCTATTTGAGTATTTTCAGCCATTTTAATTCCCTCCATTCAAATTTCATTATACCAAAAAACCATAGCGGTGACAATGTTGTGAAATCTTGAGACCACTTAACACTTACCTATTTTTAGGTTTAGTACATGAAAAAACCCGACCACCAAAACTGGAGTCGGGTTCAAGTCAATGTATGGCTTATTTTTCAGAATCAGAATCACAGTTGCATGTGCAGCTGCCGGCTTCACAATCGTCATCACAATCGCACTCGTCGTCGCAATCACAATCGTCCCCACAACAACAGCAATCATCTTCTTCATCGTCGTCACAGACAACAAATTCAGAGCCGCATCCTGGACATCTAACTTCCGCACACAAATCTTCATCGAACTCATCTTCAGAAATGAAAATTTCAGTTCCGCAATCAGGGCATTCAAACGTGTCAAACTCTTCGTCTGAGTAAAAATCGTCTTCTAAATCTGTTAAGCCTTCGTTGATTGCATCAACGAACTCGTCCATTTCTTCCAAATTGCCTTCCACATCTTCAATTGCGTAAGCCATTTCTTCTAAAACGTTGACGATTTCAGCCAAAAGCTTAGCTTCTTTCTTAGACTTATCAAGATCTAATCCGTCTGCAAGGCCTCGTAGGTAAGATACTCTTTCAAAAAGTACGCTCATGGTAACCCTCCTTTGATGGTTTAGCGCTTCTAGCGCTTGACTAGCGCATATAGCGCCACTTACCCTTTAGTTTCCTAAAGGGTTGATGATATGAAAATGTGCAGCCTGAAATAAGAATAACTACGCTCTAGAAAGGTACTCGCCAGTACGCGTATCAATCTTAATTTTGTCACCTTCGTTAACGAAGAGTGGCACATCAACGACTGCACCAGTTTCAACAGTTGCCTTCTTTGTTGTATTTGAAGCTGTATTCCCTGCAATACCAGGTTCAGATTCAGTAATTGTAAGAATAACAAAGTTTGGAGCTTCTACTAGGAAACACTTGCCTTTGTAGAATTTAAGTGTTGCAGAATCATTTTCTTTTAAGTAGATGATTGCATCTTCAACTTGCTCATATGACAATGGAATTTGTTCAAATGTTTCATTGTCCATAAAGAAGTAAAGCTCACCATCTGAATAAAGGTACTGCATATCTTTCGTTTCGATATGTGCTTTTGGGAACTTTACGTTTGGATTGAACGCTTCTTCGCGAATCGTACCAGACATTAAACTCTTATACTTAGTTCTTACGAACGCTGCGCCTTTTCCAGGTTTTACGTGTTGGAAATCTACGATTACAAATGGTTCCCCATTGATTTCGAAGGTCACGCCTTTACGAAAATCACTTGCTCCTATCATTGATAAATCCCTCCGTTACTTAATTATAAGTTCATTCGATTGCAAAGCAACCGCACCCCTTAGAGAATATTATAAGTTGGGGCTATTTGTCAACCTAATTAGTAGACAATATTCCATCTGCCCAATTTAAGTAAGCTTTTGAACGCTCATTATAGAGATTTTCAATTTGTTTATACAAGTCTCCACCCTGTTTCATTAAGGGTCTTACCTTAAGGGCTTCAGGATTGGACAATCGTTTTGCAATTTCCGATACACTTGTATTTAAGTATAAGAAAAATACCTGTTCTGGCTTGTTTTGCCCATTCTTGATGGCTACGGGTACAAGACCTCCACCTGTTGAAATGACCGACTCAGGTTTCTCACAATAGGCCATAAAAGTTTCCCATTCTGTATCTCTAAAAAAAGCTTCACCCTTTTTTTCAAAAATTTCCTTTATAGTCATGCCCAGCTCTTCTTCAATAATTTGATCAATATCGTAAAAAGGTCTACCCAGTTTTTCAGATAACGCCAACCCATATGTAGACTTTCCGCATCCAGAAAGACCAATCAATACAATGGTTTTACTCATGTCTCGGTTTCGCCTTAACCATTAAAATTGCTTCTACCAAAGCTTTCATAACATCGGCTTCATATTGAGTCTTTTGCTCTTCAAGTCTTGAATACATTTCACCCATTTCTGAAACAATATAATGAGGCTTTAGCTGATTTAACGCGATTGCTTTTATGTCCAGCAAACAATGTTCACAGGTGCAAATATCGGGAAAAGCTCTTAGTATATGGGGCATAATATGGTCTACTGCAATTTCCATATAATTTTCTAAATTGTAAGCCATGGAATCCTCCTTGAAATAAATGCTTAATTCATTTTATACCAAATGGATATCTTTTGAAATCATCTTAACATCATTTTTAAAAAAATAGCGTATTTAAATCTTCACATGCTAATAAAAACCTAGTGTAAGTTATACCCAAATTTATAGAAAAACCAATCAACATAGCAATTAAAGATACAATAAATATCATGAGTCTCCCCGTTATAACATTTTGATTACCCAATCTCTATCCACACTACTAGACACAGCTTCCTCGTAGGTGATTTGATTGGTTCTATATAATTCTACTAAGTAAGCGTCCATGGAGAACATGCCTTCTTTTTTACTGGTTTGAATCGAATTGATAATTTGATAGGTTTTATCCTCGCGAATATGATTGCGTATGGCTGGGTTGCAAATCATTATTTCCATGGCGGCCACTCGACCATTGCCATCAACCTTTCTCACCAATTGTTGTGAAATGACAGCTTGTAATACTGAAGACAGCTGAATTCTAACCTTCTGCTGCTGTTCTTTTGGAAATACGTCAATGATACGATCCACCGTGGCAACAGCACCCATGGTATGAAGGGTTGTAAGTACGAGATGACCTTTTTCAGCGGCGTTGATGGCTGCTGAAATAGTCTCCAAGTCTTTCATTTCATCTATCATAACTACGTCTGGATCCTGTTTGAGAGCAGCTCTTAGGGCATTGGCATAGTTCTTAGTATCGATTCCTAATTCTCTTTGATTAACCATAGCCTTATCGTGCTTATGTAAATATTCAATGGGGTCTTCAATTGTTAAGACATGAACTTCTTGCGTTTGATTAATATGATTAATCATTGCCGCTAGGGTAGTTGATTTTCCTGAGCCATTTGGACCTGTTACTAATATAAGACCTCTCTTCAAGCTAGCAATTTCCTTAAGAATGCTAGGAAGCTCTAATGAGTCAATCGTTGGCACTTCTAATGGTACGGCTCTTAGCGCTATGCCGATGGACCCGCGCTGCATGTAAATATCAATTCTGAATCTACAAAAATCTGGTATTGAATAAGAAAAATCAATTTCTCCTAATTTATCGAAAGTTTCAATTTGATGCTGAGACATGAGACTATATGCAAACTTTTGTGTTTCCTCAGGCGTTAGCACTCCTTCTTCAACAAGCTTTACCAAGGCACCGTCCATTCTAAGCACAGGCGGCATGCCTACTGTTAAATGTATGTCTGAAGCGCCTTTTTCAACGGACATTCTAAGTAAATCTTTTATTTCCAACGTTTTATCACCCTTTCATTTAAAAGTACTGTTATCAAAAATAAAGAAAAGCTAATTATACACAATTAGCCAAATCAGTAAAAAGACAAAATAAAACCATTTATAAATAAACATAGATTCCACACAGTCTGTATAATATTATTTTAACTGTTCTATTGCAAGGTTTTCAAGTGCTAAAGTGGGATTTGTCTAATTTTTAGCAAATATTGAAATTTGAACGCTGATAAGCCATATTTGTGTTATAATCTGTATGAATAGTATGACTAACTGTAAAATTAGTTTTATATACGAAATACTTAAATATGTTAGGAGCGGCATTTGTGATCAATATCAAACATTTGGCGCAGAAGTGTATTATTAACGCTTCTGTTCTTTATCAACTTAGAGAGCAAACAGCGGCGGATGTTCAAGATTCGCAAGCTTATTTTTTAGAAAAAGTCGACGACCTAATCAACGATCATCTTAGAGGCATGGACTTTAAAACACGACGTCTGGTCCGTCAAGAATTGATTAAAAACTATTTTAACGGCAATGACAGTTTTGAAATTACCTACTATGATGTGGCGAATATACTGATTTCCCTTGACTTGCCTGTGGTTCAAATTATAAATAATTTCCAAAACTGGATTTTGATGAGCACAGAGTACAGTTTGTCAAGTTCAGAGATTGCCAAATTATGTCTTGAAGAAGCCAATGAAAAAACGATAGAATTTCAAATAGCTTATGAAGATAGCCTTCCCTTAGTAACGTTTGAAACCCCTTTGGAAAATGAAGTGCTCAAAGAAGCCGAAGTGGAGAATCTTATAGATTATGAGAATGAACTCTATCCTGAAGATTTTGGTGAAGTCTTAGACGAAGTTGACTTTGTCCTCACTTCAACTAGCGACTCTGACGAAACGATAAGACGTGTAAAATTTAAATACAATTATAAGAGAATATTCATCTACGTATGTGGGGCTGTTTTATTAGGTTCATTTGCCTTTATTTACAGCAAAACCATATTGTCTAAAAATGATATTGGCTTTGCTGACGCTTCTTCCCTCACTAACGTCGAGTCTTATCGACCAGCTAACATGAAGTTGATTGTTCGTGTAATAGCCGCAAGAAATTCGTCTGGTTTCCCCTCGTTTCTAGGATTTTCACCAATTAATAAGGAACGTATGCAAGGCTATTTGAAACGAAAAAATTCATTATTGGCCAATGAACCTTATTTTTCTGCTATCATGCACAGTGCTGCTGTAGCAGATGTTAATCCAGTGTTGATGTTTGCTATTGCTGGTCAAGAGCAAGGCTTTGTCAGACGTGGGTCTGAAAATGCAGCACTTATTATCAACAATCCTTTCAACGTTTTTAGCAGTTGGATTGAGTAT
Source organism: uncultured Acidaminobacter sp. (assembly GCA_963677505.2). Lineage (GTDB taxonomy): Bacteria > Bacillota > Clostridia > Peptostreptococcales > Acidaminobacteraceae > JBGSUZ01. The sequence continues at coordinate 27,472 of CAXXWB010000019.1, forward strand.
AACACCAATATTAATGATTCCTCACAAATCGCTGCCGAAACAATAAAAAATATTCTTTCAGACCGCGAAAAGGGTGAAAATCCTTTCCAATGGCTTAATAAAACCTATGCCGAAGACCCTAAGTGGTGGATTGGTGTAGAACGAATCTTCCTAGAAATTGAAGAATATTTGGGTCCTTATGATATGGAGATTATTCAATAAATATTTAAAGCTTTTATAAAACAGTTTTTATAGAATCTTTTTTATCTAAAACAAAAAAGCGCATATGCGCTTTTTTTGTTTTCACTTAATTTAATTATAATCCTACTTCAATTAGTTTGAATACTTGTCGCTTACAATTGTTCTGACTTTTGCCACCATAATATCTATAGCAACTTTATTGTATCCACCTTCTGGAATAATCAAGTCTGCAAATTTCTTAGTCGGCTCAATAAACTGTTCGTGGGCTGGCTTAACCGTATTTAAATATTGGTTAATCACCGAGTCTAGAGTTCTTCCTCTTTCTTGAATATCCCTAACAATTCTTCTGATAATTCTCACGTCTGCATCGGTATCTACAAATATTTTGATATCCATGAGATCTCTGAGGCGTTTTTCTTCAAGAATCATAATGCCTTCAAGAATGATAATGTCTTTAGGTTCAATATGTGTGGTAAAAGTTTCTCTTGTATGATTGGAGAAATTATAATTTGGTTTCTCAATGGCCGCACCTTTTAGAAGCGTTGCCATATGCTCAACCAAAAGATTTGTATCAAAAGCTAGAGGATGGTCATAATTTGTTTTTACTCTCTCTTCGAATGAAAGTTCAGTCTGATCTCTGTAATAAGCATCTTGTTCAATGATTGAGATATTCTTTTCTGGGAGAGATTCAAAAATTGCCTTAGCTACTGTGCTTTTTCCTGAGCCAGTACCTCCACAAATGCCGATTAGAATAGGTCTACTCAAATAAATCATCCTCTCTCTCTCGTCTTAAAATATAAAATTCATTTACTGGCTCATCCATTCGAATGTAAATAAGCTGTTGTGCATGGGGTGCAGTTTCAATAGGTTTGCCGTCTTTATCGAACATTTCAGTGATTGTCAGTTTATGACTATAGTAGTTTGGACCCATTACCTCAAGGACATCACCAAGCACCATACGATTGCGCTGCTCTACAAGGGCCAGTCTTGTTTCTGCGTCATATGACTTAACAACCCCAGTAAAATCATAACCGCGGACATAAGAACTGCTTGTGTAGTGCTGATCTTTTTCCGTTGGACGGTTATAATAGAACCCTGTTGTAAAATCTCTATGGCTGGCTTTTTTAATTTCTTTTAGCCATTCCTGTTTAAATTCATAGTGTTCAGGGTCACGATAAAAACTGTCTATAGCTTCTCGGTAGACTCTGACAATATTAGCAACATAGTAAATACTTTTATTTCTGCCTTCAATTTTTAAAGAATCGAGTCCTGACTTAATTAACTCAGGTATAAATTCAATCATGCAAAGGTCTTTAGAATTGAAGAAGAAGGTGCCTTCTTCTGTTTCTACCACAGGATAATACTCATTAGGTCTTTTTTCTTCTACCAAATAGTAATTCCAGCGGCAAGACTGAGCACAGTCCCCTTTATTTGCATCTCTGCCTGTCATATAGTTGCTTAAAAGACATCTACCTGAATAAGATATACACATTGCGCCATGCATAAAAGCTTCAAATTCACAGCCTTCTGGGGCTTTAGACACAATTTCTGCAATTTCCTCAAAAGACATTTCCCTCGCTAGAATGACTCGCTTTACACCATTTTGATGCCAAAATTGAGCACTCATATAATTGGTGTTATTGGCTTGCGTACTCAAATGGATTTCCATATTTGGAAGATGTTCTTTTACAAACAATAGCGTTCCTGGATCTGACAAAATCACTGCATCCACATTGATTTCTCGAATATCTTTCAAGTAATTTTCCAGTAAGTGCAAATCTCTATTGTGAGGAATAATATTTAAAACCAAGTATACTTTTTTCCCGCGAGTATGAGCAAATTCAACGCCCTGCTTCATTTCTTCAAAAGAAAAGTTTTTAGCACTGGCACGCAGCCCAAAAATTTCACCGCCAATATACACCGCATCTGCGCCGTATTCTATGGCAAACTTTAACTTATCTAGGTCTCCTGCAGGAGCCAGCAACTCAATTTGTTTCATCTTTCCCTCCAATATTGTAGCTGAGTGCAACGCCATCTCCAATTGGAACAATTGAAGTATGAAGGGATTCGATGGCTGTAAGTGCCACTAAAAAGTTCTTCATTCGCTTGACGATGGTCTTTTTCCTTTTCTCAACCCATTCAGGATTAGCAATCATGCCTTTGTACAAAATATTGTCTGATATGATCAGACCTCCCAAATTGAGTTTAGATAAACTCAGCTCTAAAAACTCCAAGTAATGCCCTTTTGAAGCATCAATGAAAATAATATCAAATTTCCCTTTTATTTCAGGAAGTACTTCTAGTGCATCTCCTAATCGAAAATCAAATTGAACATTTGTATCATATTTTTTTACATTTTCTTTAGCCATTTGGTGCATATCTTCTCTAATTTCTACAGAGACTATCTCACCTTTTACCATTGCCTCTGCCATAATTGAAGCAGAATAACCAATTGCAGTTCCAATTTCTAGAACGCGAGCAGGTTTATGCAAGTGAATTAGCGTTTGTATTAGCTGTGCGACTTCTGGCTGTATAATTGGAACATGATGTTCCTCAGCATAAGCTTCTAAGTCTTGAAAATACAAACTTCTTTTGGGCATTAATCCTCTAATATAAGAAACTACCTCATTATATACTATACGGTTATTTTCTTCTGTCAAGTGAATGACTCCCTTACTTTTTACTTTTCTTAATGGCGGCATTATGTTCTTCTAAGGTTCTAGAAAAATAATGAGAACCATCGCCATTGTTGGTAGTTACAAAGAACAAATAATCTGTATCTGCAGGATAAAGAGCGGCTTCAATCGATGCTTTACCAGGAGATGCAATAGGTGCAGGTGGCAGTCCATCATTTTGATAAGTATTGTATGGCGATTCAATTTTAGTATCTTTAATAGAAAGTACTTCTTTTCGCTCACCTAAAATATACTGTACCGTTGCGCATGACTGAAGTCTCATAGGCTTGTCCAAGCGATTATGGAAAACACTAGAAACGATTGGGCGCTCTTCAGCTACTCTTGCTTCTCTCTCAATGATAGATGCAAGGGTTATAACCTCTTCTACACTCATGTTTAAACTTTTGGCCTGCTCATAGAATTTTTGATCAAAAGCCTTATTGAAGGCATTTAGCATTTCATTAATAATTTCATGCTCCGTAATGCCCTTTTTAAATTGATATGTTGCGGGGAACAAGTAACCTTCTAAGCGACTACTACGATCAATGCCTTGAATAAAGGGATAATCAAATGTCCCATTGATCAGCTCATTTTCAAAAGTTGCAGGATCAATTAATCCCGCCTCTACTAACCTATCAATGATTTGTCTGACTTCGTATCCTTCAGGGATAACCACTTTCACACGTTCAACATAGGTTGCACCATCTGCAATCAGCTTGACAATTTCTTCAACAGTCATTGACGGGCTCAGTTGATACTTGCCAGCCTGTAACTCACTGGCAACATCTAATTCCTTTACTTTGCTCACAAAAGCATCACCACTTTTGATAATCCCAGCTTCTTCTAATTTAGCTGCAATGGTTTTTGTTGTACTACCAGAAGCAATTTCTACAACCTCTAGTTCTTTATTATTGGGATCCTTCGCTTGAAAATCATCTTTTGAAACACCACAAGCTGTAAAAAGTAATGTAACGCTTAATGTTAAGGTCAACCAGATTGTCTTTTTCATAAGCACCTCTAAACGCACGGATAAACTCAGTTTCCTGAGTTTATCTGATGAATGTTGTAATTGGCTATACTTCAATGATGATTGGCAAAATCATTGGACTTCTCTTCGTGCTAACATATAAATGTTCCTTTAGTCCATCACGAATGGAAGACTTGAGTCCTGACCAATCTCTAACGTTATTGGCTAAACATCTCTTGAGAATCTCATTAATTTTGTCTCTAGCACCATTCATTAATTCTTCAGATTCTCTCACATAGACAAAACCTCTTGAAATAATATCTGGACCGCTGACAACTTGTCCTGACTCTTTATTGAGTGCAATAACCACTACCATCAAACCATCTTCAGCCAAATGCTTTCTATCTCTGAGGACAATATTGCCAACATCGCCAATACCGAGTCCATCAATCAAAACATTTCCGCTTGGAACTGGCTTGAGTAACTTTCCGCCAGATGGATGTAAGTCGAGAACGTCACCTATTTTCATAATAAATATATTACTTTTTGGTAGGCCTAATTCTTCTGCAAGCTCTGCATGTTTTCTCAAATGGCTGTATTCACCATGGAGTGGAATGAAGAAGCTTGGCTTTGTAAGGGCGTGCATAAGTTTAAGCTCTTCCTGACAAGCATGTCCTGAAACGTGAACGTCTGCAAGATCATCGTAAATAACATCAGCACCCTTTTCGTAAAGGAGATTGATGATTCTGGTAACGCTCTTTTCATTGCCTGGTATTGGTGTTGAAGAAAAGACAACCATATCACCTAAACGAATGGCAACGTTTTTATGTTCGCCGCTTGCCATTCTTGAAAGACCTGACATTGGTTCACCTTGGCTACCCGTAGTGACCACAACAATTTCATTGTCAGGATAACGGTCTAAATCACGAATATCAATGATTGAATCTTCGTTAAGTTTCAAATAACCTAAGTTCTTAGCCACCTCAGACACATTGATCATAGAACGGCCAACAAAAGCAACCTTACGGTTGTTCAGTTCTGCAGCGTTGATGATTTGCTGAACACGGTGAATATTAGATGCAAAAGCTGCAACTATAATTCTGCCTTGGGCGTGATGGAATAATTCATCGAAGGTTTGCCCTACTGAACTTTCCGACATGGTATACCCTTTTCTCTCAACATTTGTACTGTCTGCGAGAAGAGCTAAAATACCTTCATTGCCTAGTTCTGCAAATCTGTTCAAATCTATTCTTTGACCGTCAATTGGGGAATAGTCTACTTTAAAGTCACCTGTGTGAATTACCTTGCCTACAGGTGTAGTGATGCATAAGCTGACTGCATCAGGAATACTGTGTCCAACTGCAATAAACTCAATTTCGAATGCGCCAAGTTTAATCGTTTGACCAGCCTTAACCACGTTAAATTGTACCGCACCAACATTTTTGTGCTCTTTGAGTTTGTGTTCAATGAGTCCTAAAGTCAAACGAGTGCCATATAACGGCATCTTTAACTGACTAAGTACATAAGGGGTTGCCCCTATGTGGTCTTCGTGACCATGTGTGTAGATAATACCTTTAACTTTATCTGCATTTTTCTTTAAAAATGTTATATCCGGAATGACCACGTCAATACCGAGCATTTCATCTTCTGGGAAAGTCATACCGCAATCGACAACGATCATTTCGTCCTCGTATTGGTATACTGTCATGTTTTTACCGATTTCATTTAATCCACCTAATGGGATAATTTTTAAACCAGATACTTTCTTTGTCATTGTTTCACCACCTTATTTAATCAAAAATTGAACCTTGCAATACGAAGATTACAAGGTTTTTTTACATTTGCTGCATATCCCATAAAATTTTAATTTATGGTCCTTGATTTGAAAATCAAATTCAGTTTCAATTCGTCTTTCTAAATCTTCAAGTAAATCGTCGACAACCTCTAAAATATCACCGCAATTTGAACAAATCAAATGGTGATGTTGATGGTCATCTTCATGAATATTAAGTTCATAACGCACACAGCCATCGTCTATGTTGATTTTAGACAACACATCCAGATCACTCAACAAAAGCAATGTTCTATAAACAGTTGCAAGGCCTATATCAGGGCAATCCTTGCGCACGATATCATAAATATCTTCTGTGCTAAGATGTTTGCCCTGATTGGCCATAACCACGTCTAAAATAGCTTTTCTTTGAGGTGTGAGCTTATAACCCTTATTTTTTAGTTTTTCTTTTAAGGTATCAAAAGACATTTCCATGAGGGCACCTCTTTAAGAATGTTTTATTGCTCTACTTCACTTTCCATTTGATCTAAAAGATCTTCATAAGCTTGTGCAACTCTGTCAAACTCATCATCATCTTCAATGAATTCAAATAAGAACTCTTCATTTTCAGTTTCTTGCATTCTGTAAACAACTGCTTCTTCTGAACCATCAAGTGGTAAAAGAACAGCATATTCTTTTTCTTCTAATGAGAATGTAAACACAACTTCATGTTCTAATTCATTACCTTCTTCATCTACTAATACTACGATATTTTCTTCGTTCATTTGAGCACCTCTTCTAAATTATAATTGTAGTTTATGCAAATCCGAACTAACGGTTTTGACTAACGGAATCCAGATAGCCCTGCAAAATATATCCTGCAGCCACTGTATCGATAACGTCTTTGCGCTTTTTTCTGCTGACATCTGCACTAATGAGCATTTTTTCAGCCGCTACAGTTGTCAGACGTTCATCCCACATAATGATTTCTATCTGTCTATTTTTTATTCTATCAGAATATCTCAACTTTTTCTCAAGTTTTTGTGAAAAAGCCAAAGTCTTTTCGCCTTGAGGACCAACAGTGCCGTTCATGTTTTTAGGAAAACCCACAACAATTTTGTCAACATCCTGTTCGACGATGATATCTACCAAACGGTCTATATCTTCCTTGATGGATATTCTTCTCAGTGTTTCTCTACCCTGAGCCGTAATGTGCAATAAGTCGCTGAGAGCAACACCAATGGTTGCATCACCAACGTCAAGTCCCATATATCTCATTATTTCTCCTTAATCTAAGTTGCGATCCAAATAAAATCTTAAAAGTTCTTCTAAAATTTCATCTCTTTCGACGCGGCGAATCATTTTTCTTGCATCATTGTGTGTTGTAATATAAGTTGGATCTCCAGATAAAAGATAGCCAATCATCTGGTTTACAGGGTGGTAACCCTTTTCTTTTAATGCATTGTAGACAAACTTGAGAATTTCTTTACGTTCATCTGATTGCTGTTGATCTACATTAAATTTCATTGTTTTGTCCATAGGTTTGTCCTCCCTTTTCAATCAGTATACCCACTTCATTGGTGGAAATACACTAAATTTTTTCAACGAGTGCAAATGTTTCGTTGAGGGCTGCGTCAATTTTTGATGGATCTTTACCACCAGCTTGAGCCATATTCGGTTTGCCACCACCACCGCCGCCAGCGATTTTAGCAACTTCCTTGATAATATTTCCTGCGTGAGCCCCTTTATTTACCGCATCTTGACCTGCCATAACCAATAAAAGCACCTTGTCATCGTTGACACCACCTAAGGTAATGACTGCATTTTCAAGTTTGTCCTTGATTTTGTCTCCAAGATCTTTCAAAATATCAATTTCTACACCGTCAAGACGAGCAGCAACTACATTAAATCCATTGATCTCGCGTTTTTGGTCTATCCATTCCTGAATATTGCCAGAAGCTGCTTTCTTCTTAATGTCATCGTAGTCTTTTTGGAGCTTTCTGTAATCGTTGAAAAGTTGTTCAACCTTAGTATCTGCATCCATTGTAGCAATTTTTAAAGTTGCAGCAATGTTTTCGACTTTTTCTTCATAAACATTTAACTTTTCAAAGACCGATCTGCCTGTAATGGCTTCGATTCTTCTAACACCTGCTGCCACACCTGCTTCACTGACAATTTTAAACATGCCCACTTCAGCTGTATTGTTAAGGTGAGTCCCACCACAAAGTTCCATGGAGAAATCGCCCATTTTAACAACGCGCACCTCGTTACCATATTTTTCACCAAAGAGTGCCATTGCACCCATTTTTCTAGCTTCATCGATACTGGTATTAATCACTTCAATATCTGAAGGATCAAAAATTTGGTTATTAACAATGTGTTCTATCTTTCTAATTTCTTCTCCGCTAAGGGATTGGAAATGAGTGAAGTCAAATCTTAGGCGCTTGTCATCCACTTGAGAACCCGCTTGCTCAACATGGTCTCCCAATACCATTCGGAGCGCTTTTTGAAGCAAATGGGTTGCACTATGGTTTCTGGCAATGTCTAATCTTCTGCTGCGGTCAACTTGTGACTCAACTGTCATGCCAACCTTAAGGCTGCCTTTAGTGATTTTGCCTATGTGTATGATCGTGCCATTATTACCTTTACGAACATCACTGACTTTCATTTCAAAGTCATCAGCAACTAAGGTACCATGGTCACCAACTTGACCGCCACCTTCAGGATACATAACGGTTTGGTCCAAAACAACTCTAACTTTCATACCAGCAAAAGCTTCTTGAAGGAGTTTAGAATCATCTGCCATAGCAAGTACAGAACCTTCAGTTTTAAATCTCCAATAGCCTGTAAATTCAGAGGTGATGTCCTTTGAAAGAGTTGAAAATGCATCCTCTTCCCACGCTAAGTCATCGCCATCGCCTCTTGCCGATCTGGCACGGTCTCTTTGAGCAGTCATTTCATTGGTAAAAGCTTCTTCATCGACGGTCATTTCTTTTTCTTCCAAAATTTCTTTTGTCAGATCAAGTGGGAAACCGTATGTGTCATAGAGTTTGAAAGCGTGTTCCCCTGAAAGAACTTTGCTGCCAGAGGCTTCCAGCTCTCCAATATATTCTACTAGAATATTAAGACCTTGGTCGATGGTTTGTTGGAAACGATCTTCTTCAATCTCAATAATTTTCTTAATATAGTCATGACGTTTTACCAAATCTGGATAAGCTTCTCCAGAAACTTTCACAACAGCTTCCACTAAATCTTTCAGGAAAGCGCCTTCAATGCCTAAAATCTTTCCATGTCTTGCCGCTCTTCTAAGGAGTCTTCTAAGAATATAGCCTCTACCTTCATTGTTTGGCATAATACCGTCGCAAACCATAAAGCTAACTGCTCTAATATGGTCTGTAATGATTCTAATAGAAATATCTTGTTTATGATCTTCGCCATAGGTTTTGCCTGACATGCGACAAATTTCTTCTAAGATAAAACGAATGGTGTCAATTTCGAAGATGCTATCAACCTCTTGAAGAATGCATGCAATTCTTTCAAGGCCCATGCCTGTATCGATGTTTTTCTTAGCCAGGGGGTGATATTCACCTTGATCGTCTCTATCAAACTGGGTAAAAACGTGGTTCCAGAATTCTAAGTAACGCTCACAATCACAACCAGGACGGCAATTTGGATCGTCACAACCAAATTTTTCACCACGGTCAAAATAGATTTCAGAACATGGACCGCAAGGACCTGTTCCAATTTCCCAAAAATTATCTTTCTTACCAAGTCTAGTGATGCGCTCTTCTGGAATACCAATTTCATCTCTCCAAATAGCAAAAGCTTCATCATCTTCTTCATAAACTGTTGGCCATAATTTATCTGGGTCTAGTTTAAGTTCATTTAATATAAAATCCCAGCCATAGCGGACAGTCTCTTTTTTAAAGTAATCTCCAAACGAGAAGTTTCCAAGCATTTCAAAGAATGTGGCATGGCGAGAGGTGTAGCCTACATTTTCTATATCGCCTGTACGGATACATTTTTGACAAGTTGCCATTCTTGGTTTTGGAGGCACTTCAAGACCCATAAAATAATTTTTAAGCGGTGCCATGCCTGCCCCAATTAGAAGCAATGATTTATCGTTTTGTGGTACGAGGGAGTAACTGGCTTCAACATGGTGGTCTCTTTCTTCATAAAATTTTAAAAAACGTGATCGGATTTCATTTAAGCCCATTTTTTCCATTTTATCGCCTCCTGTTTTTTTCTTGTTTTTTTCATCAAAAAAACCCCTTGGCATCAGTGCAATAGGGACGAGCATAGCCCGCGGTACCACCCTATTTATCGATCGATCACTCAAGAGGTTTAAATAAACCAGACTGATAACGTTAGTCGACGCTCGGCTTTTGGCCAAGAGCTCTGAAGTAGCTTCATAGATTGTGTGACCTTGCACCGACAGTCACTCTCTGAGATTAATCTAGTACTCGTCTTCATCGTAGCTGTTTCTCTATTTGCCTATATTAGAAATAGTATATCAGAAAATGGTTGAAAAACCAATAAAAAATCGTTATTTGATTGCAGAAACAATTGTAGCCCCACCAATCATATAATCTTCTGTATAGAAAACAACCGCTTGACCAGGGGTAACTGCCCTTTGCTTCTGTTCTAAAAAGTCTACTCGAATTTGACCATTTTCTAGAGGTGACACCTTCGCCTTAGCCACTTGTGCTGAATATCTGATCTTTGCAAAAACCTCAATTGGTTCTTCCAATGTATCAAAAGGCATAAAGTTGACTAGGTCTGCAATGAGTCCTGAAGAGAACACATCATCATTGGTCCCTATGATCACTTGATTCTTTTCTGCAATAATTTGAGTCACGTAACCAGGGTGTCCCAAGGATAAATTTAGTCCTTTTCGCTGTCCCACGGTATAGTGAACAATACCTTTGTGCTTGCCTATGACTTTTCCATCTTGATCGATGAAATCGCCACCCACAATAGGCTCATTAATATTTTCGGAAAGAAATCTTCCATAATTGTCATCTGGAATAAAGCAAATTTCTTGACTGTCTCCCTTGGAACCTACGTGCACATCGAAGGAAGAAGCAATAGCTCTCACCTCTTCTTTGGAATGGAACTCACCAAGGGGCATGAGAACGTGTTTCAATTGTTCTTGAGTCAAATTGTAAATGGCATAAGTTTGATCTTTACGCTGTTCTTCTGACTTTCGAACCAAGTATCTGTCCGTAGCTTCATTATACTCCACTTTAGCATAGTGACCTGTGGCTACCCAATAAGCACCAAGTTCATGGGCTTTTTTAAGAAGCGCATCAAATTTAACGTATTTATTACAGGCAATACACGGATTTGGCGTTCTGCCCATTTTGTAGTCGTTTACAAAGTAATCGATCACATTTTTTTTAAATATTTCTTTGAAATTCACCACATAAAAAGGAATGCCAATTTTTTCAGCAACGCGTCTGGCATCATTTACAGACGACAACGAGCAACAGCCCCCTTCAATTTCTACATAGTCAGGATCATCAGAATCCCATAATTTCATAGTAACCCCAATGACATCGTAACCCTGTTGCTTAAGCAAATAAGCCGCTGCTGTACTATCTACGCCGCCACTCATTCCTACTACTACTTTTTTCTTGTCTAGTAACATTTTTTCAACAACCTTTCATTTATAGGCCTTGTTTGTTTACAAAACCTTAGTATAAGCGATGTGAAAGATCGCATACCTACATAAAAAGAAGAGCTATACTCAGCTCTCCTCAATTTTATCATAAATGATTTTAAAAGACGACTACAGTTCGTCTTCCTCTCCGTGATCGTGGTGATCATCATCTGAATCTGGATCAAAGCCTGCAAGACCTTCATAAGTCTTGTCATTTTTTGTTGCATAGTCATAGATTGCCGCTTTAATGGCTTGTTCTGCAAGAACTGAACAGTGCAACTTCACGGTTGGAAGTCCGCCTAATTCGTTGACAACTTGCTTATTGGTTAGTGCTAAAGCTTCATCTACCGTTTTTCCTTTAATGAGCTCAGTTGAAACACTTGAAGATGCAATTGCTGAACCACAGCCAAATGTTTTAAATTTAACATCTGTAATCACATCATTATCAATGGTCAAATAAATTCTCATAATATCGCCACATTTAGCGTTGCCAACTTCACCCACACCTGATGGATTTTCAATTTCCCCAACATTTCTAGGATTTGTAAAATGATCCATTACCGTTTCTGTATATAGCATTGGAATACCCTCCCTAAATGAATTACTTTTTAGTCACTTTGTCGTATAGTGGTGAATAACTTCTTAATCTTGCAACAATTTCAATCAATTTCTCAATGGTGTAGTCTACATCTTCTTCTGTAGTAAAATCACCAACGGTCAATCTGAGTGAACCGTGGGCTATCTCATGCGGTAAACCTATTGCCATAAGAACATGAGAAGGGTCTAACGAGCCTGATGTACAAGCGGAACCACTTGAACCTGCTATACCGACTAAGTCTAAGCTTAGAAGCAAAGATTCGCCTTCAATGAATTCAAAACAAACGTTTACATTGCCAGGGTGACGCATCGTCTTATGACCGTTGAGTTTAACGTATGGAATCTTTTCAAGAATGCCTTCCATCAAACGGTTACGCAAAGTTTCTAAATGCTGTACATGGGTGTCAAAATTCTCAGAGGCCATTTCTACAGCCTTTGCAAAGCCCATAATGCCAGAAACATTTTCTGTCCCAGCTCTTCTTTTACGTTCTTGTGCGCCACCTTCAATAAGGTTTTTAATACGAATCCCTTTTTTGATGTAGAGTGCGCCAATCCCTTTAGGTCCATATATTTTATGAGATGACATACTCATGGCATCTATATTCATCTCTTTAACATCTAATTTAATATTGCCAAGGGCCTGAACGGCATCTGTATGGAAAATAACGCCTTTAGACTTAGCAAGAGCACCAATTTCAGCAAGTGGTAATACAGTGCCTATCTCATTATTAACTGCCATAATAGTAATCAGTACTGTGGTATCTTTGATTGCAGCCTCCAGAGCCTTTAAATCAATCATACCGTCGCCATCTACAGGAAGGTATGTAATTTCAAAGCCTTCTTTCGCTAATGCTTCGCAAGTATGAAGTACAGCGTGGTGCTCAATGGTTGTGGTTATAATGTGATTGCCCTTAGCTTTATTAGCATAAGCAATCCCTCTGATAGCCCAGTTGTCTGATTCACTACCACCACCAGTGAAGTAAATTTCATCGGTAGAAGCGTTTAAAAAGTTAGCAACAGTTTCTCTCGCTTTGGTGATACTATTCTTCGCATCTCTACCAAAACCATGAATACTTGACGGGTTGCCAAATATTTCTGTAAAATAAGGTAGCATTTCGTCTACGACCTGTTGTTTAACAGGTGTTGTTGCAGAGTAGTCC